>NZ_JAPHWH010000002.1:0-725392 GCF_026241455.1 Bacillus sp. DHT2
CGCTGATCAATACATCGTTTTTCCATAGTGACAAGTGATATGAGGAAATTTTATATAGATTTATTAATAGTATGTGATCTTTCTCTGTTTCATTTTGCTCAACGATTTTCTCATTCTCTCTTCTACTGACATTATATTTATCTTTAACATCTTCAAATTTGATTCCATCCACAAAATTTTTGCTATATCTTTTAAAAGCCATTTCTAACTTTTTTTGGTTCATCATTGCATCCTCCCTATGAATTAATCTATTTTCTTATTCCAGTCCTTTACCTTTAACTTTAAGATAATGTTAATAAGACAGATTGTTATTTTATTTTTTCTTCATATTGTTTAGCAAGTTTATAAAATGAAGAACGTTTGATGCCATACTTTTTCATGGCTCCTACTGCTGTAATTGAACCGGATTTCCATTCCTTGTAAGCATCCGTGAATTCTTCTGTTATTTCGACAGGCGGACGTCCTAAACGTTTACCTTGTTTTCTGGCAAGAGCAATTCCTTCAGCTTGACGTTGTTTAATATCAATGCGCTCTTTTTCTGCAAAGGCTGATAATATTGTAAGAGTTGCTTTTTGAATCGCACTCTGAATGACATCATTTGTACTTTCTCCAGTGTAATTGACATTAATATATGGTTCCTTTATAAATTGTAAATTTACTCTATGTTTTTCATAGTACCTAAATCCTTCTAATGTATCATTCCTATTTCTCCCAAGTCTTGTTAAGGAATCAAATACAATGGTATCTCCAGTACGAGCAAGACGCTTTAGCATTTGGTAATTCTCTCGCTCCATATTTTTTCCAGATTCTTTATCAATGAAAAATATCTCGATCTTCTATCCCTAGATCCTTCATATTTTGAATTTGTCGTTCTTCGTTTTGATCTTTACTTGAAACTCGTACATATCCAAATTTTTTATGTTTCATATGCCACACCTCACTGGTAATTACATCAATAATGTCTGTAAAGGTATATAAAATAAACAGATGTCTGTAAAATTAAAAATTAATATTTATAGACGTGGTTTTTTTTAGTTTTCTATATATCTGTAAAGGTATACCTTTACGAACACATAAAAAGAAAAATCAAAAATGGACTCTTCTTTTGTAAATTTAAATGGGGAAGATTTAGATATGTCAGAGCATTCCTCAAATCGTTCTGTAAGTAAATGCCAGAGTGGCACCTCATTCCCTGAATCGTTTCCGTACCCCTAATTCATCTGATACAGAAATTGACATACAAAAACGCCATCCTTTCCTATGATTCTACAGAAAGAATAGCGTATTTTTTCATTTTAGGGGAATTTTATTTTGTTAGCTGGATAGCGATGTGGCAAACTTTTCTGATAGGCTGATAGGCATGATGTGCTACCTCACATCCATCACCTTAAGTATTTAGAATATATTCAAAGTTAAAAGCACGTTACTATCTTCTTATGTTAATGAGTAAGAGTGACGTGCTTTTTATGGACTTGCATCAAAAACACGAATTATCTTTATTCACCGAAGAGTTATATCGATATATGTCTTTCGCAACTCTTATTAATGAGTATAGCTCAAAGTACTTATCGTCAATTCATTTATCAAGGGAACTAGACAAAAATTCTCTTCTAAACTGAAATATTGCATCAACTGCTTTCTTACATCCACCTGCTTCACGTAAACTCTGACCAATTATTTTGCTTCCTTCCCTATAAGTTTTGTTATTAAGTACATTCCTTACCGTTTCTTTCAATAAATCAGATGTAATTTTTGTATAATCCAAAGTCAAACCAGCATTTAAATCCTCGACTCTTTTTGCTACAAAAGGTTGATCATTTGTAATTGGTAAAACAACAAGAGGCGTGTCATAATATAATCCTTCGCTTACACTATTCATACCACCATGTGTAATAAAGACATCTGTATATTTTAAAACCTCTAACTGTGGAACATAAGGACGAATAATGAAATGGGGTGGCATATTAAGAAAACGTCGCATCTCTATTTCCTTACCTACAGAAATTACAACTATTCCATTAAATTCTTTAAATGCATGCAAACATTTCTCATAAAATTCCGGCTGTTTATTTAACTCTGTTCCCATCGAAATGTAAATAACCTCTTTTCCGTCTAACCTATAAAGAGGAAATTCTACTATTTCCTGCCGTGAAGTGATAGAAGGTCCTATAAACTTAAAGGTATGATTAAAACAATGAGCATGAGGTTGAAAATATTTAGAAGTAAAAACTAATGTCATGTCACTTTCATAATGAAAAAGTTGCTCTAATGAATCAACATTCACCCCATAACGATCACTAATTCTATTTACAATCATTTGACATTCCTCAACCAATGGTGAAGTAGGATTAGATTCGATGTTTCCCAGTGGAATTTCCTCCAATATTTCTTTATTCATAGCAAATGTTGTACAGGACGCAATTGTAGGTATAGGTAACATTTCAGCAAGAATTCTGCCTAAAAGAAAATGCTGATCATAGATCATATAATCATACTTTTCACGAGTAATTTCTTCTAAAAGAAAAGGGATGGCATTCTCTGTTACCCTTAAAAATCTATACATCATTTGTAAAGGGTGAAACATATCCTTCATTCTATTTTTTAAATTAATTTCTTTTAAGTAATCTCCATAGTTTCGAAATTCAACATCTATATTCTTTAATTTATGGCGATATTCTTCCTCGCAATAATAAATAACTTCTTCTCCCCTATTCACTAATTCATTAACAAGACCAATTGTAGGATTGATATGACCTTCTGCAGGAAAATTTATAACCAACGCTTTTGACATAAAAAATCTCTCCATTTCTATATATTTTTATTAGAGTAGATTTCTAGTTGTCATTTTAAGTTTCTTGTTACATTATTTGTCTACACACGACAATTGGAAGTGAACTTTACAATTTCCTCAACTGCCTGTTTATAGCCACCAGATTCACGTAAAGACTCTCCAATCTTACGACTATTTTCTTTAAATTCCTTATCATTCATTACCTTTTCTACTGCTTCACGCAGCATTTCAGGAGTTAATGCTCTGCGATCAAGCTGAACTCCGGCTCCCACTTCAGTGACTCGTTTCGCGACTAATGGCTGATCCCCTGTAACTGGAATCACAACTAACGGGACACCATAATATAACGCCTCGCTAGAACTGTTCATACCACCATGTGTAACAAATACATCTGTATGCTGTAATACTTCTAATTGAGGTACATAATTAAACACTTTAAAATTCTCTGGAATATTTTCAAATTGGTCTATATTTATCCTTTTCCCGACCACTAACACGACCATTGCATTCATATTTCTAAATGCTTCAAAACAGTTCTCATATAAATCTGGTTGCTCATTAAAGACTGTCCCCATGGAAACGAAAATAACTTTCTTTTTTAAAATGTCAACTGGAAAGCTTCCTACCTCTTTACGTACTGCAATTGATGGCCCAACGAATTTAAAAGAATTATTAAATACTTGAGAAAACGGTTGATATTCCTTAGATGTATATACTATCGTAATATCTCCAGGGTGATTCATAATATCATACAAGTTATTACACTTAATCCCATATTTCTCTTCCCATCGTTCCATTCCTAATAAACATGATTGATATAATGGAGAATTTTCATCTACTTTTCTCGATTCAGATTCTTCATTAAAAGTGATGTAATTATTAAAAGCAAATGTTGTACAAGAAGAAATTTTAGGTAACTGTAAAACAGTTGCTATAATGCGACCTACTGCGAAATGATTATCATATATAATATAATCATATTGTTCTTCCTTTATTTCCTCTAGAATCTGGTTTACAATACGATCTGTAGCTGCAATCATATTGGACAACATTTCGACAGGACTATTGCCTTCATTAATTCGATTCATAATATTGATTTGTGGAAGAAAATTTTCATATGCTCGAAATTCCACACCGGTTGCTTCAATTTTATTTCTATAGTCCGCTATACAATACGAAACAACTTTTTCTCCTCTGTGTACTAATTCACTTACAACTGCTAATGTCGGGTTGATATGCCCCTCTCCAGGAAAATTTATTACAAGTACATTCGCCATAATACTCGCTCCTTTCAAACTCATTAACAAAGTTAAATTAATATTTGATTGACCTTTTAATTTAGAGTCTATTATAAACAAATATTTTTTAATATTTCATATGATTAGCTCATTTCATTATTGAGAAATATATTCCTGAGCACTTTGACATGCCTGTTTAACAATAAAAATACTTTTCGATAAACAAATCCCATTTTCTATTTATTCATATTCTCCGGTTAGCAAATAACTGCCTTTGCAAAAACTAGATATTCTTCCTAAATCTCTTAAAAAACATTATTTTAATGATTCTTACAAAAAAAGAATAACACTCTTATTTTCTTTTGTTCTTTTACGGTTGTTGCAACACCCATAAATATTAAAGCAACTATAAAGTCGAAGAAATGTACTGGTAAAGGTGTTTTTTCTTTATGAAAGATTCCCGCACAAAGTACAGGTACCAAGAACGTATCCTTTAGTTAGATGACCACTTTCAACATAGCAAAATTATATTTCCTATAGCCATAGTGATAAATATCTATACTGAACATTAACAAAATTACGTATGAATATTCTTAATTTACAATCTATTTTCACGATGTTAACCTATAAGTGCAGTAACAATTTGTCAAAATCAAGTCCCCAAACGAGATTTTGAAACAGTCATCTCAATACGCGAGAACAAAACAAAAGAACACTCATGTTGAGTGTTCTTTTGTTTTGTAATAATTAATATAAATATAACGAAATATTAATTAGATAGAGGCCCAAATATACACGTATATTTGGTTCTGGTGCAAAGATAAAATAAAAGATAATATAGCTCATATATTTCTAGCGGAATTCTATTTTATGCTGTAAGCCCAAACAATCGATGGATGAATTCTTTCTGGTTTTGGACAGACTGCTCCCGTAAATCAATCTGTTCTTTTTTAATCATATGCATAGCTTTCACTCCTGCAAGAATGGATGTAGCTGCGCCAAAAGACTTGAACCCTAACATAGAACGAACACGTTTCTTAATAAAACGATGATCTTGTTCCACTATATTATTGAGATATCTAACTTGCCTTAGTTGTATGCTTTCAGGGGTTCTGGTGCAAAAAATACTGTCATTGTGTACACTGAAAATATTCATAAATATTAGAAAAGGACACACTTTCCATGGGGAAAAGTCTGTCCAAAAGCAGATACAACTGATTAATATTCTCTTTGGCCTTACCGCATAAGCAGTCATTCCGTTAGGAATGAATCATTCTTTTTACTCTTCATTATCTTTTTGCACCAGAACCATTATTAATAGTTTCATAAAACTGGCCCACAATATTCCCCATCTCTTTATGTCTTCGGAAACTTTGCAACAGAACCTTAAACTACATTATAAGGCGTTTTTCATTATATTCAAATATCTATTACGTTATTTGAATATCTGCTAGGGCACAATTTAAATTTAATAAAGTTTGTAATACTGAAGAATAAATAATTAATTCAGAAAATTTTTTAGCAACTTCATTATATCGCAATTACTTTTTAAAATTAATCAAAAAATTTTTCCTTTACTTTAAATTCCAGAATTCATATAATTTTCTATGGAATTACATTTTTTTCTAAACAGCTCCTGATTCATACACATTCTAAAGGATAAACACAAATCATTTCACTCGTATATTTAACTAGGTAAAATAAAAATCCATATTTTCACAAGGAGAAGTGGCCACATGCAAGATATTTTGAATCTATTTCCGAGCGCTGATGGAAATGAAAAAAAACAAAAACTTTTTTTAGAATCTATGCAGAAAATAGTTGAAAATCTTAGCCGATTAAAAAATGAAGACCAAGCATCTTTAGGTAACTGTGAGGAAAAATCAGATGGATATTACAATAACTTAATTCACCAAAGTCATATACCACTGGCTGGAATTGCTATGTCTGAGGTTATGGAAGAACTAAACCAATTTATGAATGGTCATCCTTATCCAAATAAATACTATTTGTCTAACGCTGTACCACTACCAAGTATTCCATCACTATTAGGTACAATGACCATGGCGCTTTTAAATGGTAATGGCGTTTGGGATGTATATGGCCCTGGGGCAGCTGAAGCAGAAGTAAAAGTTGTATCCATGCTTTCAAAACTGATCGGTTATAATCCGCATAATAGCGGTGGTTATACAACATGGGGTGGACAAGGATGTGTATTTTCAAGCTTACGTTTAGCAATTGCTAAACAATTTCCATTAGCAAAGGAACACGGTGTTCCACAAAATGTATATTGCTTTGCTTCTGAAAATGCACACTATAGTTTATTAAAGTCAGCTGAAGCAACTGGCATTGGGACAAATCACCTAATTAAAGTGAAAACTGACCCTTATACAAATTCTATGGATATAGAAGATTTAGAGGATAAAATGATAAATGTTATTGAAAACGGAGGTATCCCCCTTTATATTCTAGCTACTATGGGGTCAACAGATACATTTACAATTGATGATATAGAAAAAATTAAAGATAGTGCTGAATCAATACAGAAAAAATATAAATTAAAACCTATTTATATTCATGCAGATTCTGCAATGGGCGGATTCTATGGTTTCTTTAATAATTATAACTTTGAAGAAAATCCACTCTCATTTGAACCTGATGTGAAAGATGCCTTACAACTCGTTCAAGGGAAAATGCAATATATGTCTCTTGCAGATAGTGTATGTTTTGATTTTCATAAATTAGGACAAACACCTTATACTTCAAGTATTTTAATCGTGAAAAATCATACTGACTTACAACTTATGGACATCGAACAAAATGACACACCTTATCTTGGGAATAGATCATATGGCAGTTATCATACAGGCTATACCTTAGAATGTTCACGAGCTGGTAGTTCTATTCCGATGTATATAAATTTATTAGCCTTTGGAATTGAAGGATATCAAAAATTATTAGCAAATTATGTTCGTGTAAATCTATTATTTAGGGAGAAATTGCGCAAGGCTCTTCCTCAAGTAGCAATAACAAATGATTTTACTTATGGACCAATTACAACATTTCGTTTCTATATGAATGGAGATGGCCAGGTAAATTGGGAAAAGGAGCGTACAGGTCTCGCAACACAAGAAGAGATTGAGGATACAAATCGGTTAAATATAGAACTATTTAATTACCTAGGAAAAAATCGTGATCAAATATTCTTTGGCGATACAACTCGTTCTTGTGTAGTAGATGTAATAAACAGTTGTGATAGAAAACCAATTTCTACATTAAAATTCTTTTCTATCTCGCCATATACAAATGTTGAATGTTTAGATGAGATTGTAGCATTTCTTCATAAACATGTATCGATTGCTACTAAACAGATTTATTCATATGTTTAATAACCTTATTTGTTAGCGCTTTAATATTTAAACTTAACTACATTAAATAAAATTTCCAATCCCTTTTAATCAATATCTAATTTCAATTTACCACTATCTATATTAAGAAATGAGGAAAAATATATGAATATAGAGCTACTAGATACACACCACGTGAAAGATGCAGCACATTTAATTGCACATTCTTTTGTGAATAACGAACCTCTTGTAAGCAGTTTACAAATTCCTTTTGCTCCTTTTCACAAAATGTGCGAGGAAATGGTAAAACAAGCTGTATCTCAATCTATGTCATTTGTAGCAATAGAAAACTTTCAAATTGTTGGTGTTCTTTTAACAAGAAAAGTAACCCAACCATTAATAGATAAAGATAAAGCGAGTGAACTGTGTCCACAAATGGATCCTATTTTTCTACTCTTAGATACTTTAGAAACGGAATCAATTGAGTTTTCAAATTTAGATAAAGAAAGATTAGTCTATCTAGATATGGGCGCTTGTCATCCAGATTGGATGGGCAGTGGGGTAGTCACTACTCTTATTTCACATGCTATTCAGGAAATAAGTACAAGAGATTTTGATTTTATTGCTGCTTGTACAAATAAAATTTCTCAAAAAATCCTTAAAAAATTGTATAAGACTTTTGAGATTAATGAAATAGTGTATAATAAATTTCCTTATAAGGAATCATTGCCTTTTGCTAACACAACAACTTCCTTAACAGCTCAATTATTATATATACCTCAATCTCAATTTGTCATTAAAGCTATATAATTTTTAGAACTACTATAAATTCGAAAAAAATTATCCTATATGTGCATGAATCCTAAATTATTACTTTTCAAATAGTATACCCATACTTTTATAGCAGCTAAAAAAGGCTCCGAATTGAGGAGTCTTTTTCTTTATAATTGGTCAATATCTTAACTTTTTCGGATTCTGGTGCAAAAAATCTCTTAAACTTGGACATACTGATATTACTACTCTAGAAAAGGTGCGTGACCAGTATGGAAAAGGAAAATTTGTTCAAATGGAAGCATTATCAGCCTGAACTCATCTTATTAACAGTAAGGTGGTATCTACGGTACAATTTGAGCTTTCGAAACCTAGTGGAAATGATGGAAGAAAGAGGTTTATCCATTACTCACACAACGATTATGCGCTGGGTTCATCAATATGGATCTCAATTAGAAGAGAAAGGGTTCTGTTGCAAAGTTTCCGAAGACACAAAGAGATGGGGAATAATGTGGGCCAGTTTTATGAAACTATTAATAATTCATGTAATGCGTTATACGTCGAAAAAACGAAGTTTGGTTGAAGACTTTGAAATCCTAAAGAACGGGAGAATCGACGTTTCACATGTCGGTGATCTTGCTCAATGATATTATTGAGATACTTGATTGTACGATGAAAGGTATTTTTGTAAAGACCTATCTCCTTTAATTTTTTGAATGCGAAAGCTAAAGAAGGGGCCTTATCTGTCGTCAGAACAGTTGGTTCTCCAAAAGTTCGAACAAGTCTTTTCATAAAAGCATATGCTGCTTGTGTGTCCCGTTTTTGACGAAGTTGAATAACAAGTGTTTGTCCCTTTTTATCAATTGCTCGATATAAATAACACCATTTCCCTTTCACCTTGACATAGGTTTCATCCAAACGCCAAGATAACAATATGTTTTTGTTTTTCTTCTTCCAAATGTGATAGATAAGATTTCCATATTCATGAACCCAGCGCATGATAGTTGTTGGATGAATAGAAATACCACGTTCTTTGAGAATTCCAGACACATCGCGATAACTTAAAGAAAAACGACAATAGTAGCCAACAGCTATTAAAATAAGATTCTTCTTGAACTGGTTCCCTTTAAAATATCCCATCTGTGATTCTCCTCGTTTTCTTTTTCGAAAGTGTAGCTTAGTTTAGAAAACTTTGCAACAGAACCCTAATTTTCATATAGGATACCGTCATATTGATAAAAAGACGTTATCCTTTCCCATGATTTCTCAGAAAGAATAACGTCTTTTTCATTTTAGGGGGTATTTTGTCTTGTTAGGTTGATAGTACTCCCATAACGAAATTTTCTGCTAAATTGTAACAAAAAAGCTCAGTTTTTCATTTTGGGGTAATTCTGAATTCTTAAGTTGATGAGCATGGGACTGAACCCCTAATACTTTATTTTAATAATGACTCTTTTCATGAAATAAAACTCAGTTATCAGTCTAAACCATTTTTTAGATTTAACAATAACAAGTGTGCATTTTTACCTTTCAGATAGTCTCTTTTATTCTAATTCCTTCATTTCTTTCAGCCGTTCTATATCCTTTTCTGAAGCCTTTTCTATTTTATACAGTTCATAGCTACCCTTTATCTCATTTATCACTACAAATTCAATTTCATTCCGAACATAGCTTTTAGTTTTTCCCTTTTTATAACCAATAACATTATCTAATATAGTTTCCCCACTATCTTTTTTATATAAGTTATAGCTAACAGGTGGACGACCAATTACATACTTATTATCAGAAAATCCGACTATATCATCCCTCCCTAATCCTGTCGAAACACTCCAGACAAAAATAATCTGAAATATAGAATAAACAACAATACCGCTTAAGAAAAAAAATAGGATTGATTTAAAAAATAACTTTAAAGGTATCCTGCCCAAAAACTATTCCCTCCCATTTCATCTCGGGATAGCAAGAACAAACCGTGAATTTTGTACGCTAAGGAACCGATTTTTTTAGATTGTTGAACTTAATCCCCCGTTAGTACCATAAGAAAAAGAGTTACCGCAGTAACCCCATTGTTTATAATACACGTCATTGGGAGACGCTATGGATGAATATAGTCAATCTATGAAATTTCCCATAATCTTTTAACCTCCACCAATTCCTGTCCATTGAATTCCATTCTGTATATATCTGGTTTTGATGTATGTAGTAAAAAATTCAAATCATACTTACTGTCATAATACCCCATCATCAAAGTCATAACAGCTCCATGAGTGCCTAATACTACTTTCTGCCCTCGATAGGTGTTTAATAATTCTTTTAAGACTTTTATAGCACGTTTCTGACAGTCGACATTAGACTCTCCTCCCGTTAAAGCAAAGTCGGGTTCTAAGAATGACTTTGTTATCAAAGGAAATAATTCTTTATCCGACATTCGTTCCTCTTCAGCAATAAAAATTCTCTCTTTTAAGTCTTCAAATACTAAAACTTCTTTTCCTATTTGCTTCGCTAATTGCTGAACAGTTAGAATTGAACGATTGTATGGACTTGAGATAACAACGTCAATTCCCTCACCTTGTAATACATCTGTTATTCGTTGAACTTCTAATTTTCCTTTTTCCGTTAATCCTCTCGCTCTTTCTTTTCCAGATTTCGGTGAATCTCCGTGTCTCACCATATATATGAAAGTTTTCATAATTACCTCCAATTTTTTAGGTTTCTGTATTCCATATATAGCTTATATTAATTAAAAAGAACTTTCCCAGTGACCATAACTAATACTCACTATAAATCCTTCTGTATGCGATATCTTAGATACATTTCTTTACAATTCCGTGAACGTAAATGTATTAAAACAAAAGAACACGTAAAATGGAGAGCTAAAAAAGACGCGTTCTGTTCTAGCTCTTTTTTCATTTTCTAATTAATAATTCGTTTGCATATTCACGAGCCCAATGATCGGCGTCTAATACTGTTTCCAAATCTGGCTTTGCAATGCTATGATGAGCTTCAAGAGTAGAATCAGGGTGAGTTGCAACTTCAATTAATCCATCTGTTCCATATGTGACTTTTGTATCTGTAGGAATTCGCTTCCGAAGATCATCTGTTAATTCTTTTGTACTTACGCTTACAATTCGAGGGTAAAATGTATATATTTGTTTTTCAAGAAGGTCAATATTGTGATTTGCTGTTAAACCAATAATTTTAAAATGTTCCGGATGAGAAGTAACTACATCTAATGCAGACGTACCAATTGAGCCAGTTGAACCAAGAATTGAAATATATTTTACCATGATAATTCCTCCAAAGTTGTAGAATCCCTTTTTGCAAACCTAGATATAATTAGACAAAAAAGATAAAATTCCTTCTTTTATAAAAAAGAAACAACAGGAATTAAGCGAATATAAAGTAATTGGTTCTGTTGCAAAGTTATCCAAAACATAGAAAATCTAGGGTTGCATCGTTAAATGCTTATGCAACCATTAATAATTCCTGTAATTCGTTATACACCGAAAAGGCGGAGCCTATTTGAAGAGTTCGCCTTTGTTTGTATAGGGCATGAATGATTTCAATGCCTTTTATTGTGCCGTCATCTTTTTCCAAAGTGTACTTGAATTTCGAAAACTTTACTACAGAACCACTTTTATTGTATATTTTAGAGTTACTTTATGTTTACGTCTAGAACATGTTAAAATAACCACGTATGCAAACTATATAAAGAGAATAAGGGAGTCATGAGCTTGAAGAAGGTATTGAAAGGTTTATTATGGGGTACAGGCTCAATATTTGGTGCTTTCGCGGCGTTTATTACGTATGTGGTAATTACGGATGTGAAGCATAAGGATGTTGAGAAGTTGAAGGTGGCAAATAATAACGAGCGCATTCTTAAGGTTGGGGAAGAGTTTAAGGCGACAACGTTTAATATTGGCTACGGCGGTTTAGATAAGGATCAAGATTTCTTCTTAGACGGAGGGACGGGTTCGCGCTCTAGTAGTAAAGAGCAAACAGAAAAGAATATCAGCAATATGCTGTCTTTCTTACAAAAGGAAGATTCTGATTTTATTTTAGTGCAAGAGATGGATGAGAAGTCACTTCGTTCATTTGATGTGAATCAGTATAAGGCGTTTCAAGATGGACTGAAAGATCATGCGTCTACGTTTGGTTATAACTTTAATGCGCAGTGGGTGCCGGTGCCAATTAAGAAGCCGCACGGATATACGAACAGTGGACTTGGTTCGTTCTCAAAATATAAAGTAGAAGAAGTGACGAGATATCAGCTTCCTGGAAGAGAAATGTGGCTTCGTCAATTATTCGAATTAGATCGAGCGATTGTTGAGCATAAGGTTCCAGTTGATAACGGGAAATATTTACGAATGGTGAACGTTCATTTATCTGCATATGATAAGGGCGGAAACATTCGAAAGCAACAAGTTGAGTTTTTGAAAGAGTATATGAATAAGCATTATAAAAATGGCGATTATCTCGTGCTTGGCGGAGACTGGAATCAGCTATTATCTGATGTGCAGTTAAAAGATCCGAAGTTTAAAGAAGAATGGCCAGAGTGGTTAGTACAGCTGCCAGAAGATTTCACTGATGGTGGATTCCAGTGGGCTGTTGATGATACTGTTTGGACAGTTCGTGATAATGTAAAGAGCTATGTCGAAGATGAGAACTTTGTTACGATTATCGATGGATTTTTAGTGTCTCCAAATGTGGAGATTGTGAGCGTACAAGGGCATGATTTGAAGTTTGAAAACAGTGATCATAACCCGGTTAACGCAGTGTTGAAGTTAAAATAGTAGGGGAAGACAACGGAATGGTTCAAGAGAGAATGTGTGCAAGAAGAGTGTAACCATATGTTGTCTGAAGTCTTATCCAATGTAAATACTCTCGGCTCTTTCATTCATTCCATTAATGGATGAATGAAAGAAATTGCAACGCATCAGTTTTCTCTTTCCTGACTTTTATAAAACTCATCAATTACTTATTTGTAGATGGATATACCCAGAATTAATATTCTGAATATTCAGCTCGAAAAATATCAATTTACTTTATCTAACAATTATGTAAAACTATAACCAAGCTGAATTCTTCTTTAAAACTTTCCCCTAATAAAGATTTAAAGACAATTCTGTTTTTATTCGAACTTAAGAAAGAAGCCAATTCCTATACAAATTGGCTTCTTTCTTATGAATTCACGCTACAACGTGAATTCATACTCTTTTTCATCTATAATCTTACCACATCATCAACATTTTTACGATATTTTTTCCGATAATTCAGACAAAATAGCTCGTTTTGATGAAAGGTATTTTTGTAAAAGTCTATCCTCTGTAATTTTTTAAATGCGTAAATTAAAGAAGGAGCCTTATCTGTAGTCAGAACCGTTGGTTCTCCATAAGTTCGAACCAGTCTTTTCATAAAAGCATATGCCGCTTGTGTCTCTCTCTTTTTACGCAGTTGAATATCAAGCGTTTGCCCCTCTTTGTCAATGGCACGATATAAATAACACCATTGTCCTTTTACTTTAATATAGGTTTCATCGACTCTCCATGAGTCATTTATTGATTTAAGGTGATATCGTATTTTCTCTTCTAATTGAGGCCCATATTGATGAACCCAGCGCATAATCGTTGTGTGAGTAATGGATAAACCTCTTTCCTCCATCATTTCCACCAGGTTACGAAAGCTCAAATTGTACCGTAGATACCACCTTACTGTTAATAAGATGAGTTCCGGCTGATAATGCTTCCATTTAAAAAAATTTTCCTTTTCCATACTGATCACACACCTTTTCTAGAGTAGTAATATCAGTATATCCAAGTTTAAAAGATTTTTTTGCACCAGAACCTCCAAAATTATCTTTTGTAGTTGAAGTTTTCCAAATAATAAGTTACATTTTTAAAGTTCAAGCAACTTTATGACAATACAAAAAGGGGAGAAATATTGTTATTATGCCAAAAATGAAATGGAAGAACTATGTATGTTATTTTGTTATTCTTGTACTTCTTGGAACAGCAGTAACAGTCAAACCAGCTATCTCTAAAGCTGAGGAATCTGATGTTAATATTACATTATTGGGTACTGCAGATATTCATGGTAGATTTATGCCTTGGGATTATGCGCTTGATGGTGCAAATATGAGTGGAAGTTTAACGCAGCTTTATACGGTTATAAAGAAGGTACGTCAAGAAAATCCAAATACCATATTATTAGATGCCGGGGATACAATTCAAGGAAACTCAGTAGAATTATTCAATGATAAGCCACAATCTCCAATGATGGTAGCGATGAACGCAATGGGATACGATGCTTGGGCATTTGGAAATCATGAATTCAACTTTGGATTAGATACATTGAAAAAAGTTAGTGAGCAATATAAGGGAAAGACGTTAGCAGGAAATATTTATAAGGAGAATGGAGAGCGTTTTCTTCCTGCATATACGATTGTTGAAAAAGGTGGAATTGAAGTTGGGATTATTGGCATGAATACACCAATGATTAGTGATTTTGAAAAAGGGACAGATCATTTGGCTGGTTTAGTGGTGAAAAATCCAGTAGAAGAGACAAAAAAGGTAATTAAAGAATTAGAAGGTAAAGTAGATGTAATGGTAGGGGTTATGCATATGGGACTAGAAAATGAGAATGGAATCCCTGGTACTGGGGTTCAAGATATTGCGAATGCTTGTCCGGAAATAAGTGCTATTTTTGCAGCTCATATGCATAAACTTGTTAAAAAAGAAGTTGTAAATGGTGTTATTATTACAGAACCAGATAAATATGGAACGCATATCTCACGTATTGACCTTACTTTTACAAAGCAAGATGGGAAGCTGGTTTTAAAAGATAAAACAGCTACCGCTTTACCTGTAAAAAATGCTGATGGAACAACGGTATTATCTGATCCTACACTTGAAGCAACACTAACACCTTTTCACGAGTATGCGAGAGGAGATGCAAATGTTGTAGTCGCTCAATTAAAGGGTAGAAATCTTGTTCCTGAAAATGAAATAAAGGGTATTCCAAGTGTGCAAATTCAAGAGACACCTTTATCAGATTTTTTTCATGAAGTCATGCTCTATTACAGCAAAGCAGATGTAGTAGCCCATCAAATTGATAACGATTATGCCCGTTTGGATGTAGGTCCTATTAAGAAGAAAGATATTGCATATAATTACCAATATGCTTTGGGAGAAATTACAGTATATAAGATAACTGGGAAAGATTTAAAAGACTACATGGAATGGGCGGCAGGGTATTTTAACTCATCTCGTGCCGGAGATGTAACAATTAGCTTTGATAAAACCCGCCGTGCGTCTAAATACAGTACGAACGATTTCTTTGGAGGCGTAAAATACGAAATTGACTTAACAAAACCATATGGAAGTAGAATTACAAATTTACGATCTATTCGTACAAATAAACCAATCAAAATGAGCAATGTTATGACGCTGGGAATGAATGCATATAGAATGGAGGCTCTTCAGGCAAAAGGGGGAGCTTTAGAGGGACGTAAGTTTGAACAAATTTGGTCATCTAAACAAGAGAATGCATTCGGAGAAACAGGTGGAACCATTCGTAACCTTGCTATTACATATTTAAAAGAGGTAAAGAATGGTGTATACACGCCAAAAGTTATGCATAATTGGAAAATTACCGGTGTAGATACACATTCTTCAGAGCATAAGGCTGTAGTGGATCTTGTAAATAAAGGAATTTTAGAAATTCCAAAAACAGAAGATGGAAAATATACAAATATAGCATCTATAAATACTAAAGATTCAATTACAAAAGAAGAGATTGTAGCACTCTCTCAAAAAGCTAATATGAATCCGAATCAGTTTAATCATGTAAAAACAAAAGGTGAATTTTACAAAAAACTTAATAGGATTATTAAAAAAATATAAGAAAAATCTGGTTCTGGTGCAAAAAAATCTCTTAAACTTGGATATACTTGTAGCTTTAAAATAAAGTTTGATTAAATTATTACTAATAACCTTGATATAAAGACAAGTCTAAAGAGCATGTTTTGATCAATCTTTTTTCAAAACATGCTCTTATTTAATGTACTCGATTCATTTCTTTATAAAAAAGTTTGATAATTTTATTGGGTCTGTTGCAAAGTTTTTTACACATAGAGACATGGGAAGATTGTGGTCAAATTTTATGAAACCGATAATAAATTCTGTAATTCGTTATACGTCGAAAAGACGGAGTCTGATTGAAGACTTCGTCTTTGTTTGTATATGGCATGAAGCGTTTCTATCCCTTTTATCGTACGTGAGGCATGACGAAGACTTTGAAATCCTAAGGAACGAGCGAAACGGCAAGCGGGTACACTCCGCTTGCCGTTTTTTCATAGCCTCGTATGTATTTGAATTCCTTTCGCTTTCTCTTCTTCACCCTTCACGCGTACAATTAAATCATATGATCCGGATTTTGGCGCTTCAAAAGAAAGCAAACCTTCTTTTTGAGAAGTGACTTCTTCTTCATAAATGACCTTATCGTCTTTTGTGACTTGCAATAAAATCGTACCTTCTTCAACGGCTGCCTCATAAGGAATTTCCACATTTCCTTTTTCAGCTTTAATCGTTTGCACATCGTGATACCCTTGCAGGGAGCCAATTTTTAAAGTCGTTTCGCCATTTTTTTGAACCTTTGTGACTTTTGTTGCTGTATTGCATGCGCTTAACAATACAACAAGAGTGAGAATGAGAAATGAACGTAGCAATTTCATAGAGATTCCCCTTTCTTTTTTATCATGATAAAATTTTACCATTGCGGTAACTATTTTATCATTTTTTGATAAGCCAACATACTCATCAAAATTAAAAATTGTTATTTACTGATAACCTGTATGACATCCGCATCCTGTCAGCCTAATAAACTCCCGTAAATTTACTTAATCTACATTTCTTTTTGTAAATTTTAATACAGATTCTCTTGAACGTTCGATTTCATTTTTATTTTCATTATAGAACTTTGACACAAACCTTAATATCATCATTTGTTTTTGAAATGACTGATACATTTTTTCAATAATCCGTAATGCTATCGCAATTGCCATAACCGCATTCTTTTTCTGATAATAATACCAATCATTAGCTAACATCATTTGAGCCTTTATCACCTTATCGCTCATTACTTCACTCTTTAAATACTTCCACTCAATAATTTCCCTTTGCTCAATATGGGGTACCACCCCACATCCATCAACTTAAGAAAACAAATCCACCCCAAAACGAAAAAAGTGAACTTAATTGTCATGAATAAATGTGGCGTGAAAAATGTTGTTATGGGTATATTTCGAAATCTTAGAGAGAATAAAAAAAGATATTGTCATATTCTTAAATCTGTAATATAATGAATTTATAGAATTCTCAATATTCAGATATTTAAAGAGGAGGAATTATTATGGCAATCGCAATTGCAGTTTTATCATTTTTAGGTGGAGTAATTCCGTTAGTAACAACCCTATTAAAAGCATTCATGTAATCTTTACTTCTTTACAATGAATTATTATCTTACAAATGATCTGTTTATCAAAGCTAAATTGATGCACAGATCATTTGTGTGAGTCTAAATAGTAAAAAGGCTTATTTTCCTCACAAGGACTAAGTCTTTTTTATGATTTCTTGTGAAAAATATACAAATTTACTTCTTCTCAAAATACACAGCTAGAATCATAGCACTCTCAATATGTTCATGAATTATATGTAATAATAACATGAGTTTCATTTTATTATAGTTAATTAATCCCAAATATAAATATAGGTCATTAAGTAAGAATGCCTCATTCTTCTCTATTTACCTATATCTATATTTTTACTAATTTATTATGATATCGACATTGATTTAAAGTGTTTTACACGAAATAAACAAGTGGGATTTTTTGGTTGATACAAGAGTAATAAACGATTTTGTTTTCGTAATTCACAAAATTTTCAAAATCAAAATCTTTAAATGTTAATATTTGTTATATAATAAACCTATCAAGAAACATCCCTATGTTTTTCTAATATGCCTGTTAAGATAGTTTGTGTTACCCTTTTTGTCACCTTACCTTAAAAAGAACTTGTAGTGATTCCTACAAGTTCTTTTTGTTTTTTAACTTATAAAACCTACAATAGATCTTTAAAAATCTAAAAATTTTATTTGAAGTCAAAGTTTATATAAACTTAGTTTGATGAGCATAGGAAGACACTCTAAAATAAACATTTTTTGTAATTTCAATCATTTTGGGTTCTGGTGCGAAAACTTCAAGATAATTGCAAGTAATCTCTAAATCTTGGGCATACTGATACTATTACTCTAAAAAGGTGCGTGATCAGTATGGAAAAGCGAAATTTATTCAAGTGGAAGCATTATCATCATAATATTATTTTGCAAACAGTAAGATGGTACCTACGGGGCAACTTGTTTTACTGGACAAGTCTGTCCAAAATCAAGTGAAGTTCATCCATCAACTATTTGGAATTGCTGCTTAAGACTAGATTCCACTAGGAAACTTTTCGCCTCTTTATATCTTTCCTAAGTATTTGCACCAGAACCCCCAGAATCGTTTCCGTACCCCATATATACATAATTACTTTTCGATCTACAGCAAGAACCCTATGATTAAACCTATGTTAGGATTTAAATCTTTTTACACAGCTAAATCCACGATTTCTGGTATTGAAGCGATACATATGATAAAAAACAGAAACTTATTTTACGGGATCAGTCTGTTCAAAATCAGAATATCTTTATCAATCAATTATTTGGATTAGCTGGATAAAGGATGATTCCGTTAGGAATTTACCCTCCCTTTCATTTTCCGTTATATATTTGCACCAAAACCCTTTGATATCATATTCCTCTTTAATTAGATAAGAAAGAATAACGTCTTTTTTCATTTCAAGGAAATTTCTTTTTGTTAGCGTAATAACGATGTAATTCTATCCCTCTATCAAGTTTAAAGCTTCACTTCGAAGTGCACTATTATCTTTAAATATTCCTTTATATGAGGAAGTTATAGTCATTGAACCAGGTTTTTTCACACCTCTCATTGTCATACACATATGCTCAGCTTCAATTACAACAATTACTCCTTTTGGCTCTAAAGTTTCAAAAATTACATTTGCTAATTCATTGGTTATTCTTTCCTGCAACTGTGGTCTTTTGCATATGGTTTCTAAAGCTCTAGCTAATTTGCTTAACCCAGTTACTTTTCCATTATTGGGAATATAACCTATGTGGGCCCTTCCAAAAAAAGGTACCAAATGATGTTCACACATAGAATAGAACGGAATATCTTTAACTAATACCAATTCTTCATGATTTTCATTAAATATTTTTAACAAATGTTCAGAAGGGTTTTGACCTAAGCCTTGAAAAACTTCCTTATACATTTTTGCTACTCGCTTTGGGGTTTCCAAAATACCTTCCCTATTAATATCTTCTCCAATTGCTTCAAGAATCATTTTTACTGCTACTTCAATTTTGTCAGTATCTATTTCTACACTTTGGATTGTTTTTAAGCTCATATATTATTTCCACCTTATTAATTTATTCATAAAATGCTCTTATTTATACGCCTCGTTTATTTCCCCATACTAAAGCATGAAGTTGAGGTAATACTTTCGCATCATTCATTTCTTTACACTGTACAGCTTTTTCAATCAACCGTTCATATTTCTGTAATAAGTTTTTAATAAGCGCTGCATCATCCACCGTTTTCGTATCATCGTTCCCAACTTGTAAGAAAAATGGTACTTGCGGATATCGCTTGTGCACCTTTACTGCATATTCAAAATCATAATCTTCAAATACGACTACTTTTAAACTAAAATCTTTTCTTACTAATTTATGAATAATAGAATCTAGCATCGTAAAATCTGTTTTCATCTTCGAACTTGGTGGTTTAGGCGAAATCGTCACTTCATCAATTTGAAGTAACCATTCTTGCCACTTACTCCCTTGCGTCTCAATCGCTGTACGAATTCCATTCTCTTTTAATACAGTAAGAAGAAACTGAATATTTTTCAGCAAAACGGGATTCCCACCTGAAATTGTAACGTGAGAAAAATTTTCTCCACCAATTTCAACAAGTTCATTCCAAATTTCTTCTGGCGCCATTTGTCTAATTTGTTCTTTTGTTGAGCCATCCCATGTAAAGGCTGAATCGCACCAAGAACAGCTATAGTCACAACCTGCTGTGCGAATGAACATCGTTTTTTGCCCGATAACCATTCCTTCTCCTTGAATGGTTGGACCAAATATCTCCAAAACAGGAATCTTACTCATCGAGTATCCACTCCCGTCTTACTTCTGCATAACTCGTTGGTGTTTCAAAGAGACGTACGAATTCGACACGAGCTCCTTTATATTCTTCTGCTCGATTCCCTTTTGTTAATGCTTCCGCCATCTTTTCATAAATCCAGACGACCATATTTTCCGCAGTCGTATTCATCACTGGTAATGTTTCATTTAAATAGCGATGATCCAAATAAATCTCTATTTCGTTTTTCCAAATTTCTTTTATATCTCCAAAGTCAATTGCAAGTCCAATGTCATTTACATATCCACTAATACCAAATACAACTTTGTATGTATGACCATGTAAATTTTTACATTTCCCTTCATAACAGTGCAAATGGTGTGCTGCATCAAATGTAAATTCCTTGCTGACCATTACTCTTTTATTATGGTATTTTAATTGCTCACGCTGAATATCCTTGTCCATTTTTTGCAAATTTTCTACAATGCGAAATCCGAAAAAGTTTTCCATTATTCATTCCCTCCTTCGCGTTCTTGTAGATACGTATCTAAACCTGCTTTACGAAGTTGGCACGCTGGACATTCACCGCAACCATTACCAATGATTCCGTTATAACATGTTAAAGTTTTTTCTCTAACAAACTCGAATGCTCCAAGTTCATCTGCTATTTTCCATGTCTCTGCTTTATCAATCCACATAAGTGGTGTATGAATGACAAACGGATAATCCATTGATAAATTTAATGTAACGTTTAACGATTTCACAAACACATCACGGCAATCTGGATAACCACTAAAATCAGTTTCACATACACCTGTTACGATATGGTGTGCCCCAACTTGTTTTGCTAATACAGCAGCAAATGATAAGAATAGTAAATTTCGCCCATCTACAAATGTCGATGGTAATTCACCTTCTTCGTGTGTAATCTCCATATCTGTTCTTGTTAACGCATTTGGAGCTAGCTGATTTAGTAGGCTCATATCTAGCACTGTATGTTTAATGCCAAGCTCGTTCACAATTTCCGCTGCACAATCAATTTCTAACTTATGACGTTGATTGTAGTTAAATGTTACAGCTTCCACCTCCGCAAACTGTTGCATTGCCCAAAATAAACATGTTGTGCTATCTTGCCCACCACTAAAAACAACTATTGCTTTATCATTAGAGTACATTTTATTCTCCCCTTAACTACTTGCACTGTTATAATATCTTAAGGCAAACTTCCAAAAATAAATTGAAATAATAAAAAATCCACTAGAATAACCCATTAACACGAATACATCGTTTAGTTCTAATCGACCAATTAAAGCATAAGTTGGAATATTACTAACAATAACAATAGGAAAAACAAATAAAAAAACAAATCGACTTATTCCTTTATATAAGGAAGATGGGTATCTAAGTAATGTCATAGTACCAAGAAATAACTCATGCATACCTTCAACTTTGGTTAACCATATAGATAAAGTCATTAAAATATACCACAGAGAATACGAGAGTAAAATCCCTAAAAACAATAGACCCAAGAAAGAAAATCCATTTACAATACTAACACTCTCTCCCTTTTGTAATAATGCATAACTAATTAACAGTACGGCTGGTAAACAGTTCCCTAAATTCCCTAAATCAAGCTTTCTTAATGAAACTAGAAACTGACTATTAATAGGTTTAAACAATATATGATCTAAACTTCCTTGGTTAACTAAACCCGGTATATACGGTAGATTATTAATAAAAAGAGTAAACATCAAAGATTTTATCAACTCACTTGTTCCAATTAGCAAATAAATATCATTTGTATTCCAACCATTAATATTACCAAAACTATCAAATATACTATTAAAAAATATTAATGTAACAATGAACCAAACAACGCTATCTAATATATTTAAAAAAAAGTTAACTCTATACATCATAATATTACTTAAATTAATTTTAAGAATTGCTTTTAACATTTTTAAATATCTAATCATATTTATGCACCAACAGATTCATATTTATTTAACCCCTTCTTCCAAAGTACTCTAATAAGGACATAGAAAACTAAAGACCATATCACTTGTAAAATTAATCCATTTACAATTTCAGTGCCACTTAAATTTCCTAAATATACATTTACCGGAAAGTGAATCAAGTATGAAAAAGGTAAAAACTGAGTTATTGTATTTAACGGGGCTGGTAAAAATTCAAGCGGAATAAGCGATCCAGATAATAATTCTAATACTATATCTACAGTAAAGAAAAAGGATGATATCTCTACAAAGTAAAATGAGAAGAGTGATATCAAATAATAAATCATATAATATAGTATTAATGCTCCTACTATTGAAAGAATGAACAGGAAAGTATATTTTAAAGTAGGCAAAAGGAAATAATCCCTGTTCAGGAATATTATCGGTATTATCGGTATCACTGACATCAGTACCTGAATAATTTTGTTACCTAAATTATGACTAAACCAATATCCAAAATATGAAAATGGTTTTGTAAGATATTTTGATAATTCACCGGATTGTATTTCCTCATTTATCGACCAGTGCATTTCAGGAATTAGTAAAAGTTCAATTAACTTAGCAATTATTACATAAGTAATCATCATTTCAAGAGTATAGCCTTGAATATTGTTTTGTGTTTCAAAGAGAGAATGCCACAATAGTATTAAAGCCACAAGCGGTATTAAACCAAAAATCATATATAATACAACATTCATGCGATACTGAAAAACCGCTTGAAATGAAAGCATCATTGGTTTTAAATACTTCTTCATACTGTTATTTTCACTCCAGTCGATTCCATTGAATAAATATCTTCAATGAGGTCTTGTGATGACATTTCAGTCAAATTGTAGTCAATAACATTGAATTCTTTTAATATGCTAGATATGGTCTCGTTCACTAGCTTATCTTGAATTTTTATTGTTACACTAAATTTATCCGATTCTTTAACTTCTCCATATTTCTTAAGATCTTGAGAATTTATTTCATTCTCAAAGCTAAGAGATATATATTTATAACTCTTAATTTCTTCTTTTATTTTTTTGAAATTGTTATTAAAAACAACTTCTCCATTCTTCAATATTATTAATTCTTCACATAACTCATATATATCTGGGAAATAATGGCTAGTCATTATAACTGTTGTATTTCTTTCTTTGCAATAATTCTTGAGAAAATTTCTAATATTCTTTTGAGCAAGAAAATCCAATCCAATAGTCGGTTCATCTAAAAATAATATCTTAGGTGAGTGTAAGATTGAAGCAATTAACTCACATTTCATTCTCTCTCCTAACGATAGATTCCTTACTGGCGATTTAAGAATTTCTGATACCCCAAGATTTTCAGCTAATTCATCTACATTCTTTCTAAACTCTGTATCAGACAGTTCATATATTTCTTTATGTAATAAAAATGTTTCGTAAGGGGAAAGATCCCACCATAACTGATTTTTTTGGCCTAAAACAACACCAATTGACTTTAAAAAATCTTTCTTCTTATTATGGGGGTTAAATCCATTTACCAAAATCCTCCCGGAAGTTGGTTTAATTAACCCAACCATTGCTTTCATTAAGGTAGACTTACCAGCACCATTCGCGCCAATAAGCCCTATTATTTTACCTTCTTTTATTTTGAATGACACATCACTTAAAGCAGTAACCTTGACCTTTTCTCTTTTAAATAAACTCTTGAAAGAGTTTATTAATCCTTCTTCAATTTTTACTCTTTCAAAAGTTTTTGATACATTTTCAATTTCAATGATATCCATCTTCTCTCTCCTTCTTACTACTTACTTACCACTCTAAAAACTTCTGCAAATTGCACTCCTGCCTGCATACCTCTATAAGAATTTAACCCCAAAACTCCATCAACCAAATTTAATGTTTTAAGTTGTGATTCGTATTTTTTAATTGATGCTTTTTTCAGTTCAATAAACCTGGTAATATCTTTTACAACCTGATAGTTTTTCATGGGAGTCCATACTTCATACTGTAAACACATCCTTATATAAGGAGCACAATCCTCTTTTAAGAACCCTGATTGACACAGGAATATTGCTTCTGATACAACTTCATTTACTATTCGATGATCCCTATCACTTTCCATATCATGGGGGAAATAAATAAAATTAGGCTTATATAGAGAGATTTCGTGAATAATTTCTTCCACAAAATCTAAAGAATACACAAGTGATCTGTCTGGTTTCTTTAAAAATTTAACATTTTCTTTTTCTATCCCTAATGTATTACAAGCTTTTATACACTCGTTCTCTCTATTTGAAACAATTTCATTTAAATCCCCTACACCTCCAGATAAATCTCCTTTTGTAATTATTATTACTTTTATATGTTCACCCTTACTAATAGCTTGAGCAATTGTTCCACCACAGCCAATGACTTCATCGTCATGGTGTGGCGCTATAACTAAATGTTTTTTTACTATATCCTTCATTCAGCATCACCTTTATTGAACAGGTAAATCATTTACCTATTATTTTAATTAAAAATTATTTACTCTGGAGTCCCTATACTAACTGGATACATTTTATTTCCACTAGAAAAATATACTTTTTTAAGAACGTCTATTCGCACTGTATATCATTAAAATTCTACCCTTACTTCCTACATTCATACACCATAAATTCACTATTCCTCCCAAAAGGATTTTTATTGTAATCACCATAAAAATTTTTTATATTGAATCCTTCTATTTCTAAGAGATACTGCATTTCGGATGGTAAAGTATATTTTGCAAGAAATCTAAATTCTTTTTTACTTAAGAAATTATCTGCTATGTCATAAACCTCAAAATAACAAGTGGTTTCAATTATTTGCTTATAATGATCTGCTTTTACGACATCCCATGATTTAACTTTATAATTTTTAAAATTCTCCCCTTTAATAGGACCATTTCCTCCATCACTCACTCTCTTAGAATAAGGAAGAATAGTTGGAGGTGTAATAATATCGAAAACAAAAATCCCGCCTTCTTTTAATAGTAATTTAATATTTCTAAGAGCTAATTTTTGTTGTGACGATGTAAGTAAATATTCAAATACACCACCAGACATAAATATAAAATCAAATTTTCTTTCAGACTTAAAATCTGTAGCAGAAGAAACCTTAAATTCTATTTTATCCTTAATATTTGGCATCTCATCTAGCTTCTTACTAGCTTTTTCAATCATTCCTGCTGATATATCAACACTAGTTACATTAGCGCCTTTTTCAGCAAGAATAAAAGATAATCTACCAGTACCGCACCCCAAATCTAAAACTTCATCATTTGGTTTTACCAAACCACTGTAAAAATCAAAAATACCATCAGGTTCTGGGATGATAATGTCGTATAATTCAGAAATTTCATCGTATTGTTGCTGCATTGTTTTCCTCCTTAATGTATTTCTTTTTCATATCCCCTATAAAAGGCAATCTGCCAAAATATGAGATAGAAAGCAGTTAAATAACCGTATTTTTTCTTGATATACTTATATGAGTTAATAATCGACCTTAATTTATTTTTAGGTTCATAATAACCATTTTTTTGTTGTAAAACCCCACGTGCATGACCTATCCCATAATTAAATGAACTTTTCAAATCTTGCTTAATGCTTAACTCTGGATGAATAATTCTTGCATTATCATCATATAAAATCTTAAGACTTGCAGATTTAACTCTAATATCAAAATCATAATCCTCTGTCCAAGATAAATTCTCATCAAAATAATATCCATTTACCTTCGCTAAGATTCCTTTATTAAATGCCAATGGAGGTGAATATGCATTTTTTTTGCAAGTATGTATATGTCTTGCACGTGCAATGATTTTTCCAATTTTGCTGTTAAATGAAAACATCACTCTTCCTTTAGCTAAAGATCCTGCATCTAATAATTTATATAACTTATTGATGGTACCTGGCATAAAAACACAATCTGAATCCATAATTAACACATTATCTTTACTAGAAATTTCAATTCCATAATTATATGCTTTTGCTAAATTAGGTGTAGGTAATTCGCCAATTACTGCATCGCTAGAATAGGCGATTTTTTTTACTTCTTCGGTTGCACCATTTAAAACAACGACAACCTCTACATTTTCATCAATACTCTTTAAACACTTTTCTAATCTAATATCGTTATAAGCTGGTATTACAATTGATAGATTCAACATATCTACTCACCTTATTTAAACAATTATCCATACTACTCAGAACTTCATCTAAACAATAAAATTCCCCTGAATCCTTTAACTCGACTAATTTATCTTTATTATTTCTATATGTTTCTATATCTGGGGTTAAAAGAAAAGTAATTCCTAATTCCTTACAAATATCTTTAATTGCAGGAGCCATTGAATATTTTTTTACCGGTACACCATATTGTACTACTACATCGTATGAATTTGATTCTAGGTATCTCCTAATTCTTTGTATCAATACATCCCTATATTCTTTCATCAATTCTTCGTAAATTACTGGATCCTCAATATCTTCCATCCAATCGTATGCACAAAAAGTAGGGTTCATTTGGTATTCATATGGTATAACTCCCGCATTTGATAGAATAATTGGATGAACCATAGGGTATTTATTTGTAACTTGCCTAATTTTTTTACCAATATATGAAAAGTCATATGGTTTAGCCCAAGTACAAACTTGTAAAAAAGCAATTCTTTTCCCCTGAGGCTTTTCGTAATAATCCCCACAAAAATATTCCTGCCATGTATTGAACTCTTCATGCTGAATATACTTTGAGCAAGCTCCTCGTTTAAAAATTGTTTCCTCTTTTATTAAATCTAATAGTATATATTCTGGGTAGTTAGGATAACTTTTTTTATTAAGTAACAAATCCTCTATCATTCCATCTTTTAGATTAGAATAATTTCTATTTCTCAAAATCTCTCCTCCTTTATTTAATAATCAAAAATGAACCTAATAAAAGGGCATCCACCTCTGATCCATAAAATGACCTAATAGCATCACTTGGGTTACAAATAATTGGTTCTTTTCCTACATTAAACGATGTATTCATAACTGCAGGAATTCCTGTTTTCTGGTAAAAGTTGCGGATTGTTTCATAATAATCAGAATTCATATCCCTAGTAACTACTTGAGCCCTTGTTGATCCATCAACATGAACAATTGCTGGAACTAAATGATGTACCTCTTTTTTAACAGTAGAATTTAACAGCATATAAGGGTTATTTATTTTTTCTTCTAATACTACAGAAGCGTTTTCATCTATGATGCTAGGAGCCAATGGTCTCCATTGCTCTCTTTTCTTAATAGTATTTACTTTATTTAACATATCCCTCCTCTGAGGGCTAGCTATTATGCTTCTATTTCCTAAAGCTCTAGGGCCGAATTCCATCTTTCCAGAAAATCTTCCTATTACCTTATTTTGAATTAATAACTCGGAGCATTTATCATATTTGTTAGAGCCTAATTCTATATATGATAGATTATATTTTTTTAGTATATTTAAGATACTAGAATCAGGAAATTCCGGACCAGAATATACATGATCTTCAGTGAACTTAGGCGTTATACCATTTTTGGCAAGAAACCATGAAGCTGCTCCAATACTTACCCCACTATCTGAAGCACCTGGTTGAATGTACAAACTATCCACTTCTGGTAAATCAGCTATCATTCTATTCGCTATACAATTTAATGCTACTCCTCCCGAAAGACACAAATTATCTATTCCAGTTAGATTAATAGCTTTTTTTACAAGCTTAACAATTGCTCTTTCCAAGGCTGCCTGACCTGAGGCTGCAATATTTTTATATCCCATTACCGATGAATCCATTAATAATATTGAATCTATTGGATTATATTCATACTTAATATAATTAGGAGCAATCTTTGTTATACTATTAATAACTTTTATCCAATCTTTTAATACCGAAAAATATTTACCATTCATACTAACTGTATTTTTATTTGGTTTCAAAGGGTTTTCCAGTATATCAGGAAATTCAAATATTTCTTCCCCATATGAAGATAGGCCCATTAACTTCCCTTCATTATGCCTCCCTAAACCTGAAAATACAGTTAATGCTTCATAAAAAATACCTAAAGAATGTTCCAGCGGGTATTTTTCTAGTACTTCTATTTTATTACCTTTTCCTTTTGCTATCGTTATTGACTCTTCTTCTCCACTCCCATCAATAACTATTAGGGTAGCTTCATTGAATCCCGAACTAAAAAACGCACCAGAAGCATGTGCCAAATGATGAGAACACATATGAATTTGGGGATCTTTATCTCTCTTAAAAATTCCCTTCGGAAAAACCTTTTCAAGACAATCTTCTTTGTTAAGCTTCTTTGAATACTTCTCAAAATATAATTGCTCTACATCCCAACCCATAACAATATGATCTACTTCATTTGGAGTAATTTCAGCTTCCTTTAAACAATAAGCTATTGAATTATATGGAATTTTATCTAATGCCTTTTTTTGACGAATAAATCTTTCTTCTTCAGCTGCAGCTATTAATTTACCATTATAAAATAAACACGCACTTGCATCATGAATATCAAAGTCCCACCCATTGACTCCTAAAACATACATTATTTTACCTCGCAGTTATTTTATATTTTTCTTCTAATCTCATAATATTCTTGCGGAAAGAGGGTTGGTTTATCTATTAATCGTACAAAAACTAACATGTCTGTTTGAATATACAAATTATGATATGTACCTTTAGAAAAACCAATGCTATCTAAGTCCTTTTTTATTAATTCTTCATCAATGTAAGGCTCTTCAGCCACTTTATAAGAACTTAAATCGTGAATAATTTCTTTTAAATAAAAACCTAAAGATGTCAAAAAATTCTGCAAATAAACCGCCCTATTACCTAATCTTTTAACACTTATATTTAAAAAAATTAAATCACCCTTTTGACCTTTTAATAATTCATTAGCTCTATTTAACCACAAATCTAACCCTCTACCATCATCTATAGGGTCACAATGTATTGCATCATACTTATTCCTTAAATCTTCCATAACTTCATTTCTAACATCAAAATTATAAAACTTAATATCATCGTTTGTATATTTCAAATATTCAATCATCTCTTCGTCAATATCTCCTACATCTATTTCTCTGTTTTTATATTGTTTAAGGGCTAAACTTGTATAATCATCATCTCCACAAAAAAAGATATTTTTATTAGACGATAACTCTTGATTTATTATTTCAGCTCTCCTCAACGAACTATCCCAAGTAGCTTTAAATTGAGCATATTTTTTTTTGTTTATTTTATTCTCATATCCTGTATTACGAAGAGGGGTTGGTTCATATAAAATACTACTTGTTAACTCTTGTGAAAACCTTATTTTATTTTCTATAATTTCAACTAAATTTCTTTCTTTTAATACTTTTAATAATCTTAAAGCCAAACTTAAAGTCCCAGTTATTTTGACTAGATCATCTAAAGTATCTACAGTATTAATGGACTTCCAAATTATAAATTCGAATTGTTTTTCACTAATTTCATACCATTTTTTCCAAAAATTCAAAAGTACCCCTCTGTTTTTTAATTTTGGTACTTTATCTAACTCTTCTTCATAGTCTAATTCAATAAATCTTTCATATAATAAAATAATCTTATTTTCTTTCATTCTGTATACCCTACCTTAAAAAAAGTTACATATACAGTTAAACTGCATATGTAACCTCCTTATTTTAAAACTTAACCTAATGTCTTGCCTGCACGAATTAGTAAATCCTCTTCATCTAATTCAAGATCTTCAAGCTCTAACATTTCTTCATGAATATATTCCTTTTCCATTTCACATTCCCCCCTTATATAGATAATTGTGTAATTCAAATATTTGCAACAGAGCTGCACCACCAATACTACCATAGAAATAGAATTTTCTGATTAATAAAAATTTTATATTTGTGGATAAAATTCATTCAGAAAATTAAGTAAAATTTTTCCTGATAAAACAATACCAGGAATAATTATGGGTATTTTTATTATCATAATTTATATATTGAGATTTTTTAAAAAACCTAGTATAGAGCCCTTTTTTAGAAATTTTTGTCGATTTTTTTATTTATAAATTTTTCGAAAAATATTTATTTTTGGGATTATTAGGGGGTTTTGTGCTAACAAATACCAGTGAATTATCATAAAAATAGAATGAAATGGAGGCGTTATTATGGGTTCTGGTGCAAATATATGAAGAAGAACGCGGATAATAGTATATTCCTAGTGAAATCGTATTTTATGCTATAAGTCCAAACACTTGGTGGATGAACTCTTTTTGATTTTGGATAGACTGATTCCGTAAATCAATCTGTCCCTTTTTTATCATATGCATGGCTTCAACACCACTCAATATAGAAGTTGCAGTTTTAAATGACTCTATTATTTTTCAAACAACTTTATTATTCGTGAACACGTATTTTTTTTCACTTTAAGAAGATTTCTTTTTGTTAGCTTGATAGCGATGTGGCGGTACCCCATGCCAATCAAACTAAAGCGAAATTGTATCCATAATACGAAAAACACCTCCATTAAAATCATAACTGATACTTACGATTTAGAGAGGTGTTTTTTATTGTCTCTTTCTCATGGGGCACTCCAATAGGAAAGGATGACGTATTTTTTCATTTTAGGGAGGATTTTGTTTTATTAGCTTAATAGCATTGGGTTGTCAACGAAATCCCGAAAACTCCCAATTTTTTTAGAGTAAGTTGGAAGTTTTTGAACCAGAATGGTATATTTATAAAAACTATGACAAAATTTATTCGTTTTTCCTTTTTGCCTACTTGCTAAATTCAGCAAGTAAAATATTTTTAAAACAATCAGGACTGTTAGCTTTACCCATACTGTTCAAATTGACGGCCAACGTATGCTTGCCTCCAAGTGTACCCCCAGCAAGAGTAACAAACCCTGGAATGCTACCTGTGTGTCCCCATATCGAGACACCGTTTGGAAGCTTAGTTTCATAGATTCCAAGACCATATCCGCCGATTTCAGCACTTCCTGTTGGAACTGTAGTAAGCATTTGTTTTAATTGCTGTTCCTTCAGTAATTTGCCACTGAGTAAGTAAGAGAAGAATTTGTTTAAGTCGTCAGCAGTAGAAATCATATCTCCAGCCGAGCTAGCTATACTTGGGTTATAATAAGTAACGTCTTTTAGCTCACTTGCTCCGTCTGGTTGGAAATATCCACGGGCATGCTTGGTGCCTGGAATAACACTTGAATTGCCAGGTAGGAATGTATTCGACAATTCAAGCGGTTCAATAATCCGATTTTCAATCTCTTCCGCATAGCTGTTCCCGGTTACTTTTTCAATAAGGATACCCAGTAATACGTATCCTGTGTCTGAATAAGACCAGCCCTTTCCTGGGGCAAAGTCTGGAGGCAGAGAAAGCCCAATCTTCACTATTTCTTCAGCGGTATATGTTTTTTTGGTATTCATCATATCAGCGTCTTTTGACCTTAAGTATTCAGCGATACCACTTGTATGGTTCAATATCTGCCGGATAGTAATCTGGTTACCATCATATCCGTTTCCTTGAATGACACCAGGCAACCATTTTTCGATGGAGTCGTCTAGATTCAGGCGGTTCTCTCCAGCTAATTGAAGTACAACTGTTGCGGTGAACGTCTTCGTCACGCTGCCAATGCGAAAGCGAAAATCTGTTTTCATTGGTTTCTTGGTGCTCAGATTCGCTACCCCAGCGGCATAACCCCACGTTTTTCCATCCTCGGAAGTTTTAGCAAGTATCCCCGGGATTCCAAGTTGCAATGTATCCCGCATTGCTTGCTTGACGGAATTACGATCTCGTTGAGTGCTTGTTTGTAAGGAACTAGATACATTTTGAGTGGACTCTGCTTTTACAATTGAGGTTGGTGTTGTGTATAACAGGGAACTTCCAGCTATTAAAAGGGCCAGACTTGCACATGTAATTTGACTACGTGTTTTCATAATGAATTCCTCTCCTCTATTCATATTGTATAGGTGGTTGCTTGCTGTTTCATACTAACCACACAGCTATCATCTCTACCAATGACAAAAGGTCAACATTAAATTTGTGATCATCTTCATAATGATTATTTTTACAAACGCTATTCTGTCCTAACAAACGGTAAATCCCTCTTTTTTCACATGTATGTTAACCCCAGAAATCACTTCTTTTCCTTGAAACACTCTTGTTAACTGGTTTTTTTCATATATAAGTCATATCTGTTCCGCCTTTCATGCTTCTTTATATTTTGATCATACACAATGAAAATCTCTTTTTCCTTATCTATTCCTTACAAATCCCTTACGTTCAAAATAGCTTCTATAATAGGGTAGAAGGAGTATCTGTGCCTGAAAGTTCAAAGTATTTTCCAATAAATATATGAATCAAAAAGAAACACAGAAGTTTTTCACTTCTATGTTTCTTTTTTTCGTCCTTTAAATATTAAAGATTTGGTTTACTCTTAACAGGGTGAATTCCGGCTCTTTTCTAATGTAATTTTTCTTCTTGCGATACAACATAAATGACATTGTGCTGCATGAAACACTCCTAACGTTGTTAAAATCACTTGTTTCTAAGTGGGGTCACTATATCACGGAGTTTATAATGATATGTAAATGTAAACTAATATTCAAAAGTTCACTTTCATTTATGGTATTAAAAAAGATCCTAATTAAGGATCTTTTTTTGTCTATTATAAATTATTTAATTATAAAGTTTAAAATCCCTATAATTATACATGCAATTCCGGCTAAAAATTGTCCTATTCCAGTGATTTTGTCTAAAAATGTTTCATATTTTTTAGTACTATATATACCCCATAATACTAAGAGTACTCCAAAAAGTATAAATGATAGTTTTAAAATCATCTTATAATTACCTCTGCCTATTATATTTTTTCTATGTATGTATTTCTTATACCTTTATTATTACATTGAAATAATAGTTGTACTATCTAATAACCTTACATAAAGATGACAGTTTTGTAAGATTTCTTTCATAAGTAAAAAATAAACTTTTTGGTATTATTAACGTCTGTGTCCCTTGTCATCAAACGTCCATGTTTTACCATCTATTTGAACAGTGGTATTTTGGTGAATTGATCCATCCTCTTTAGCATAATACCTAAAATATCCATATTGACCATGATGCGTTTCATAATCACCATTGAACCATCCTATCTTGGCTGCTCCAGAATCATCGAAGCGATACCATTTACCATCTATTTCTTGCCACCCTGTCTGCTTTACGCCTTTATCATCATAATGGTATATCTTACCATTCGCTTTCTCAAACCCTATCATCATAGCTTGTCCGTCATTATTAAAATAATATCTTTTTCCTTCAATGGTTTCATGACCATCTAAAGTATAGTGTATGCCATCTTTAAAGCGGTATTTTTTTCCTTCAATTTCCTTCCAACCAGAATAGGAATCCCCTTCTTCTAAGCTGTAATATACGATTGCAGCCTGCTTCTGTAATCTGAAGTTGCTGCCCCGATCTTAAGTTGTGAATCTCACTTTTCCCATTTGGATAGAGAACTTTAATCGATTTAGTAAAATTCTCATCATCTTTCGTATGATGCACAGAAATATTAAATTCCCCCGATTTAAAGTTAGGAGCTCTGTAAGATACATTCTCTGCATATGGACCCGCGTAATTAGTTAGGTCAGCACCCCCCCACCTCTTCGCCAACTGCTTCATAAATATCTTTCGCTGCTCCTAATGAAGTAATAGTCACGTCCAGCACTTAGCTATAAACCCTACACTTATTTTTGCGCTTGCCTGGTTCTCTGCAACAGGAGCTACAGAAAAAAGAATACCTAATGCCGCTGTGGCAGGAATCACTTTTTTTCCAAATCCACTTATTTTAAATGTTTTTTTCATTTTTGTTTTCCTTCCTTAGTAAGATTTAGATTTCTTAAACACAATACTGTAAAATAATAAGCACCGAGAAATTATCATAACTTCTTTTTGTCTTTTCATTCATCACGTTGTTCTTCACTCTTTGTTTATACCTTTTATTACCGACTTATCTAAAATAGGTGCCGGGAAATTCATTTTATTTTAAATATTTTTCATCTCCCTTTCATAAAGGTTACAAAAGTCTTGCAACGGTTGTGTTATATTACGCAAACTGTAATAAATAGAAATATTAAACATTAATAAGTGGGAGAAAATATAATAAATTAGAAGTATTTATGGAGAAGAACAACATAAAAACCCCGCTTTTTTTAAGAGGATCAGGACATCTGAGCGCGTTTGAGAGCTTTTTCTGCCACATGCGAGGGTTAAAACAAAGAAAGAACTTGAGTTCAAGTCATCTCTTCTTCTGCATATCAAAAACTTATATGTAAAAAAATGAAAATGGATTTATATAGGTAAGAGGTAACAAAATAACATAACAATATAATAATATATAAAACAAAAATTTTATTCATTACACTAAAAATGACATGGAATATGAATTCCATGTCATTTTTCAAAGTGATTTCGAAAATAAGGGGGAAAGGGATTGCTCAAGCTTATTTTTCTAGCACATCTGAGCCAATTAATTTTAAATCCTATGTTTTAATTGCACTTGTTGAGGTAAATGAAACTATAAAACATAAGATTATACTGTACATTGCTTATACTTTTTACTTCTGAGTTAAAATAAAATCAACTTTGCTTTATTCATCTTATTATATATCCCTTTCAATTTGCTTTCATAAATGTTACAAAAGTCTTGCAATCATCTTATTTCTTTGCTGATGTAACGGGGAAGAGTAAACCAAAATTCACTCCCCTGTTTAGCGCCTGAACGATCTCGTACACCAATTTCGCCTTTGTGCATTTCAATTAATGATTGTGCAATGGCTAATCCAAGTCCAGATCCCCCAGATTGTGAGCTTCTTGATGAATCTGTTCTAAAAAAGCGTTCAAATATGCGCAGTTGATCACTATAAACAATGCCTTCTCCTTCATCACGTACAATGAATTGAACGTGATGCTTCTACTTATTTTCCTCTACAATTAACTCAATCGTTCCAGACACTGGAGAATATCGAATTGCATTATGTAACAAATTACTGATAACCCGTGCTATCTTACAAGGCATAATCCAGAGCTTAGGCAATGTATCAGAAACTTGGAATTGCAAATAGATCTGTTTTTCTTCTAATAAAATAGAATGTGAATCTAGTACTTCTAATAGAATACGATCCATATGTGTGAAACTTGGATAAAAATCTTCTTGTCCAAGTTCTAACTTAGAAAGATCAATACGTGTATTCGATTTGATACGCGAGATATAATAGGGGTCACCATATCACTATCAACTTAAGAGATTTTAATAACTATAAGTACAAAAAACGGTATCCTGTCTAATAATCTAGCTTGCTTAGAAAGAATAACGTTTTTACTTTTTAGGATCGTGAATATTCTTAAGTTGATGGGCATGGTATTGTGACCCCTAAAGAGGAATCCGGTTTGCTCAAACTTTATGTCAAAGCTACATTTAGATAAACATAAAACCGTAGAAATGATTAATTTCTACGATTTTTATTGCATTAATTTAAAATTCTTTCGTAGTGGCCCCTCATACCAGCTGCTACTCCACCGATGGATTGGTCGGATAATACAATTTCAAATGAAATATTTGCTGTATGATTATGGTTTATTCAGTAGGATGTACATGGACTCTACTGATTATTAATAACATCCACAGTGATACATCACTACTATTTTCTTTTATTAATCATCATCTCTAGCATGATCTTATCCATATTCGATGAACCTTCATTTCCTAATCGGCAAAAGTTCTCAATTGTTTTATCAACATCTGCTTCGATAAATCCATCTGTAGCAGAGATACACATTCCTTGTGAGGCTAACAGTGCAGATTGTACAGCTGCACTTGAACAAGTTGCAACCTTCATCGCACATCCTGCTTTTGCTCCGTCACAAATCATCCCTGTCACATTTCCAAGTGTATTTTGGATTGCATACTTTATCTTTTCAATATCTCCACCTAATAAATACGTAATAGCAGCCGATGCACTTGCACCAGCAACTGTTACACCACAAAGTGCAGACAAACGTCCAAACTGATTTTTAATGTAAATCGCTAATAAATGACTTAACGTAACAGCACGAATTAGCTCTTCTTCCGAAGCATTTAATTTCTCACCTGCGGCTACTACAGGCATCGTTACGGCAATCCCTTGATTACCACTTCCTGAGTTAGCCATTACTGGCATTGTCGAACCGGCCATACGTGCATCTGAACCAGCAGCTGCTAATGCCATCGCATGAGTTGTTAAATCATCTGATAAAATTCCTTTCAATACATTTGCCTTTAATGTTTTTCCAACTTGTAAGCCATATTCATTCGACAAACCATCTAATGCCACATTACGATTCAGTTCAATACTCTTTTTTACAAGTACCAATTCCTTTACATCTACAGTCGTAACAAATTCATATAGTTCTGGAATCGTTAGTTCATCACGTTCTTCTTCAGAAGTGGCAAAGTGTGTATTTCCACATCCATTCTTATAAACAAGCTCCCCGTTCGCTTCTACTAATGCGATAAATGTGTGATTATCCTGAATAATAGCCCTTGCATATCCCTCGTCTGTCGTAAACTTCACTTCAATGTATAGCTTTTTAGACGTATCTGCTAATTCTACAGACACTTTCCCCGCTTCTACTAAAGAGATTGCTTGTTCTTCATCTTCTTCTGAGATTCCGGCTAACACTTCTAAATCTTTTTTGCTATCTCCTGCTAACACCCCTAAAGCAGCAACAAAGTCAATTCCAGTAGCCTTCATTCCTGGTATACCAACCGCCATTGCATTTTTAATGACATTTGTACTTGCAAGTACTTCAATTGACTGTATGTCGCCCTTCATATAATCTCTTGCAGTAGCTGCGGCTAACGCAATCGACACTGGCTCTGTACACCCTAAAGCAACGACTAATTCTTTCTCTAACACACGTAATATACTATTCTTGTTCACAAATTGCCCCCCTATCTTTCAACCACCCATCATGTGAAATGATGAATAAGTTTTCACAAAAATTAATTGTTTTCATCTTTAATCTTCTGTAAATAACGGTATATAGTTGGCTCAGATGTTTTTAACATTTTCGCCACATCAGCATTTACACATAGAATCCCCACTAACTCTTTCTTATCATTCTTAATGAAAAAGCTAGAGGAGCGAAAGACCTTTCCATCCTTATTTACTGCTTTGTAATTAGCGATAAAATCACGCGTTAAATATGTTTTTTCTTGAAGTACCTTTAACACTAAGTTTGTAGGTGCGTCCCCGATCTTACGACCAGTTATATGCCCGTTCTCAATAGCAATGACAGAGCTTTCCGGCCTTGATAAATCGTGCAATACGACTTCACAATTTCTTCCCATTACCTTCGATAGAAATGTAACGAACGGATAGTATTGCTGTAATAATGTTTCGTTCTTCATCCTTCATTACTCCTATACTTCCTGTATTAAATTGTAATAATAAACTATCATTATAATTTATTATTACAATTTAATAGTATCACAATATGTAAGCGCTCACAAAAAAAAAAAAAAAACGAACCCTTTTAATATTTTTTTCTATCCCTAGATATTCTCATTGCAAGCAAGCCTTTAAGGGGTACTGAAACGATTCAAGGAATGAGGGGCATTCTGGAAAATAAATATAAAACAAAGGGGTTAATTTTAAAATTCAACGTTTATATCCAAATTTTATTTATAAAGGGGTCTCGCCACATCCATCAACTTAAGAAGATTTACTACCCATTATTGTTAAAAACATTATTCCTTCTAGATTAATAAGAAGGGATAACACACAAAAAGACACCTTCTCAGGTGTCTTTTTTCATTATAGAAATATCTTAAAATAGATATCTAGTGTCATATATTCAATTTAAAAGGCCTTTTGTTATATCATAACGCCATTATCGGCAAATTGATACCATTTTCCATTGATATTCTTCCATCCAGTAGCCATATATCCGTAGTTATCAAAGTAATACCAGTTACCTTCAATTTTTCTCCAATCCGTAGCCATAGAACCATCTTCTATGAAATAACGCCATACTGCATCAGCATCGGATTTACCAAAACTTATCCATCCTGTAGACATAACCCCTTCATAACCAAAGTAATATGTCTTTTCATTAATAGTTTGTAACTTTAAAGACATACGTCCATCTTCATCTAAGTAATACCAATTCCCTTTATCTTGTATCCAGCCAGTTTTCATCGTGCCATCTTCATTTAGATAGTACCAATTATCTTTATCTTGTACCCAGCCTGTTTGCATCTTTCCAGCAACAAAGTAATACCAGCTTCCGTTATAGCTTAACCAGCCATTATAGCTAATACCCTCGTTATTAAAGTAGTACCACTCATTCTTAATTAAATTCCACCCAGTTGCCATGGATCCATCTTCAAAATAATAGCTAGCAGTGCGGTATTCTCCTATCCAACCTGTTTGCATTCTCCCATTACTATATCCACTTAAAAAATATGTCTTACCATTATATTCAAGATGACCTGTGTGTAGATTTCCGCCTTGGAGAACGTAATACCAACCTCCTTCATATTGAACCCATCCTTCATTAGTATGCAGTGCACCGTCTGCTCCTAATAAGTAAAATCTATTATTTCCATCTTCAATAGGACCCGTTTGCATTTTTCCGCTTGCATCAAAATAATACCATTTTCCTCCATCTTGTAGCCAACCTATTTTCTTCATACCTTTTTGATCATAGAAATACCATGTATCTCCCTCTTTTACCCAACCACTTTTTTGCATTGTCTGTTCTGCCTTTGCAGTGGTCTGTTTCACATTATCTTGTTTTTCAGCATGTGATACCGCAGGAACTACAAGCATTGCAGACATTAAAACTGGTAAAATAGCTTTCTTCATTTTCCATATCCCCCAAATAATGAATAATTTTAGTCTTTATTTCCATAAACAGAATTATATTATGATGTTTAAATATAATCAATATTTTTTGTAACAAAAATGAAATATACTTTATCTAATCGAAATAAAATATATTAGATATTAATTTTATTCATTTTTTTGTTACATTGTTTTTAAACTTATTCTAAATGTACAGATGAAAAAGCATCACTAAAAGTGGACAATACACTTTTGGTGATGCCTGGGTTAAAAAACATTTCAGAAACCGGATATTGCATAAACGCTTCCTTATGTAACATTCATATGTTGCAACTTAAGTTAATTCTTTCTTTTTCTTATTATATTGTGAATAGGAATACAAGAAGAAAAGGAATGCAATGATAAAAATCCAAGGTGATAAAAAGCGAAGCATAGCAAATGGAGTTTCAAATAAAAAAGTACTCCAAAACGCTGTCCCTTCCTTTTCCCATAATCCCTCTGTTAAATAGCTCACTTTAGGGTTGAATAAACGAATAAATGACGGACCGTTAAATAACACAATTGTGTACATAAAAGACATCATCGCACACGTAAACGAATAGTTCGATAATCGCTTGTAAAAAGCGACTCGAGACGTTTGATCAGAGAACATTTCATCACGCCCATCCTCTTCCTTTTGCCAATAGTGCATGCTACCGAAGCGACTACCATAAACATGCTCCCAGCCAAAGTCTTCATGTATTGCAACGTATTCACCGTATTTTTCCTTGCTCATATAATCTTGATAGTCAAGGCGCATTACTTTTTTGATATTTGTTTTTTAAAATGTATATACCCCAAACGGATTGACACTGGTACATGTATAGCCTTGAGCAAGCATATCGTTTAACCAAAATTGTTCGTTTAAAACATTTGTAAATAATCTAAATTTCTTCATCGAACTACCTCATTTCATAGAGTGATAATACATGTTGCAACCTTCTTTTTTCGATTCCTAAAATTTCTTCTCCAGTATGTGTAATCTGGTATATTTTACGTCTTCCTGTTTCACCTGTTACCGGTTCGATCCAACCTTGTTTACTCAAATTTTCGATTGCACCATAAAGAGTGCCAGCTGCTAAAATTACATTCCCTTGACTCATTCGTTCTATTTTTTGCATAATTGCATAGCCATGTAACGGCTCTCGTAACGCTAATAAGATATAATGCATCGTTTCGGATAACGGCAGTAATCTATGCTTCATTCATTCACCTCCTAGTATTAAGTCCAACTATACAGTTTAACTTAATAATCATTATATACAGTTCAACTATACATTTCAACTGAATAGTTAAACTACACAAAAAACATACACTGATTTTACTAAGTGTATGTTATAACTAGAATTCTTAATTACAGAATGGGGTAGCGTCAGGTCTATGCGGATTTACAACGTTAAGCGGAAAACCTAACGGGGCAGGTTAAGTTAGTAAGAGGATTAGATAAAACTGTGTCGAATATACTTTATTTGGTGAAATTGAAGGCTTGAAGGATACATTTTGAAGAAATATGAGATTAAAAATAACATTCCAACATTGGAAGAATACAAATATTTGTGTGACTCTGTGGGATGGACTAATTATATGAATTTTGAAGTGGTGGAAACATCACTTCAAAATTCTATTCACTGCATCACAGTCAATGATAATGATCAAATTGTGGGTATGGGGAGAATTGTTGGCGATGGGGCTATCTATTTCTATATCCAAGATATAGTGGTTCATCCAGATTATCAAAAGAATGGTATTGGAAAGGAAATAATGAATATTTTAGTTGAATACTTAAATCGGAATGCCCCAGATAAAGCGTTTATTGGTTTGTTTGCATCACAAGGTAAAAAATCATTCTATGAAAAATATGATTTTAAAGATTACTCACCCAACATGACAGGGATGTTTACTGTAATTTCAAAAAAATAGACATAATAAATTTAAAATTTTAGAAGAAGACATTAATCAACATAAAAGCCATTATTCTTCTAGTAGGGGTCACTATATCATTTCAGGAAAATTGTACGTTAATTAGAGTATTATGAAGAGAGGATTGTTCGTTCAATATAGAGACGAATACCCTCTCTTTTTATAGATGTTAGGAATATAAACAGTAGCTTACATATTTAGTCTAGTTCGTTTATTATGTAGCTACAACGCCGTCTCAAGAAGTTGGAAGGTGGGAACAAGCAATTATGTGAGCAATTAAAGGTTGCTTACGCAGATATTTATAAGCATATATACCTCACTCTTAGGGGCTAGTTTAGTATAGCTTCTTAAACTATTGAAGTAGCCCAGTTGAAAAATCAAACCAGTTCAGATATGGTAATATAAGGGTTAAAGGTACCCAACGCTAAGTTTAAAGGGGACGTCTAAATGTCAACGATAAGGATCGAGAAAGCATCTATTACGGATGCTGAAAAGTTAACAGAAATTAAGAAAAGAACTTTTGATGAAGAAGCAAAAAAATGGCTTCCAAATCAAGAGAATATAATTGACTATAATATTCAGCCACCAGGGTACTATTCAATTGAAATGACTAAGTATATGATTAAGGAGTTAAATTACTTCAAGGTTATATACAACAAAACAATTGTGGGTGGAATTATTGTCACGATTTCCGGTAAATCTTTCGGAAGAATAGACCGTATTTTTGTAGACCCTGACTCTCAAGGTAAAGGCATAGGCTCAAAGGTCATAGATTTGATAGAAAAAGAGTTTCCGAATGTGCGAGCCTGGGATCTTGAAACATCTAGTAGACAGCTAAACAATCACTACTTTTATGAAAAAATGGGATATCAAGCAACCTTTAAAACCGAAGATGAATATTGTTATATAAAGAGAATAGAAACCCCATTAGGGATAGAAAAATCAGTTGAAAATGAGGACATTTCAGGTACTCAATATGAAAACTGTAATATGGCTAAAACGGAGTGTTATCAAGTAACTTTAGAGGGTAGTTCTTTTAGCAATAGTAACTTGATGAGCAGCCACATTAATAATTGTAATCTTAGTCATTCAAAGTTCCACAATATAAATTTTAGAAATACATTGTTTGCCGATCTAAATTTTTCTAATAGTGAAATGGCTTTGGTGACTTTAGATGGGGTTCGTTTCGTTGATACAAGTCTTGGAGATGAAGGTAATCCAATCACATTTGAAAGGTGTGACCTTAAAGGTAGTAAAATAAATAATAGTAACCTTAGGAACGTGGAAATACAGCAGAGTGATATAACGGGTATGAAAATAAATAACATTCCTGTGGAAGACCTTCTCGAACTATACTATCATGTGAATAAAAAGTAAACAATCAGTGCTTCCCTTCAAAATTGGCTCTTTTAAATATTGGATTCATTTTTGAATGATGACCTCTAAATCAAAGGAGCTTACATATTAGATATGTCTAATATGTAAGCTCCTTTATTTTTCAAGGATTCTCAGAATTTAGGTTGGTATGTCAACACGAAACTAGACAATTTTTTTAAGGTGTTCCTGCCTGTACTGAACAGGGCTCAAATAGCCTAGTGTGCCATGGATTCTAATATTGTTAAACCAGTTTACGTAGTTGTTCAATTCTAAAATCAATTCTTCTAAACTTGCGAAATGACGATCGCGAACGAACTCTGTTTTAAGAAGATTAATTGTTATTTTTATAGTAGAAGATGGTAGCAGCTAATTCACCATTCTCAGATTTCGCATAGTTAGGAATCCGCCCAGCTTGAATATAACCTAATGAAGTATATAGTTTATTGGAAGGGTCTCCTTCTCTTGTATCAAGAACTAATAATGACCTATCCTTCTGTTTTGCTATTTCTTCAGCCCCTTGCATAAGTAAACGACCAATACCATTACGTCGATAATTGGGGTGTATCATTAATTTTGCGATTTCAGCTCTATGGCTTCCATTCTGCTTCGTCGATAATTGTAACTGTACACTTCCAACAATTTGATTGTTTGATTTAGCAACAAATAAAATCACTTCGGGGCTAAGAACGGTTTCCCAGTACTTCTCTGCATCTACTTTTCCCATTGGTGGTAAAAATCCAATCGAAGCCCCATCTTCTACGACCTTTATTAAAAGTTCTGAAAGCTCATTAAGATGTTCTTCAATTAAAAATAATTGTTCAATTTTTACATCAATATCCAAGACAATCACCTCCATTTTAAATTAGCAACTTAATAAAAATTAGGTGTATCTGTGTTGCCTATCTAATTTCATAAAATAACCATTCGGATATTTCTCCTCCCTATAACCAATTTTCAATATTATTTTTTTATTCATACGAATAGATAAGAGTTTGAAGTTATCGCTCCCTTTTCCCCCCGTTAGCACCGTACGTGCAACTTTCATCACATACGGCGCCCCAACTAATCCAAATTTATTTGCTCATTGACACTTCTGATACTGTGTATCTTCAGAGCCTCAATTCTTCCGTATTAATAAGTCGGTGCCTTTCGCAAAAGGTGAACCTCTATTATTCTCACAAAAACCTTATTAATCGATAAAGATTTGCCTTGCATGAACAAATAATCCTTCATTAGTCTAGTGGCTATCCCTCCATGTGGATTGGACATTTCATCGATACTGTGCCACCACTTTCACTGATATAAAGAGAAGTTATACATTCGCTAATCTCACAAATGCTTTCTAACTCAACGCTTCAAAGAGAGTAAGCCCTCCACGTTATCAGCTTACAACGTTGAATTATATCTATCATAGAACAAACGTAGGTGCTTCCTGTGAGCCTGTTAATCTTCATACGCCTGTAACGTATCATGAATTTTCATATTAGCTAGTTTTACTCATCCACTACTAACTTCACACAAGGTGAGATACACATTTCTATGTATTGCAGGTCTAGACCCGTACATTCGAAAGTTCGTCAGAAACCCATTTCTTATTGTAAGGTGCATTGCATTCTCACCATATTTGTTCAACTCAAGCATCATAATTTACACCGCCCCCTCGTGTAAAGTTTTCGTCAGCCGATACTGTTACGGTAAATTCTCACGCCTATTTGCCGAGCTTATAACACGAAACTTCTTACTCAATGTCGTGCTATTCGACGCAGAGAGAGCCTTTCAAGGCGTTACCCTATCATTCGACTCTTCGATATAATCCTTCCGTTTCATCAAGATGAAACGGTCTAGCCTTTACCAGAGTAATGTGACCATTCTCCATTTAAGCTAGAAATATTTCGCACAACTATCCTGCACCTTTAGTGAAATAACAGAGTGTAGTTAATTTTGGTACATCTTTTTTATAAACGGTTTAACTTTCTTCAAAATGGCATGACTTTTTTATAAACAGTACAACTTTGTTTTAAGTCGACATGTCACATCTTCTGCTAAAGTTCTCTTATTTTTAAATTCTTCCTGTTTTCACTGCTCTAGCCCAATCTAAGCGACCGTTTATTTCACTTTTGTTAATTGCTCCATCTTGATTATAAGGAATATGTAATTGCTCTATCATCCAATCATTTTCTTGTTTTGTAACAATTGTATAATTAGCAAATGGTGAACCTGATTCCATTTTATGATAGATTGGTAATGCATCTTCATAGGCGGGTAGCCCAACACTTCCTGGATTAATAATTATTTTATCATTTGGAAGATAAATGACTCTTGGTATATGTGTATGTGCACAAAAAATAAGCCTTTGTGGAATACCACTTACTAATTTCATAATATCTTCTGTCTTTTTAAGTACTGATCCACTAGAGTTCATTTCCTCTAACAAATATATTTCATCACTTGTCGGTGTTCCATGACAAAAATAGAAATCATCGGTTTGTAAGAAATTAGGCAAATTAGAAATCCACGTTTTATGCTCATCCTCTAATAAATTCTGTACATATTGAACTGTTAAATTAGACGTATTAGGCTCTAATAAAATTCGATCGCAATTCCCTTTAATACTTTGAATATTTTGGTTCATTAAAAGATCATAGGTTTCCAGTGGAAATAAAGGACCATATAAGCTATCCCCCAAATTATAAATAGATTGAATCCCTCGGTTATTAATATCTGTTAGTACAGCTTGTAAGGCATCTTTATTTCCATGAATATCAGCCATTATTGCAATTTTCATACCAATCACCCCTTCAGAATTTATAGTTTCGCTTTTATTTCATCATAAATATGAAAAGAATTCTGTCCTTACCTTATATAGAATGAATATTCATACTATTATTGTACATTAATTGAAAAAAGCCGACACTAAATGTTATAGGTAATGGAGATGTAAAAGCACAGGGCATATTTAAAGCTTTAGAAGTCTACGTTATGAATCGTCAAGAGGAACCTATTACACTAAATAGCAAAAACTTTAAATTAATTGATGATCTAGGAAGAGAATATTACAGTTCTACTGAAGCTCAATTAGCACTTAAAGCTGTGAATAATGCTACATTTAAATTTGATACTCTTAATCCAGATTCAAGTTCGTCAGGAAAAATTGTATTCGATGTACCGAAATATGCTAAAGGATTAGTTTTACAATTTAATGGTGATATGTTGGATAAAGAGATTGATTTAAAAGTTGAATAGTCAAAAGAACTCGAAAAAGTGTTTTTTGAATGAAATACTGATTTGAATCATATTTCTCAAAAGTAAATGCGGATAAATATGGTAAAATAGTAATTGGATGGGAGTCCAATACATATTATTAAAATTAAAGTGGTTCAAGTCGGAGAAAGGCACCTTATGGTGTCTTTTCTTTATTTCTTAAAGGACCTGCTCATTCATCATTATAAAACATAAAGTAATGTAAACCCGTTAAAACACAAGAATGACCCAATGTTCTCCCCTCTTATCTAAAAGGAGGAACTGTTATGGGCTTTGGAGGTAGTTGCAGTAGTTTTGGTGGTGGATTCGCCTTAGTCGTTGTGCTCTTTATATTATTAATCATAGTTGGAGCTAGCTGCTTTTGCTGATTTACTTACTAGTAAAGAAAAGGCACTCATTGGAGTGTCTTTTCTTTATGAAAAAATCCCCACACAATGCGCAGGGGAAAGAGCAAACTGTTCAGTTGGATGAACATCTTCATCATAATGGCGTACCGCTCCATGCCCATCAACTTAAGAAAACAAATCCACCCCAAAACGAAAAAACTTTTTAGGGAAAAAATCAAGATTACAACCAAATTTTTGCTAGTTGAGATACTCCTTTTATTATCTTTTCTTCACATAAATTACCCAATCCAAGTTGAATATGTGGATATCGTGGTATACATTTCGAGAAATATTTCGAGCAAGGATAAACTGCAATTCCGTATTCATATGCCCTTTCAATTAGCATTTTTTCACTCATTTTTGTTTTAACTTCAATAATAACGAAAATTCCGGAGCTACCACCTTTTATTTCAACATAATTCTTAAAGTGTTTTAGTAATTCCCTATTCAATAGATTCATTTTACGTTTATACAAAGCTTTCATCTTCCTTAAGTGTGAGTACCAATATCCTTCATCCATAAAGGTCGCCAGTGTTCGCTGATGAATAGATGAGGATGTTTGCTCAAGGAAAGGGAGTATCTTTTTATATTCACTTACTAGCCTCCTAGGTAAAACCATATAACTGACACGGATAGAAGGTAGCAGTGCTTTTGAAAAAGTTCCTAAATAAACCACCCTATCATTAGAATCTAAACTTTGAAGAGACGGTACAGGTTGATGGATGTATCGAAATTCACTATCGTAATCATCCTCAATAATATATCCTTCCACCCTTTTTGCCCATTGAATTAACTTTAATCTTTCATTGACGGGGATAGTCACTCCATATGGAAAGTGGTGAGTAGGAGTGACATATAAAAGTCTAGAAGGCGACTTTAAAAGGCGATCGACTTGGATGCCTTGTTCTTTTACCGGAATCGGATCAATGATAAATGACTGAAGAGCAAATAGTTCCCTTGCCACATCATAGCCAGGGTCTTCTACTGCCAGATAATGATAGTCTTGCTTTAGCAACAGCGACAAAAGTAATAACAAGTGTTGTGTGCTACCGCCAATAATAATCTGTTCAGCAGAAGTATTAACCCCTCTTGATTGAAACAAGTAATCTGCTAGTACCTTTCTTAATTTAATATCACCTTGTTTTTCTCCGTATGAAAACATGCTAGAGTCTTTAACGATTTTGTTTGTAAGCATTCTCCATTTTTTCAAAGGGAAGTTCTCTTGATCCACTGTCCCAATCTTAAAGTCAATAGTTTTCATGTCAGTTTGATTTTTTTCATGATGCTGTTCTCTAATGGGTTCATAATTAAGCGTCTCATCCGATATAGTGGCCTCTACAAAAAATCCCTTTTTGTTCTCACTTCGAATATATCCTTCCGATTGCAATTGTTCATAGGCTACCTGAGTTGTGTTTCTGCTGACCTCTAATTGGAGAGCAAGTTGTCTAATCGATGGCAACTTTGTATTCCTTTCTAATTTACCAGATAAAATCTGGGTACGTATGTATTGATAAACTTGTTGGTACATAGGAGTGTTACTTTCTCGATTGATATTAAATATTAGTTCATTCATCATTGAAATACCTCATCTGTCATTTGTATTTATTGTAAACTGTACCTTTTAGAAATGACAGTATAAATGAATAATGAATTTAGAAAAAATTTTGATCTGGGAGATAACTTATGACAATATTTATGTACATATTTTGTTTGATTGTATGGGGACTCAACTTTATTGCAGTAAAAATTCAAGGAACTCCTGTCAGCTTGGAATTATCCTTAACTTATCGTTTAGTTATGACAGCCTTTTTATTTTTGATTCTTGTTTGGTTCCTTCGACCAAGAGGGAGGCCAACAAGAAAAGATATCCCATTTGTAATAGTTTTTGGTGTATGTAACTTTGCATTAAGCTACTTATGCCTTTATTACGCCACAATTTTGAGTTCTGCAGCAATCGTAACATTGATTTTTTCATTAAAGGTGATTTTGACCCCGATTACTCTTCGGATTTTTTTAAAAGAAAAGTTACATTCACGCGTTTTGTTTGGGGGGATTTTGGGTGTATTAGGCGTATGTATTCTCATCTATCCGAATTTGAACAACTTTCAAGGATCCAATGACATAAAAGGAATTATGGTTGCGATCTTAGGTACGCTTCTTACAGCAGTAGGTGATGCCAGCTCGGCACGAAATGCAAGTCACAAGGTGAATCCTATCTATGCAAATGCCATTGGATTTACAGTGGGCAGTATATTGATGGGAGTAATTGTATTATTTCAAGGACAAGAATTTATATTTCCAACATCGTTTTCATACTTATCTGTGTTGCTATATTTAACCCTGGTTGCTTCATTTGTAGCATGGTTATTCTATTTGAAGCTTGTAGAAAAAATTGGAGGAGCTCAAAGTGGCTATATGGTTGCACTTTTCCCGGTAATTGGAGGAATAGCTTCCGTTTTAATCGGTGAGTCAGATCCATCATTGTATTTGTTTGCTGGCTGCTTTTCTAGCTGTACTGGTGCTGCCATCGCATTAGGGTTTGGAACTCGGAAGCAAAATGCGAAATTACCTCTAAAAAGAGCTAATTAAGAAGGAATAAGTCTTGTGAACTTGAAAATAGAGCTCATTTATTTGGTTCTCAGGTTGTTGACCAAGAATGCATGAACACTTAAACAAATGGAATATAGACTATAGGGGTCACCATACATTACTATCAACCTAAGAGGAATTTGTATCCATAATTCATAGAAAGCGTTATTCTTTTTGTAGAAATATACAGAAAGGATGGCGTTTTTGTATGAATCTATCGATTCAAGATGAGTTTTATTTGTTCGCTGAAGAATTACAGCGATATCTATCTCCACATATTCTTCAACAACTTGCACAAGAGACAGATTTTGTAAAACGAAAAAGTAAGTATGGCGCACGAGATTTGGCTCCTATTTATCCTGGTTCAGGAGAATGTGCACAAACAGCCGGTATTAAAATTCAGCTAGAGTATGATTTACATAGTGGAAAATTCCTCAATTTTCAAATGGAGCCAGGTGAAAATAATGATAAAACCTTTGGTACAGATTGTTTAGATACTTTATGTCCAGGAGATTTATGCATCCGGGATTTAGGTTATTTTCACTTGAAAGATCTTCAACATATACAAGATAAAAAGGCTTATTATATCTCAGGTATCAAATCGAATACACGTATTTATCAAAAAAATCCTAACCCTGATTATTTTCAAGATGGCAGAATCAAGAAAGGTACAGAGTATATCCAGATAGATATGGAGGTTTTAATGAACTCTCTTCAACCAGGACAAACATGTGAAATATCCAATGCTTTTGTAGGAATGGTTGACTTACGCTGTTTCCATTCTTGATATACGGATATAAATCTATTATCAATCTCAATTTTCTTTCGACCAAATTTAATACCCTTAAAAAATCACTATTCTCCCATTTCTTCTAAACCGATGAGAGGATAGTGATTTTGAAACTTCTTCACCTGTTCAATTGAAATTTCCCGTTATTTATTATGGATTCATCGTGATTTCAATTGCTGAAGCCCTATCATTCCAATCCGCAGCCATATTAGCAGTTTTACCATACCACTCATAATGTCTAAACATGACTCCTTGACCATATCCCTGAGATGAAGTATGCTCCCACAGCGTCGTTGAGTAGCTTGCAGAAGGTGACGCCGTACTTAAGGAGGAAATTCTGTCATTCCAGCCAGAAGATAAGTTTGTAAACCCACTGCTCCAATAAATATACTGTCCACCTTTATTTATATGCTCATAGAAATCCGTACTTTCAGGACCACTACCTAGAGGCTTTATTACATTTTTAAGTTGAGGCTGTATTACATTTTTAAATCTTTGCTTATCTTTTTTAATGAAAGCCTCCAAGGTTTCTCTGCTCGTAAAACCATACGCTAACCAATCTCCCTTGTTATTCTGTTTAGGCAAAACCATGGTTATTTTTATGTCTTCGTTAGATTTGTTATTCACTTTGGCCAGGGAATCCACACTCTGTTCATCTACAGTTAAATACTCGAACGATTTAATCGTGTAATCTTCTTCTACACTTGCTGATACCGTTCCCAATCCTCCAGTTAATGCAAAACCAGCTGCTAATGCTCCTACTACTAACTTCTTGAACATACAACCATCCCCTTTTCGCTTAGATTTTTGGTACAACTAAAATATATGTTATTTTTAGAATCATATAAATGTTTAGAACTTTAGAAATAAAAAACGGAATATTCACTGTTTTTTATTTTAATTTTTAGAAAAAAATACACTATTGAGGTTTTATGGCATGCCTATTAAGTTAAAAGGTTCTGTTGCAAAGTTACCCCAAACATAGAGAATCTAGGATTGCATCGTTAAATGGTTAGGCAACCATTAATAATTCCTGTCATTCATTATACGTTGAAAAACCGAAGTCTGAGCCAAGACTTCAGTTTCTTTTATATAGAGCATGAATGGTTTCGATTCCTTTTATCGTACGTGAAGCATGCCGAAGGTTTTGAAATCCTACGGATTTGGCAAAACGCCTCTTGACATGCCTATGATCCTGTTCAACGAGATTGTTCAAATGTTTGATTGTACAATGAGCTGTATTTGAATAAAAATCTTGTTTTCTTAATTTCTTAAATGCGCAAAGTAATGCCAGCGCTTTGTCTGTTGTTAGAGCCGTTGGTTCGCCAAATGTTTTCACTAATCTTTTCATAAAGGCATAAGCAGCCGGATAATCCCGTTTTTTACGAAGTTGAATATCCAATGTATGCCCGTCTTTATCTATTGCACGATATAAATAACACCATTTTCCTTTGACTTTTATATAGGTTTCATCTAGCTTCCAAGATAATTGGACGTTTTTATTTTTCTTCTTCCAAATTTGATAGATAAGATTTCCGTATTCATGAACCCAACGCATGATAGTTGTTGGGTGAACTGAGATTCCACGTTCTTTTAAAATTTCAGAGACATCACGATAACTTAAAGAAAAACGACAGTAGTACAGGGCGGCTACCAAAATAATATCTTTCTTGAACTGTTTTCCTTTAAAATATCGCATTTATGTTTCTCCTTACTCTTTTTTTCTAGAGTGTGGTCTCATTTAGAAAACTTTGCAACAGAACCCTTGGTAGCCATTTGGTGAAACTTTTTTACAAATAATTTAACTATGTTTCAAACCAACAATATTTTCTCTTTTTACAAATTATAGTTAAAAGGTTAGGCTTCAAACTCTTTCCTTTAAAAGTTCATAAAAATGTTTTAATATGTTTAATTATGCTATTTCCTTATTCAAGAAATTAGTCTATAATTTTCTAAGGAATATTATGGGGATAGAGGAGTTTATGCAAGAATATGGAGATGAGAAAGTTACATTATTTAATTGAAAAAAGAAAAGAAGAATTAATTGAGCTTGTTAAACACTATGGTTTTTGTCATCCTAGGGTGCTAAAATTTAGCCAAGATCTAGATAAATTAATTATTCATATGATGAAACAAAGTGAAATACGTGACATTATTACAAAAGCAAACAGTAATACATGTAAAAAATAAAAATTCTATAATTTTACCTCTTATATTTATATATCAATCTATAAAGAACTTTTTTTCATGGAATATTTATAAAATAAATATATTTCTAGATCCTTTTAACTGGTTCGGTTGAGGTGTAGGTACAAGCATTAAATAAGAACTGCATTCGTTAAAAATTAACATAACTAATAGCAAAAAAAGAAGCGGAAACCGCTCTTTTTTGTTCATTCTCTAATCGTTAGCATAGCAGGTGAGTAGTTCACGAGATGCTCACAATCTAATTTTATTTAAAAATGAAATCTTATTAAGTGTAAATAATGCATAATCTAAAGTTGTAGTTCTAATTAATATACAATCTGATTCACCACTTTGTGTTCCTATCTTTACTAACTTTTTCTTTTCAGGAACATAGTCATTATCTTCAATAATCTCAACAATGTCCTCTAACAGAATATTAATTTCTGCAGTTTGCCATTCAATTGTTAATTGTTCATGTGTCTTTGTTACCTTAATATCTTGCATATAACTCTATTACCTACCTATTAAATTTAAATTTCATTATAAATGAATGTAACGAAATTATATCAAAAAGTTATAAAAACAGCTACAATTTTTTATTCTTAAACAAAGCACCAAGATTCCTATTTGTTAATTAAAAAACCAGGGATTATTACCCCTGGTGTCTCAAAAAAAATGTTTTAGACCATAGAAAAAAGGGTTCTGTTGCAAAGTTTTCGAAACTCAAGTACACTTTGGACACAACCACCATACCTTTTTAGTGTAGCTTTGAAATAAACTTTGATCAAAAACAACTCGAAAACCTTCATTTTACAATACAGAAAATCCAAAAATCACCTGAGTAAACCTGTATATCGAATTAATAGTATCTTTTTTATAAAGAGTTTAATAATATATTATGGTTTCCATAAAACCCTTGGAAGATCCTTTATACCCTCTCCATCTATATATACAACATTCGTTTCAAATTTCACTTTTTGCCGTATTGCTTCTTTAAAATTTTTAAAATAGTTATCTACTGATTCTTCTGTAACACTAGATACGCCTTCATAATTATATAGGACTGCTTTTCTAACCTTTTCTACCATCGCTTCATTAAATTGTTTTCCATCTTCACCTGTTAATTTACTCATTTTGTCTATATCTTTATCATAGAAGCCCACCTATTGTAAGTGATACTATCAAACTCATACCTACTAAATTTTTGGAATATAACATATTCTACTTCAACTCTTTTCTGTATAAATTATGAATTACAGTAATATGACACCATTATATCTCGGTGTTCTATAGCATATTTTATTTATATGCAATTATTAAAATGTAAAAACCACAAAAACATCAAACCCTATTTTATTTCAAGGTGCGCCGTTATCTATAGCACTGGAATAAAGTTTAATTAAAATGACCCTACTAAATCCCTATGCAATACACAAAAAGAAACCATTTTGAAAGATCTTTTATCAAGACCTAAAATAAAAAAAGATAGATAAATTAAAGGACATTACATATTTTATATGACTAATATGTAATGTCCTTTCTTATTCAACAATAGCGTTCTTTAACAGAAGACTCGATTTCAAGATAATCTTAACAGACATTAATATCGATCTTCAGTTACTACCCCCTTATATGTCCTAGTGACAGGGTTCTTACCATAGACCGCAAAGCACCATGATGTCAATGATTCTCCTAATTCGAATGCTCTTCTTTTATGATTTAAATGTAATGAATTATAGTATTTCTATATAACCTTCTGTTCCATTTACTCGAATACGTTGCTCATCTTTTATCAGCTTGGTGGCATTTTCAACACCGACAACGGCAGGTAAGCCATATTCACGTGCGATGACTGCTCCATGGGTCATCAGTCCGCCAACTTCGGTGACAAGTCCTTTTATGGATACAAACAATGGTGTCCAGCCAGGGTCAGTAAAGGAGGTGACTAATATATCTCCATCTTCTAAATCAGCATCTTCCATGTTTAAAATAACACGCGCTCGTCCCTCTATAACTCCGGAAGAAACAGGCAGACCTAAAATCGCTTCGGCTGGGAGATTTTCTCGTTTGTACTCACCCGCAATAATTTCACCATCAGACGTGATAACACGTGGGGGAGTTAATTTTTCATATAATTTGTACTCGTCTTTTCGTTTGCTGATGATCTGGTAATCCAGTTTGTTTGTACGTACGACTTCGTGAAGTTCTTCAAAAGTGAGATAGTATATATCTTCTTTTTCGTGAATAACGCTGGCTTGCACGAGTTGTTCGGCTTCTTTCAGTAAAGCCTGCTTATAAATGAAGTAGCGATTAATCATGCCGTATTTTGGATATTCACGATAACCGATGAAATTCCGGATCAGGCTGATCATTCGTTTTGTCTCTTTGGCTTTTCGTTTACCATCCGGTAATTGCTTCAATCGATCTAATAACTCTTGTTCTTTTTTCAAAGCTTCCTGTCGCCCTTGCTCAAATTTCCGGTTGCCAGAATTAGGATCAAATTCTTTGATGTTATTGAGAATCATGTGGACAAGTGTAGTTGGTTTTTCACTCCAACGAGTTTTAGTAATATCAATTTCTCCAGCACATCGCATTCCGTATTTGTTGAGATAAGCATAGATAGCGTCTTGGATTTCCTGTCCACCATCAAACTTAACCAGTTCATCCAAAAAGTTATCATCTTTTACATGTTGTAAATAATTGATTACTTCCGGATAAGGACGAATCACATCTGCAACATCCAATAGCGCCAGACCCATTTCTGAAGTAATATTGTTTGGTGCAGATAGAGAAAGCGTGTCTGCTACGTTTTTTTCACCTAACCACTTGTTCATTTTCTCATTGATCCATGATGAAGCATCTATAGCAGCCATAATTACACCCAAACTTTGTGGGTCAAATAAAATCGTCTTTAATTTCTGGATATCTTCTAGAATACAATCAAATAAATCTGATCCTGATTTCGTTTGGATGTCTTGTTTTAACTCTTCTATCGATGTTTGACTACTCTGAATCAAATCAGAAACGATTGTCGGATTGTTTTCGATTTGTGCTTGAAAACCCGAAGACGATATACCTTTATTGCTTTTACTAGAACTCGGTACTTTTTTACCATCTGGTGACGATTTTATAAAATCTTCTCGCTCTATTATAGTCATGAGTGCGTCTTTTATAAGCGGATCGGATTGCCCCAAGGTATCTATTATCGTTTTTCTACTGACAGGCGAAGCCAGATTATGCGTGATATCAACAAATAACCTTCCACCAGCTTTAAACCTGGGTCCAAAAGATGTTAACTGGAATAAAGACATCCCCAATGGTTTCAAGGGATCGGTCATCATTTGTTGGTGACCGACAGATACATAAACGTGATTTTCCTGATCATCTGCTTCAGGGACAGGGTATAAAGTAGTGATGGGACGACTTTGCACGATATAAAATGTCTCGTCAGCCAGACACCATTCGATATCTTGTGGGCAACCAAAATAAGCTTCAATCTCTCTGCCTATGCGTGCGAGCTGTAAAATTTGTTGTTCAGTAAGTGTTTGCGTCTTTTGCCGATCAGGATCGATCTGCTGTGTCTCTGTTCCGCCTTCTTTTAGTCCATAGATGGCCAATTTTTTGGTTGCTATCATCTTATCGACGATTTTATCTTCTTGCACCTTATAGCAATCCGTAGATACCAAGCCGGAGACAAGAGCCTCTCCTAGTCCAAAGCTAGCATCAATCGATAGTAGCTTTCGATTGGAAGTAATCGGATCAGCAGTAAATAAAATTCCTGAAGCCTGTGGGAAAATCATCCGTTGAATGATAACGGATAGGTAAACCTGGCTGTGATCAAATCCGTTTTGAATTCGGTAAATTACTGCGCGATCAGTAAATAGGGAAGCCCAACATTTACTGATGTGTCGCAATATTGCATCTTTTCCGATGATATTTAAATAGGTGTCCTGTTGACCAGCAAAGGAGGCAAATGGAAGATCCTCGGCTGTAGCACTTGAACGAACAGCATATGCATGCTCGAAGCCAAAAGTTAAGAGACATCGATCGATATCTTCTTCGATCCCCTTCTCGATCTCGATCCCCTCAATCAGCTCACGAATCTTCCTGCTAATTTCACTAATTCTTTCTCGTTCGTCCACTTTTTGAACTGCTAGTTGATCCAGTAATTGATGAAGCTCCTCATTTTTCCCAATGACTCTTTTATATGCCTCAGTGGTAACACAAAATCCCTCTGGTACAAGTATTCCTTCAATCCTCGAACATTCGCCCAAATTCATCCCTTTGCCACCGACCACCATTTGTCTCGTTTTATCGATCTCACGAAACTCTAGTACATATGGTTTCATTTCTTTCCCTCCCATTTATCGCTCAATACCAAGACGAATCATATGACAAAAATTGTTCATCTGATCAACCAATTACCCTGTCCACTCGTTCTTGCTCCTCGCGAAGTTCCATGTTCATATCAAACACTCCTTTAAAAAAATAAAAATAGGGGTTGACTGAAAAGGATTTTATGACCTATAATTAAAATAGGGATAATTTACATAAAAATCCATAACTGGTGTATCTATATAAATTTACCACACTTTCTCATTTTTATCAATGTATTTACACGACCATAATTGTTGCAAATTCAAAGGAAGAAAAACCCCATTTCACAAGACAAATGACTTACAAAAAATGATATCCAAATATCCAATCATTTAGTGTAGCGTCAGGAAAATACGGATTTACAACGTTAAGAAATTCCAATATTAAAAAGCCCAATTTCTTAGTATTAATATTAAGAAATTGGGCTTTTTTCGTTACCCCATTAAAGCGCCCTATAATTGAATAAAAACCTAATTGATTTTTATGTCCCAAGGAGAAGAAGAAGTAAACTGCCTGCCCAAAGAAAATATGCAAGTTGAGTTAATATATACATGGATAATTAACAAAAAGCATGACATAAAATTGTCATGCTTTTTTTGCCTATTAAAAAATTCTTTTCGTACATTATTATTTTTTCAGTATATTAACACAAAAACTCATTAATTCAGTGGTATTTTTCATTCTTTATACTAACTTTAAACAGTACAAACAATTTTCATTTCCCATTAGCGGACTTTTTTCCCGTTGGACACTCTCCTACATCACCCGCTTAAACATCTTCTCCAGTTCATACGTCGAATGATGCACAAGTATAGGTCTACCATGCGGACATGTGTAAGGATTTGTTGTTGTACGCAGTTCTTCTAGCAAAGCAAATATTTGATCGTTCGTTAAATATTGATTTGCTTTGATCGATGCTTTACAGCTCATCATAATAGCTGCTTCTTCACGCAGTTTTTTTATATCGACTTTTTTTAGTTTGACAACTTGCTGCATCATTTCATCGATGATTTCTATTTCCTGTCCTTTTGGGAACCACGTTGGATGCGAACGAACGATAAAGGATTGATGACCAAATTGTTCTAAGAATAATCCTACCTTTTTCAATTCCTCTAATTGCTCTTCGACACGTAAGAATTCAGTGAGAGATAAATCAATACGATATGGTACGAGCAATTCTTGTACTTCTTTCGTTACTTGTCCTACTTTATCACGGAAATATTCATAATTGATTCGCTCTTGCGCTGCATGCTGGTCAATCATATATAAACCTTTATCATTTTGGGCGAAAATATAGGTTCCATGCATTTGCCCGATTGGATAAAGCGGTGGTAAGTCGTTTCCATTCATTTCGATTTCTTGGATTTCTGCTACTTCTTCTAATTCAAAATCTTCCTCGCTGTTATCCCATCCATTCCTGTCTTGGACAGATTTTCCAATCATTGATTTAGAAAGTTGCCAACTATTTTCTTCTTTTACTAAAGATTCTGGTGGCTGCCATTCCTGCTTCGGTGGTTGCCAAAGTAAATTTTTGTTTTGTGGTTTGGCTTGGATTTCTTCTTGTTTCTCATCCATTCCAGTCGGTAAGACGATGTTTGGCAGTGGTACTTCTTTCGGTTTTGTATGTTCAAAATGAAATTGCTCTTGTACACTTTCATCTTTTTCTTTTTTCTTTGATGTAACACCAGCATCTGGAATGAGCTGTATTTTTTTAAACGCGTCCTGCAATGTTTTTTCAATCAATTGCAGTAATTCCTGCTCTTTACTAAAACGCACTTCTAATTTCGCTGGATGAACGTTCACGTCAACTAACATTGGATCCATCTCGATTGATAAAATACCGATTGGATAACGTCCCACTGGAAGTAATGTGTGATACCCTTGCTGAATTGCTTTCATTAAGACATAGTTTCGAACGTAACGGCCATTTACAATCGTAGATATGTAATTACGAGATGCTCTCGTTACTTCAGGTAACGTTACATATCCACGAATGGTAAAGTCCAATGATTCCGCTTCAATCGGAATGAGTTTTTTCGCAACTTGAATGCTGTAAATTGCAGCAAGTACTTGCCTCACATCACCATTCCCCGAAGTGTGTAGCAGTTTTTTCTCATTATGAAACAATTTCAAAGATACTTCTGGATGGGACATAGCAATGCGATATACAATGTCTGTAATATTCCCAAGCTCTGTATGAATTGTTTTCATATATTTAAGGCGTGCTGGCGTGTTAAAAAACAGATTTTGAACCGTAATATCTGTCCCTTTACGGCTCGCTGTTTTTTCCTGCATTATAATGTCTCCGCCCTTAATAATAAGATGTGTACCTGGTGCATCCCCTGTACTTGTGACTAACTCTAATTCACTAACAGATGCGATACTTGGCAATGCCTCACCACGGAAACCGAGCGTGCGGATGCGAAATAAATCATTTTCATCTTTAATTTTACTTGTTGCATGCCGCTCAAAAGCAACAATACAATCTTCTTCAGCAATGCCATCTCCATTATCAATGATGCGAATTTTTGATAATCCAGCTTCTTCTAAGTGGATTTCAATAGATGTACTATTCGCATCGATGGAATTTTCGACAAGTTCTTTTACAACTGAAGCAGGTCGTTCGACTACTTCCCCTGCGGCAATTAAGTTAGAGAGTTGATCATCGAGTTTACGAATTTTCCCCATCTACTTACTCATCCTTTCTTTAACTTTTTCTGCAAACGATACAGTTCATTTAAGGCTTCTAGAGGAGTCATATCAAGTAAATCGATTTTTTTAATTTGTGTTAATACAGCTGTTTCTTTTTGATCAAACATAGGCTTGTCTTCTTTTTTCACAGGCTGTTCTGTAGTAAAGAAAGATAGCTGTGATTCTGCAGGTTCTTCTTTCTCTTCTAGCTGCGGTTCTGATTTTTCTTTTACAACGACTGGTTCTTGGACAATTTCTTCTTGTACTTTCACTTCCACTCGTTTTGGAATGATGATTTCCTCTTGTCCTTCTAGCTGCGCTAACACTTCTTTCGCACGAGCAATTAAGCTATCTGGTAGTTCAGCAAGCTGGGCAACGTGAATACCATAACTTTTATCTGCTGCACCATCTTGAATCTTATGCAAGAAAACAACTTTTCCGTTTTCTTCAATAGCTGAAACGTGTACATTTTTCAGTTGCTCTAAGCTTTCTTCTAATACAGTTAGTTCGTGATAATGTGTTGAGAATAATGTTTTCGCTCCAATTTGATCATGAATATGTTCTATGATTGCTTGTGCGAGTGCCATACCGTCATACGTAGATGTACCGCGTCCAATTTCATCAAATAGAATTAGACTTCTTTCCGATGCATTCGCAATTGCATTTTTCGCTTCTAACATTTCGACCATAAATGTACTTTGACCTGAAATTAAATCATCTGCTGCACCTATTCTCGTAAAGATTTGGTCAAATACAGGTAACACCGCTTCTGTTGCTGGTACAAAACAACCGATTTGCGACATAACAGTAATAAGTGCTAATTGACGCATATACGTACTCTTACCAGACATATTTGGACCCGTAATTAAAAAGACATCCATATTTTCAGGCATCATGCAGTCATTTGGAACATACAATTTGCCGTTCAATACTTTTTCTACAACAGGATGGCGACCATCTTTTATAAAGATTTCACGTTTATCTGTTAAAACTGGTTTTACAAATTGCTCTTCTTCACTTACTGTTGCAAAGCTTTGCAGTACATCTAGTTCACTAATAACTTTCGCTAGATGCTGTAATTTAGGAATAAACACCTTTACTTCTTCACGAAGTACAGTGAATAAATCATATTCTAGCTGTACAATTTTTTCTTCTGCCTCTAAAATCAATGTTTCTTTTTCTTTTAATTCATCTGTGACGAAACGTTCTGCGTTTGCAAGTGTCTGCTTACGCTCATAGCGCCCCTCTGGAAGAGCAGAAAGATTTGCCTTTGTCACTTCAATATAATAGCCAAAAATACGGTTGTAACCAATCTTTAATGATTTAATACCTGTAATATCACGCTCACGTTTTTCAAGCTCTGCAATCCACGTTTTTCCGTTCTTACTAACATAGCGATATTGATCTAATTTGTCATTATAGCCATCTTTTATAATATCCCCATCTTTTATAGAAAGCGGTGGGTTTTCTTGAATACTTCTTCCTAGTAACTCTGTTAAACTTTCACATGGATCAGCGCCTTGAATTAACCTTGCTGCATAAGAATTGTCTAATAAACTAATGGCCTCTAAAATAGCTGGCACTTGCAGAAGTGAACGTCTTAATTGCAGTAAATCACGCGCATTTACGTTACCATATGCGACTTTTCCTGCTAAACGCTCTAAATCATACACTTCTTTTAATTTTTCTTTTAAATCTTCACGTAAAAAATAGTCATTCACAAACGTTTCAACCATTTCTAAACGTTCTTCAATGTTGTCTTTTTGTATAAGTGGACGTTCCATCCACTGTTTTAACATACGGCCACCCATAGCTGTTTTTGTTTTATCTAATAGCCATAATAAAGAGCCTGTTTTCTCTTTTGTTCGAAGTGTTTCTGTTAACTCTAAATTACGCTTTGAATGTACATCAATTTTCATAAATTGATTTGTATAATAAATATCTACCGGCTGCAAGTGATCCAATGAACGTTTTTGCGTTCTTAATACATAATTCAATAAGCGTCCTACTGCTGCAACTAATTTCGTTTGCGTCACACTTTTAACAAGGTGTTCCAACCCTTCAGGAATCTTCGTTGCATCTTCATATGAAATTGTCATTTTCAATGTTTCTGTTAGCTTGTTTAGCTCATCTTTTGAAAATGTAGAATCTACAACAATTTCTTTTGAACCTGTTGCATACACCTCTAATAAAACATCTTCTACCGTACCCGTTAATAGTGTCACTGTATTTTGTCCTGTTGTTAAATCATTACAAGCCAGTGCATAAGAACCATCTTCAAAATGAGTTAACGCCGCTAAGAAGTTGTTTTCTTTCTCATCAATTGTGCGCCCTTCCATCATCGTTCCTGGCGTAATCAATTGAACAACTTCACGTCTTACAACACCTTTTGCTGTTTTGGGATCTTCTACTTGTTCACAAACCGCAACCTTATATCCTTTTTCAACAAGCTGTTCAATATAGTTTTTTGCTGCATGATATGGGACACCACACATCGGTATACGATCACTACTCCCACCATCTCGGCTTGTCAATGTAATTTCAAGCTCATGTGCTGCCTTTATAGCATCCTCAAAGAACATTTCATAAAAATCTCCTAAACGGAAAAATAAAAAGGCATCTTGATAATCTGCCTTGACCTTTAAATATTGTTGTATCATCGGGGTGTACTGTGCCATTTGTTTCCTCCATACTTCATAAAAATGTGCTATATTTATATGCCGCACTTCACGGACAATTTCCTCTCCACTTATAGGAGTCTCTCTTCATTATAGCACATTTTCAATACAAAATAGTTCCATCCAGTATGACTAATACTATGTAAAAAGCTAGGAAGAAATTCTCCCTAGCTTTCTATTATTCTTCTTCTGCATCTACAATAAAGTTTGGATCTAACTCTTCAAATTCATCATCATCTACTTCAAAGCTATCCTCATCCTCTGGACATCCATCTGGATTTACATTTACACAAATTTTTGTTTCACCGACAACTTCTGTTACAAATTCACGCTCTACCGTTACAACAATTTTGTTATCATTTGGTGAAACAATTGCTTCTAAACAATTTGGATGTTGAATAACGCGGGCAATAATTTCTAAATCTTCACCTGAAAAATTTTTGTCACGATATCCAATATTGATTTCATCCGTGTAACTAACACGTTCTGTTACAACTTCTGTTTTTGTGTTTTCATCAAATGAGTACCACGTATTCACATCGTAGTATCCTTCAATTTCTACAGCCTTCCCATTCTTTCTTGCTTCATATGTGTGATTAATTACCCAACATCCGAGAATACTTGTCGGCTCATGATTTGATTCACATGTATGCGTTGACTTTGTATACTTACGTCCTTTGCCCACTACTGCCTTTGTAATAATCTCTCTAAATTCGGACATTCGGAACCCTCCTCAATCAATATTCACTTAATCATATGCGTGACAATAGCGGAATGTGTCATTCTTTTTTTGACAAAAGACTATAGAGCAAAATAAAAACAAAAAAGAGATGTCCATAAGACATCTCCCTTAACAATCACAATTCCCTTTTTTACTCTCTACTTCAGCACCCGTTTCACCTTTTAACACATTGCCACCAGTTGAAATTAAAATTTCATCCGTTACGTTATTAGAAATGGTACTTGCTACAAGCTGCAGTAAATCATTTACATATGTTTGTGAAGATTTAAATTCCTGTACAACCGGAATGCTATCAAGTTTATCTTGCAGAGCATCTATTTCCGCTTCTACTTTTTTCAATGCTTCCCATTTTCCATAATGCTGTAAGTTTACGGCTTGTTTTTGCAGCGCTTTAATTTCATCAATTGCACGTTTTACATTTTCATTTTTATGAATTTGCGCTTCCGCACGTTTAAAGAAATCCACTTCTTCTGTTTCAGAAATCATTTTCGCTAATTCTTTCGCTTGCTCAACAATTTCATCTTTTGTATAAACTTTCATCTATTATTTCACCTCGAGTGGCTCCTCAACCAATTCCCCGTTTAGAGACCAAGTTTTTGCTTCCGTTACTTTTACTTTTACAAGCTGACCGATTGCATATTTTGGAGCTACGAAGTTTACAAGTTTATTGGTACGCGTATAGCCTGCAAGCACGTCGGGATTATTCTTACTTTCTCCATCAACTAGTACTTCAACGATTTGGCCTTTATATCGTTTATTCTTTTCCATAGAATATTCATTAACCAATGCATTTAAACGTTGTAAACGCTCTTTTTTCACTTCCATCGGTACATTATCCTTCATTTTTGCAGCAGGTGTACCTTCACGTGGAGAATAAATAAATGTAAATGCACTATCAAACCCTACTTCGCGATATAACGACATCGTTTCTTCAAACTGCTCGTCTGTTTCATTTGGGAAACCAACGATAATATCAGTTGTTAATACTGCATTCGGAATCGCTTCTTTAATTTTACGTACAAGTTCTAAATAGTGTTCCCGTGAATATTTACGTGCCATAATTTTCAACATATCTGTACTTCCAGATTGCACCGGTAAGTGGATATGTTCAACTAAATTACCGCCTTTTCCAAGTACTTCAATTAAGTGATCATCGAAATCACGTGGGTGACTTGTCGTAAAGCGAACACGTGCTATATCAATCTTACGAAGTTCATCCATTAAATCACCAAGACCATATTCTAAATCTTCAAAGTCTTTACCGTATGCGTTTACGTTCTGACCAAGCAACGTAATTTCTTTATATCCATTTGCCGCTAAATGACGAATTTCATTAATAATATCTTCTGGGCGGCGACTACGTTCTTTACCACGTGTATATGGTACTATGCAATATGTACAGAATTTGTCGCATCCATACATAATATTTACCCATGCTTTAATATCACCACGACGTACTTTCGGAAGGTTTTCAATTACATCCCCTTCTTTAGACCATACTTCAACAACTGTCGCTTTTGAGAACATCGCATCTTTTAAAATGTACGGCAAACGATGAATATTATGTGTACCAAATACCATATCTACATGCTGGTTTTTTTGCATAATTTTATTTACAACAGATTCTTCTTGAGACATACAACCACACACACCAATTAAAAGATCTGGGTTTCTTTGTTTTAATGGTTTTAAATGACCAAGTTCACCAAATACTTTATTCTCAGCGTTTTCACGAATGGCACAAGTATTTAATAGAATCACATCTGCATCTTCTGTCGAAAATGTTGGTTCATATCCAAGTGTTGTAAAAATACCAGCCATTACTTCTGTATCATGTTCATTCATTTGACATCCATAAGTACGGATATAAAACTTTCTTCCGGCACCAAAGTTACGAAACTCTTCTGGCAAACCAAAATCACGTTCAATTTTAACTTCTTCTTTTCCGCGTTTTTTCGCATCTTTTAAAGAAGGCGGCTGATATACACTTTCAAAGTATTTACTGTAATCTTTTTCTCCTTTTTTCATAGAAGAATTGGCTTGTTGACTTGCTAATCGTTGTTGCTCGTTCATGGGTAATCTCCTTTCAACCTTAACTATACACACTCTGTAGTCCATTCTAATGACAATCAGACCCATCTTAAAGATTAGGATAGTTTGAGAGATAACTTGCCCCTTTGAAACTCGAGTAATCGATCTAACCATCCGTAAGAATGGAGTCTTCCCGACACCAATAGACATTCCCTTTTTTGTTGTTTTAACCTTGTCCTTTTAAATAGCATGTTATTTTATTCCTATACACACTATCATAGTATAAAGTGTTTAGCTAAATTTAACAACAAAGAGACAGTATCATACCCACGTACTACAGCGCACAAACCAATTTTTTCTGGCAAGACGATACACTATCATTTTATCATTCTGAATTTTCCGAGTAAACAAAATGTATTAAAAAGTTAACTCATTTTGTTTACTCACCATGTAAATAAAAAAGCTGCCATTAAGCAGCTTTTTTATTATGATTACATAAATTCAGCAACGAGTTCATCAAACATTTTTTGATCCATTTGTAAATCAGCTTGCACTAAAGGCTTTTCACTATATCCCTTTACAAGTTCTTGGTAAGAAGGCTGCTCTGTATTTTGATAAATTAAGCCTGTTACTAAACCTTTGTTTTCCATTAATGTTTGCATAGCAATCATACGATTAGATGGATCGTATCCTTCAACTGTGCTTAATTTTGTTAAATTCTCTTTAAACCAGTCATACGTATTTACTTTATTATAAGTTACACATGGGCTAAATACATTAATTAAAGAGAATCCTTTATGCTGAATACCAGCTTCGATAAGCTGCGTTAATTCTTTTAAGTCACTAGAGAAGCTTTGTGCCACAAAAGTTGCACCAGCTGTTAACGCCATTTCCATTACAGATAACGCTGGTTCAATTGAACCTTGCGGTGTACTTTTCGTTTTAAATCCCGCTTCGCTACGTGGTGAAGTTTGACCTTTTGTTAAACCGTAAATTTGGTTATCCATAACGATGTACGTAATGTCAATGTTACGACGAATCGAATGAATTGTATGTCCCATACCGATTGCAAAGCCATCTCCGTCACCACCAGATGCGATAACTGTTAAATCACGGTTTGCCATTTTCACACCTTGTGCAATTGGAAGTGCACGCCCATGAATACTATGAACACCATACGAATTAATATAACCTGAAATACGACCTGAACAGCCAATTCCAGAAATAACAGCTAATTCATCTGGGTTTAAACCAACGTTAGCTGCTGCACGTTGAATTGCAGCTTGCACCGAGAAGTCTCCGCAACCTGGACACCAGTTTGGTTTTACACTGTTCCGAAAGTCCTTAAATGTTGCCATTTAATACAACCCCTTTTTTGCATTCGTTGTAAATTTCTTTTGGGAGGAATGGATTCCCGTCATATTTTAACAGACTAGAAATTTTCTCACCAATGCCAAGATTCATTTTCATAATGTTAGCAAGCTGACCAGTTGCATTGTTTTCTACTACAACAACGCGTTTTGCATCCTTTACAAGTGGAAGAATTTCATCAGTTGGGAACGGATGAATTAAACGAACATGAGCATGATTTACTTTTAATCCTTCTTGCTCTAAACGCTCCATTGCTTCTTCAATTGCACCACGAGTAGAGTTAAAGCCAACTAACAATACATCAGCTTCATCATACTTAGCATTTTTGTAAACAGGGGTATTAAACTTTAAATTCTCCATTTTACGGAAACGTTTGTCCATTTGTGCTTTACGATTCAGTGCTGATTCAGATGGTTTACCAGTTTCATCATGTTCTACACCTGTCACATGGTGAACACCATTTTTCATACCAGGTAAAACACGTGGTGAAACACCATCTTCTGTCACTTCATAACGTTTAAAGTAAGCTTTATTTTCACGATCTGGTAACTCTGCCTGTAAATCAAGCTTACCGCGGCGAATTTCTACTCTGTCTAACTTCAATGGTTCTACTGTTTGCTTTCCTAAAGAAAGCTGTAAATCTGTTAAGAAAATAACAGGAACTTGATATTCTTCCGCTAGGTTAAATGCTTCTACGATATCATAGAACGCTTCTTCAACAGTACTTGGCGCCATTACGATTTTTGGAATTTCACCGTGTGTCCCGTAAATCATCGCCATTAAATCAGATTGCTCTTGCTTTGTTGGTAAACCAGTACTTGGACCTCCACGCTGTGTATCAACGATTACAAGTGGTGTTTCTGTAATACCAGCTAAACCAATTGATTCCATCATTAAAGATAAACCAGGTCCTGCTGATGCTGTTAGGGTACGTACACCCGCATAGTTCGCACCAATTGCCATTGTACAAGCAGCAATCTCATCCTCTGTTTGGATGACTGTTCCGCCTACTTTTGGCAATTTTTTAATTAAGTATTCCATAATTTCAGAGGCAGGTGTAATTGGATATGCTGACATAAAGCGCGCTCCACCAGCTACTGCGCCAAATGCAATTGCATCGTTACCGATCATAAACATACGTTTTTGACCATCAGCTTTTTCAAGCTGCATCATATTCACTTTCTCACCAAGTAATTCTTTCATATATTGAGAGCCGCGTTTGATTGCTTCCATATTCTTTTTAACGACTTGCTCTCCCTTGCGACCGAAAATTTCTTCAACAACTTCTAAATATACAGTTTCATCTAACCCTAATACTGCACTAGATGCCCCAACGGCAACCATGTTTTTCATTAATGATGTCCCTAATTCAGAGGCAATATCTGTAAACGGTATTGCATATAGATTTACATCTGAACTTTCTGGTATAGTTGGATTAAATTTTGCATCTGCAACAACAATTCCACCTGGTCGTAGTTCGTGGAAGTTAAAATCAATTGTTTCTTGATCAAAAGCAATTAAAATATCTAAATCATCTGATATTGCGCGTACTTCAGTTGTACTTACGCGAATTTTATTATTTGTATGACCACCCTTAATTCGTGATGAAAAGTGGCGGTAACCGTATAGGTAATACCCTAAGCGGTTTAATGCAATACAGAAGATTTCTCCTGTACTTTCAATTCCTTCACCTTGTTGTCCTCCAACTTTCCATGAAAGTTGACTAATCATCTCCTACACCCCTTTTGGCTGCATTCATTGTAGTGTATTTTTTTACAGTAATAGTGTAGCACTTTTTATGCAAAGAAACTACAATGGACACAAATTATACCTCTTCAGACTTCCCTGAATGTTTTGCATAATCTTAATTCGTCTACAATTCTAGCCTTACAATGAAAAAAATGCAATAATTTGGTCTGAATTTCATTAGAATTTTTTAATTTTTCTAACTTTTTATTTTCAAATAAAAAAACAATAAAAAATAAGAAACTAGAAAGAAATATGATTAATGAAATTATCATATAAAAAGCTTTGAACATTTGTTTCACTGTATCGCTTACTCAGTTCATTGATTACATATTCATAACGCCGATACGCTTCCACACCGACAACCATTTCTGTGATACCATCAAAATCCGAACCAAATCCTATATTGCACTCTCCTCCGAGCGAACAAATGCGCTCCACATGCCGTAATATGTCATCCATATAAGCAGGCCCATGGTTGGTTAAAAACTCTGGAACGAACGTTACACCAATTACACCATCTTTTTGAATAAGTGCTTGTACTTGTTCATCTTTCAGATTACGCGGGTGCTGACAAAGCCCATAACAATTTGAATGTGATGCAATTGGATATTGAGCAATTTCCATCACATCCCAAAAACCTTTTTCATTTAAGTGAGACACATCTGTCCATAAACGAAACGAATTCAGCTCTTCTACAACCTTCTTACCAAACGCAGTAAGTCCCGCTCCTCTTGTTTCCAGTGCTCCATCAGCTAATAAATTCGCATGATTCCACGTGAGTCCCATAGATCGGACTCCTAAACGATAGAGCGTGCGCAATTTCATCATTTCTTTTCCAATTGCTTCGCCGCCTTCTAATGTTAAAATCGCGCCAATTTCATTTGATTCTAACTGCGTTATATCTTTTTTTGTCTGAATCAATTTCATGTTTGGTAACGATAAAACCTGCTTATAAAATATATCTATCATAGCTAACGTAGCTTCAAAACGTTGTTCATATGGTACGATTTCAGGTACATATATCGCAAAGCATTGTACGCTTCCTTTTCTTTGCTCCAATTGTTCAAATGTAATATGTAAAGACGGATCATTTTGAAAATTCTTCTTTCCTTTTGCACTCCATAGTTGCCATAGTACATCACAGTGCGCATCAAATACTTTCACTTTCATTTCCCCTTCCCCATAAAAACAACCTGTTTGCATAAAAGCAAACAGGTTGTTCAAACTTAACGAGGTTCTACAATTAATTTTATTGCTGTACGTTCTTCACCATCAATCATAATGTCTGTAAAAGCTGGGATACAAATCAAATCCAAACCACTAGGCGCTACAAACCCTCTTGCAATTGCTACTGCCTTCACAGCTTGATTTAATGCACCTGCGCCAATAGCTTGGATTTCTGCTGTTCCGCGTTCGCGAATAACTCCAGCAAGTGCACCGGCTACAGAGTTAGGGACCGAAGTTGCTTTAACTTTTAATATTTCCATTCCTCGTTTCCTCCTCGTTTCTTTAAAAAGTATTAGCGATTGATTTCACTTTAACTTATATTCACGAGGGGAGACATGTATTCCTGCTAAATTTCTGTAATTTTTCTAAAAAATTAAAATATAATGTTTTTTCTAACTTCTAAATAATCTTATTCGAAAAATGGCTGATCATCATTGATTAAAATACGCTCAATTTTTTTCGCTTTTCCTGTATTTGGATCCACATCAATTAATACTGCACTTAGTTGCGTTCTTCCATTTGTTACTTCAAAACGTACAGGTAAATTCGTTAAAAATTTCTTCAGTACAGCTTCACGATCCATACCTAAAATCCCATCATACGGACCAGTCATTCCAACATCTGTAATATAAGCTGTTCCGCTTGGCAAAATACGATTATCTGCTGTTGGAACATGCGTATGTGTCCCTACGACTGCCGTAGCACGTCCATCTACGTACCAACCAAGCGCCTGTTTTTCACTTGTTGTCTCAGCATGAAAATCAATAAAGATAATATTTGTACGTTTTTTCGCAATGTTAATTAATTCATCTACTTTTCGGAACGGGCAATCAATTGGCGGAAGAAACGTACGTCCTTGTAAATTAATTACCGCTACTTCGGTACCGTTACAATTTACAAAAATAAGTCCTTTTCCCGGTGTTCCCTCTGGGAAATTGGCTGGTCTTGCAAGATATTTTGCATCATCAATAAACTCAAACACTTCACGGTTATCCCAAGCATGATTCCCAAGCGTAACTGCTTGTGCACCACACTCTAAAAAGTTTCGGTAAATTTTCTCTGTAATACCACGGCCACCTGCAGCATTTTCTCCATTAATAATTGTTACAGTAGGCGTATATTTTTTCTTTAACGCCGGTACGTATTGTTGAATCATACCTCTTCCAGGGGATCCTACTACATCTCCAACAAATAAAATTCTCATATGTCTTACCCTTTCTATGTACTACTTATTTTATTACTCACTAATAAGAAAAACAAACTGCTCATTAAAACTCTTCTTCCATTCTAGCCAACTAGAATGGAAATCGAATAAAGTGATTTGCAAACGATTTATTTTATATTGCCCAATCCCAACACAAAAAAATAAAGTGGTGTTTCACCACTTTATTTTGCGTATTCCACTGCACGTGTTTCACGAATAACTGTTACTTTAATATGTCCTGGATAATCCAGTTCATTTTCAATACGTTTTCGAATATCACGCGCTAAACGATGAGCTTCTAAATCATCGATTGTATCCGGTTTTACCAAGATGCGAACTTCACGTCCTGCTTGAATTGCAAAAGATTTTTCTACTCCTTCATAGGATTCTGAAATCTCTTCTAACTTTTCAAGACGACGAATATAGTTTTCAAGCGTTTCACTACGAGCTCCTGGTCTTGCAGCTGATAACGCATCCGCTGCTGCAACTAAAACTGCAATGATGGAAGTTGGTTCTGTATCACCATGGTGAGATGCGATACTATTAATAACAACCGGATGCTCTTTATATTTCGTTGCGAGTTCAACACCAATTTCAACGTGACTACCTTCTACTTCATGGTCAATTGCTTTTCCGATATCATGCAATAGACCTGCACGTCTTGCTAGTTTTTCATCCTCGCCAAGCTCCGCTGCCATAAGTCCTGTTAAGTACGCTACTTCCATAGAGTGTTTCAACACATTTTGTCCATAACTTGTACGGTATTTCAAACGACCTAAGATTTTAATTAAATCTGGATGTAATCCGTGGACACCTACTTCAAATGTTGTTTGTTCCCCAACTTCGCGAATATACTCATCCACTTCACGTCTCGATTTTTCGACCATTTCCTCAATACGTGCTGGGTGAATACGTCCATCCTGTACGAGCTTATCAAGAGCGATACGAGCTGTTTCACGACGAATTGGATCGAACCCTGATAGGATTACCGCTTCTGGCGTATCATCAATAATAAGGTCAATACCTGTTAACGTTTCTAACGTACGAATATTACGACCTTCACGCCCGATAATACGTCCCTTCATTTCGTCATTTGGAAGATTTACAACCGAAACGGTTGTTTCAGCAACATGATCAGCTGCACATCTTTGCATTGCAAGAGATAAAATCTCTTTTGCTTTCTTATCCGCCTCTTCTTTCGCACGAACTTCACTTTCTTTTACCATAACGGCAATTTCATGAGAAATTTCACTTTCCACTTTCCCTAAAATGATTGCTTTCGCTTGTTCGCGTGTCAGATTGGAAATGCGCTCTAATTCCGTTTGTTGCTTTTGAACTAACTCTCCCACTTTGCTTTCCAACTCTTCAATCTGTTGTTGTCTCGCTACAAGAGATTCCTCTTTCTTTTCTAACATCTGCTCACGTTTATCGAGCGTCTCGTCTTTACGATCAAGGTTCTCTTCTTTTTGCATTAAACGATTTTCTTGTTTTTGTAATTCGCTTCTACGATCACGAATTTCTAATTCAGCTTCTGTACGAAGTGTATGAATTTCATCCTTTGCTTCTAAAAGCGCTTCCTTCTTAAGTGCCTCTGCTTCACGATTTGCATCTTCTAAAATGCGTCTCGCTTCGTTTGCTGCACCATTAATCTTCGCTTCTGCAATAGACTTTCGAACAAAAAAGCCAACAACTGCACCGACTGTTGCAAGCAAAATGGAGATGAGTATCCAAATTAATGTACTACTACTCATGATTTCACCTCCCCTTGCCATGAATGAAAAAAGACTGTCGGCATGTACATTAATTTGCAACGTACAGCAAAGACCGTCGCCCCGCTTTTTAAGGGACTTTCTTCATTTCACAATTAAAATGTCATATTATTATTTCGAAAAGGTATAGAACCTACTCCGAATGTTACTTCTCTTCTAGAGAAGAGTGTATCGTATATAAGAAAAAATATACATTCTCATTGTATCTATCGCAATTTTCATTGTCAAGCGTTGTCTACTTTTACTTTCTTTACCTTTGTCATATAAATCTCCTTTTAACGAAAAAAGTTTATATTCACCAAAGATGGCACCCCTTACCTAATCAGTTTTAACAAGGGAGAACGCCTGAATGAAAGACCTTGCTACATATTATTGTGAAATAAAAAATAAAAGACACGAAATCGTGTCTTTTGTTAATCTAGAATAGCACCTTCTTCTAAGTTTCCAGAATCTTCACCAATACCATGATGTTCACGAATAAAGAATGCAATTTCATCTCTTAATTCTGGATTTTCTTTTAAGAATTGTTTTGCATTTTCGCGCCCTTGTCCTAAACGTTCTTCATTATAAGAATACCAAGCACCACTTTTTTGAACGATATCAAGTTCAGAAGCCATATCTAAAATTTCGCCTTCTCTTGAAATCCCTTCTCCGTACATAATATCAACTTCAGCAACACGGAAAGGAGGTGCTACTTTATTTTTCACTACTTTTATTTTTGTTTTGTTACCAACAATATCATTACCTTGCTTTAATTGCTCAGCGCGACGCACTTCAAGACGAACTGTTGAATAGAATTTCAACGCACGACCACCTGGAGTTGTTTCTGGGTTCCCGAACATAACCCCAACTTTTTCACGAATTTGGTTAATAAAGATTGCAATTGTTTTTGATTTGTTAATCGCACCGGAAAGCTTACGAAGTGCTTGTGACATTAGACGTGCTTGTAAACCGACGTGAGAGTCACCCATTTCTCCTTCGATTTCCGCTTTTGGTACAAGAGCCGCTACAGAGTCAATTACGATAATATCAATTGCACCGCTTCGTACTAAAGCTTCTGCAATTTCTAGACCTTGTTCTCCTGTATCAGGCTGTGATAATAGTAACTCATCAATATTAACACCCAATTTTTGTGCATATACAGGATCCATCGCATGTTCTGCATCAATAAATGCTGCTTGTCCACCTTGACGTTGCACTTCTGCAATCGCATGTAAGGAAACCGTTGTTTTACCTGAGCTTTCAGGTCCATAGATTTCGATAACACGTCCGCGCGGGTAACCACCAACACCTAAAGCTACATCAAGTGCTAATGAACCACTTGGAATTGTAGAAATTCTACGTTCTGCCTGTTCTCCTAATTTCATAATGGAGCCTTTACCAAATTGCTTCTCTATTTGTTTTAACGCCATATCTAATGCCGCTTGACGATCACTCATTCAAAATTCCTCCTTAACTGAATTGCTAATCTTATTATACCTATTTTCATATCAATTTGCCAACAAAAATCGAACGTTTATTCGTTTTTTTGTTTTCCATGGAAAAAGTTTCATTTTTCATCACAAAAAAACTAGAAGAAACTCACATCTCTTCTAGTTTTTTGTATAAATGATAAAATCCATATTTCACAGAGCGTTCCCGAATTTGCTGACGACTTCCACTTAATTTAAGAGGAAAAACAAACGTTGGTTCATTCTTTATCGCTAAACCTACAAAAACAGTACCAGGCTCTTTATTTTCCGAAGCACCCGGTCCTGCCACTCCAGTAAAGCTAATCCCAATATCTGCCTTCAATAGTGTCTTTACATTTTCAGCAAGATAACGAGCACATTGTTCGCTAACAGCACCGACTGTTTGTAAGGTTTCTTCAGGCACTTGTAAAACATGTTGTTTCACATCGTTATGATAGCAAATCACGCCGCCTTTAAAAACAGAAGATACGCCGGCATTTTCTGTTACTTGATTTCCAAACAGACCGCCTGTTAAACTTTCTGCACACGCTAAAGTTAAAGCTTTTTTCTTCAATAAATCAATCGCTTTATTATGAAGAAAATCTTGATTATATCCGTAGAAAAACTCCCCTACTCGTTCTAAAATCAAATCTTCTATATGTTGAATTAACACTTCCGCATGCTTTACATCATGGTGTTTAGCGGTCAAACGAAGCGTTACTTCTCCATCTGAAGCTAGCGGAGCAATTGTTGGATTCGTTTGACCATCAATTAAGTCTTGAACTTTCACTTCCAGTTGGGATTCTCCAATGCCGAAAAAACGAAGAACACGGGAATATATATGCTCTTCAGTTGTAAGGTTACGTAAAAACGGCTCTACGTAGCTTGTATACATCGGTTTCATTTCTTTTGGCGGGCCCGGTAATAAAATATAAACCTTCTGGTTCTTAGCTAGCCCCATACCCGGTGCCATACCATGATCATTTGCAAATACAGTCGATCCCTTCAAAACAAGTGCTTGTTTCTTATTATTTTCTGTGAATTCGCGTCCTGTACGTTTAAAATACTCGCCAATTGACGTTAAAGCCTCTTCATCATAAACAAGTTCTTCTTGTAAGGTTGAAGCAATTGTTTCTTTCGTTAAATCATCTTTTGTCGGTCCTAATCCACCAGTAAAAATAAGTATATCTGCACGCTTCTCAGCAATTTGAATTGCTTCTTGTAAACGATGATTATTATCACCTACAACCGTATGATAATACACATTAATTCCGATGGAAGCTAACTTTTCAGATAAAAACTTCGCATTTGTATTTGTAATTTGCCCGAGTAACAATTCTGTTCCAACCGCAATAATTTCGGCATTCATTCCGATTCCCCCATAAGCTGTTATTTTGAATTTACAAAAGCAGCTCTATTTTTCCAGAAATAGTCCCAACCAGAAATAACCGTAAAGATAAGTGCAATCCATATGAAAATATCCGCAACCGGAATATGGATTAAATTTAACGGTACATCATGTAATAAATATGCTGAAATCGCAATAATTTGTGTCCATGTTTTAATTTTCCCTAACATATTCGCCGCAACAACCTCACCAGTTCCAGCCAATATAAGACGTAATCCTGTTACAGCAAACTCACGGCTAATGATTACAATAACGATCCAAGATGGAACATATTGCATTTCTACTAATGTAATAAGCGCTGCTGAAACAAGTAACTTATCAGCTAATGGATCAAGAAACTTACCTAGATTCGTCACGAGATTATACTTTCTTGCATAATGTCCATCAATCCAATCTGTAGCTGAAGCAACAATGAAAACTATCGCTCCTACTAAATGTTGAATTGGTAAATCTACATTTCCAACTGTATATGTTCCCCAGTTAAAAGGAGCTAACATAATTACTAAAAAAATTGGAATTAAGCAGATTCGAGATATTGTAATTTTATTTGGTAAATTCACAGCTATTCCTCCATCATGTCAAAAACATTTGTTCATTGGAAAAAAGTCATCGAAGCGATGACTGTTATTGTGCAGGTTGTCCTATCCCTAGATTTTTAATCACTAATCTTTGGTGATATTCCTTTTCTGGATCTAGTGGGAAAGCAACAACTTGGCCATTCAGTTTAATTTCAACATTCGGTGCACTTCCAATGTTGAGAAGTACTTCTTTTGCTGTTGTTAAATCATGTTTTTCTGTTTGACCTTCTTGAAGTGTACCATTAAAAACGACATTTCCACCTTCATTTTTAATGTCTACATAACTTGCACCCTTCGCTGTAATTTCTAACTCCAGTGCTTTATTATTATGAATTTCCAAAGTAGATACCTTACCACTTGTTCCAACAAGCTTCACTTCTTCTTGTCCAGCAGGTGGCTGTTGTGCTGGTGGCTCTTCTTTTTTAGGTTCTTCTTTTTTAGGTTCTTCTGCTTTTACTTCTTCTTTCTTTTCATCAAGCGGAGAATTTTTCGCCTTCTGTACTTCTATTTGCTCACTTTTCGTTTGTTTTACTTGTCCTTCATCTTTTCCAATTAACCATTGGAAAACAAACCACACAGCTACCCCTACTGCAATTACCAATAATGCAATCAATATTTTAGACATATGATCTGCTATTGGAAGCGATGCTGCTTTTTGCATAGTTTCTTGTGTTTTTTGACCTTTTGATATTTGCGGTACATCATGAGATTCAGATTGTGGTACTACGCTTTGATACTCTACAATCAACTCTTCTCCGTTCAGACCAACCGCGTCCGCATATTGTTTAATAAATGCACGTGCATAAAATGCACCAGGCAATATACTATAATCGCCCTCTTCAATTGTTACTAAATACCGTTTTTGAATTTTCGTTACCTCATGTAGCTGATCAATAGATAAGCCTTTCGCTTCTCTTGCTTCCTTCAGCTTTTGTCCTAATTCCGTCACTACTAACACCTCAATATTTCTTTAAAAGTCAAACATAGAGAAATTATTTTGCGCTCCTTGCTCAATTTCATCTACTAAATTATATTGAATTTCTTCATCATAATCGTTACGCAATTCAATAATATAATCAAAATCATCAAGTGTATATTCTGATTGACTCACAAATACATCTGGATGTTCGACAACTTTAGTTGCGGGTAACCTCATAATTTCACGAACGAGTTGCCAATGCCTTTCATTCGCACGCTTTGTTGAAACAATGCCATCTAATATAAAAATATTATCGTCACTATACTCATCTTCAATCAGTTGACTGCGTACAGTTTGTTTAATAAGAGTAGACGAAACAAATAGCCAACGCTTATTTGCACAAACACTTGCAGCAACGATAGATTCCGTTTTTCCAACGCGAGGCATTCCTCTTATTCCGATGAGTTTATGCCCTTCTTTTTTCATTAGTTCCGCCATAAAATCAACGAGTAAACCCAATTCATCACGAACAAAACGAAATGTTTTCTTATCATCTGCGTCTCGCTGTATGTACCTACCGTGCCTAACTGCCAACCTATCTCTGAGCTTTGGCGGACGATATTTCGTTACAGTTATATTATCCATCGTATTCAAAATTGATTCAAGTCTAGAGATTTGCTCTTGGCTATCACACATAAGCAACAGCCCGCGCCGAGCGTTGTCTACACCATTAATTGTGACAATATTAATACCAAGCATACCGATTAACGAAGAAACGTCACCAAGCAAGCCAGGTCGGTTTTTATGTATTTCATATTCAAAATACCATTCAATCATCAAATGTCACTCCCCCTGCTTACTTTACACCTACGTACTATATTATATGATTTTACGTTAATAGGGAAGATAAATGTATAATGAATCACGGTATTTTCAATACCTAAAAAAAAGAGAGGATTTTCTCCTCTCTTTTTTACTTATGTTGTACAAACTTTACCATTAAGTTAGCAATCATGTGTTGTTCTTGTTCATCAGCCACTTTCCAAAGCTCAGCTAATAATTTTTCTTGATCATTTCGCGCCTCTACTTCATTTGCCAAATAATCACCTACACGGAATGCCATATCTGAAACTGCACCACCATCAAGCCCTTTTCCTTGCGCTTGTTCTAAACGTTCTCCTAAAAAGCTTTTCCACTGGTCAAAATTCTCTAATACTGACATGTTTAAGCACCTCACTATTAAGTAATAGAATCATACTTAATTTGTACAATTTCTCACTTTTTATGTACATATTTTTATTTTAACAATGCCAGCCACCGTTTACTCCAATAATTTGCCCTGTTATATAGGAAGCCCCTGGTGATACAAGGAAAGAAACAGTTTTGGCGATTTCCTCTGGAAATCCAATCCTTCCAGCTGGAATCTCTTCTGCGATCTCTTTCTTGTCCTCTTTTGAAAACACACTTAACATTTCCGTCTCTATGGCTCCTGGTGCCACTGCATTTACACGTATACCACTTAGCGCAACCTCTTTTGCGAGCGCCTTTACATAAGAGTTTTGTGCACCTTTTACCATAGAATACAGCACCTCACAAGACGCTCCTACTTGTCCCCATATAGATGAAATAACAACGATATTTCCACTTCGCAGGCGGATCATCGATGGAAGCGCAAGTGAAAGAAGGTTATAAACACTCTTCACCTGCAATTCCACCATCTCATTCAATTGCTCATTTGTCACATCTGTCGCCAAACCAAATATACTTTTTCCAGCTGCATACACAATAACATCAATCGGATAATGAATTTGCGCCCAGAGCTTTTGCACGCCATCTACCACTGCTAAATTCGCTTGAACTGGAATAATTGCACCAAGTTGCTGTTCTAATTTTTTTATTTTCTCTTCACTTTTGTTGTAATGGACATACACCGTATAACCATCTTCAACTAATTGTTTCGAAATTGCAGAGCCAATTCCTCCGCTTCCTCCAGTCACTAATGCAAACTTTGTCATATGTATCCTCTCTTATCTTTCCTCTACAGAGAAACTCTTTCAAAACACTAATCTTATCATGTATTCACAAACAAATAATACCCCCCACCTTACAATTCAGCAATAGCCAAAAGGTTAGGTGGGGGATAAACTGTCCGTAAAGTTCTAAATCGTAAGGCTTAAGCCCCACTTATTCATGTTTCATTTTATTTCTTCGGCAAGACTTGGCAAATACTCATTCTTTCTTCAGATAAAAATACTTTGGCTGCTTCTTGTAAATCTTGAACAGTTAATCCCTCTAAAACGGACAGAGCATCAAACAAACTAGATTCATTAAACGCATACCTTGTGAATTGATTTGCAATATATTCAGGTGAGTTAAGCGATCGTAAAAAGCCGCCAATTTTCTTTTTCTTTACACGCTCTAACGCATTCTCATCTAATTCATTATAATTAGTCTGTAGTAAAACACCTTTTAAACGTTCAGCTAGCTCATCAGGTTGCTTCGTATCACCACCAACCATCGCAAAACCAAAGTTACCTTCTTCTGTATAATCATAAGAGAATGAGTCATCAATAAGTCCTTCATTATATAAAGACTCATAATGAACTGATCCTTTCCCAAATAAATAATCTAAAAGTAATGTAAGCGCGATCTCTTGTTTTAAAAGCTCTTGCCCTTTTTCTTTAAGACCAGTCGCCTTTATGCCTATTAAACATTTCGGTGTTTGAACAGGCATAGAAATAATTTTTTTCTTTTCATTTACTGATTCTGGTTCATCTTCAAACGAACGTACGATTTCTGGTTGATTTTTATAATCTTTTTTCGCCTGTTTTTCACGTACTAAGGTCATTGTTTTTTCTGGGTCAATTGCTCCTACAACAAATAACAACATATTGCTAGGATGATAAAATGTCTCGTAGCACTCATACAATAAGTCTTTTGTAATTTTACTAATGGACTCAATTGTTCCTGCAATATCAATTTTAATTGGGTGTTTGACAAATAAACTATCGATTAAGCCAAAATACAAACGCCAATCCGGGTTATCTTGATACATTTGAATCTCTTGACCAATAATTCCCTTTTCCTTTTCAACTGTTTTTTCAGAGAAATAAGGTTCCTGAACAAAATTTAATAATGTATTTAAATTTTGTTCTACATTTGATGTACATGAAAACAAGTACGCTGTTCTCGTAAATGATGTAAACGCATTCGCAGAAGCGCCTTGTTTACTAAACAACTGAAACGCATCATGATCTTCTTTTTCAAACAATTTGTGCTCAAGAAAATGAGCAATCCCATCTGGCACTCGAACCATTTCTTCTTTTCCAAGTGGAACAAACGTGTTATCAATGGAACCATATTTTGTTGTAAACGTCGCAAAAGTTTTATTAAACCCTTGCTTCGGCAATATATATACATCTAAACCATTTGGAAGCTTTTCATAATAAAGTGTTTCTTTTAATTGTTCATAAGAAATTTTCTCCATCTATTCTCCCTCCGTTCCGTGTAAAAAGTAAATCGTATCTAGCTCAATATTATTGGCAACCTTTACAATTTTCTCTTTTGTAACACGTTCAATTCCAGTTAACCATTCCTCTACTGGACGGGTACGTTCTGCAATGACGCCATGATAAAGCATTTCTACGAAACCACGCGGTGTATCAATTGCCTCTAAAATTTGGTTTTGAATTACACTCTTTGTTTGATGAATTTCTTCTTCAGAAAAGTCACCGTTTTGCATTGCTTTCATTTGCTCTTTAATAATCTCGACTGCTTTTTCATAATTTTTCGCTTCAATTCCCGACATAACAAAGAGAAGACCTTTATGACTTTCAAAACGCGACGCTGCATAATAGGCTAAACTGTTTTTTTCACGTACATTCACAAATAATTTCGAATGTGAGAATCCACCAAATAACCCGTTAAACAGCTGTAGCGCAAAATAATCCTCATCACGGTACGTAATATATGTGCGATATCCGATATTTAATTTACTTTGCTTTAATTCTTGTTTTTCAACAATTTCTTGTTCTTCATTATTTCGCTTATGAAGAATGACATTTTTGTCTTTTGCTGTACGAGGCGCGATTGAAAAGTATTTACCTACTAAGTCAACCGCATCTTCATCTATGTCACCAATGATATATAGATCCATTTCATCTTCCGCTAACACCTTTTGATAATAGCGGTATAAAGTTTCATTTGTAATAGAGGCAACGCGCTCTTTTTGACCATTTGCACTTAAACGATATGGTTCTACTTTACACATTTCTTCTATTAATCGTTCATTCGCATAGCGCATTTTATCATCATATGTAGCTTCAATTCGTTGCACGAGCGCTCTTTTTTCACTTTCTACAATTGATGATAAAAAACCGCTCCCTTCAGTTGCTGGGTGTAATACAATATCAGACAGCATAGACAGTGCTTTTTCAAACAACGGCGGTGCATCTTGTAAATATGTTTCGTTGGCAATATCCACATAAATAGAGATGATATGATCTTCCCCTTTTTTACTTACATCTACCGCCAGAGAAGAACCGTACAACTCCTCTAAATATTGGCGAAGACGAATTACAGATGGCAGTTTTTCTGTTGCACTTTGCAATACATATGGTAATAAAGCACGCTCTGTCACCGTTTCTTCATTTAAAGGTGCTTTAAGGCGAAATACAAATGTATTTGTTTTATATTTATCTGTCGGAATCATATGTACACGTAAACCACCTAGTTCATGCATTTGCTGTTCCATCAGTTTCATTTTATAGCCCTCCTTTACGTATGTAGGAATATTCCTCTTCAATATACAGTTTTTAGAAAAGAAAAATCAACTTTTCTCCCTTACATACTTTTCCCTCAAACAGTTTACTAATTAAAAAGAGAAAGTAATTTTCTGTATTAAACATATTCTATGTAAAAAAGCCCGCACTAATGTGCGAGCTTTTTCCATACTTGTAAAACGCTTATCTTTTTCCTTTTTCATAGGGTGTTCCAAGTGCCTTTGGAGCTTCTGAACGTCCTACAAAACCAACAAGCGCTAAAATTGTGAACACATATGGTAATATCGCTAAGAAAACACTCGGAATTTCTTTTAATACAGGGATTGTACCACCAGTTACCCCTAGTGATTGTGCAAATCCAAAGAATAAAGCAGCTCCTAGTGCACCAATTGGGTTCCATTTCCCAAAGATCATAGCAGCTAACGCTAAGAAACCTTGTCCCGTAATCGTTGCACCTGAGAAGTTGTTTGAGATTGACAGTGCAAAGGTTGCACCGCCTACTCCAGCAAACATCCCTGAAATACAAACAGCAATATAACGCATTTTATATACATTAATCCCCATTGTATCCGCAGCCATCGGATGTTCACCAACCGCACGAAGACGAAGACCAAACGGTGTTTTATAAATAATATACCAAACAACAAATGCTAAAATAATGGCAATATACGATGTTAATGGTACATTTGAGAAAAAGATTTTTCCAATAACCGGAATATCCGACAGTCCTGGAACATCAATTTTCTCAATACGGTAGTGAATAAAATCAGTTTGTCCTTTACCAAAGATTTTCTTAATCGCAAAAACAGTTAAACCAAGAGATAAAAAGTTAATTGCTACTCCACTAACAACTTGATCCGCACGGAATGTAATCGATGCAACTGCATGAAGAAGTGCAAATAATCCGCTACCAATTGCGGCAAATATAAGTGCAATCCAAGGAGTCATAGCCCCCCAAGTATCCCCCATTAATAGCGTGGTAACAACACCAACAAATGCACCAAATAACATTAATCCTTCCAATGCGATATTTACAACACCAGAACGCTCACTAAATACGCCACCTAACGCTGTAAAGATTAGAGGTGCTGCCGTGTATAACGTACCCGTCACAAGAATGGCTAAAACATCTAGAAAGCTCATTTATTTCCCCTCCTTGCTTATGCGCGTAAGTGTCCAGCGTAAAATATAACTACAAGCAACAAAGAAAATAATACATGCAATAATTACATTAATTAACTCAGATGGTACATCTGCTTCAAAGTTCATTTGCGGCGCTGCACTTTTTAAACCTCCAAATAATAACGCAGCAAGTATAATACCAAATGGATTATTCCCTCCAAGAAGCGCTACCGCAATCCCGTCAAATCCAATTCCGGTAAATGTAGCCATCGCTGTCATACTTTGGAACGTTCCAAGCCCTTCCATCGCGCCACCAATACCAGCAAATGCACCCGCAATTGTCATAGATAACACAACATTACGAGACACTTTCATACCAGCATATTGAGACGCTTGTTGGTTAAACCCAACTGATTTCAATTCATAACCTAAAGTTGTTCTATCTAATAAGAACCACATAAGAATCGTAACAAGAATTGCGACAACAATTCCCCAGTGAAGACGAGAGCCATCTGTTAAAGAAGCTAACCAATCTGAAGCTAATGACGCACTCGGCTGAATATCATATGTTTTGTCATTGCCTTCATGTAAAAAGCGTTTAATGATGTCATATGTAACATATAATGCAATGTAGTTCATCATAATCGTTACAATAACTTCATTAACCTTAAATTTCCCTTTCAAATATCCCGGAATAAATCCCCATAGTCCACCAACTATAGCTGCCACTAAAATAGACAATGGAATATGAAGAAAGGCAGGTAATGATACTGCATAACCAAACCAAACAGCAGCAAGCCAACCAACTAACAATTGTCCTTCTACCCCGATATTAAATAAACCTGTACGAAACGCAAAAGCTACCGATAACCCCGCAAGAATAAGCGGAATCATTGTACGAAGCGTCTCTCCAATTGCACTGGGACTTCCGAACATACCAGTCCAAAGTGCACTATATCCAACAATTGGATCATACCCACTAACTAACATAACAATGGCACCAACAAGCAACCCAAATATAACGGATAATACAGGAACTAAAATATTAATCGTTCGCTCCGTTAAAAACTTTTTAGCCATTTGTACTCACCTTCGCTTCCCCTGTTCCACCAGCCATTAAAAGACCTAATTGTTTTTCATTTGTTTCTTTTGCATTAACAATCGCGACAATTTTCCCTTCATAAATAACAGCAACGCGGTCACTCACATTTAAAATTTCATCGAGTTCTAAAGAAAGAAGAAGCACCGCTTTTCCTTTATCTCTCTGTTCAATTAATTTCTTATGAATAAATTCAATCGCACCTACATCTAAACCACGTGTCGGCTGCGCTGCGATTAATAAATCTGGATCACGATCTACTTCACGTGCAATAATTGCCTTTTGCTGGTTCCCGCCAGATAATGCACGAGCTACTGTTTGCTCGCTAGGTGTACGTACATCAAACTGCTCAATCAGCTCTTTTGCCTTTTTCGTTATTTTACTAAAATTTAAAATTCCTTTATTTGAAAATGGATTCTTATAATATGTTTGTAAAACAATATTATCTCTAACGGAAAAATCAAGAACGAGTCCATGTTTATGACGGTCTTCTGGAATATGACCGACTCCTTCTTCCGTAATTCGTCTAACAGGCCAGTTTGTGATTTCTTTTCCATTAATTGCAATAGAACCTGACTCAACTTTTCGTAAACCAGTAATTGCCTCTATTAATTCACTTTGTCCATTCCCATCAATCCCTGCAATACCGACGATTTCTCCTGCACGAACAGTTAAGTCAAGGCCTTTTACAGCAGGCAATTGGCGCACATCATGAACAACAAGATTTGCAATAGAAAGTACATCTTCCTTAGGTCTGGCATCTATTTTTTCTGTTTTAAAATTCACTTGACGTCCGACCATTAGTTCTGCAAGTTTATGTTCATCTGTATTTGCAACGTCAACCGTTCCGATTCCTTTTCCTTTACGAATAATCGTACAACGATCACAAACTTCCATAATTTCTTTTAACTTATGTGTAATAAGAATGATAGATTTCCCTTCTCGCACAAGCTTTTTCATAATTTGAATAAGCTCATGAATTTCTTGAGGAGTTAATACTGCCGTCGGTTCATCAAATATTAAAATCTCTGCTCCGCGATACAGCGTTTTTAAAATTTCAACACGTTGCTGCATACCAACTGAAATATCTTCAATTTTCGCATACGGATCTACAGCTAAACCATATTGTTCTGATAATTGTTGAATCTCTTTTGCAGCTTCATCAATAGCAATTTTCCCTTTTCTCTTCGGTTCATTTCCAAGAATAATATTCTCTGTAACTGTAAAATTATGAACAAGCATAAAATGTTGATGAACCATACCAATCCCGAAGTCATTTGCAATATTAGGGTTTGTAATCTTTACAGGATTCCCTTTAATTTTAATTTCTCCTTGTTCTGGCTGATATAATCCAAAAAGAACGTTCATTAACGTTGACTTCCCTGCACCATTTTCTCCGAGTAAAGCATGTATTTCTCCCTGTTTTACTTGCAGCGTAATATTATCGTTCGCTACAATGCCTGGGAATACTTTTGTAATATTATTCATCTCAATTACGTATTCCATTTTGTTCCTCCTTTTAGCAGGGAACAGTCCCCAATTACACTCTATTAACAGTAATTTTATATATACAAAGGTTAGTTCTAAGAACTAACCTTTGCTATTTCTCTATTATTTCTTAAGAGCAGCTTCGTATTCTTTGTACTCTTTATCAGTAGCAGGTACTTTAATTTCACCAGCAGTAATTTTCTTTTCAAACTCTTCTACTTTTGGTAAAATTTCTGGATTTACTTTTTTCACATTATCAGTTGTTTTCGCAATGCCAACACCTTCATCTTTCAAACCAAACGCTTCTACTTTTCCGCCTTTTAACTTACCATCTTTTGCTTCTTGTGCTACTTTTTCAACCGCAACATCAACGCGTTTTACCATAGAAGTTAGCGTTACGTTTTCAGGCATACCTTCTTGATTTTGGTCACGGTCAACACCGATTACCCAAACATTTTCACCTTTCTTCTTACGGTTTTTCGCTTCAGTAAACACGCCGTTACCAGTACCACCAGCAGCATGATAAATTACGTCTACTCCTTGTCCGTACATTGCTGATGCAAGTGCAGCACCTTTTTCAGGTTTATCAAATGCTTCTGCATATTCAGATACAATCTCAATATTTGGGTTAACAGCTTTAGCACCAGCTTTAAATCCATTCTCAAACTTACTAATTAAATCACTCTTCATTCCACCAACAAACCCAACTTTATTTGTTTTTGTTGACATCGCTGCTACTGCACCTACAAGGAATGATCCTTCATGATCCTTAAATGTAATACTTGTTACGTTCGGTTGTTTTACTACAGTATCTACAATCGCAAACTGTTGCTTTGGATTTTCCTTCGCAACTTCTTCAATTGCTTTTTCTAATTTATAACCAATACCAAAAGATAAATCATATTTATCTTTTGCAAATTTCTTTAAGTTCGGAATATAATCTGCTTCTTTTTCAGACTGAAGGTAACGATAGTTCGTCTTCTCTTTTAGCCCATTATCTTTACCGAATTTTTGTAAACCTTCCCAAGAAGATTGGTTAAATGATTTATCATCAACGCCCCCAACGTCTGTAACCATACCTACTTTAATGCTCTTTCCATCTTTTTTATCTCCACTTGCTTTATCCGAGTTACCACATGCACCTAACACTGTACTCGCCGCTAACGTTAATGATAATAAAAGACCTGTTTTTTTCTTCATACTAGAAACCCCTCCTAAATGATATATGTATCTATTAATATGCTAGTGTCCCCTTCTTCTTGCTGTCACCTCCCTAAAAAGGAACGAATTACATACGTTTTCGTAATACGTGGAAGCTAAATTTATCTGCTCTAAAATAATTAATAGAATATAAGATCGGCTCATCATTTTGATCATAGTGCATTTGTTTTAGAATCAGCAGCGCTGTTTCTGGTTCGCATTGTAAAATTGGTGATATTTTTGGATGATAACCAATTGGTTCAATATGAGCAACCGCGTATGTAATGCGTTTATGCGTGTTATTATGAATAACAGTAAGTAGCGATTCCTCATTATAATCAGACAAATCTGGTAATACTTCTTTTGCCAACTTGTCAATGCAATAGACAACAGGTTCCCCATCTGCTGTACGAACACGCTCAATCATCACAGCCTCAAAGCCTTCATCACTATTAAACTTTTCTTTTTCCTCTTCTGTTAGACTCGTAGTAGATGATGATAAAAAGATTGTTCCCGGTGTTTTCCCCACACTAGAAATCATATCTGTAATACTAGAAAGTTGTTCAATTCCAGAAGAAAACAGCGGTTTTGCATTCACAAAAGTACCAACGCCATGTCTGCGAATAACAACATTTTCCTCTTCTAAAATACGCAATGCTTCCCGTAAAGTCGCTCTACTTACGCCAAGTTCTTTTGCTAAATCAAACTCTGAAGGCAATTTTTGTTTTTCTTTATATGCCCCGCTTTTGATTTTCTCTTTAATATGATCGATCACCCGTAAATATAAGTGTCGACTATCGGATTTAACTGACATAAGACTCCCCCGCATTCCAATTATTCGACCTCTGATGTAAGACTTCTGTTCTCGATTTTCAACCAATACATGACATACCTTACATAACGATACGATAAAATAAAATTTGTCGAATAAATGTTAATAATTTTTCAAAATGAAATTTTCTATCTTTATTTCATAAAAAAAACTTTGCACCCCAACATTCCTCATATAGAGAAAAAGTTAGATACAAAGATCCCTTACATCCTTTGTTACACACTTTTCCCCTCATAGTCCAGCAATTCATGGTTGCCAGGTAGAAACTTATGGACCCTATCTCCAAGATTATATGAGGCAGTGATTCTTTTCGAAGTAATCGTACCACCTGCTCCCATATGTGTCAACACAATTCAACATTTTTTTGCAAGTAATATCGAACATTTTCCAAAAATAATATTGAAAGCATTCGTATTCTAAAGAACTATCATAAATGAAAGCCCTTTCTTCCGTGATAGTTCTAGTATATAACAAAAACTCCATATAAAAAAGCCCAATTGTAAACAATTGGGCTTTTTTATTAAGAACTTTTTTCTTGTATATCTTTAATCAAAACTTCTCTCGGCTTACTACCTTCATAAGGTCCAACTACACCATTCATCTCCATCGCATCAATTAAACGCGCCGCACGTGTATATCCCACTCGGAATCTACGTTGTAACATAGAAACAGAAGCCGTCTGCATTTCTACAACAAGCTGAACCGCTTCATCATATAATTCATCTTCTACTTCTTGTCTTGTTTCTGGTACATCCTGTGGAATCATGTCCTCTTGATATTGCGCTTTTTGTTGTCCAACAACATATTCCACAACTCTTTCCACTTCATCATCTGATAAAAATGCACCTTGTACACGAACTGGTTTCGATGCTCCAATTGGTATGAACAGCATATCCCCTCGTCCTAATAATTTTTCAGCGCCTCCGCCATCAAGAATCGTTCGAGAGTCAGTTTGTGAAGACACAGCAAACGCAATACGTGATGGAATATTTGCTTTGATAACACCTGTAATAACATCAACAGATGGGCGCTGCGTCGCGATAATTAAATGAATACCAGCAGCACGTGCCATCTGTGCTAGGCGCATAATTGCATCTTCTACATCTGAAGAAGCAACCATCATTAAATCGGCCAACTCGTCCACGATAACAACAATGTATGGAAGTTCAGGCTGTTTTGCTTCTGATTGTTCATTATGATGTCTAATGTATTCATTATATCCTTCAATGTTACGCGTTCCGCTATGAGCAAATAATTCATAGCGACGCTCCATCTCACTCACAACTTTTTTCAAAGCTTGTGATGCTTTTTTCGGATCCGTTACAACAGGTGTTAATAAGTGCGGAACGCCATTATATACGTTCAACTCTACCATTTTCGGATCAATCATCATTAATTTGACTTCATGTGGTTTGGCACGCATTAAAATACTAACAATAATACCATTAATACATACACTCTTTCCACTACCGGTCGCTCCAGCTACTAATAGATGGGGCATCTTATTTAAACGTGCTAATACTGCTTCACCAGTAATATCACGCCCAAGACCAATTAATAACTTTTCTTCTGGATGATTATTCGCTTTCGAATCAAGTACTTCTCTAAGCGTTACCATAGAAACCTCTGAATTTGGAACTTCAATCCCTACCGCGGATTTCCCAGGAATAGGGGCCTCAATACGAATATCTTTCGCAGCTAATGCGAGTGCTAAATCATCACTCAAACTAACAATTTTACTTACCTTTACTCCCATATCAGGATACACTTCATATTTCGTAACTGCAGGTCCTTTATGCACTTTCGTTACTTTTGCCTTTACACCAAAACTTTGAAAAGTACGTTCCAACTTACGAGCATTTTCATAAATCTTCTCATTTTCATTTGTAACCTGTTTATTTTTTGGGAACTTCAATATATCGATAGAAGGAAGCTTGTAATCTTTGTTTTCCACATTTGAAAATTGCATTGGAGGAGCTTTTGTTTCTCCTTCCAGAGATTCAACAATTTTTTCTCCTCGTTTCTTTTGTGTTCGTTCTTTTGATGCAGATGGAATCTCTTCCTCTGCCATAGAAGGCGGCGCAATCAACTCATTTGCAATCTCATCTTCACTTTCCTTATCTTTTTCTTCACTAACTGGATAGTTCTCTGTAAAATTCGAAATAATTGGCGGTCCAATTTCTATCTCTTCTAACGGCTCAGTAATTTCTTCTTCGCTATCAAAACGTTCACTACGCGTACGCCTTGTCGTTTTTTTCTTTTCTGTTTGTTCAGCAGTACGTTTCGATCTCCAATCCTTGTAATCCCCTTGCATCCCCTGAAATTGACTTCTGAGTATTCGTCCAACCGGGGCTAACACTTCCCCAATGTGTTTGTTTGTAATGCAAAGTATACCAAGAATAACAAGAATGATACCTATAATGTAGGCTCCTACTTCATCAAACAAAAAGTAACATGTAGCAAACATAAGGGCACCAACCATCCCCCCGCCTAAGTGAACGGACTCTACTACACCTTTCTTCATCTCATAAAAAAATAAATCTTTTGTACTGACAATCACAGATGTATTTTCTACGGTTCCTTCTTTTGAAAGCAAATTAAATAATGTAATATGACTAAACATTACTATTGCTAATACAATTAAATAGACACCGATTAACCGTTTATTTAAAAGGTTTGGCCATGCGCGCTTTATAACAAATGCAATCGATAATGCAATCACACCAAGCACACCAATTATGTACCATTCACCAAAGAAAAAGCGAAAGAAGAAAACAAACGATTTCCCTACAATACCTAGCTGTAAAATTGTAATGATTGAAAGTGCAAAAAGAGTCAATCCGACGATTTCGTAATACAAGGTTGGCTTTATCGTACGTCTTGCTTTTGATTTCGTCCCTCTTTGCTTTTGTTTTGCCATTTCTTCACCCCAAGTCCAAAAATTAAGTACGACTTTCATTCATTGAAAGTATTCTCTACATGTTGTTCATCACATCTTCTAGATCTGTTCATTTGACATTTTACACTTCTTGTAAAATGTCAAATAAACAGAAGAAAGCAGCCTAATCATGGCTGCTCAACCGTCTTGTTTTTTATATTATACCATAGCTTCTACACAAAATCCTGCTTTTTGCTAAAAGGTTATTTTCTGGCCTGGTTCATACTGTAAGTAGTGGGATGGATTTGTACTTAGCACACGAACAACGGAATAATATTGACTACCCTCTTCAGATACAATCATCTCTACTCCATTTACATTCACTATTTTTTGTTGTTCATACTGTGAATAATCAGCCTGATAAACAAGTTGCTCTGGCATAATTGTATACAAAATCATTGCAGCAACTTCCCGTCTTGATTTCCATCTGTTCGCATGTCTATTAATTCATTCAACTTTCGAATCGCATCCCCGATACCACCGACATCATCTATAAGGCCATACTTTACTGCATCTATTCCAATTACATTTGTTCCAATATCTCGTGTTAAATTTCCCTTCGCAAACATAAGCTCTTTAAAACGATCTTCCGTCACTTTTGAGTGTTTTGTTACAAATCGAATTACACGTTCTTGCATTTTATCCAAATACTCAAATGTTTGCGGCACACCAATAACAAGACCCGTCAGACGAACTGGATGAATCGTCATCGTTGCAGTTTCAGCAATAAACGAATAATCTGTTGACACTGCAATTGGCACACCTATCGAGTGCCCTCCACCTAAAACCAAAGATACAGTTGGCTTCGATAATGAAGCTACCATTTCAGAGATTGCCAACCCAGCTTCAACATCACCACCAACAGTATTTAGCAATAAAAGTAACCCTTCAATTTTTGGATTTTGCTCAATTGCCACAATTTGTGGAATTACATGTTCATATTTCGTCGTTTTATTTTGCGGTGGAAGCTGTACATGTCCTTCTACTTGTCCAACAATCGTTAAGCAGTGAATACGTGATTCATTCATTTGCGGAACATTCGTTTGACCAAGTTGTTGGATTTTTTCTATTACTGACGCCTCTTTTGAATCCTCTTTCGGTTCTGCTTCTTTTTCCTCATTTGTTAAACCATCACGTTCTGTCATGTCGCATCCCCTTTCACTCTTATACAACTATTATTTCTTAAGTTGTAAATTTCATGCGATAGGGATAAAAAAGAAAAAACCACCGATAAAGGTGGTTTTTCTTATACTTCCATGATAATTGGTAAAATCATCGGTTTTCTCTTCGTTTCCTCATACAGAAACTGTCCTAATAATTCACGAATATTTTGTTTTAGCATGGACCATTCAATAGAATACTCTTTAATGGACTGTTCAACAATTGTACGTACAATATCTGTAGACCTTTCGATTAACGCTTCAGATTCACGAACATACACAAAACCACGCGAAATAATTTCTGGTCCAGAGATGATCTTTTTCTCATCTTTTCCAAGCGTTACAACAACGACTAAAATTCCGTCTTGTGATAACATCTTACGATCACGCAAGACAATATTTCCGACATCACCTACACCTAATCCATCAATAAGAACATTACCCGCTTGTACCTTACCAGCTTGCTTTGCCTCTTCGCCCTCAAAAGCAATTACATCGCCCTTTTCTACAATAAAAATGTTTTCTTTCAATACACCAACATCTTCCGCCAAATACGCATGTGCTTTTTGCATACGAAACTCGCCGTGTACGGGTATAAAATATTTCGGTTTCATTAAATTCAGCATCAATTTCAATTCTTCTTGACTACCATGACCCGAAACATGAACTTTTCTTTCTCCATAATAAACAACTTCTGCACCAGCCCTAAATAATAAATCAATAATTTTAGATACTGATATTTCATTTCCCGGAATTGGAGAAGCTGCAATGATAACTGTGTCTCCTTTACGGATTGAAATTTGTTTATGAGCTTGCTTTGCCATTCTTGAAAGAGCTGCCATCGGTTCCCCTTGACTACCAGTTGTTAAAATCGCTACCTTCTTCTCCGGGAAATTATCTACCTCTTGCAATGAAATAACCATACCATCTGGAACGTCTAAATATCCAAGACGCCTTGCAATATCTACCACTTTTACCATACTACGACCTACAACGGCCACTTTACGGCCTGTTTCAGCAGCTGCATCAAATACTTGTTGAATACGATGTACATTAGATGCGAAAGAAGCAACGATGATACGTCCTTCTGCATTATAAAATACTTTTGAAATTTCTATACCAACTTCTTTTTCAGACCCCGTGTAACCAGGACGTTCAGCATTTGTACTATCTGATAACAGACAAAGAACGCCTTCATTTCCAATTTGCGCCATCTTTCCAAGATCTGCCCCACTGTTGCCAATTGGTGTTTGGTCAAATTTAAAATCTCCTGTATATACAATGGCTCCTTGTGATGTATGGAAGCACACACCAACAGAATCTGGGATACTGTGTGTTGTTCCAAAGAAGGAAACCGTTGTCGTATTAAATTCTACAGCCGAATTCGAATCAATTGTTTTTAAGTCTACACGGCCTAGCATTCCCGCTTCACCGAGTTTTTCTTGTATAAGACCTACCGTTAACTTCGTTGCATACACCGGGATGGAAAGTTTGCGCAGCACATAAACAATTCCACCAATATGATCTTCATGACCATGTGTAATAAATAAACCTTTTACTCGCTCTTGATTTTCTACTAAATATGTAATGTCAGGGATAACAATATCAATTCCAAACATTTCGTCTCCCGGGAACATCAATCCTGCATCCACAATAAAAATTTCGGAATCAATTTCCACACAATACATATTTTTCCCGATTTCACCTACTCCACCAAGAGCAAATACCTTTACAGAATCAATCTCTTTTCTCTTCATGTTGTTGCCTGGTTTAAAAATCTTACAAACACTGATTTCACTAAAATCGTAGAGACACCAGGGAAGCTCTACAACCACCATATATTCACCGTCCAAGACGAATGTCCTTACCGTTATGCGATATCATGTTCTTGTTCGTTTTTTAAACCAGGTTTCACCTCTCTTTCATTATATAAATCAAATATCTTATGCGATATGATATAAAAATTCCGTTAAACCATAATTTTTTCCAATTTTGCTAAGCATACCCGTACTAAGCTACTTAGCCATATTATAACTGATACCAGAAATAGAACACAAGTTAATTTGCGAGAAAGAGAAGAGAAGCATAGAAATTTTATATAAATTAAACTACCCCCACCTTCACTTCGTTTAGAGGAGGGGTCTTCTCGGTTAAAATGATAAATAAAAAATGGCCTAGTTTTTACTAAGCCATTTTTTATTTAGCGAGGAATCGATTGGATTACTTCTTGTAATGTTAATCGTTCTTCTTCTGTTAATGGAAGAAGTGGAAGACGTACAGATCCTACGTCTAATCCAACCATTTGTAATGCTGTTTTGACTGGAGTTGGGCTCGGCGCCATAAATAATGCATTTGTCACTTTGACAAGTAACTGATGCAATTTCTGTGCTTTTTTGAAATCTCCTGCTTGGAATGCCGCAATCATTTCTTGCATTTCATTTCCAATCACATGAGATGCAACAGAAATAATACCTTTAGCTCCAACTGCCATAGCTGGTAACGTTAAACCATCATCACCGCTGTATACAGCAAAGTCGTCCGCTGTTTTTTCAATAATTTCTGTCATTGTTAATACATCGCCGCCAGCATCTTTAATTGCAACAATGTTTTGTATTTCTGATAAACGAACAACTGTATCAACGGAGATTTGTACAATAGATCGTCCTGGAACATTATATAGCATAACCGGAAGTTCTGTACTTTCAGCAATTGTTTTAAAATGCTGATACATGCCTTCTTGACTCGGTTTATTATAATACGGCGCCACTAACATAATTGCATCGACACCAACTTCTGTAGCTTTCTTCGTTAATTCGATAGAAGCATGTGTATTATTACTACCTGTTCCAGCGATTACGGGCACCCTTTTATCGACAACAGATACAACATGGCGATATAACGCTACTTTTTCTTCTGATGACAATGTAGGAGACTCTCCGGTTGTTCCTCCTACCACGATTGCTGTTGTACCGTTATCAATTAAATAATTTACCAATTTAGTTGTCTTTGCAAAATCGACGTTTCCATTTTTATCAAACGGTGTTACCATCGCTGTCGCAATTGTCCCAAAATCTATCATGGTCTCACTCCTTATTGTTCCAGTTGCTTTTCTTTTGAAAGCTCAAACGCACTATGCAATGCATTCACAGCTTCCACTAAATCTACTTCTTTTACAAGCACCCAAATGGTCGTATGACTATCTGCCGATTGTAAAATTTGAACACCTTTTTCTGCCAATGCTGTGACAATTTTCGCAGTAACCCCTGGAATACCTGCCATTCCAGCTCCTACAATAGATACTTTTGCACAGTGCTCCGTCACGATCGGATCATATCCAAGCTTATGAAGAACTTCAACAGCACGACTTGATACATTATCATTTACTGTATAAGCCACACCTGTAGGCGAAATGTTAATTAAGTCTACACTAATTCCTTCATTTGCCATCTCTTTAAAAACATGCTTTTGTAAATCATACGATCCGTCTTTTGCAAGCACTTTAATTTGCGTCACGTTTGATACGTGAGCGATACCTGTAACAGGTCGTTCTTCTACATCACGGCCTTTTGTAGCACCATCATATGCAGCAATAAGTGTCCCTTCACTATCAGAGTACGTGGAGCGCACACGAAGTGGTACTTTTGCATGCATTGCAATTTCAACGGCGCGCGGATGAACAACTTTTGCACCTTGATAAGCCATGTTGCAAATTTCATTATATGTTACGTTTTGAAGATGACGCGCATCCTTTACAATCCTTGGATCAGCAGTCATCACACCTTCTACATCAGTAAAAATATCGATATATTCAGCTTGAAGCGCAACACCTAGTGCTGAAGCTGAAGTATCACTACCTCCGCGTCCAAGTGTTGTCGTATCGCCTTCTTTAGTTCGCCCTTGGAATCCAGTAACAACAACAGCATCTACGTTTTGTAACTCTCCATGTATACGATCACAATTCATTTCAATAATCTTTGCATTCGTAAAATCATCATTTGTTACAAAACCAGCTTGTGCACCATTTAGTGCTGCTGCTTTCACACCATTTTCATTTAGCATATTTGAAAAGACGATTGCCGAGATTAATTCTCCGCATGATAATAATAAATCTTGCTCACGTTTTGAAATGCTAGATTCCTGTTGATTTACAAGACTTAATAATGTATCCGTTGCATATGGTTCACCTTTACGTCCCATAGCTGATACAACCGTAACTACTTTATAACCAGCATCTAATGCTTTTTTAATATGGTGAAGTGCATGCTTACGTCCGTTTTCATCACGTACCGATGTACCACCAAATTTTTGAACAATAATTTTCATTTTTTTGCACCTTCTCTTAGCCGTTTACACTAATTGTAATTTTACTAATCGTTCTGCAATTTGAACAGAGTTCCATGCAGCACCTTTTAATAAGTTATCAGATACGACCCAAAGATGGAATCCTTTTTCATTATTTAAATCTTTACGAATACGCCCAACAAATACTTCATTTTTCCCTACCGCAGTAGATGGCATTGGATATAATTGTTCTGCTGGATCATCTTGCAGTACAATTCCTTCCGCATCCGCAAGCAAGTTTTTCAGTTCTTCTACAGTTACGCCTTCTTTTTCCACTTCAATGTAAACGGACTCAGAATGACCTGATACAACTGGCAAACGTACACATGTCGCTGCTACTTCTAACTCGGGCATATGCATAATTTTTTTCGTTTCATTAATCATTTTCATTTCTTCAAATGTAAATCCATTATCTTGAAACTTATCAATTTGTGGAATGGCATTAAAAGCAATTTGGAAATGTTTTTTGTCACCTGATACAGGTAAAACATTTGCTTTTACTTCTTCTCCATTTAAGATTGCTTGTGATTGTTCATGAAGCTCTTCAATTGCAGCAGCACCTGCACCTGACACCGCTTGATATGTGGAAACGATTACTCGTTTTAAACCAAACTGCTGACGAATTGGTTCAAGAGCAACTACCATTTGAATTGTAGAACAGTTTGGATTTGCAATAATACCACTATGTTCTTTTAAGTCATTTTCATTCACTTCAGGTACAACAAGTGGTACATTTTCTGTCATACGGAATGCACTTGTATTATCAACAACAATTGCACCACGTTTTGCTGCTTCTGGTGCTAGTTGTTTCGATACAGATCCACCTGCACTAAAGAGTGCAATATCGACTCCTTCAAAGCTTTCAGGAGTTGCTTCTTGTACTGTGAATTCTTCTCCTTTAAATACAAGCTTCTTGCCTGCAGAACGTTTAGATGAAAGTAACGTTAACTTCCCAATTGGAAATTCTCGTTTCTCTAAAGTATTTAACATTTGTTCACCAACTGCGCCGGTTGCTCCAACTACAGCGACATGAAAAGATTTTTCCTTTTCCATCACTATGCCCCTTTCTAGATACCAATCCTTCTATACTTAGAATTAGAAGGAGTATAGAGTACTCCTTCTAATCTTAATAACATTAATTTTATCATATTCTGCGATAAGAATGATGGTTTCGTAAAAAATTGTCTGTTTTTTTTCGTTTTTTAATTCATATATCTGAATTTTTCTACAACAACTGGCTGTAATTGCTTCCCTTCTATTGCTTCTATAATTGTATCTTCAAGAAGTTCCATACGAGCTACCATTGAATTTGGTTTTTTTTCTGGTGCATCTTGCCCAAATGGCACAAAATAAATATGTTTTGTCGCCATTAAACGCATAAGGTTTACACCAACAAGATGACGACAAAGATATTTATTTTTTCTTTCTTCTATTATATATAAACATGATGAGGAATTAAAAGAGAAACATACACAAGTGGTTGATTTACTTGAAAAAGCCAAAAATCTTTAAAAGTAAATAAAAAACCGACTACATTATGAGTTGGTTTTTCTTTTCATTTGTTCTTTACCTTTTAAAATATCTTCCTTATAAATATTAAAAAATGCTAGAAAAATAAAAGCAGCTATATATACAGCTGCTAAAAATTTATGTTCTAAGAAGAATATATCTAGTCTAATTTAACCATCTCATCCACTGTGTTTGTTATAAATAAAAAAATTACAAATTATAAATTTTTTCACTGTACAGATTGTTCCATTTGTTTTTGTTTTAATCGTTGTTCCAAAACATGAATCATAAAAAGGAAGTGCTCCGCTTCCCTTGTTACATGATCAGCTAGTAACGGATTAATTACATTTTTAATTTGACATGTTTGAATAAGCTCTAATCCAGCTTTTTTGAAATTCCTCAATTCAACTGTAGCATTTTCACTATCTTTATTCATTTTTCCGATAATTGGATATGTTGGTTGCTTTTGATATAACATTGATTCAACATCCCTCGCTTGACCAAGAAGAACTTCAAAATCATCACCAAATTTTAAAGCAGTATGAACTAAATTTCGCTCTGATTGATCAAGCAAGGAGGCAATAAAACGAGAGTGCTCCATCATAATCCGTAGCCAAAATACATTTTCACTAATAATTGCATCCTGAATCGGATCCATTTTTCCTTCATTAAACTTTTGAAGCGTCCTCATAAAATATTCTGCTTCACGTGCAATATGATCTACTAATAACGGAAAGTTGAACCCACTTACTTTACAATTAATAATTAAAATTAACAGATTTCTTTTATAATTACGAAATGCATAAACGAGTTGAATACTTTCTTCATTTAATTGCCTAACTGCTTGAACAGTTTGAGGAATAGAAAACGATTTTTGCAAATGTCGGTCAAAAAGTTGAAAAAACTGTTCTACTTGTTGAATTAAATTTGTATCTTTCCGATTAAATCCTTCACTAAGAAATAAAGCATGTTCCTTCATAATTCTTAACCAAAATTGATTTTCTGTTAATGACCTTTCAATAAAAAGTTGTTCTGTTAATGATTCTGATGGAGCTGCTTTCAATTCTGGTGGTAGAAGCATGGCTCGTTGAGGATCCATAACAAAATGACCAGGAATAGGTTGATTAGAAATAGGTTGATGACTAGACATAAAAATCACTCCTTATTCTTTAAATCTCATCATTTTACTATATATATAAATTGAGACAATACGGTTAGGAGGTGTATTATTATTTTCAAATTTTCTAACGACTTCTAACAAGATACCTTTTTTACATAAAAGGTGTTTTTATACAAACTTCATTTGTCACCTGGAGCTGGTTGATCTACTCCCTTAATACGGTGTTTATGCCCATCATCCTCAGTCGCATTAAAATCGTAATAATGAACATGCATCCCATTCCCAACCGGAATTGCTGGTCCAGAATATGCCTTATAATAATGCATATGTCCGTCCTCAAAAAGAACATATCCTTCTGTGTAATGTATATACCCTCCATCCTGTGCAGGAATTGGTGAGGATGTAACATCTAAACATTGATGTACATGCCCACCTTCAACAGATGTATACTCCACTGATCCATGGTTATGATGCGGTACAAATCCCGAAACAAAATCTGCTTTTCCTACTATATTCATGCTCCCTATACAAAAAATAAATTCTATAACTAATATGCTTTTCATCCCAAGATAATTACTACATATGTTTTTTCCTTTACTGTTGTGTACTTTGTATTGTGGAGAACCGTTAGAGCAGCCGACTCTGGATGAGAGCCGGCTTTAACCTTATTTAATATCAAAATGTTTTTCTTCCACATAGTTTTTATTATCGATAGCAAGCCATCCATCTTTTCTATAATAGATGTCATAAGGAACAGAACCGTCAACTCTACCAAGAAATGGACCATTAGGTGATTCATACGTATTGATGCCATATCCAGCAGGATGTTTCGAATACGCTTTAAACCATCGGACATCAAAATGTTCTTGCTTTGCCCATTGATTTGCACCAAAACAAAGCATGTTTTCATTTCCACCATACCAAGCACCTTCAAGAATTGCATATGGTGTTTTGTCACTAAAACGTTCTCCAGTAAAGTTACCATCTGGCGCATCATAAATATTAATTCCATATCCAACAGGATACTTAGAAACAGCAGTTCCGATTCCTACATTTTTGTTTGGAGCTATTGTGTTTACATCATCACCAATATACCAATCTAATGTTTTATCTCCCAGTAATAAATTAATATCTACTCTTCCAATACCATTGATATATCCGTTATCAGTGTATTGCCAAATATCACATGGATATGCTGGTTTGACTTGTGGTTGTCCATCATTTGTCCCGTAACGTGGTAACCAAATAAAATTCGCTTTTACATTTTGCAAATTATATTGATTATACATATGATGTGATACATATAAACCAACTTTCCAACCTGCAGCCTTACAAGTATCAATAAATGCTTGTGATGCCTTTGCTAAGTCTCCCAAGTTACCCTTACTTTCCATAGATGATACAGTATCATCTTCTACATCTAAAACAAGAAACTTAGCATTCTTATTAACTCGGTTCAAGAAGTCTTTTGCTTCCACAATTGCATCATTTACACTAACATAGCAACCATACGCATATGCTGCATGTGGAATACCTCTAGCTTCTAAATTTTTTACGTGTTGATTATATAATTCATCTACTTTATTTGAACCATATTGCACACGGCAAATTGCTAATCCCAATTGTGGCGCTGCTACATTCCAATTAATTTTATCGTTAAATTTTGAAATATCTACAATGTATTTTTCTGTTGTCATTATTCAACATCTCCTTTTTCATTCTCTTCATGATCTGACCAAATTCCCAATGCAATACCAACGGATAATATATAAGGCGCTAATTCATCTAAAAACCTTTTTGCTTCTGGTAAGCCGAATTTAGTGAATAGAAATCCGACCAACGAAAAAACCGCAACCCATGTTTTCCAGTTGCGGAATCGTTTCATAATATCTTGTTTGTTCATTATTTCCCCCTACTTCCCTGCAAATTTAAAAAGCAATGTAATGGCACCAGCAATAAGTGAGCCAATTACTGTTGTTCCCATCCAAAAAATTAATCTATCTAAACGATCTACACGCAAGTGCGCACTTTTTGCTGATTGCTGCGCTTCTATTGCAAGTTCCCTCACATTGCCAAGACCATCAATTTTTGTTTCTACTCTTGTTAATCCAATAATTACTTTAGTGAAATCATCATGATTTTCTTGTTCCGGCAATTTTTTCATCCCCTTTACTGCTTACCATCACTTAATTGGATATGATAGCGAAAATGATACATAGCGAGTTTGCGATTCTGGAAGATAAGTAGAAACTCTTCCGTCTGCATGAACAATCACATCGGCTGCAACTGGACGATTTGGATCGTTATCTAAATACGCTGTAGCAGAAAAATAAGAATCTTGTCGTGGTGCAATATCTGGTGTTATTCTTGTGAATACTTGTTGGTTTTTAACCAATCTAATCGCACCTGTCATGTGAACCCAGTTTCCATGTCTACGTAGCATTGGAGGTGTATCAGTGTCAGCTACTGCATTTGTAATAATAAGCTCTTCCCAAGGTACATCGTCCTCATAAAAAAGCCCTTCACCATCCATCCAAATGCTACTTTCATAATTACCTTTATTTAAGAAGATAGCACCTGCTTCCTTATCCTCACTGAAGAATCCCGGAATTAAACCGAAACGTCTTCGGACCTCTTTAATTACCTCTTCAACTACTGCTTGATTTACCTCATTAGAATTATTAGCCATTATTAAACATCTCCATCGAATTTTTTTGTTTGATTTTTTGATTCTCTTTAATCGACTCTTATTTATCTTTTTCTACATTGTTCTCACCCCCTTTCGAGCAAAATAAAAAGAGAGACGATTGTCCCCCTTTATAACCACATTTAAACATATACTTTAAATACCACCTTTTATTATCAATCCTAAAACTGCCATAACTATTGCACTGATAACAATTCGCAAAATCCATGTTGTATTCATGCTAATTTTTTCTAACTGCCTATTAATTGTAGAAATGTCTTTTTCGTTAATAGTTGTACGAGTTTCTAAATTGCGAATATCTCTCATGATTTCTTTTTGTTCCGTTTTTAGGCTGTCAATTTTTTTATATACGTCTTCCATACGCTCACACCTTTCATCCACCTTAATAAATCAATCTTTATATATTATGAGACAACCCTATTCACTGTGAATGTAATTCAGATGTTTGCGTATCAAAGCCGTATTTTATCCAAAATAAAAAAGCCTACTTCTGTACACTTACTTATTAAACCGCATTATTTTCATCTAAACCTTTTGATAACTGGGTAACAGTAGTTCTTGCTTCCCAAACATAAATCTGATCTTTGTCTTTATTGTTATAAACAACTTTGAATTTTTGCCCTGCTGTAAAGTACCACTGAAAACTACCTGTCATCCTAACCCATTTACTTACATAGCCCGTAATTTCTCCTGCAATTTCATGTTCTTCAATTGTTTTTCCACTTGCATCTAATATGTGGATTTCAAGTATATGTTCAGCATCCGCTGTTTGGGCTAATGCAGACAGGTAAGCATGTATATCATAGATACCACTTTCTTTAATGTGAAATAGACCACCAGAACGATCTACACTTCTATTAAAACCCCAACGTGGTTTATCGTTAAACTCTACAATCCACTTTCCGCTATTGTAGCGTTTTTCTTTATGAAACCAAACAGCAGCATTAGAAGGAGCTTGAAGTTTATTGTGGATTAAGAGATCAGCTTCAACTTTAACTTTTTTATATTTCGTATCTTTACTAATGACTAGAGCATCAGTTTCTTCTTCTAAAATTGATTTACCATTCAAAAGCAATCTCTTCTCGTCAAATCCCCATAATGAGAACAATTTTTTCACATCTTCAAACGATGGATGTTCAACCCAACCTAACCAGCCTTTTGCATCATCAATATAATTAGTCCAAAGTTTATTTTGGTAATCTTTCGCAAAAATAAATCCATAGGTAGGGGAATTTATAAATGAGATACCACGCCAAGATTTAGCATTAGGTGTATTTCCTTGCACACTGCCATGACAATATATTGTGTTTATCCCTAGTCCCCTGGCTACAATTTCATCAAGAATATTTTTTGTAGCATCACTGACCGAGATTAACGCACCGCCTATATCTGTTGTGATTTTGGGTACTTGAACATTATTTGCATTAATTAATTTTGTTAACTCTACGATTTGTTTATTTGTATCATCAATTTCTTTTCTATATTCTGCTACTTGTTCCAAGGCTTTTTCAAAATCAGAAATATAACTTTCCAGTTTGATATTTCCTTCTTTAACATCTCTTCTTAAAACAATTCGGATATCAGGTGTACTTGTACGTTCTGAATCTCCCTTTTCTATAACAAAATAAGCCATCCATTCGTTAGAAGTTGAGACTGCTTTGGCAGGTAATATATATTCGATGATTCCATTACTCACATCAATAATTTTGGCATCATCCCGAATAAACTGTTTATTATTTGTTGCTTCATACTTTGCTACATATCCAGTTAAATCAACTACTCTACCATTATCTTTTAGATATACAGTTAGTTTTAAACCATTTTTATCATTTTGGCGTGAACGAATGGTTTTGGTGAATACTGGATCAGCTAAATCAATTGTAATTACTTCATTTCTCATCTCGTTACGCTCCTTTCAATCACACCATTTTTAAGACGTCTAGGTGGTCTTCTCGTGCGTTTTGGTCTTTCTCTATGCTTTACATTTCCTTTTGGTTGTTGTGGCTCTATTTTTTCAATTCTGGTATCAGTTTTTGTAACATACTCTTGAACCCCTTTTGTTAATTGTGAAAGCATACCATATAAACCTACGCCTGTTTCTTCATCTTCATTCGGAATAACTAAACCATAATGTGTTGGAATTGCATCAGTGGTAATTGGTGGCTCTCCTTCTTTTCGATTCATACGCATTTCATAAAGCTTTGGAATATCTGTTTTCAGATTGTATTGTTTAATATCCCAATCCATGACTTTCTCTAATGCACTAAATTGTATATCTCGAATATTAGTCTTGTATTTTTTCTTTGATGATACTTTAAAATCAGCAGCTAAAATCCCACCATAAAATGAACCAGTGCCAGACATAACTTGAAGGTATCCATTTGCAGAATTAGAATTTCGTAGCAAAGAATACTGAAGCACTAAGTCTGTATCACCGCTAGAAGCAGTTTTTACCGAAAAGATTCTCTTTCCGTTTTGATGAAACAGAAATCCTTTTCCTGCTGTAAAATGCATATTCTCTTCAGTTGCTTCAAGCATGAGATTCTTTTTACTTTTCGCTGCGAAATCTGTTGCAGCATAAAAATTCATGTATGAATATAATGCATCTATATTTAAAGACTCTTCTGCTTTTATACTCATCTTTCCATTTTGGTCGAAGATAATACTTGCTGGAAAGTACAAATCTGTTTTACTTCCGCTTTCATATCCTCTAGTGATACCAATGCCGCCAACTTTGGGATACCTGTCAGAAAGTTGATATACTGCTACCGCTCCCTGTGAAGCAGTTACATCATTATCTCCACCTAAAAAGAGAGTAGGCTGCATTTCTTTTCTCGAGTTTGTATAATATCCTAAAAACATACGGGTAATGTCTGACTCAAACAAACGTATAAATTGTTTTGATATACTTACGTAATTTTTTGTATCAGACGTTCTTAAAGTAGCACCGTTTATTTCTCCACCTTTTATTAAATTCCCATTCATTGTTCCAGCAGTAATAAAATCAGCAACAATTCGCCCATCCATTGTCATAGCAAGTCCATATGGACCATTGATTCCAGTACTTGAATACCCTAAACCGTTAATATTCCATTGCCAAACCTTTGTAGCTGTCATTTCATCTTTTGTATCCATAATCAAAATTCTGTCTGGATGTATGCGAACATGACCACCAAAACCACTATTAATTAAATTGGTTGCATGTTCTTTTGCTGCATCTAAAATATCATATGGCATATCTTCTAAGTTATTTTGCATCTGATCCAGCTTATTGGCTAAGTTTGTAAAGGATTCTTTAAAATTCCCAATCGTTAAGTCGATATATTTCTTTTCAATTGGATCATATTTATATGCATTTACTTTTGCTTGAATATGAAGGTTATCTTCTTCATGGTTGATAGTAACGATATCCCCCATGTACACCTTCTGTAAAACAGCATAGTCTTTATATTCCTCTGTTTGTGATAGTTCTAGAAATTCAACTTTGTATGTTGCTTTGGGTTGATCTACTCTTTGAATCTCATACATTTCTTTTGCAGCTTTGCGCAATAATTTATATGCTTCTTCCAATGGAACTGCATCTTCATCTTTTGCATGATCTCCAATAGCTGCTTTTATATCTTTAAATTCCACCACTCTAATTTTAGGATGAGGATATTTATTTATAAGTGGACTATCAACATATTTTTCTGGTAAAAGCAAACCATCAAACCCTTGTGGCATAATCCTTGTAACAGGGCTTTTCCAATCAACATTTCCTTCATATCCTAATAAATCTTTTTTGTGTTGAATGACAACTCCTCTATCCATTCCCCGATTCTTTAACATTTTCACATCAAAATTATCTCGTTTTAATTCGCCACCCCAACGATTGATAAAAGAGTTATCTTGATTATTATCTAAAATCACTTCGACTGGATTTTTCCGTACAATACGAGCGCTTGCAATGGTTGGTATATCAGAATAAAAGGTAAACGGATGCTTATATTGACATCCTGCTGATAAACGATTCATTGCACCGTTTCCGTTTGTTGTTTGAATAAATATATCCTCAATTAAGTTTTCAGTTAGATCATAGAAAATGTGATAGCATTGTACTTTTAATTCGCCCATGCTTGGTTTAGGTGTCACAACACGAAATAATTGATCTCCATCAGGTGTTGGTGCTTTAACAATGCTCATACCATCAATTTTTGTTCCGTGAGGAGCAAATAAAGGATAACTAAAAGTAAATACAAATAAACCGTTGAGTTCTTCCTCAACAGTTGCATCATAAATATGGTTATCTAAAACCCCTATTCCATTGTGTGTAAAATCTGTTTCATTTGCTTCATATAGTGTAATCATACATATCGCCACCGTGGTTCAATTAGAATTTTATTTACATTTCCAGACCATGTAATTGTATTTTCTCCAACTTTGAAAACAGGGAAACTCCCTACTGTTTTTATTGGTTTTGTGCCTTCATAAGCAATGAGAAGTTCAGAATCAACTATAACAAAATTGGTTATTCCTTTTATTTGAAAGGAAACGTCATTTATCATAATTCGCACATCATTATTCCCAAAAATCTCAAATTTAGGAGCAGATTCATATGTTCCGATATTCATAAACGTTTCTGATTTCGTTACTACAAATGGAACTGTTTCAACATATTCAAAAGGATCAAGTGTAAATTCCACTTCAAATTCTCCGTACTCTTCAATTTCATTTACAATGTCGCCAATTTCTACATGTTTGATTTTTCGATACACTTCATCATCTGTAAAATAGAGAGTTTTACCATTCGTAAGCCAAACTTTTATATCACGTACTAAAGGTTTTATATTTTCTTCTTCTAGCAAATTAAATTTAATTTTAAAAGGGACATCCTCAAATGCCCCTTTTTTCGTGAGTGAACCGTGCCTTCCGGGTACTTCTATGTGTTCTACTTTTTGTTTTGCAGTAGGAATAACAGGACGATCTACCATGCATAATCCGTAATCACTCGCTAATCCCTTATCAATTCCAATGTCTAGCAAATCAATTCCTCCCTATGCCAATATTCAAGTTACGTCCTTTTTGTGCAAACCAATCATCCGCTTTTTCAAACATACGATCAATGTCACGTTCATTCCGAACAGTATTATAAAAATTAACTTCAATTGGTTGTTGATTATTGCCTTCTCCTGTTGTTGTTCCTGCAATATTAGGAAGACCATTTAAAAGTGCATCCCCTAATGCATTGGGTACATCAAATGCAACTATTTGTGCCAATTGTGCAGCTGCATTTTGTATCGTTTCCGCAACATTTCTTGTAAGTAAGTTCAATTGTCCACCAATACCAGCTGATTTTTCTGAAGAACTTAAAGGTGTAACAGATACTTTATTTCCTTTTTTACTGAATAATTCGGGACCAGCTTCACCGGCAATAAATTGTCCATCCCCTAAAACATGCCCACCTTTTGCAAGCATCGGTACATGTGGAATGGTTGGTGCATCTACACCGGGAATTTTGTTTAATAGATTAGCAGGTGTATTAAATCCATCAATGAATTTATTAATCATACTAATAATACCATTAATGACTGTTCTGATACCGCTTTTGATACCATCCCAAACACCTAATACAGCAGATTTCATTCCATTAAAAGCGCCTTCTACTGCACCAGTAACCCAACGAACGGGTGTCATAATTACTTCTTTTAACCCATTCCAAACACTAGAAGCTGTCGATTTAATACCTTCCCATATACTTGAAAGAGTAGATTTTATGCCTTTCCAAACACTGCTACTTGTACTACTAATTGCATTCCAAACAGTAGATATTGCTGATTTTATGTTGTTGAAAATTGGAGTTACCACAGAAACAATAGAATTCCAAATGCTTGATAAAAAATTTTTTATCGTGTTCCATACCGTGCTTGTAGTAGAACTAATTGTATTCCATACAGAAACAATAAAATCTTTAATACGATTAAAAATAGGCGTGACAAAAGAAACTAGTCCATTCCAACAAGTAGATAAGAAGTTTTTAATCGCTTCCCAAACCGTACTTGTAGTAGAACTAATTGTATTCCATACACCTGTAATAAAAGTTTTAATCCTTTCAAATATTGGCGTTGCAAAGTAAGAAATAGCATTCCAAATCGCTTGTAAATATTGACTAATAAAATTCCATACGGTTTGAATTACAGTAGAAATACCATTCCAAATCAATGAAAAGAAATCTGCAATCCCTTGTAAGACAGGTGTTAAAAAGGCTACAATTCCATTCCAAATTTCCATAAAGAAAGTTGAAATAGCAGTCCAAGTTGTTGTAAAAAATGTAGCAATCCCCTGTAAAACTGTAGTGATAAACAGTACAATGCCATTCCAAATCATTGTGAAGAATTCTGAAATAGCAGTCCAAACTGTTGTTGTAGTTGTACTAATCATATTCCAAGTATTAGTTAATATTAGAAGTAAACCATCCCAAATACCTACTAAAAACTCCTTAATCGTATTCCAAGTATTTATTGTCCATTCTTTAATAGAATCCCAATTTTGAGCGATTGCAACAACTAATCCCACAACAGCCGCTATAATGATTGGGATGATTGCGATCCAGCCAAGCATTGCCCCTGCTGTAATTCCAAATGCACCAGCTAATGCACCAGCGAGTGGTGCAAGTGAGGATAGAATGATTAGCAAGGGACCAATGGCGGCAACAATTCCACCAACTATTATGATGATCTTTTGAGCAGTTGGAGATAAATTATTAAATCCATCTGATACGGTTTTTACTGCACTTGAAATAGAAGGCATGATATCTTTTGCTAAAGATAATAAAACTTTTCCTAAAGGTTCAAGAGCAGCTGCTAATTCTCGCAACATACTTTTAAATTGTTGCCCAAACGCTTCCTCTTGGAGTTTTTTCATGTTATCCATAGCGCCTTTGGTTTTACCTAATCCACCATTTAATTCATTTAGACCTAAAACTGCATCAGCGCCCATATCTTCGAATTTTGTACCCATAAGAGCAACGCCAATTTGATTCGCTTTTACTTTGTCATCCATGTTTTTTAAATCACCAGTAACAGCTTTAAACACGTCGGCTGCGGTTGCTTTTCCTGCGTTAAAGCTTGCCCAAACATCTTGTGTTTCCTGGGATAACTCACCAAATCCTTCAGCGACGCCCTTAGAACCATCTTGCACACGAATTCCAAATTCTTTTATAAGATCATTAATATAATCAAGATTGTAAGAACCATCACGAGTACCATTTGCTAGAATATTAAACATCTCATCAGCCGTAAAACCTGCTTGTTTAAATAACGGTGCATATTCTGAAAGGTTATCAAACAATTCATCTGAATAGTTCAGTCCTTCTTGAGCACCTGCAGCAAGTAAATCAAATGTTTCTTCTGTAGATAATCCGAATTGACTCATTAATTGACCTGCACCACGAGTTGCTTCATTTAGATCAACATCATATGTTTGAGCAAGTGTTAATACATTTTCAGTTGCACCTTGTAATTCTTCATTTGGAACATCACGCATATTTTGAAATACTTTTATTAATGCTGTATCGACTTCTGCCAGATTTTCACCAAATCCATTTTCCCAAGTACTTTCTGCTATCTTTTCAAGATTTTGAGCACCTTCGGATGTTAAACCTAAACTTGCTTGGATTTTTCTTTGTGAAGCATCCATGTCAGAAGCTACTTTCATTGCTCCTGCACCCAAACCTAAAATAGCTGGTGTTGCAGTTGTAGACATAGTTTCCCCAGCACTTCGCATTTTTTCACCAGCAGCATTAATTTTTTCTGATGCTTGGCTTGCAGTGTTTGCTTGTTCTGATAGTGCTGTATTAGCTTGTCGAACTTCATTTTGCAATTGCTGTTCCGCTGCTCTTAGTTGTAATAATTTTGTTTCAAGCTTATTTACTTCAGCAGAATTTTTTCCATACTGTGATTTAGCAACTTCTAGTTTCTGTGCACAATTTTGTGTTTGTTGAGCAGCATTTTGCTGCGCTTGTTCCAAGTAATGAATCTTTGCAGTTAATTTTTCAGATTCAGTTGCATTATTACCAAGTGCTGCACGTTGCAAATCATATTCAGCACGTAATTTTGCTGATTTATTTGCAAGACTAGTTTCTTCTGCACTTAATTTATTTAATTCTTGTGCAGCAACACTATTTTGTTGTCCTAATCTTTGAAGTGCTGATTCAGTTTCTTTAACTTGATTTGAAAACTTTTGTTCAGCTATTTGAGCATTCGCTAATTGACGTGCAAGTTTTTCTACTTCTACAGAGTTTTCACCATATATAGCTTTTGCTTTACTTAATTGTTGTTCAGTTGCTGCAACCTTTTGTGCTGCCAATTGTTGTTGCTGCTGTAGGTATCCTAACTTTGCAGTTAGTTTTTCTGTTTCTGTACTGCTTAATTTAAGTTGTTCTTGTTGCAAGGTGAATTCTTGACGTAACTTTGTACTTTCATTCTTCATTTCACCCATTGCTTTATTAAATTCTTGATTGAAAACTTTAAATGTTATTTTTGATTCTGGACCATTTGCCATATTTTCACCTGCCTTTCTTTAACGTGGATTGGCTTTCCAACCATCAAAAGCAAGTTTTCCTTCGGCTATTCGCTCCACCGATGCAACAGGAAAGTGCCAAAATGTATCTGGATCAATCCCATAAATTAAAACGTAGAGAACATATTTGTCCTCTACGCATTCAATGTTTATTTTCGGTGGGCTTATTTCTTTTTTCCGTTTCTGGTGCTATTGGCTAATCCTTTTGCAAATCCGTTTTGTTGTCCTGTTGTTACACCAGAAATTAATTGTGCATATAATTTTACTGTTGCATCAAAGGAATAATGAAATCGCTCTAAAAATGCATCAAAATCATAAGGGAAATTTTTATTTGCACCTAAGCACCCTAAATAAATGATCTTTTGTAATTCAACCTCGTCAATTCCTTGTAAAGCAGTACTATCTATACTATCAAGTTGATTTGGATCAACGTTCACTAAACCTTTTAATTTAAATAACCCCTGCAAAAGGGATTCTTCTAGTAATCCTAAATCTTTGCCCTTCTTCACTGCATAATTTGTAATGTAACAAGGGACAGTTTGTTGATTTTTAGTTATTCTTTGGAATTGTCCGTTGTCTAACTGTACAGTTTCTACTTCTTGTAATTTTACAATTTCTACTTTCACCAATTTGTTGTCCCCCTATTACTGTTGTGGTGTTTGAGTTGTTGCTTTTACAAGTTCTGGTGTGAACTTTGTATGCCATTGATCTTTTACCGTTTGGTCTTCTAGTTCATCCACTAATGCTTCATAATAGAATTCATTATTACTATCTTTCATTACAGTAAACTCAAGTTCTGTTTCCGCAACTTCATCTGCACCATTTTCCACTTTAAATTTGAATCCTGTTGAAGAAGCACAATTAGAAAAGGCAACAAGTTTTTGTAAATCCTCAAACTCATCAACTACATCTGCAGTTAGGACAAATGGTTTCCCTTTAGATTTAGCACCATATGACCATACACCTGGTTTTAATCCATCTGTTTTTATTCCGAAAATCTTTCTAAGAACTGCTACACGTAAATGCCCTGAAAGAGTCATAATCATTTTGGATGGTCTAGAAATCTTTTTAACTTCTAACCCCTCACACTTTTTAACAATTTCAAGCATTTCCGTTTCACCTTCGATGGTCCCAACACAACCAAACTTTGTTCCTACTTGTTGTTCTCCACCTTCAATAAATTGAATCCCTACATTGGTAAATGTCATTGGATCAAATTCTTTAATTATTGTTTTTGCCATATTATGAACCTCCTAATGTTTGCTGAATAACTTTATCTAACTCTGTATTTAAACGTTCCGATATTTTCGGTGTAGCTGTTTGTAATCCTCGCTCCAATATTTTTTGAGGAGTGTTTTTTGCTGATCTACCAATACCTAAATCGGGATATTTTAAATAATTAAACCTTGGTGTTGGACGAATCGTAAAACCAAGGTTCATTTTGCTATTTGTTAATGCTTTTTCATTTCTTGCATGTCGCTTATTTCTAACTCTCCCTTTCCATGTAGAGATAGGGATTTGAGGTTGAATAGATTCTACTGCTAAATTTACACCGTCATTATGTAACACTTTATTTAGTGCTTGTTCTGACTTGTTCGGAATCTGTTTAAGTTTGTTTTCTAATTTCTCAATATCTCCAAACTCTAAACTCCATGAACTAGCAGCCATATTTGACAATCCTTGTTACATAAATCTCAATTTCATCAATATATTCATCCAATTCGCCTTTTTGAATGGATGTTTTATTAGAATGCTGAAATGAATTTCCTGCAGCTTCAAGTGCAGCAATAATATCTAGCATTCTTTCGTCTAGATCATCACGATTTTCAGAATAATAACGAATTAAAACATTTTGTTTTAATGTGAACTTGCTATCTGTTTTTTCAAAACCACCTGTTTCAAAGATGAAATAATGATAGTCTTTTTCTTCATCTTCACTCACTTGATCTTGATAAACTCCTATCTCAAACTGTTCTTTCAACTTTGAGATTAGCAAACTATTCATTTTTTGCAGTCGTTTCTTCGATTGTTCGTTGCTCATCATATCCACCTACTTCCTGCAAATAAAAATATAAATATCTCTTGTCTGAATCGACTTTGATTACATCATATTGCAAAGCATCTATAACTGCTTTTAACTGGTTTTTATTAACGGAACGAAAAGAAGGTGGAAACAGCGTTTTGACTTTCTTATCTAGCTTTGCATTTAATAATCCACAAGATTGATAATCGCTATCTCGTGCTGATAACTCTCTAAAAGCAAGTTTTCCTTCTTCAGAAAAAATCCCTTTAATCCGTTTTCCATTTTCACTACGTTTTGTTTCTGTCCGTCCGTATTTTAGAAAACCATCATTAAATGTTTCGTTATATGGCTTCATCTTTTGCCCTCTCTTTTAAGGCGGCATCTATAATTAACCGTTGTAATTCTCCTCGGAAATTCTTTTCAAAATCTTCTAGAGCATTGTTGTATTCATATCTGCAACGCTCAATCAATAATTGCTTTACTTGATTTTCTTCATCAAATGAAAAAGACGTACCACAAAGATTTTGCAAATACGCCTTTCCACGTTCAATTGTTTTATTTATTTGTTCATCTTCATCATTCCAAGTGATACGCAAACGGCTTTTTACATCTTCAAGTAATGTTTCATCTAATGTTTTCCCCATTTTAATCACCATTTGTAACTGATTCCTCTATAATTTTACGAATATCCTCTTTTAAGGTTGCAGAAGAAATATCTATATTATGTTGATTTGCGTAAGCAATTAATTCTGGTTTTAACATGCTACTAAAATCAATTCCCTCCACTCTTAATGTAGAGGGTTGATTAGGGTGTAGGTGTTTGACTACCACCATTTTTTAAGCTGCTAATATCAAATACTAAGAACGATTCATTATCTTTTGGACGACCATTTGCATATTGCTTAGATAAATAAACTGTTTCATCTTCTAAGAATTTATATTCTGTTGATACTTCAATTTTTTGAGTCGAACCAACACCCATAAAGTAATCACTTGCAATCCCTGCAACCATCTTTCCTTTTGGAACAGCTAAAGACTGAATAACTGTAGCTGGAATTGGAAGCACACCAGATACATATGCACCATTTTGTGTTAAGAATGTAGTTGCTGGGAAGATTTTTTCCCAATAATCAAGAGGATTCACAACCATAAGTGCATTATTTACGGCACGTCGTCCACCTTTTGTTAGTGGTGCCATAACTTCTTTTCCTAATGATTCTGGTGATAAACTAGTAAGCACAATTGCTTTTTTATCACTATAAACTCCTGCTGTTACCGCTGCATTAAGATCTTTCATCATCCCAATTGGTTGATCTTTCCCTGTTCCATTTACAATTGCTTCTTCTAACGCAATTGCCATTGATTCCGTTAAAATTTCACGAACATAACGATCTAACCAAACTGGGCCCAAATCTAACATTGCGTTACAAACTGGAACATATGCACTTAATTTATATAAGTTTGTTGGGATAGATTCAAAACCATCATCTAATAATTCTTTAATTTCTTCACAAAGTTTTCCCCACCAAGCAGATTGTACATTCCCTTTTTTCACAATCCATTCTGTTACACCAGTCGTATTTACAAATTCAATATAGTTTAACAATGCGTGATTTGTGCGTAAATACTCAAATACACGTTCGAAAACTGTTGCAGGTACTAACTTTTCAACTCCTGCAAAACCTTTATTTGCGATTACTTCGTTATAATAGGATTGCTCATCTTTTGTTAAAACTTGTAGTCCACGGCTTGCCATCACTTGTTGATCTGTTAAATCTTCATTAACTGCTCTACGTGCTTCATTGATAATATTTTCTTGGATAGAATTTGCAAACTCTACCATAGCTGCAGCTGCAGCTTCTTCATTTCCACTATTCATTGCATTTAATAATTTTTCTTTCATTTCGTTTTGTTTCTGTGCTTCACGATCTAAATTTTTAATTGCCATTTTTCATTTCCTCCTATTTTATGCAAAATAAAAAACACTACCTTTTGGAAGTGTTCAATGCCGTTAGTAATGTAAATAAAGCATTTTTAGTATTGTTCGTATTTTCTTGGTTTTCTTCTTTTGTACTAGCTGATACTGATGATATATATTTGTTTAATATTTTTTCTTTTGTTGTTTCATCATCTTCATCTTCTTCATTATCTTCTTCTGGTATTTCAATCTCATCTACAATTTCATCACAGAAGCCAAATGTTTTACATTCTTCAGCAGTCAACCAAGTTTCTTCTGCTAACAATTCCTCTAATTCGTTTCTTTCTCCTACAAATCGGGAAGTATAGCTTTCTGTTACTGCAGTATCAATTTTATCAAGACGATCAGCTACTTTTCGTAAATCTTCAGCATTACCAGCTGCATATGTCCACGCTCTATGAATCATCATCATTGTATTCTTCGGCATAATAATTTTATCGGCTGCCATTGCAATAACAGATGCTCCACTTGCTGCCAAACCATCAATGTGAATAACGATTTGGGCAGAATGATTTTTTAATAAATTAGAGATGGCAATTGATTCAAATACATCTCCACCACCACTATTGACGTGAACGTTAATTGTTTTGGCTGTAATATTCTTTAACTGTTCTCGCACTTTACTACTTGAGATACCGTCATACCAAGAATACGCTGAAATAGTTCCATACATATATAAGTCTGCTTCTTCAGTATTAGCGCTATTAAGTACCTCAAATCGATTTTTGATTTTCGGAATTTCCGTTACTGTCATTCTCATCACCTCCCCCTAATGCTGCTGCATTTTCAACTGATTCATAGTTTTTCGTAACATACCGTTTATTTGCCCATTCCTCATTAATTGGTTCACGTCCTAACATCCGTAAAATATCATTAATTGAATTTGCACCAATTCTAAAGAACACATCACAAGCACTTGCTAGTTGTGTAATATCTACATATTTAATACGACTCGTATCTACTTTTAAATATGTTCGTTCTAAGTACTCTTCCTTCTTATAAAACTTACGATTTATTTCATCTGCAATAAGTTCTATAAGCGGATTAATACAGAACATAAGGAAATTATCTGTTTGCTTGGAGACATCGACAACATCACCTTTTAACATTCCTTTTGGTACATGAAAAGCCATTGAAACAAAATCAATAATGTCATCAACAAGTGCTTTAATATCTCGACTATCTAATTTGTTTCCTTTGGAAGTGTTACTAAAATTCTCTAATGTATATCCATCTTGTAATTGGAACACAGCACCTGCATTATCTGCTTCAAAAAACGCTTTAAACTGTTCATTGAACATTGCATCCATTTGTTGTTGCATTTCTGGTGTTTGCGCTCTTAAAAATTCACCTTTCACCACAACACGCATTGCATTAGAACGCTTATAAATACTTGTAGCAGAAGTAATTAATTTGCCCCAGCTACTATATAAACCATCAATTACATTCATGATATTTTCATCATTTAATTGAAAATAAAAAACCTCACTCTCTTTAAATACCTTTTCGGTAAAAGTGAAGTTTTTAACAGTAACGCCTTTATATATATTTTCTTTTAATGCAAATTCTTCTTTGCTAAAACTATCTGCAATATATAGTTGATCGTTATGCATAATTACTAAACACTCATTATCATAAATTAAATGTGAGACTAAACTATGCATAAATTGTGAAGCATTTTGGTTTTGGTTGGGCTGCACATTAAATAAATAGTGATTTCCCTTTCGAACTTCTATTCCTTTTTCAAATGTTTGAAATTCACAACGAACAAGCGTATTCGCAATTAAATCTACACAAGTATTAACAGCCAGTTTTTTAAAGAAGTAATCTATGGAAGCTTCATAAAAACAACTTTTTAAATCTGCCCTGCTCCTTTTTCCAAACCAACCACCAATCCAATCAATTAACCCCATTCCCTCACCTGCCTTTCTAGTAAGTTCTTACCTTAAATGCATCAACAGAAAATGGTTTTGCTTCTGTTAATTCACTATCTTGTGTTAAAGCATGAGTAAAAGCAAAGAAACCATCTGTTTTCCGTTTCTCTTTATCAATCTTGCAATACTCTTTGTTGCCATTTCCTTTTTCATCTACATAAACATTCCCTACATACCAACGCATTAACGGATCATCACCAAACACAATTAATTGTTTAATAAACATCTCATCAATTAATGGTGCTAATTTTGCATGTGTAATCGGGCCTCTTCTCACAATTTCTAAAGGAATCCCCGTTTCCTTGAATTTCTCCTCTAAGATGGAAGCACGGAAACTATCACAAGCGACCTTCTTGATATTAAATATTTTTGCTTGTTCTAAATACCAATTTACAACACGATCTGCATCAATGGATTTATCATAAACAATCGTACATAAACCTTTTTCTTTTGCAATTTCAATAATATCGGGGTTGATATCTTGCAATTTTAAAGCCATATGATGAATGAAAGTGTGCTGTATCCAATATCTTTTCCCATCATGTTTAAATAACAAACCAACAGAACAAAAGTCTCGAACATCTGCAAAATCAATACCGCCTACTGCATCAATACCCTTTAGATTCTCTGGAAAAGGTTGATCTGTTGCTAATCTATCTTCATAGGTTGCAACCTCTTTTCTAGAATCTTCAACTGGTGAATTCATTCGTTTTGTCATAAATTCAATACGTAATGAACTGTTTTTCTGCATATCGTAGTATTCTTGACGCATTTTTTGTTGTAAAGATGGATTATATCGGTATGATGGATTCGCTTTTTCCCACATTTCTTCATTATCTACTTCTGACGGATCATCTAATTTACAAATGAACGGAAATAATGTGGAATCTGGCAACTCTTTATTTAATACTGCTCTTGCTTCTTCTTTTAAATCATCAAGAACACCACCACGAACATAACCATCTGTAGAAATATAGAAAATACGTGGATCTTTCTTTTTACCAAGACCAGAAGTAAATACCTTTATATTCTTGTAATTGTCATATTCATGTATCTCATCGAAAATAACAATACCAGAACGCTTACCATCTTTTGTTCTAGCATTTGATGTATTGTAGTTCATTTTTGATTTTGTACGTTTATGTTGAATCAATGTTTGAGACTTATAAAAATTCTTCTTCATTTTTTTCTTATGTTTTAGATCATCTAAAACATTGTAAACATCTTCGAATGAGGTTTTTGCTTGATCTTCTGATGTTGCAACAATATCAATATCGTAGTTTGGTATTCCATGATGTGATGTCAGCATAAAAAAACCATCATAACCCATCCAACCATTCTTACCAGCACCACGCCCTAATAAATTAAAAAAGCGATCAAACATCAATCGACCATCATCATAACGAACGCCAAATATAAATGCATTGCAAAACTTCTGCCAAGGGAATAATTGAAAAGGAAAATAAGGTGCTGGAACACTCACTGATTTTTCAATTGCTTCTGCATCTATTACAACGTTTGGTTGATCTAATTTCCATCGTAGAAATTCCATAAGCTGTTTTTGTTCTTTACAAGCTTGAATTTCTCCATTTTCAACCATTCTCATGTAATCATCAATGTAGGGGTGATAATTATACGTCTTCGTCATCATCATCATCCTTATCTACTTCTGTTGCTTTCAATCCTAGTTCTGCTAAAAGTTTAAGCATTTGAGCATTCGTTTTATTTAGTTCACTAATACTTTCATTTTTCTTTTTGCCCCTTTGCTTTCCATTCGACCAATCAACAACAACACCCCTTTCTTCTATATCAAGAATGAGATTGTTTTTAATGTCCCAAAGTGCCATATAGTCAGATACTAAATCAGTATAATGTGCGCCAAATGTTCCGTTTTCTTCTAATTTGTTCATTAAATCCTGTTTGATAGTCTCTTTTAGCTTGTTTATTTTCGGCTTTGGTTTTGTGTGCACCCTTGTTTTTTTAGGTGCAACCTTTTGAACTTTGTGTGCACCCTCTCTTTGCCACCCATATCTCTTTTTCCATGACTTTACGGTATTAATAGAAACAGCATATTTTTCTGCAATGTCCTTATACTTCATACCGCTTAAATAGTCACTGTGAGCGACTTCTTGAGGTGTCGCATTATTATTCATCCATATTCACCACCTCTTTCCATACATCGAATTTGAGGCGGTTTTAAACGAATTTAAAAAGGATGCACCCTGTATTTTGTGTGCACCCCTCCCCCTCACGTGAGAAAATCAAAAAATATTTTTTCCGACGTCCCCTCCCCGTTGAATGGTTCCCCAGAAAAAAAGCTAAAATTTTTGACCGGGGGGGTTTTAGGAAACTAATTCAAAGTATGTTTCGATAAAATCTAAAATAAAAAAGACTTCTTCACTAGAAATCTTTAGAATATCTATAGTAAATTTTAATTTCTCTTCATCTTGCGATCTTTCTCTTACATCAATAAGTTTAAGTCGTTTGCACTTCCTTGGATTAACACAGTCTCTTATCTGACAGTAACGCCAGTAAGAATACTTTCTAAACTGATTCAACATGTCACGTTCATATGAAGTTCGTTCTTCCTTATCAGTATCAGCATATTGAATCATTAAGTCAGTATCGAATGTCCAACTACCATCCACAATAATCATAGCTACCACCGTTCCTCATTCAAGAACTTAGGTTTTTTCTTCTCAATCTTATCTAACCGATCATGTACTTCATTATGACATCGAATGCATAAACATTGTAAGTTATCCAAGTCTAATGCTAAATGTGGATGCGTCTTTACTTCTTTAAGATGATGCACATTCTCAGCAGGTTTGTATTTACCTTTTGACTTACACATCTGACATTCATAGTTATCTCGCTTTAAAGCTTTAAGCCTTAGCTCTCTCCACTCTTTAGACTTGTAGAACTTCATAAGTTTTCCTTCTCTTATGAGTTTAATATAGTCAATCATTAGCACACCATCCTTGCTCGTACACAGATAGGCTTACGATACATAACCTGTGATCTTATTACTTTATGTTTAACGTATCCATATACTGGACGCTCTGGACGTTCCAACTTATACTCCATATACTTTGCTGAAAGTTCTTTAATTTGTTCCCAGTAGCTAGAAAACAACTGAGAGATTACTTTATATAATTCATACGCTAACTTGTTAAAGGCTTCTCTAAGTGATTCAATATTAATGTTCATTCCTTCACCCCTTAACCTTCTTTATCCTCACCAATGCGATAACCAAAATATACTACTAATAAAGTAACAAGTGTACCTATGAAGTATCCCATAAGACCTCCTAACCAAAACACCCCATCACTTCCTCACAATAGAATATGACGCTAAACCGATAACGGCAGCGCCTAGGATAATTGATATTGGTTTAATCATTATGCTTAATGTTCTTTCATTCTTGAAGGCATGCTAACTTTTCTAAAAGATCATAATAACTACCATAAGAATCTATAACTCCTTTACATGGTCCCACTGTCAAGGCGCCTTTAGGGTCTTGCTCTTTCCACTTCCTGCTAGCTTCTTCCATAATATATCCAAGTTGATGTGTATTGTTAGCAATAAATCGTTGTATTTCGTCCATCATTTATCTTCCTTCCTGTTAAAACTATCCGCTTTATATAATAAAAAGAGCACCCGTTTCCGCGAGCGCTCCTTTTAAGGGATTACGAGAATCCCATTAACGAAAGTCAAGGCTACTAAAGTTAATGAGGTACAAGTAGTATATGCTTGTCTCATTCAAATGTTCACTAGTTTAATGTGTAATTTCTATATAACAAAGAAAAGCACCCGAATGGATGCTATATCACTACTTATTAATTTGTAATTTAAATACGGTAAATGAAGTTTTATTCTTTTCTCAAGAAGCCAATGTTGTTTGCACAACTGCATCTACACAGTATCAAGTTCCTGAGAGAAGAGCAAAAAGCCCTCCTATATTAACGAGATCATTCAATCAATACCATTAAAGCTGGTTACGGATTTTAAATTATGCCGTCAATATGAAGCCGTTTAGAATTATAAAGGTATCCTTGTGAGAAGTGTTTTCCGCCACTTCTCACAATACAAATATAACATGGTGATTCTAAAACAACCGGCACATTTACGGCCAAAAAGCGGTCACGACTCTGCCACTTATTTTAATTCGCCAATAACCTTTATTTCCCTAGACAAGCCCACTGCAACAACCATAAAGAATAAATTGGATTTCTATTAAGGTGTTATGCTTGTTCTGATTGTTGAACATGTAATGGAGGCGGAATAATCCAACCTTTTTTCTTATTCAGACGAAGTAATATAGCTCCAGCTTGTGCTTTTTTCATATGGAATTGACCAAACATCATTCCTACATCTTCTCGAAGAGATTGTCCCATTGCTTGGCTACATGCTACTAATCCAGCAGCAAGATCCATGGAAACTTTAGCTGCAATTTCTGCATCATTAATACGAGCACCTGGAGGAATCGTTTCAATAGATGCAACTGGTCTTTCTGGAGGTGCTGGTGGTAATGCAACACCATTTAATTTTAATAAATTTTTTAATTCTTCAACTTCTGATTGGATATCATTCTCTACAAGATTTTCTAAAAATTTCTTTAAATCCTCGTCTCCTGTGTGGTTAATAAGAACTTGATATCCAGCAATTGCACCTTGTGCCGCTGCAAGATAACTCCAAATCCCAAAGACTTCTCCGTAGTGCATTGGTTCATTTTGTGGATTTCCACTTAAAACACCCATTAAAATATTCCTCCTTAAAGAAATTAAACTTTTAATAACAACTCTTACTATAGAAAAAATTTTCCCAACCATGTTCCGGGTTAAAGAAAATAAGTTCTTATAACTCATAAGGCACACCTTACCCATATATAGTAATTACACCTTATAGAATGTACTGCTACAAAAAAATTATTCATATAAATAACACATATATTTCAATTAACATAATCCATTATTATCAGTACTTTTAATAATAGAAATTAAAGATATTTATCATAATTTTAACTCAAATGAATTTATATATTCTTAAACGAATATTGTCTAAAGGAACTGGAGACATTACTAAATATGAAAGGAGGGAAAACTATGAAGAAAAAATTGTCATCTATTTTAAGTGCTCTATTACTAACTATTATGTTTTTTGGTACAAGTGTCCATGCTGAATACGATGGAAATAATATGAATAGAGTTAACAATAATGATATTACAACTCGAGTTAATGACAATAACATGAATAGAGTTAATTATGATACTAGAACTCGAAATGTGAATACAACAAATGATTTAAATAATGATCGTGATGATAATAATAATTGGGCGTGGCTTGGTTTATTAGGACTAGTAGGTTTATTTGGTCTTAGAAGAAAAGAAAAAGAACCTGAAACACGTTAATGTAGAGCATTGCATTTAACTTTAAAAGATACTTATTTATCAAAAGAATGCAAAATGAATAAACTATGAATCGCCTTTTATAAGGCGATTTTTTATTTTTTCAAAATCTATAATAATTACATAAAAACGGATACCATTAATCGGAAACAATGAATTTCTTAACTTGATGGTAATAATGGAGCGGTACGTCCATTTAACGAACAACGCTTCTTTTTTATACCGTCGCTTCACTTACCCATATCTTATATTTTGTGTAACTGCCCCTATCGCTGAATCCCTTGATATCCATAGCTCCATAACACTTTCCTTTTTGAGTTACACAACACATAAAAAATGGGTAACTATAAAAGACAAAAAAATAAAAAGGATGTTGCTATATTTTGAATCTGGTCATAGCTTTATCCATTGCATCTTGGTTAACACCTATGTATCTTAATGTAACTCTTTCGGATGAATGGTTAAATATCTCCATCAGCAATGCGATATTCTTCGTTTGCATATACATATGATAGCCGAATGTCTTACGTAATGTATGCGTTCCTATTTCGTCTAACCCAAACTCTGCTGCAGTACTTCTAAGTATCTTATATGCCATACTTCGTCCGATTGGTTTATTCTTTCCTTCGCGACTCTTAATCAAGTACTCATTATCATCTCTTTCTTCGATATACCAACGTAATTCTCTTTTTAATGCTGGTGTCAATTGAATACGTTTCTGTTTTCCTGTCTTCTTTTCTCTCATTGAAATATGACTACCTTTTAAATCACCTATTTTAAGCTTGAGGATGTCACTAATACGTAGCCCGGTATTAATTCCCATTACAAATAGAATATAGTTTCGTATATTCTCCTCTTTTAAGTATTCTTTAATTTGTTGTATTTGCTCTGGATCTCGAATAGGTTGGACAAAATTCATAGATCATCCCCTCCATAATGCTTTTCTACCTCATATGCTTCTAATCTCAGAGCGAAAGCTAGTTTATAAAAAGCATTAGACTTATTACGTCTATATGTGCGCTCACTCATGCCAATCTCGTTATAAACCATATAATCAAAAACTTCTTCATCTTCTAAATAACGTTTTATAATAATGTCTCTTTGATTCTTACTAAACCTACTTAATGCCTTGTCGATCTGAAAAGATAGGCGTTTTAACCTTTCTTCTCTTATACGTAATCCTATATTCGCTAAAGCAACATCTTCAGCTGGCTTCCCTACTACATTTGTTGGTCCGTGATATCTTATCTCACCTGAAGCTGTAACCTTCATTTCATTTCTAATCATCCCAAATTGTCTATAAATACGAACGTTTTCAAGAACCTCTTCTAATCGAGATTGTGTTGCTTTACGGTCGATTTTTGGTAAGAATGTCAATTGTGTCATATATATAAACACTCCTTGTCTATTTTATTAATGAAAATAAAAAAAGCGGACACCAAACCACAGAGCAATATTGTTATTACTCTTAATAGTTTGATGTCCGCTGGTTCTTCCAGTAGGACTAAATATTTAATTTCTATTATTATATCATTTTCTTTCGTCTTAGTAATTTTTAAAAGGATTATTTTGTTCAATTTCTGGATAGATGTTAATATTCTTCATAAAGGAGGTCTATTGATGAAGAATTTATGGACAAAGATTTTTATAGGTGTTCTCATAGGAATTCTTATAGGAACTGCTCTTTTAATAACATTATATTTTGTTAGTGTTTCACTTTTTTGGAATCAGCCCTAAATTAAAAGTGTTTTAAAATACTACTATTAAAAATATCCTCACGTTTATTTAACGAGTATTCCGTCAATAATGTAGATAGGCTGTATGCCAAAACTCATTTAAATTTCTTTCTCCGTCCCCCTTTTGGAGATACCTTGGAGCCGAACAGTTAGCTTTTGCTAGCTGCTCTTTTATTTAAAATGCAATTTTTATTTTCACCTTTAACTGATACACACATATATTAATAATCTAAATACAAATGTTAACTAGCTCCCTAAAGAGCACTATTCGAAAGTGCTCTTTTTGGTTAATCCAACCTTTTTTCAAATAGCGTTTTTGTTGATTTTTGACACATTTAAATGAAACAAACATATGTTATTGTATAGAGACCCTCTCCCATAAAAACTTATCTTCCTATGAGCACACTATATTTGTGCTCTTTTTGATTTTTTAAATAGACATTTTCTTTTTTACATATTTTCAAATAGGATGCACACACTATCCATAAGCCGTTCGAACTAGCGGCTTCACTCTTTCCTTCAATGAGTAAGCGATTAGTTAATCTCCCAAACTCATGAGACCCACAGGCAGGCAACAACAAATGTTGTCTGCCAATTCATTAACAAATTTGTATAATTAATACTGATTTTTCACATACTCTTTAAAGAGTTATTGACATTTCCATAATTTCTCTAACGGACTCTTCACCGTTATCCAAGGGCTTTAGTAACAGACAACTGAAAAAAGTTGTCTGTTATTTTTTTGTATAATCTTTTCCCGTTCACACATACTATCCATGAGTCAATTTACCAATACGAGTCATTTTGGTGCTTTTAAAATCTTCCTAAGTTATTTTATCCCTCATGGGACAAGCAATTTCGCTTGTCCTATTTGCAATTAAAGCTTTATCTTTATGTCTCTTTTCCCGATTCTCTACATTTAAATTTATTTTTTTATTTAGTATTAAAAGCAAAAATTTGTACATTATAAAAAATGTTGTTCACTACTATGTGGGTACAAAAGGAGGATTTTAAAATGGACAAACGAACAGAGAAAAAAGTTGAAGCTGTAGCACGTAAAGCTGCTGACTTAGAAGTTTCACAAGAATTAACTAGTCTTAAAAATCAAATTCAACAGTTACAACAGTCTTTATCTCAAGCATCTCAGAGTCAACAACAAGGGCAACAACCACAAGGATTACAACAAGCTAATCAACTGATGCAACAACTTCAACAGTTTAGTCAACAATCCCAACAACAAATGCAACAAGCTGATCAACAATTACAGCAAACTATTCAACAAGCTATTCAAACGTTAAATCAAGGCTTACAATACCTGCAAGCTAATCAAACATTAGGCCAAATCAATCAAGCTATTTCTCAAGCTCAGACACAAGTTGACCAAATGAGCAGCCAACAAGGGCAACAAATGGGTGGTCAACAAGGTTTACAAACGGGCGGCCAACAAGGGCAACAAATAGGTGGCCAACAAGGTTTGCAAATGGGCGGCCAACAAGGGCAACAAATGGGCGGCCAACAACAATTTCAATAAGTGCATTCCTAATAATCCAAGAAGCAGTAAATTTTCCGTATCTTATATAACAGTAAGTAAACTTCAACTTCTTTTTGTTAGTTATTTTTAGTATCAAATAAACAGCAATACAGTTCTTGTAAGAGCACTTTTATATAGTGCTCTTTTCTGATACAAAAGTCTAAATACCAAAATGAATTTTTTATTATTCATCCTTTTCATTCCTGTATAACATTTCAAATCTCGTTTATACCATAGCTGTGACTTATGGAAATGAGGCATATTCACTCATACGCCCTACTTTTATAGAGGGTTTTTAATAATTTTGTTAACACTTTCTTGAGATTAGCATATCTTATCTTATACTACCCATTGATTCAAAGAGCACTTTGGCTCAGTGTTCTTTGATACCTATCTTTTGAAGAGCACTGCATACCAGTGCTCTTTTTGCGTATACATATTGTGATTTCAATTATTTAATTTTCACGCTTACAGCGACACCAACGTATACATATAAAAATAAGTGAAAACCTATTAGGCATTAGAACCCTCTTTCTAGGAGCATCTTAAAAAGATGCCCTTTTTACATATACAAGTCAGATATCAAATAGCATTTTTGCTGATTTTTTGAACCTTTAAATAAGACAAGCATATGATATTGTATGGAGACCCTCTCTCATAAGAACCTATTTTTCTAAGAGCACATTTATATGTGTGCTCTTTTTTATTTGCTACAAAATAACTATTTTATTAAGTTTCTCAATTTACTAAAGTAATGCTCTCGAAAAGGCATTCATATATATATTTATCGAATGCGCTTTGGAATTCTTAGAAAATCAAATACTTTAGGAGTTGATTAACATGGAAAATAAATCACCAAAATTAATAATTCCTCCTGACACGAAAATCCAATTTACATTTTTCTCTCCTTCTGGTGAAGTAATTTTCAAACAATCTCTAGCAAACGAAACTTTAGAGTCCATCATACTTCCTATTCATTGTCCTATCGAATACGAAAGACTTGAAGCTGTAAGAATCCCATTATCTAAAGAATAGCTCCCCATAGAGGGTTACCCAAATCCCCTTAATTGCAAGGTATTTTTCAATATAAAATAACGCTTTTGTTTAGTTCATAATTTAAAAAATTCCTTTCCTAAGTACTGTTTCTATATGCTATACTGATTCTTAATTAATTGTAGAAGGATTGATAAAATGAATGATAGATCCTCAAGACGATGGCAAATGCAACAAAAGTTAAGAGCACTGAAAACAAAAAACAGGAATAATACAAATCCTTTGTTTAATGAATGTCTTGAATCCCTAGGAGACGAAACTTTAATTTTCTCTCAGGGAAAAAGCCAGCAGATTGCTACTAATTTAATAAAATCATTTCCTATAACTGTCTCTGGAAAAATAGATTGGGAACAGATAGACAATCAATTAGTAGTTCCAAACAAAGAACGACTAATTTCCCTTATTAGAGCACACAAACTAGATTTTAATGAACAGATTTTTATACTATGGGATAACTATGAAATCCCTGTAGTAGGTACAAATCTTGATAATGTATTCCAATCACTAGCTGACGTTGATGCAGTCAGTTTTTATTACTGGTTATTAGATAAAGAATATAGATTCGTAATTGAAATAGAGGATGAAGAAATGATTAGGGTTGGATTTCGCTAATAATCTACTCATCTTTCCTTATTCTGCTTTTCTACAAAATTCAAATTTGGTATTAAATCAACTGCGTCTTCCGTTCATCCATACGAGTTACTTTTCCACTTTTATATACAAAGGACTGTTCCCCGTGACCACTTGTGGGTGGCTCTATTGGATGAACTTGTCCATCTTTCACAACATAAATCATATTTTCTACTAATGAAATTTCAGCCTTCATTTCTGCAATATTTTCCTTAATAATTGCCACTGGAACCACTCCTATTTGTGTTATAATTACTTTGTCGAATAATTATGTCGGGAGTGATCCCGGCTTTTTTATTTGCCTATAAGTATTGCACAACATTCTCTGGAATGAACGGTTGCTCAACAGATAAGTGAAGCCGTATCGAAATTGGCTTTTTACTATCCCTTGCTCGCCTACACATTTCTTCCGCTTCTTCCCACTCAAATTGTTTATCCTCCGCTCGTTTATAACGCCAAACCCCAATTGCGTACTCTTCAAATAATTCATAACGATCGTCTGGTGCTGTCGTTGGTTTCAATTCATTAATTGCTTTGGCTTGACGAGGTATTTGCACAACTACATCAGCAAAACGTAATTTTGAATTCAATCGATGAATATTCGCTTTATTAAGATCAAATGAAACAACAGGCTCAACATCAAAAATCGTTAGCTGCTTCATAATCTTCACTCTTTTCTTTTCTCATCATCACAACATAGCAAGTATCAGCATCCGTTTGTTTAAAGCTATAATTAGCTGTGCTAATCTTTCCGTTCGTTCGCTTATGAATGAATTCTCTCTGCCGCTGCACTAACGATCTAATCGGATGAACACATGAGTATCTTCTTTTTTCTAAATCTTGTACGGCATGTAGGATATCTTTAAATTTTTTACGTTTGAGATGAATCGTATCTCCATTACGCCAATTTCTTGTTAGAATCATTTTTTGTTCCCTCCAGCACTTGCAAGCTTGCTGCTAAAATCCCTTCAAGCTGCGTTAACGTTAATTGGTCTAATGTTTGTCCGTTTATTTCAGATAATCCTAAATCTAGTAATTTACGAATAATAAACAATTTTCTTCTTTCAACTTCCCGTCGTAATAACATCATCTGGCCTCCTGCTGCTCATTAAATTTACGTTCTAAGTTAACAAACTTACTAAACTCTTTAATGAATGCCAGCTCTACTGTACCGACAGGCCCATTTCTCTGCTTGGCCAAAATAATTTCAGTTATGTTTTTATTCGCCGCTTCTGCATCGTAATAATCTTCACGATATAAAAATGCAATCAAGTCAGCATCTTGCTCAATTTGCCCTGTCTCACGTAAATCAGATAACAGAGGACGTTTATCTTGTCTGCTCTCAACAGCACGACTTAATTGTGATAAAGCAACTACACATACATCTAATTCCCTGGCCATCAATTTCAACTTACGACTAATCTCACCAATCTCTTGCATACGATTTCCTCGATGCTTTGGATCACCAACAATAAGCTGTAAATAATCAATCGCTATTAATACCTTTTTATCTGGATGTTTACGTTTTAGTTTTCTGGTCTTTGCATAAATTTCTTGCATTGTTACATTTGCTTTATCGTATATTTCCAACGGTAAATTATTTATCAGCCCCATCGCTTGACTAATATTTTCCCAATCTTTGATATTGCAAAGCTTCTTAGGATTTTTCATTTTGGTTGCATCAACATTACCAGCACTAGAAATCATTCGCTTGAGCAATTGTTCTTCTCCCATCTCTAAAGAAAAGATTCCAACTGCTGTATCCGAGCTTGCCGCATGATAAGCAACGTTCAGTACAAATGCTGTTTTACCCATTGCTGGACGTGCACCAACGATGATTAAATCTCCTGCTTGTAATCCAGAAGTCATTCGATTCAAGTCGCTGTATCCTGTATCGATGCCTGTTAAATCACCAACATCGATTTGCATTTTCTTATATAGATCAACAAGCGTTCCCTTTAAATCAAACTCACCTGAATAACCTGTTTCCTCTATCGCATTTAATTCATCAATTGTATTGCTGATTGCACTAATATCTTTGTCTTTCCGAAGACGCTTATATAAATCACCAGCAACCTCTTGAGCATGTCGCATTTTCCATGCTTCTATCACAAGACCCTCGTGATACGAAAAGTTTTTTGTTGTTGAAACGCCCTCAGCTAAATTAACTAAAAACTGAATGCCACCAATTTGATTTATAAAACTATCTAATTTTTCAACTACAGTCACAAGATCTATAGGACTTTCAACATATTCAAGTTCTCTCATCGCTTTAAAAATGGCTTGATGTGTTGGAAGAGAAAACTGTTTTTGTTTTAACTGACAATCTTTTATCAAATCCCCTTCGATGATGATGCTACCTAAAACACTTTGTTCGGCTTCTACATTGCGAATGATTTCGTTACTCATTGCATCATCCACCCATTCTGTTGGTTAAGTGCTGCAAGTTCCTCGTCTGTAGGAATGTTTTGTTTCCATGATTCCTGCTGCTGTAACACTTGCTTAGTAGATTCAGACATAGCTGCCGATTGATATACAGGTTGTTGCTTTGCTTGTGCTGTTCGTTTATCACGAAATGCTTTATCAGCTGCCTCAACATCACCTACTGTTTTCAAGCCTTTAAGATGCCAATCTCGTAAAATCGTATTTACGTAAGACATGTTTCTAGTATTTTTTTCTAAAGCAATCTCCATTGCCTTAACAACTAACTCTGCATTTAAGTCATCTACCCATGCGTTAATGCCTTCTGCGATAAAAGGTGTAATGAATCCGAAGTTTTGTTCGTAAAAAGAAATTGGATTAACAACAACCTCTTCCGCATTCGCACGTTCTTCTTGTTGTTGTTCTTCTTTTTCTTTTTCTTCTTCTTTTTCCCCACTTATCGTGGACGTATCGTGGCACGTATCGTTAACAGCAAGAAACTCTTCGAAAATAGCACGAATTTTATCATTTTTAACTTTTGGAGTTACTAAGCTAATAAGACTAATATCTGTTACTCCATCAAGTTCTTTGCGAACACAATCTTCAATTGGTTTACCGCCTCTATTAAGGTTATATTTACCCCAATTGATAATTGCTAGTTCTCGTGTTTCTGGATTGTATTTAACCAATTTATGATGATTTTCAAAACGATCTAAGAGTGCATTAATACTTTCCATGGAGTATCCTAAATCAAAAGCCATTTGTTTCTTTGTAATTTGATATACACCAATTTGTGTAGTACATGGGTTTGTAAGAAGATACAGATTGAATAATTTATCTTCTGGAGTCATCTCCTCAATAACTTTTGCATCCTGCCAAAATGAAACTTGTACTGGTCTATAAACTGCCATGTTATTCATCCTCCCGTTTACATATCGCAAATCCGTCCTCTATACGTAATAAGCGATAATTTTTATAACCTTTTTAAGATATTGCTTTACTAAATAAACAAGGTGCTGTTCTGATGTCGATTGCTGAAGCAATTTAGGATTCAGCAATACTTTATGTAGTGTTTTGTCTAAAAGCATCTAGCACCCTCCATTGTTATACCAACTACGATTTGTTATAATTAACCCAACTTAAATTAAAAAAGACCTTTTCTTCTATCACTCGGCAAAGTGATAGATTTTTTTATTTCCTACGACTTACCAGTGAAACATTAATACCTTTAGAGTGAAGCCCTTTAATAATCACACGATAGCTTTTAGATACTTCATGTTCTTCCTTTTCTTCACGAAGCATCTTAAACTCTTTTACACATCGATTAAGCTCTTCTTCCCAATAATTTGCTTCTTCATGAGATTTAGCGTTAAACATGTTGTAAATGCATGTATTCATGCAATCATGAAGTTCATTTGCAAATGCAAAGTCCCCTAGAAGAACAAGATCATGAAGACTATTGTATTCAGTTGGCATGGTTTTCACCTCTTTTCCATGTATATTGATGCTGTACGCATCGTTACAACCAGAAAGGGATATCTTTAAAGGGGGTCTTTCTAGTCATAACGACAAGCACAGTGGCTTGTCCAAACAAATAATAAAATGTTATAATTGCTTTATCATATTTTTTTCAGAGCTACTGTTTCCTAGGCGGTAGCTTTTTCTTTTACCCATTTATGTTTTAACGTGAATGACGCTTCAATAATTTTTATACGAATTTCCACTAACTTCTTCTCTTGTTGTAATTCTTCTAATTTTTTTACATCATTAAATGTTTTAGCTATTGTTATTTCACCGTTTAACTGTGCATCGTAACGAATTAAATTCTTGTAATCATTTAAGTTAGGATTTTTATAATCTACTGTCATATGTATTCCCTCCCTTACAACGCTTTTGTTATATTTATTAAACTATCTACCGAACGAATAATGACATTTTCTGACATCGCTTTTTGTAACCAACTTCTTTGTATTTGATCCATAATGTCGGAATGAACTTGTGTTAAAGCTTGTACTACACATTGAGTCGCTTGGATCATATCGAATATTTCTTTCGCGTGAACTGCATATTCATGTTTCTTCTTTTCATCCAACTTCCATGAACGTGTTGTAACTTGCAAATTCATAATTTCCTTTGCTGCCGCAATTCCCTCTTCGGCTTGCTTGATGTAATTCATAAGCTGCAAGTTTACATCGCTTGTTAAACGTGGATCTGTAGGTGGTAACCCTACACCATAAATATGTTTAATTGCTTGTTTGTTTATCGGTGCTTCCGTTGCATCACACCAATCCATCGCTAATTCAAAAGGCACTTTAGAAAAACCAGATTCAATATTTTTTAAACGTTCGTAAGTAATGCCGAGGTACTCCGCTAGACCTTTCTTTGTTCGATAATGTGCATTTTCACAACGTTCTCTCGCATTACGTAATAATATTCCTACTGATGAATTGCAATATATACTTGTTCCCATATTTGTTCGCCTCCGTATTCAGTTTTCAAAGGATTACAATAAAATATATAGAATACATAACTTGTCTATTTTTTAAGTAAAAAGAGAGGAGCTATTCCTCAACGTTTTCTTTCACTTGCATTTCTTTGATGATGGCCCAACCAGCCTCGTAATATGCTTGAAGGATTTTATCAACTTCCTTTTGCGATTTAGGTTCAGGAGCCACAACATAGACTTTCGTTTTTCCAAATTCATAATTCGCTGCATATTCTTCTTGTTGGCTCATGGTGTCACCTCTTGAAGTGCTTTTTATATGTGTATGCCGCTGATTTACTGGTACTGCCATTTGACCCATTGACATTTTCCCACCTTTCCAGAAACATTTCGTTTCCTTTTTAATTAAAAAAAAGATCATCTATTGTGGTTTTATAAAAATCAGCTATTTTCTTAGCTAATTCTAATGAAGGTGTCCTATCACCTCGTTCAATTGCCCCTAACATTTGAGGAGTAATTTCCAACATCTTTGCGATATCTATTCTCGATTGACCATTTCTAAAATCAATCATTTTATTTCTTGCTTTGTCCACCGGTTCACCCCCTTAGAAACATTTTGTTTCTTTGTACCCCTAATATATAGAAACGAAATGTTTCTGTCAATATTTATTAGAAACTTTTCGTTTCCTTTATGGATTTAGAAACTAAACGTTTCTATAATTAAGAAAAAAAGCTCCTATTCTTATTTAGAAAGAAGGAAAAAATATGCTTGGAAAAAAGATTTCAGAACTTAGGAAACAACAAAAACTAAGTCAATATGAACTTGCTGAAAGATTGGGCTTTTCAAGAGGGAAATTAGCTAATTATGAGCAAGGTCAGCGTGAACCGGATTATGATACTTTAAAAAAAATTGCTGATTTCTTTGAAGTATCAACCGATTATTTATTAGGTAGAACTGAAAAGAAAGAATTATTCTCTAATCCAATCCCTAATTTATCAGAAAAAGAAAAGCGTGATATCGCTAAAGACTTAGAAAAAACATTGGAACAACTAGAAAACAGTGATGAAGCGTTAATGTTTGACGGAGAACCAATAGACGAGCATACAAAAGAAATGATTCGTATCTCTCTTGAAAACTCAATGCGAATGGCAAAACAACTGGCAAAGCAAAAATTCACTCCAAACAAATACAAACAGGATTGAATGAGGCTAATTTAAATGGGCATCAAAGAATATGTACTAAACATCGCGAAAAAATACGGAACAACCAATCCATTTGAAATTGCCAGGCAAAAAAATATTTATGTGTTGTACGAGGATTTAGGGAATACCCTCGGTTTTTACAACACTTATAAACGATTCAAATTCATTCATATTAATAATCAAATTGAAGAAACAACTCAACGATTTGTTTGTGCTCATGAATTAGGACATGCATTACTTCACCCTAAAGCAAATACTCCTTTCTTGCGTAACCAAACTTTCTTTTCCGTGGATCGCTTAGAAATTGAGGCAAATACATTTGCTGTGGAATTATTACTTACTGATGAAATAGTTTCTGAATATAAAAATACCAATCTATCTATTCAAGAGGTTGCGGAAATCCATGGGATTCCAAGAGGATTTGCTCGTTTAAAAACGTATTAATATAAATTTATAGGTTAGGAGTTACATAGATGAAAATCTTTTTCTCATTTTTATTCGTAATAGCGATTATTGCTACATTCGTTTTATTAATCACATCATTAGTATTTCGTTTTAAAAAGAAAACGAACACTTCGAAATATTTCAAGTTTACTGGTATAACCTTTGCTTTATCTATCATTTCGCTAATTGTAGTTAACATGAATATGACACCACAAGAAAAACAAGAGATTCTTGCTAAACAGCAAGCTGAAGAAAAGCAAAAAGCTGAAGAAAAGCAAAAAACTAAAGAACTAAAAGAAGCTGAGAAAAAACAAAAAACCGAAGAGAAACAAAAAACTAAAGAACAAAAGGAAGCTGAGAAAAAACAAAAAACCGAAGAGAAACAAAAAACTAAAGAACAAAAGGAAGCTGAAGAAAAGCTTAAAGCCGAAGAGAAACAAAAAGCTGAAGAACAAAAGGAAGCTGAAGAAAAGCTTAAAACCGAAGAGAAACAAAAAGCTGAAGAACAAAAGAAAGCTGAAGAAAAGCTTAAAACCGAAGAGAAACAAAAAGCTGAAGAACAAAAGAAAGCTGAAGAAAAGCAAAAAGAGTTTGTATCCTATGCTCAAAACATCAGAGGCGGAAACTTTATTAAAGATATGAAGCTTAACAATAATGAAGCTGAAATTGCATTCCATGATTCATTTGTATCTTATAAATCTGCTAATCCTACTAGTACAAATACAGAAGAACAATATAAACAATATTTTTCAACTGGAGATGCTATTGAGAAAATGTTTGTAAGTGAACCTGCTAGATTACTAAGACAATTCCCTAATTTAAATACCGTAAAAATGACTCTTCCATTCGACGGGAAAACATATAGTACTAGTTTGGATAGAAAATCTTTGAATTCATATCTTGGATTTAAAATTGAAGATTTAAAAGTTGAAGATCAGTCTTGGAGTAAAAAGTTTAATAATCCATACGTATATGATAAGAAAAAACGTAAGGATTTCTTTGAGAAATTCGTTACGACCTACTAAAATAAAAAAGGAAGGAAACGAGAACATGGATATAAATTTATTAAATAATACTGATTTTTTCAAAGCTCTTCCAGCTGTTAATTTATTAATAAATTTATCACTGACTATATTATTCGGTTCAGCTGTTTTTACGTTTAGACAATTCTTCTTAGTGGCAACAACCACTCATGTAGACCGTCTCTTTCTTGACAGCACGCAACAAAAAAAAATAGACCTTTCTAACTTTTTTGTTGGAGCATTATTGATGTGTTATACGTATGGTATTATAAGTGCAACTTTCCATTTTAATTCTTATAATACATTAATGCATAACAAAGATATATTGCGTTTCTTTCTCTTAACTTCCTTAGTTATTTTAATTATTATTTATCCTATTTTTAGTACGGTAATTTATAAAAAGTTAAGAAAATGTAATCCTAATAAAATTATAAGAATTAGAAAATTAATCAATTATTTAACATTCTTATCCGTTTTACAAGTTTTAAGCGGGGGAATCTTTTGGTCATTTTGTTTTAGTGGTATTGTACTAGATTCAAAAGACTCACAATTATATTCTATAATTGTAATATTATTCATTATGTTAATTTTCTTACATACTAACTCATTAATGAAAATTCACAGATTATCTCGCCCTAAATACCAAACAACAGAAATAACTAAAGAACAATTAAACGATATTCAAGCCAGTGTACCATTAATCCATATACATATAATTGATGATAAAAGAACTCTATGCATTCAAGCTGATAAAAAGCTTCAAGATCATTTTTATGTATGTGATTTTTCTTCAGAAATATACCTGGAGTATAAAATACACGAACGCTTTACTTTAAATTAATCATTAACATAGCAATAGAGCTCCTATCCAGGAGCTTTTCTTATACCGTTAATTCCATTTACTTCTTCTATCTCTCTATTTCTCGTATAATAACTAATAACAAGGAGGTCTAACTATGAAAACAGCAATCTACTTACGTAAATCTCGTGCCGATCTCGAAGCTGAAGCACGCGGTGAAGGTGAAACTTTAGCAAAACACCGCTCTACCTTGCTGAAAATTGCAAAAGAGAAAAACTTAAATGTTCTAGCTGTCCGTGAAGAAATCGTTTCTGGTGAAAGCTTAGTGAAACGTCCTGAGATGTTAGCACTACTTGAAGAAATTGAAGATAACAAATATGATGTTGTTCTTTGTATGGATATGGACCGTTTAGGTCGTGGTGGTATGAAAGAACAAGGAATCATTTTAGAGACGTTTAAACGCTCGAATACGAAGATTATGACACCAAGAAAGACTTATGACCTTAATGATGAGTGGGACGAAGAATACAGCGAATTCGAGGCGTTTATGGCTCGTAAAGAATTAAAGATTATTACACGTCGTATGCAACGTGGGCGTATTGCAAGTGTAGAGGCTGGTAATTACCTTGGTACGCATGCACCTTACGGATATGATATCCATCGCTTAAATAAACGTGAGCGTACGTTAACAATTAATCCAGAAGAAGCTTCTGTTGTAAGAATGATATTTGAATGGTATGCCAATGAAGATATGGGTGCGAATGCTATTATGCGGAAATTAAATGAACTTGGCTACAAAAGTAAGTTAGGTAACGATTGGAACCCATACAGTATATTAGACATGTTAAAAAATAATGTGTACATTGGAAAAGTAACATGGCAAAAAAGAAAAGAAGTGAAACGTCCGGATGCAACGAAACGTAGTTGCACTAGACAAGATAAATCAGAATGGATTATTGCGGATGGAAAACATGATCCGATTATCCCAGAAAGCTTATTCGAAAAAGCACAGGAGAAATTAAATACGAGGTATCACGTTCCTTATAATACGAATGGATTAAAGAATCCGTTAGCTGGGATTATCAGATGCGGAAAATGTGGATACAGCATGGTACAACGATATCCAAAAAATCGAAAACATACAATGGATTGTAAACATCGTGGTTGTGAAAATAAATCCAGTTATACAGAACTAATCGAAAAACGTTTACTCGAAGCATTAAAAGAATGGTACATCAATTATAAAGCTGATTTTGAAAAAAATAAGCAGGATGAAAGCACAAAAGAAACACAAATTATTCAAATGAACGAGGCTGCTTTACGAAAACTTGAAAAAGAGTTAGTGGATGTCCAAAAACAAAAAAATAATTTACACGATTTATTAGAGCGTGGTGTTTATACTGTTGATATGTTTTTAGAACGTTCTAATGTTGTTTCCAATCGTATTAATGAGATTACTGAAACGATGAAAAACCTCAGAAAAGAAATTAAAACAGAAATAACAAAGGAAAAAGTGAAGAAAGATACAATTCCTCAAGTCGAGCATGTGTTAGATCTATATTTCAAAACAGATGATCCACAAAAAAAGAACAGCCTCCTAAAGTCAGTTTTAGAAAAGGCTGTTTATACGAAAGAAAAATGGCAAAGACTCGACGATTTTAAACTTGTGCTTTACCCTAAGCTCCCTCAAGATGACGACAAATAAATGTTTGCTTTTTGTCGTCATCTTGTTGGTGTAATTAGGTTTACACCATTAAGGCCAAGAGCATCATTTGTTGAAACAGCTAACACAACTGGTTTTCCATTCCGAAGCGTCGCCTTTGCTGCCATTAATACAGGAGAATCTGTCATTGCATTAGCAAATTTACTCATTGAATTCCCTGTTAATGGAGCAATCACCATGCAGTCTAATGGAATTTTAGGACCGAGTGGTTCTGCGCCTACAATAGAATTAATAACCTTATTTCCTGTTATCTCTTCAATCCTTTCAATCCACTCTGCTCCTTCACCAAATCTAGTATTTGTTGTTTGTACAGTATATGAAACAACCGGCAGCACTTCTGCTCCTTCTACAATTAGTTTCTCTACATGCGGCATAACTTCCGCATACGTACAATGTGATCCTGTAAATCCAAACCCAATTCGTTTTCCTTTTAAACTCATTTTCCATTCTCCTCCTTTGCCATCATATCTGCCGTTAATAACTGAGAAAGAACATTCGCTAAAATTTGCCCTGCTGTTTTTGGTGCAACAATTCCTGGAAGACCGGGTGCTAACAAGGCTTTAATCCCTCGTTTCTCTGCATAACGAAAATCCGTACCACCAGGCTTAGAAGCCAAGTCAATAATCAACGTATGAGCTGGCATCCTAGAAATAGCCCTTGCCGTTACAACGAGGTGCGGAATCGTATTAATGACAATATCAACATCACTTACTTCTTTCTCAATATCCTGCATATAAAAAGGAGAAAACATCATTTCCGAAATACGAGCGATATGTTCTGAACGTCGTGCTCCTACTTTGACATGAGCTCCTAGTGATTGAAAAGCTCTCGCTACACTCATTCCAGTTCTACCAAATCCTAAAACCATTACATTCGAACCGTGAATTGTATAATCTGTATGTTGAATAACCATCATTAATGTTCCTTCTACCGTTGGAATAGAATTATAGATCGCCACATCATCACGATCGAATAGTTTCACAAGTTTTCGATTTGTTGTAGATGTAATACTTTCTAAATACGGTGTACCAATTCCTGAATATATAGTAAAGTTTGCTGGTGTTTTTTCAATCTGTTCTTTCGTAAGCGCAACTTTTTCATTTGAAAAAATAGTATCTACTTCTCCTTTTGCATTTGTTCCTGCTACCGGCAAAATAATTGCATCTAAAGAAGTGAAATCTAGATCTTGCATACTCTCTTTTGCTGCCCCTGTAAAACCATGATCCAATTGATCAAATCCTACTAATGAAAGTTTTGCATCAAGTTCAACCAACTTACGAATCACTTCTAGCTGCCTTGCATCTCCTCCTATGACAGCAATGTGCATCTCAGTCAACATTCCCTACTTCACCTTCTTTTTCTTTCATTTATAAGAAAAGTGCCTACTTTTTCTTTTTCCTCCACATAATATGTACCGTACGAGTTAGAGGTGATTGAAAAGCAAAAAGCATTCAATATTTCTAAATATGTGAAATTCTATAAGATAAAACTTCCATTAGAGTTACACTCTTCCTCATTACTTAACTACTACTCCCTCACTCCATTTTCATTTGAACGTGCTACACCTGTTCCAATAAAGCGAAACTTTAATCAACGACATCCCCCACCGATTATTATGCTTCATAACTTGGACCTTTACCGACAGTTTATCTTCCAACCTATCTTCTTTGTTTTACTGAATCTTGAGGTAGGAGTATTACTTGCCTGTGAATAGTGGAATAAAAAAAAGACAACCAAAATGGTTATCTTTTACTGTGAGCTTGGGCGGCTTGCAAGGTCAAAAATAATCATATCATGACCGACCTTTTTAATACGGTTCCATTCTACACGAACTTCTTGCTGCTCCCTTTTAAACCCACCCCATTTTCCTACCGGTATAATGAGAGCTTGAATTTTCCCATCCTTCTCGTTTATTTCTAAATCAGCATGACCTAAAACTCCCATTTTTTCCGCACGCTCCAAGTCCACAATCTCTTTTCCACTTAATTCACTTAAACGCATATGATTCTCCCCTTTACGAATATCTTCCATACAACATCCTCAAATCCTAGCCTATAATAAGTACGTATTCTACACGTCTCTAAAAAATACCAAGAAAATGAACTCCTCTCCCTAGCATTCAAAATCTGTTATACTTATAAAAAGCTTAGTACATAAAAATAACCGTATCTCCTCGTATGAGATACGGTTATTTCGTCTTATTTCATTCCTTTTGGAAGCTCTCCATTCGGACTAATTAGCGCTGCGGAAAATTCATTTGTAAATATACTGCGAATCAATTGATCCACATCTGTTTTGGTAACCTTGTTCACACTCTCAATAATTTCATCAAGCGAACGATGTTTTCTAAGGAGCAATTCATTTTTTCCATTGCGACTCATACGGCTATTCGTACTTTCTAAACTTAACATCAGATTTCCTTTAAGCTGCTCTTTACTATTAACAAGTTCTTTCTCTGTAATACCTGTATTTTTCAATGTCTCTAACGTTTCTTGCATTGTATCATATAAAGTATCTAATTGTTGGCTTCCTGTACCACCGTAAAGTGTTAACATTCCTGTATCTTCATATGAAGAATGATAAGAGAACACTGAATATGCTAATCCTCGTTGCTCACGTACTTCTTGGAATAAGCGGCTACTCATACTGCCACCTAATACATTATTTAATACAATTAAGTTATAAATATCTTCATGCCCCATTTGTAATCCTTGGAATCCTAAACATAAATGAGCTTGCTCTGTTTCCTTTTTACGCGCCACTTTATTAAAATGAAAAATCGGACTATGTACTTGTTCACGATTTGTTGTTCCCTCGTAGTTGCCAAAATATTGTTCCACTGTTTGAACAAATGTTTCATCAATATTTCCAGCAATCGAAACTACAACATTTTCAGGTGTATAATGATCTTTTATATATTGACGTAATGTATCCCCTGTAAATGTTTCAAGCGTTTCTTCTGTACCTAAAATTGGGTATCCAAGTGGATGCGTTTCATATGTCGCTTTCGTTAACATGTCATGCACAATATCATCTGGCGTATCCTCATACATTTTAATTTCTTCAAATACAACGTTCTTCTCTTTTTTCAATTCTTCTTCATCAAATGTAGAATTGAAGAACATGTCAGCTAACACATCTAGTGCATATTTTGCATGCTCATCAAGTACCTTTGCATAATAGCACGTGTATTCTTTTGAAGTAAATGCATTCACTTGACCACCAATACTATCAAATGACTCTGCAATTTCTCTCGCACTACGCGTCTCTGTCCCCTTAAAAAACATGTGCTCTAAAAAGTGCGAAACTCCATTGTTTTTTTCATTTTCATTTCTTGAACCTGCATGAATCCATATACCAATTGCAACAGAACGAACAGTTGGTATATTCTCCATAACGATTCTTACACCATTTTTACAAGTATATTTTTTAATCAAAAACTTTCCTCCTAATGCCAGTTTCTCTAAATAATTGCTATTATTTAATGATAACAAGTTTGAACATGAATGTCATGTAAATGTATTTAATCAATGCGTTTTTCATCTAATAATTCTGTAATATTCCCTACTTTATACCCTTGTTTTTTCAACTGTGAAATCATCGTATCTAACGCCTCAGCTGTTGGAGGTGTCGGATGCATTAATACAATTGCACCTGGGTGTACTTTCCGCATCACACGCTGAAGAAGCACTTCAGGCTCTGGACGTTTCCAATCAATTGTATCAACTGTCCACATAATAGTCCCCATCTTCAATCCGCCCGCCACTTCTACAACTTCATCGCGGAAACTTCCACTTGGTGGTGCAAACCATCGTACTTTTTGACTTGTAGCCGCCTCAATAATTTGATTCGTTTTTTGTAATTGTTCTTGTATTTGATTTCTAGACAGCGTTTTCATATCCGGATGCGTATAAGAATGATTTCCTACTTCTTGCTTTGCATCTACAATCATTTTTGCAAATCTTAAATTTTCTTTTACCCAGCGTCCTTCCAAAAAGAACGTTGCCTTTACATCATGCTTTTTCAATGTTTCTAATATACGCGGAAGATACTCATTTCCCCACGCCACATTTATCGTTAATCCTACCATTTTTTTATGTGGATGCCCACGATAAATGGGAGAATACGATAAATCTTCTAAATGCGTGCTTGGTGAAACTTCCCGATATACAAGTTGCTTCTCATCAAACCTCCCTATTTTCTTCATGTTATTATATGACGCTTCAATATCAACCTCTTTACCATTATACCCTGGCGTCGCTTTCCAAATCTTATCAATTATCGCATTTTGCGGTGCAATTGAATATTGCTTCGCTTGTTTCTGAATTTCTTCATAAAGATCATCATTTGCTAGCGCTGAATATGAGCATAAACCCATACAAAGAAAGAATATAGATATGAATACAAATATACGAGTTCTCATATAACCCCTCCCATTAACTATACACATAAGAAAAATCCATTTTCTTCTTATCCTTGTTAATTTGAGCGTTATTATGAAAACTATACCTTTTCACTAATAAAAATCTATGCATCGAATGTATTTTTATTTAACAAAAAAAGCCAGGAACCCTGGCTTTTTTACTTACTTCTGTTCTTGTATATTTTCTTGTTTTGAAGCTTCTTCTTTTGCCGCTTCTTTTTCTTGCTCTTCTTTTAGCAATACTTTTCTAGACAAGTTTACACGGCCTTGTTTGTCAATCTCGATAACTTTTACTGAAATCTCGTCACCGATTTTCACAACGTCTTCTACTTTACCTACACGTTCAAGTGCAAGCTCAGAAATATGAACAAGTCCATCTTTACCACTAAATAATCCAACGAAAGCACCGAATTTTTCAACGCGTTTTACTTTTCCTAAGTAAATTTCGCCTACTTGTACTTCACGAACAATATCTTCGATGATTTTCTTCGCCTTTTCATTCATCTCTTGATCAATAGAAGAAATAAAGACTGTACCATCTTGCTCAATATCAATTTTCACGCCAGTTTCTTCAATAATTTTGTTAATTTGCTTACCGCTCGGTCCAATAACATCACGGATTTTGTCCGGATTAATTGTCATTGTAATAATTTTCGGAGCATACGCAGATAACTCTTTACGAGGCTCGGCAATAGCAGATAGCATATGATCTAGAATGTGCATGCGGCCAACTTTCGCTTGTTGTAATGCTTCCTCTAAAATTTCACGAGATAAACCAGCAATTTTAATATCCATTTGTAGCGCTGTTACACCTTGAGCTGTACCTGCTACTTTAAAGTCCATATCACCTAAGTGATCTTCCATACCTTGGATATCAGTTAAAATTGTGTAGTGCTCACCAGACTTCACAAGTCCCATTGCAATACCAGCAACTGGTGCTTTAAGTGGAACACCTGCATCCATCATAGCTAACGTACTTCCACAAATACTTGCCTGTGAAGTAGAACCATTTGATTCTAATACTTCTGATACAAGACGAACTGTATACGGGAAGTCTTGCTCAGATGGAATAACTGGTTCAAGCGCACGTTCACCTAATGCACCATGACCGATTTCACGACGACCAGGTCCACGCATTGGTCTCGTTTCTCCAACACTAAAGGATGGGAAGTTATAGTGATGCATAAAACGTTTTGATTCCTCTACACCAAGACCATCTAAAATTTGCACATCGCCTAATGCACCTAACGTACAAATACTAAGCGCTTGTGTTTGTCCACGTGTAAATAAACCAGAACCGTGCGTACGAGATAAAATACCTACCTCTGATGCTAAAGGACGGATTTCATCACCTTTACGTCCATCCGGGCGGATTTTTTCAACTGTAATAAGACGACGTACTTCTTCTTTTACAATTTTATATAAAATCTCATTTACTTGTCCTAATGTTTCTCCATCAGCTTCATTTGCTTCATAGTGCTCAATCACACGCTTTTTCACTTCGTTAATTGCATCTTCACGTGCATGTTTTTCATGTACTTGAATCGCAGCATGCATATCTTTCTCTGCCATTTCGCGTACATCTTGATTGATTGTAGCATCTACTTCATATAATTTCACTTCTGTTTTTTCTTTACCAACTGCTTGTACAATCTCTTCTTGGAAAGCAACTAAACGTTTAATCTCATCATGACCGAACATAATCGCTTCTAACATTATTTCTTCAGGTACTTGATCAGCCCCTGCTTCTACCATGTTAATTGCATCTTTTGTTCCAGCTACAACAAGGTGAATATCACTTTGTTCTTGTTGTGCTACTGTTGGGTTAATAACAAATTCCCCGTCAATACGACCAACTGTCGCACCAGCAATCGGACCTTCAAATGGCACATCTGAAATCGATAACGCTAATGAAGAACCAAGCATAGCTGCCATTTCTGACGAACAATCTTGGTCCACACTCATAACGATGCTGACAACTTGTACTTCATTACGGAATCCATCAGCAAAAAGTGGACGAATTGGACGGTCAATTAAGCGACTCGCTAAAATTGCCTTTTCACTTGGACGACCTTCACGTTTAATAAAACCGCCTGGGATTTTTCCGACTGCATATAAACGTTCTTCATAGTTTACTGTAAGTGGGAAGAAATCTACATTTTTTGGCTCTTTTGATGCAGTTGCTGTAGATAGAACCGCTGTGTCGCCATATCTTACTAATACTGCCCCGTTTGCTTGTTTTGCAAGCTGGCCTGTTTCAATTGTTAGCTGACGACCAGCTAAATCTATCGAGAAGACTTGCTTTTCTTGACTCATTTAAGTACCCCTCTCAATTTAAAATATTCAATTCTTCTATGTAAATGGATAATATATCACAATATTCTTCCTCTAGTATTACCGAAATTTAAGTAAGCTATTAAGAGTAAAAGATATATTTTTACCTAACAAAAAAGCGGGAATATTCCCGCTTCTTTGACTATCGACGTAAGCCAAGCTTTGTGATTAATTCACGGTAACGTGTGATATCGCTATTACGAAGGTAAGTAAGTAAGTTACGACGTTTACCAACCATCTTTAATAGACCACGACGTGAATGATGATCTTTCTTGTGAGTACGTAAGTGCTCGTTTAGAGTGTTAATTTGCTCCGTTAGGACAGCAATTTGAACCTCTGGAGAACCTGTATCAGTCTCATGAGTTCTAAATTGTGCAATGATTTCATTTTTACGCTCTTGTGTTAAAGCCATCCTATTTCACCTCCTAATAATTAAACCCCCAATTACCTAGCAAGCGTCGGTGAGTCGCAATGCCAAGCAATGGTTGTCATAAAGTACATAACATAGAATACTACTTTTCATTGGAAAAAGCAAGTATATTCTTTGTTGTGCTAAAATATTCTTGTGCTGTTTTTTTATCTTTGGCAATTTGAGCAACTAACTCATCGATGCCATTAAACTTTTTCTCTTCTCGAATACGCATGTGCCATTCAACAGTAACAACCTGATCATATATATCCTCATTAAAATGGAATAGATGTACTTCAATAGACAGATTACGCTCATCATCTTTAAAAGTTGGTTTATAACCGATATTACATACACCATCATGCCACTCACCATGAACTTTTAATCTTACTGCATACACACCAACAGGCGGCAGAAGATACTCCTCACTTAAAGCTACATTAGCTGTTGGAAAACCAATTTGACGTCCACGTTTATCTCCGTGAACAACCATTCCTTCTACTGTATAAGCTCTACCTAAAATAGATGGGATTTGTTCCATTTCTCCATTTCGAATCAATTTTCGTAATGCTGTGGAACTTACTTTTTCTTCTTGAAATTCAACTTTTTCAATCACGGTCTGTGTAAACTCCCCTCTTGCATGAAATGGTAAAGTCTCCATCGTCCCTTTTCCTAAACGTCCATATGAATAATCAAATCCTGCTACTACATGCTTTACATTTAGCCCAATAATATATTCATCTACAAACTGTTGTGGTAACAATCCAGCAAATGATTCATCGAATTTCACCACATATAACATATCAATCCCTAGGCTTGCAATTACTTTTTCTTTAATACGTAGCGGTGTAATATACTCCACATGCGCTTCCTTTTTCCCTAAGACAACAGATGGATGTGGATGAAACGTTATGACAGCACTTTTACATCCTCTTTCATCCGCTATTTTTTTTGCTGTGCGAATCACACGTTGATGCCCTAAATGAATGCCATCAAAAAATCCTAATGCCATTACAGTAGGTGGTAATTCTATTTTATTTTGTTCATGTGGATGAGTTAAATGAATGAGTTTCACGCTTGAATTCACCTTTTTCTGTAATAATCCTTCCAATAATTCATTATAGCTTTAGTTCCTGATTATTCACAAGTACTTTCATTGGCTTTAACATGCCAGGGTGTTTTGGATGATGTTCGTAAATTGCTAAGCAACGTTCATTTTTATCAAATACTGTAATAAACGGCGCTGTCACTTGCAGTTCATTCTTTAAAAACATACCATTTTTTATTTTTTCCGCTTGTTTTTCATCTACAACCATTTTTGGAAATTTACTTAACGCTTCATCGATTGAGATAAAAATAGACTGTACTGTTCCATTTTGCATGTTTTCTTCAATTTCTTCAAATGATATGCAATCTTCTAACAAAAATTCTCCTGAAGCTGTTCTCACAAGATGTGACATATGTGCTGGGAATCCTAACTTTTCTCCAATCATAACCGCTAATGTTCTCACATACGTTCCTTTACTACATGTAACGCGGAAGCGAAATGAAATATTCTTCCCTTCAAATACCTCACGATCATCAAGTAACACAAATTCATGAATTGTTATTACACGAACTGGACGTTCAACTTCTTGCCCCGCTCTTGCGTATTCGTATAGTTTCTTTCCGTTTACTTTTACAGCTGAATACATAGGAGGTACTTGCTCAATTGTACCCGTTAGTTCCGCTAATACAGTTTCCACTTCCGCACGTGTAATTACACGATTTACATCCTGTTTTTCCACTACTTCACCAGAAGCATCTTCAGTCGTTGTCGAAAATCCTAGTGTAACTTCACCTTCATATGTTTTTGTTTCACTTGTTAAAAATTGCGCAATCTTTGTAGCGCGCCCTACACAAATTGGTAATACTCCTGTTACATCTGGGTCTAATGTCCCTGTATGGCCAATTCGCTTTTCACGCAATATCTTTCTTAACTTAAATACACAATCGTGTGATGTCATTCCTTTTGGTTTATGTAACAATAATACACCTTCCATATGTTCACCTCATCGTTATACTTTTGTAGATGATGTTCAAAAAATCCGGTAAAGGTAGCTATCGCATTTCTTCGCCTGCGTCGCCAGTCCGGTACTGATGTAGGCCCCCTGTTCCTCAAAATGGTGGACTCTCTTTATCCTCCTTTTTGAACATGCACTTGTATGCCAAACTTACTTTCCATTGAAAAAATGGATAGACAAATGTCTATCCATTATTCTTCACGTTTACCGTCTTTATTAATTTCATGTAAAAGCGTATCAATTCTATGTCCATAAGCGATAGACTCATCAAATTCAAAGGTAATTTCAGGTGTTTTACGAAGACGAATACGCTGCCCAATTTCAGCACGAATAAATCCTTTTGCCTTCGCTAAGCCTTTTAATGTATTTTCTTTCTGTTGTTCGTCTCCTAAAACAGAAATATATACTTTGGCAATCTGTAAATCCCCACTTACTTGCACATCTGTTACCGTCACAAAACCAATACGTGGATCTTTAATTTTGCGACTGATAATTTCGCCTAGTTCTTTTTTCATTTGCTCGCCCACGCGATTTGCACGTAGCTTCATAACTAATCACCTCATTCAATACCATTCCAATTGTGTTATCGTACGTTCAATCTCAGGAAACGAGTCAACATACGCAAGTACACGATTCATTTCTTTTTCGCAGACAACACGATTTGAGGATACGGAAACGATTGCAATTTCTGTACGTTGCCATACATCCTGGTGTCCAACTTCTGAAACAGATACATTGTACCTTTGTTTCACACGAGTTAAAATACGCTGTAAAATTGCTCGTTTCTCTTTTAAAGAATGCACATCATAAATCATACACTCAAATGAGAGTGAAGCGATAATCATCGCTTCACTTCTTCCATAATGTACGCCTCAATGATGTCCCCTTCTTTAAGATCATTATATCTTTCAATTGTGATACCACACTCATAGTTTTGTGCAACTTCTTTTACGTCATCTTTGAAACGTTTTAACGTATCAAGCTGTCCTTCGAAAATAACTACGCCATCACGAATGATACGTACGCCGCTATCACGTGTGATTTTACCATCAGTTACATAACAGCCTGCAATTGTTCCAACTTTAGTAACTTTGAATGTTTGACGAACTTCTGCTTGACCAATTACTTTTTCTTCGAATTCAGGATCCAGCATACCTTGCATTGCTGCTTCAATTTCTTCGATTACTTTGTAAATAATGCGGTGTAAGCGAATATCAACATTTTCTAATTCAGCTGTACGTTTCGCGTTTACATCAGGACGTACGTTAAATCCAATCACGATTGCATTTGATGCAGAAGCTAAAATAATATCAGACTCTGTAATTGCACCTACGCCTGTGTGAATGATTTTTATTTTTACGCCTTCAACATCAATTTTGCGAAGTGATGCTGCCATTGCTTCTACAGAACCTTGTACGTCCGCTTTCACAATTAAGTTAATTTCTTTCATTTCGCCTTCTTGAATTTGTTGGAATAAATCTTCAAGGCTTAATTTAGATTTTTCACCACGTTGTGCAAGCAATGCTTGTTGTGCACGTGATTCACCGATTTGGCGTGCTTTCTTCTCGTCAGCAAATGCCATAAAGCGATCGCCTGCTTGTGGTACTTCATTTAGACCTGTAATTTCAACAGGAGTAGACGGACCAGCAACTTTCACACGACGACCAATATCATTTACCATCGCACGAACACGTCCGAATGATGTACCAACAACAATTGGATCTCCTACTCGAAGTGTACCGTTTTGCACAAGTAATGTTGCGATTGTTCCTTTACCTTTATCAAGCTGTGCTTCGATTACAGTACCAGCTGCATAGCGATTTGGATTTGCCTTATATTCTTCTACTTCACTTACAAGAAGAATCATTTCTAACAGGTTGTCAATTCCTTCGCCTTGAATTGCAGAAATTGGTACGAAAATTGTATCTCCGCCCCAAGCTTCTGGAACTAATTCGTACTCTGTTAATTCTTGCATTACGCGGTCTGGATTTGCTGATGGTTTATCCATCTTATTCACAGCAACGATAATTGGTACTCCAGCTGCTTTCGCATGGTTAATTGCTTCAACTGTTTGTGGCATAACACCGTCATCAGCTGCAACAACAAGAATTGTAATATCTGTTACTTGTGCACCACGTGCGCGCATTGTTGTAAACGCTGCGTGACCTGGTGTATCTAAGAACGTAATTTTTTTGTCATTTACTTCAACTTGGTATGCACCAATATGCTGTGTAATTCCACCAGCTTCGCCAGCAGTTACTTTTGAATTACGAATAGAATCAAGCAGTGTTGTTTTACCATGGTCAACGTGTCCCATAATTGTAACAACCGCAGGACGTTCTTTTAAGTTTTCTTCATCGTCTTGCTCGTCCATGAAAGTTTCAAATTCTGTTTCGCTAACAATCACTTCTTCTTCTACTTCAATACCGTAATCACTAGCAATTAGCTCAATTGTATCTTTATCTAAATCTTGGTTAATTGTCGCCATAATACCTAGCATAAAGAGCTTTTTAATAAGTTCAGATGGCTCTTTTCCTAGTTTTTTTGCAAGTTCACTTACTGTAAGAGAACCAGTGAAAGTAACTTTATCCGGTGTCTCTACTGTTTGTGTTGGTTGTCTTCCAGCAAAGTTTTCTTGACGTTTGTCTTCATTTCCTTTGCTTTTTTTCTTCTTCTTATTGCTGTTCTTTTTGCTGCGAACAACTTTTTCTTCTACTTCAAACTCATCTGCAACAGAAGGTTTTTCTGCTCCAGTATTATATTGATTATCTAAATTATTTACTACTTCATCGTCTAACATTGTCATATGATTGGAGACCTCAATATTCATTTCTTTTAGTTTTGTAATAATATCTTTACTTGAGACATTGTGTTTCTTCGCATATTCATACACTCGAATTTTACTCATACCTTCACCCCCGGTAAGTTGTATCGAGCATGCTACGCAGCTTTTTCGCAAAGCCCTCATCTAACACGGCTACAACGACTCGCTCATCTCTCCCAATCGCATGCCCTAATTGTTGTCGATTTTCGACTTTTTTCATTGGTACGTTGTAGTACGTTGTTTTATCAGTAATACGTTTTGTTGTGTTCGCTGACGCATCTTCAGAAAGCAATACAAGCTTTGCTTTGCCACTTCGTACCTCTTTTAAAACGAGTTCTTCACCCGAAATTATTTTTCGAGCACGGTTTGCTAGTCCTAAAAACGATTTCCAATCGGACACTTATTTCGACTCCTTCTCAACAAGCTCAAGGAGCTCTTCATAAAGAGAACTGTCGACCTTCGCTTTTAGATGATGTTCCAAAATATTTTTCTTTTGCGCTTGGATGATGCATTCCTTGTCTTTTGACAAATATGCACCACGTCCTGATTTCTTTCCAGTTAAATCAATAGACACTTCGCCCTCTTTGGAACGAACAATGCGAACGAGCTCGCGTTTTGATTTCATTTCTTGCGTTGCAATACATTTTCGTAACGGAACTTTTCGATTGCTCATACTCATCACCTCTATTCGATTTCATCTTCAACTGAATCGAATGCGATCATGTTGTCTTCTTCTGTTACAATGCCAAGTTGCTTCGCATCAGACTCGCTCTTAATATCAATTTTCCAGCCTGTTAATTTTGCTGCAAGACGTGCGTTTTGTCCACGTTTACCAATTGCTAATGAAAGCTGATGGTCTGGAACAACAACAGTTGTTGCTTTTTCCTCTTCATTCACAAGTACTTTTACAACTTGTGATGGGCTTAAAGCATTTGCTACATATTCAATTGGATCATTCGACCAGCGAACAATATCAATCTTTTCACCTTTTAGTTCATCTACGATGCGTTGTACACGTTGACCTTTTGGACCTACGCAAGAACCTACTGGATCAACATCGATATTCTCTGCATATACAGAAATTTTAGAGCGGTCGCCTGCTTCACGTGCTACCGAACGAATTTCTACAGTTCCATCGTAAATTTCCGGCACTTCAATTTCAAATAAACGTTTTAAAAGACCTGGATGTGTACGTGATACATAAATTTGTGGTCCTTTTGTCGTTTTTTCTACTTTTGTGATGAACACGCGAATGCGATCATGTGGTTTATATTGTTCGTTAGGCATTTGCTCACTTACTGGTAGTAGTGCTTCTACTTTTCCTAAGCTTACATAAATAAAACGAGCATCTTGACGTTGTACAATACCAACCATGATGTCTTCTTCACGATCACTAAATTCTGAATAAATAACACCGCGTTCCGCTTCACGCACACGTTGTGTTACAACTTGTTTTGCAGTTTGTGCTGCAATACGACCAAAATCTTTTGGCGTTACTTCAATTTCTAATACATCGCCATCTTGATAGTTCGGATTGATTTGTCTTGCTTCTTCTACAGAAATTTCAAGACGTGGGTCAAACACATTATCAACAACGTCTTTACGTGCTAAAACTTGAATTGTTCCCACTTCTGGGTTAAAGCTAACACGAACGTTTTGTGCTTGGTTAAAATTGCGTTTATAAGCAGAGATTAAAGCTGCTTCAATCGCATCAATAATAATATCTTTGCTAATACCTTTTTCTGATTCTAATACGAGCAAAGCATCTAACAACTCAGTGCTCATGAAGATCCCCCTTCTTACTAAAACGTAACAGCAAGTCGCGCATTCGCAACTTTGTCCATTGGAATTTGAATTTCTTTTTTACGTGTTTTAATTGTTAATAGTAGTGTAATTGTTGTACCATCGTAGGATAGTAGCTTTCCTTCAAACATCTTTTCACCATCGATCGGCTCATATGTTTTAATTGCCACTTGCTTTCCTACCGCTTGCTGGAAGTCTTTTTCTTTCTTTAATGGGCGTTCCGCTCCAGGAGATGATACATCCAAAAAGTAAAGATGAGGAATTGGATCCTCTTTATCTAAAGCTTCGCTTAAACGTTCACTTACCGCTCCGCATTCTTCAATGTCTACTCCTGTCTCTGAATCGATGGATACGCGTAGGAACCAGTCTTTTCCTTCTTTCACATATTCTACATCTACAAGTTCAAGATTTAACTCTTCAACAATCGGCTGCGCAAGTGCTTCAACAACTTCTGTGACTTTCTTATCCATAAACAGCCTCCTTTCTGCCGCCATGTACCATTTGAAAGAAAAAATCCGCCCTATTTAAAACGGTCTATCTTATTCTTTCTTGTTAGCTAACAAAAGCCCCTGCCATTAAGCAGGGAATATCTGTCTTAGTATTACCAAATTTAAGAAGTAAAACTTGTAACAAAATATGTATATACGACAGAAATGTCTCACCTACATCCATAGATAAAACATAGATAGTAACACGAAAGAGTGGGTTTCCCCACTCTTCTTTTCGCAAAATATACATGACATGGTTATCTCGGTTAATAGTATACCATAGCAAATAACGATTTGCAAAGATTTTTCCTGCCTGTTAGAACAGTGATAATTGGTTTTTATCCGGTAGATCTCCTAAACAACCTTGGCTATCTAAATACTCAATGATTGTTCTAGAAAGCTTACTACGTTGTTGCAAATCTTCTTTTGATAAAAACTCACCATTTCCACGTGCTTCCACAATACTTAAGGCCGCATTTGTACCAAGACCAGGTATCGCATTAAATGGAGGAATTAACGTATCTCCATCAATAATAAAGTCAGTTGCATGTGAACGATATAAATCAACCTTTTGGAATGAATAACCACGTTCACACATTTCAAGTGTCATTTCTAACACTGTTAGTAAACTTTTCTCTTTCGGCGCTGCATCCAATCCTTTTTGCGCAATTTCATCAATTCTTGCACGAATTGATGCCGAGCCTTTGACCATCGCATCTACATCAAAATCATCTGCACGTACTGTAAAATATGCTGCGTAGAACAAGAGTGCAAAGTGTACTTTGAAGTAAGCAATACGTACAGCCATAAGTACATAAGCAGCCGCATGGGCCTTTGGAAACATGTACTTAATCTTTTTACAAGAATCAATATACCAACTAGGTACATTGTTATTACGCATTTCCTCTTCCCACTCTTCTGGTACACCTTTACCTTTACGCACCGATTCCATGATTTTAAATGCTAAGGATGGATCTAATCCTTGATAAATCAGATAGACCATAATATCATCACGACAACCGATAACTTCACTCAGTGTACATGTACCGTTATAAATGAGTTCGTTAGCATTACCAAGCCATACGTCTGTACCATGAGATAGTCCAGAGATTTGGACAAGTTCTGAGAATGTTGTTGGCTTTGTTTCCTCTAACATCTGCCTTACGAATTTTGTACCAAACTCCGGTATACCTAGTGTACCGGTTTTACAATTAATTTGTTCTTCTGTTACACCTAAAGATTCTGGCCCAGAGAAAATCTTCATTACTTCTGGATCATCTGTTGGTATTGTTTTTGGATCCACGCCGCTTAAATCTTGCAGCATACGAATAACGGTCGGATCATCGTGTCCCAGAATATCCAGTTTTAATAAATTATCATGAATAGAATGGAAGTCAAAGTGTGTCGTTCTCCATTCTGCCCCTACTGAATCGGCTGGGAATTGAATTGGTGAAAAATCAAAAATATCCATGTAATCGGGCACAACAATAATTCCGCCTGGATGCTGCCCTGTTGTGCGTTTTACACCAGTACAACCAGCAACAAGACGATCAATTTCTGCATTTCGAATGGTTAAGTTATGATCAGATGCATACCCTTTTACATAGCCATAAGCTGTTTTCTCCGCAACTGTACCGATTGTTCCAGCACGGTATACATAGTCCTCACCGAACAGTACTTTCGTATAGTTATGGGCACGTGGTTGGTACTCTCCGGAGAAGTTCAAGTCAATATCGGGAACCTTATCCCCTTTAAAACCAAGGAATGTTTCGAACGGAATATCATGTCCATCTTTTACATACGGGATATTACATGTTGGACACTCTTTATCAGGTAAGTCAAAACCAGAGCCTACAGAACCATCATTAAAGAACTCTGATTGCTTACAATTCGGACATACATAGTGTGGCGGCAATGGATTTACTTCGGTAATTTCCATCATCGTCGCAACGAATGATGACCCTACGGATCCACGTGAACCTACAAGGTAGCCGTCAACCAGCGATTTTTTCACAAGCTTATGTGAAATTAAATAAATAACGGCAAATCCATGCCCAATAATACTTTTTAATTCTTTTTCCAAACGTGCTTCTACGATTTCTGGCAATTCTTCACCGTAGATGCTGCGTGCCATTTTATAACTCATGTCACGCGTTTCATCATCAGCACCTTCAATTTTCGGTGTATATAGGTCATCTTTTACTGGATGAACATCACCAATTAACGATGCGACCTTTTGTGTATTCGTCACAACAATTTCTTTTGCTTTCTCTTCTCCTAAGAATGAGAAGCAATCTAACATTTCATTTGTTGTACGGAAATATACAGGCGGTAATGAATGACGATTTAATGGATTTGCCCCGCCCTGCGAACTTACTAAGATTTTGCGATACATTGCATCTTCTGGATCTAGATAATGCACATTCCCTGTAGCAACAACAGGTTTATCTAACGTTTCACCTAGTTTTACTAAGTTAGAAATAATTGTTTTTAACTGTCCTTCATCTCGAACGAGTTCACGTTCTACTAAATGACGCAACACTTCCGGAGGCATAACCTCAATGTAATCATAGAACTGCGCAATCTCTTCTACCTCTTCAGGAGCCTTTTGCATCATCGCTTCAAATACTTCACCCTTATCACAAGCAGTACCAACTAATATACCTTCGCGATATTTTTTTAATAAAGAACGTGGTACCCGTGGTACGCGGTAAAAGTAATTCAAATGAGAATATGAAACAAGCTTATATAAATTTTTTAAACCAACATCTGATGTTGCAAGTAGTGTCATATGACTTGGACGTCCACGTTTATACGCATCCCCTTGCCCCATGCTGTCATTTAATTGATCGTGATATTCAAAACCTTTTTCAATGACATCTTTTAACATTTTCACAAGTAAATAACCTGTTGCCTCTGTATCATAAATTGCACGGTGATGTTGCGTTAATTCAATATCAAGCTTTTTACACATCGTATTTAAACGATGATTCTTCATCTCTGGGAATAAAAATCTAGCTAACTCCAATGTATCAATAACTGGATTTTTCGGCTTGTCTAAGCCACATTTCTTAAACCCAACATTTAAGAATCCCATATCAAAACTTGCGTTATGGGCAACAAGTGTATGGTCACCCATCCATGATTCGAACTTTTTAAATACTTCTCCTACTTCTGGTGCATCCGTCAACATATCATCTGTGATACCTGTTAATTCAATAATTGTTGCTGATAATGGTTGATGCGGATTTGCAAAAGATTCAAAGCGATCGATAATTTCGCCGCCTTTCACTTTTACAGCGGCTAATTCAATAACCGTATCATATACAGCTGATAGCCCTGTCGTTTCAACGTCGAAAACAACGTATGTTTCATCTGCAAGTAGTCGATGAGTCTCATTATAAGCAATAGGAACACCGTCATTTACTAAATTGGCTTCTACACCATAAATGACTTTTACACCGGCTTTTTTACCAGCGGAATACGCTTCTGGGAAAGACTGTGCAACAGCATGGTCTGTAACAGCGATAGCCTCATGTCCCCATTTTCCAGCTTGAGCAACAAGCTTAGATACCGATGTAACAGCATCCATTTGACTCATAGGGGTATGCAAATGAAGCTCTACCCGTTTTTCTCCTTCAGGTGCTTTATCTTTACGAGAAGGCCCTGTTATTTCGTTAATATCGTTCGCAATCATTACTAAGTCACGAACAAACGTATCGTTTTGGACCGAACCTCGCGCTTTTACCCACATTCCTTTTTTTAAGGATTGCAGCATCGGAATATCTTCTTTATCACGTGAGAACATTTTAATCATAATAGAATCCGTATAATCCGTTATTTTTAACGTTAATAACGTACGTCCACTACGCAGCTCTTTTGTTTCCACATTGAAGACATAACCTTGAACAGTTTTTCTTCTTTCTTCATCTTGAATTTCGCGTAGCGGTGTAATCTCTTCATCAGGCTTAATAAGGTAACCGAGTACAATCGGCCCTTCATGTACAACATCACTTTCTTCAGCTTGCTTCTTGGCCATTTCTTCCATAGCTTGTATAACACGCTGACGATCTTCTTGCTGTGTTTGTTCACGAAATTTTTGAACTTCCTCTTCGTTTTGCTTTATATTTGTTTCAAGCTGAAAACGTGGAAATCCGAAAACTTCATATTGATCCCCTACCGACTTCGCAAGATTTTTCTTTAGCGCAGTAGATTCTAACTCATTATTCACATCAAGTAACAACTTCACTCCGTTTACATGCGGAAGTTGCTTTTTTAAATACGCAAACATAGGTGAAAAAGTAATTCGATCTGTACAAAGTGGCCAATATGCTTTGACCTCTTCTTCTGTAAATTGTTTATTCTCTGTTTCTAGTGCAAATGACGTTTTTGCAATATGTGAAAATGACTGCTTGAGCTGTGTTTCTAACAGTTCATATAATTCTGTTGGCAAAATACGTGGCACTTGTAAATCAAAATGCCAACTCTTATTTGCTTTATCAACAACTAGCCTTTGAATACCGCCACCTTGTAAATATTGATTGATAAGGTCTTCAGGCATTTGCAGCTGTTGGAGCAAAATTTGAAATCGCTCTTGTTGTTCGTTTGTTAATGACATAAGCAACCTCCTTCCATCTGCTATTATAAATTGAAACGTTCCGCAAAGAAAGATTTCTTCCTTTTAACTGATTATTTTTTATTTTACATAGAAATAGAAGGTACCTCACCTGGAGGTACCTCTTCTTATTTCAAAATATTAGCAATGTATGCATGAAGTTCTTCTACCTTTACTTCTGCAGATTCATTTGTAGCACGCACTTTTACTTCAACAATGCCTTCATCAGCTTTTTTACCAACTGTTACTCGAACTGGAAGACCAAATAAGTCTGCATCAGCAAATTTAACACCTGCACGCTCTGCACGATCATCTAACAATACTTCATAACCTTGTTCTTGTAATGAATTGTAGATCGTTTCACCTACTTCACGCTGTGCATCAGACTTCATGTTTACTGGAATTACATGTACATGGAATGGTGCAACAGCTTTTGGCCAAACCAAACCATTTTCATCGTTAAATTGCTCAGCGACTGCCGCAACTGTGCGAGATACCCCGATACCATAGCATCCCATGATAAGTGGCTTCGTTTTTCCATTCTCATCTAAGAACGTTGCATTCATTGCTTCGCTATAACGTGTACCTAATTTAAACACATGTCCAACTTCGATACCACGAGCAAAACGGATTGTCCCATTTCCATCTGGAGATTGATCTCCTTCTTGAATGAAACGTAAATCTGTATATTGACTCACTTTGAAATCACGCTCTGGATTTACATTTATATAATGGAATCCTTCTTCGTTTGCACCACAGCAACCATTTACAATTGCTGCTACAGCATGGTCAGCAATGACTTCAATGTCTCCTGTTACACCAATTGGTCCTAAATAACCAACTTCGCAATTTAACAGTTCTCTTACCTCTTCATGTGAAGCAAGTTCAACAACTGAAGCACCATAGACATTCTTCACTTTTACATCATTTACTTCATGATCCCCGCGAACAAGTACAACAACAAACTTTTCATCGACTTTAAAGACCATAGATTTGATGCAATTTGACGCTTCCATATTTAAGAATGCAGAAACCTCTTCAATTGCTTTTTGATCTGGCGTTGCTACTTTTTCAAGTGCTTTTTCTGCTTCATCGCTTTTTGCATAGGAAGCAACAACAGGTGCCATTTCAATATTTGCTGCATAATCAGATGTATCAGAATACGCAATTGTATCTTCTCCTACATCAGATAATGCCATAAATTCATGTGTATCTTTACCACCCATTGCTCCAGAATCAGCAATAACCGCACGGAAATTCAATCCACAGCGAGCGAAGATATTAGAATATGCTTGGTATAGGCCACTATAAACTTCATCCAAACTTTCTTGTGTCGCATGGAAAGAATAAGCATCTTTCATTAAAAATTCTCTTCCGCGTAATAAACCAAAACGGGGTCTTTGTTCGTCACGGAATTTTGTTTGGATTTGATATAATGTTAACGGTAGCTTTTTATAAGATTTAATTTCATCACGTACAAGGTCTGTAATAACTTCTTCATGCGTTGCTCCTAGTGCAAACTCACGATCATTACGATCTTTCATACGCATTAACTCAGAACCGTAAGAATACCAACGACCTGATTCTTGCCACAATTCAGCTGCTTGTAATGCTGGCATTAATAATTCTACAGCTCCTGCTCGTTCCATCTCTTCTCGAACAATACGTTCCACTTTATGCAATACTTTTAGCCCCAGTGGTAAAAAGCTGTAAATACCAGAAGCATTTTGACGCATGAATCCTGCACGAAGTAGCAATTGATGACTTTTAATCTCAGCATCGGCTGGTACTTCACGTAATGTAGGACTAAATACCATACTTTGTTTCATCTATTCGCACCTCTTTAATTTACTCTAATACGCAGTAAAACCCCCCACCTCAAATTAGGTGAGGGATTACGACTCTAAGAGTTTTATTCATTTCATTCACTATTCACAAAAAACATCGTGAATTTTATACTTACTACAAGTTTCACTTTATTTTACAAGAAAAATCTCCGAATGTCATTCCAAGTTACAACTAACATAAGTAACATCAATAACGCAAAGCCAATAAAATGAACCATTCCTTCTTTTTGGCGATCAATTGGTTTCCCACGCAAAGCTTCAATTAAGAAGAAGAACAAGCGTCCTCCATCAAGAGCAGGAACCGGTAATAGGTTGAATAGACCAAGGTTTATGCTTAAAACAGCCGCCAAACTAAGAACACGAATAAAGCCATAATCTACTACTTGGTCTGTTAAATTATAAATTCCTACGGGACCTGATAAATCATTAATAGAAAACTGACCCGTCACTAGTTTTACAAGGGAATCAAAAATTAATTTTGTCCATGTATACGTCTGCTCAAAACCTGATTTAATAGAACCAAAAATAGATTTCTCTACAGGCGAGTATACACCAATTCTACCAACCTCTTCTTTCCCCTCTTTATCAGCTGATGGCGTTACTTTTACATTCAATTGTTCGCTGTCACGTTTTACATGAAGCGTAATTTCTTTATTTGGGTGTTCACGTACAATCGTGACAACATCTTTCCATGTATTCGTGTCTTTCCCATCAATTGCTTGAATCGTATCATCTTGTTTCAATCCTGCTTGTTCTGCAACACTATCCTTCATTACTTTCCCAACCATTGGCTTATCAACAGGAATACCTTGTACCAATCCAATGATAACAAAAATAACAAATGCAAGAATGAAGTTCATAGCAGGACCTGCAAAGATTGTTAATGCTCGCTGTCCTAGCGTTTTAGAACCAAATTGTCTGTTAAACGGGGCGATTTGTATTTCTTCTCCTGCTGAAACAATACGAGCTTTTTCACTCACACGGAATGTTTGCAATTCCTCCTCGTATTCTTCGTAACCAGCAATTGTGAGATTGTGTTCCAAATCAGCTTGCTCTACTTCAATCACGCGAACATTCGGATACTTTTCGCGCCCGTCTAAAACTAATTTCATAACTTCTTCGTTTTCATTTAACACGAGTCCAACTTTTTTTCCTGGTTTTAATTCAACCGTTTCTGCATCCTCACCAGCCATTCTAACATAGCCTCCAAGAGGTAGCAGCCGAACTGTATAAACTGTTTCATTCTTTTCAAATGAAAATATTTTTGGTCCAAAACCAATTGCAAACTCGCGACATAAAATACCCGCTCTTTTTGCGAAATATAGATGCCCTAGCTCATGGAAAAATACGAGTGCACCGAAAATTAATATAAAGGCAATCGCTGTATTCAATTCCATAACCACCTTTGCTAAATTTGTTCCATCACAAACCGTCTTGTGGCCGCATCAATTTCCTGAATTTCTTCTAAGCTCGGACGTGCAATGACATTGTGATGGTGCATTGCTTTTTCAATGAGGTCTTCTACTGTTAAGAAACCAATTTTCTTTTGTAGAAAGGCTGCTACAGCTACTTCATTTGCTGCATTCATAACAGCTGGCATGCTCCCACCCATCTTTCCAGCTTCATATGCAAAACGTAGGCAACGGAAACGATCTTGATTCATTTGTTCAAAATGCAGTGTTCCAATTTCCCATAAATTTAACTGTTTTGTATCTGAGAGAGGTAATCGATCTGGATATGTAAGTGCATATTGAATTGGTACACGCATATCTGGTGAGCCGAGCTGTGCCATTACACTACGATCTTCAAATTCAACCATAGAATGAATAATGCTTTCTTTATGTAAAACAACATCAATTTGCTCATAAGGTATGCCGAAAAGCCAATGCGCTTCAATTACTTCCAGCCCCTTATTCATCATTGTAGCAGAATCAATTGTAATTTTCGAACCCATTGACCAGTTTGGATGACGAAGCGCATCTTCCACAGTCACATGATGTAATTCATCTCTCGTTTTATCGCGGAAACTCCCACCTGAAGCAGTGATAATTAAGCGAGAAATTCGCTTTTCATTTTCTCCATTCAAACATTGAAAAATAGCCGAATGCTCACTATCTACTGGAAGTAACGGCACATTATGTTTGCGTGCAGCTTCCATTACAATATGTCCCGCAGTTACTAATGTTTCTTTGTTTGCAATTCCAATTGTTTTTTTCGCCTCAATTGCACGGAGTGTTGGTAACAACCCTACACTACCTACAACAGCATTTATTACAACTTCTGCACTTGGGTGAAGAGCTACCTCTAATAGTCCTTCGTCACCATATACTACTTTTGTATTTCCAGAAACTGATTGTAACCTTACAACATCTTCCTCTCTTTGTACAGAAACAAGCTGAGGAGAAAATTCTTGAATAACTTTTACTGCGTAGTCAATATTTTTCCCTACAGAAAAAGCAACGAGACGGAATTGGTCTGGGTGCGAGCGTACTACATCTAAAGTTTGCGTCCCTATTGATCCGCTTGCCCCTAATAAACTAATGTTTTTCATGACTCCAACCCCTCGTTTTATTATGAAATGAAATGTAAGAAGTGTAAAATCGGTAATACGAACAACCAACTATCTGTTCGATCTAAGATTCCACCATGTCCAGGTAAAATTCTACCTGAATCTTTCACACCGTAATGGCGTTTAAAAGCAGATTGTACTAAATCACCAAGTTGTCCAAAAATGGAGATTGCAATTGTAACAATTATTAACATTCCAACGTTCCCTTGAACTTGGAAAAACATATTGTATACAAAAGCAACGACAATCCCACAAACAATACCACCTAGTGAACCTTCTATCGTTTTATTCGGACTAATTTCTGGCCACAATTTTCTTTTTCCGATTGCTTTCCCTATGAAATATGCACCTGAATCAGTTGCCCAAATAACAAATAACGCATAAAATACAAAATGGATTCCCGCTATTCTCGTTTCATTTAAATATAAGAATCCCATTGCAACATACGTTGTTGCCATAAGTAAAAAAGAAGCATTGTCAAAAGTAAATGTATTCTTTGAAAGGACTGTATATGATAAAAGTAATAAAACAATCACAAATGTGATTTCTAGTTTATCTAATCCAATCCAATTGAACACTCCTGATGCATTACTTGGAACTAAAATACTCCACAATAATAATGCGGCTAAAACTGTTGGCACCGAAATAAGTGTAAGCTTGTTCATACGAATTAATTCATATAATCCTATAGAAGCAAGTGCATACACTAAAACTGTAAAAGGCACGCCACCGTAAATTACGATGGGAATGAACAGCGCGGCAGCAATCACTCCAGTAATAATTCTCTGTTTCACTACCAAACCCTCTCTTTCTACACGCCTCCGAATCTGCGCCCTCTATGTTGAAAGTCTGTAATCGCATTTAGCAAATGTTCCTCGGTAAAATCTGGCCAATACACATCTGTAAACCAAAGCTCCGAATACGCAATTTGCCATAGCATGAAATTACTAATACGTAGCTCCCCACTTGTACGAATAAGCAAGTCTGGGTCAGGTAAAGAGCTTGTCATTAAGTATGAAGAAAGCATTTCTTCATTTACATCTTCTGAACGAACTTTCCCTTCTTCGCTATCTTTCATCATATGTTGCACAGCAGAAACGATTTCATCGCGACTTCCATAGTTTAACGCAAAATTGAGAATTAATCCCGTGTTCTCTTTTGTATCTTCCATGGCTTTTTCCATCGCTCTGCGCGTATGCGTAGGAAGACGATCTTTTTGTCCAATTACTCGAACTTGTACATTTTCTTCAATTAATTCTGGTAAAAATGCACCTAAAAATTCTTCTGGAAGCTTCATTAAATAATCGACTTCCTTTTTCGGTCTTTTCCAATTCTCAGTAGAAAAAGCATAAAGAGTCAGCACTTTCACATCAAGTTTACTAGCAAATTTCGTAATTTTTTTTACTACTTGCATTCCTTCATGATGTCCGGCAATGCGGGGCATTGCTCTTCTCTTTGCCCATCTTCCATTACCATCCATAATGATCGCAATGTGCTCTGGGATATGTCCCTTTTTCACTTTTTCAATGAGATGATCAAACGATGTGACCTTTTTACCTTTAAAAAAAGGAAACTTTTTAAACATCATTCATACCCTCCAACAAGCAGACGTATGCCTAAAAGTGTAAAAAGACCCCCTTAAGAAGAGGGTCATATTTGCGAAGGTATCGCTATTACACTTCCATGATTTCTTTTTCTTTGTTTTTTGCGATTTCGTCAACTTTTGCAATATATTTATCTGTTTCTTTTTGGATATCTTCTGTATATCCTCTTAAGTCGTCTTCTGTAATATCTCCAGCTTTTTCAAGCTTTTTAAGATCATCATTAGCATCACGACGTACGTTACGAACTGCTACTTTTGCTTCTTCAGCATATTTCTTAACAGTTTTTACTAGGTCTCTACGACGTTCTTCTGTTAATGCAGGGAATGCAATACGAATTACTGATCCGTCGTTAGAAGGATTTAGACCTAAATCAGCTTTTAAAATTGCTTTTTCAATATCACCGATAGAAGTTTTATCATACGGCTGAATAACAAGCAAACGTGCTTCAGGAACTGTAATGTTCGCTAATTGCACAACAGGTGTTGGTGCACCATAATAATCAACTTGTACTTTATCTAATGCAGACGCGCTTGCACGACCAGCACGAACAGAAGCTAATTCACGAGAATAAGCAGCAACTGCTTTTTCCATTTTTTCATTTGCAGCTTTTAATACTTGTTGTCCCATTTTTATTTCCCCCTTACAATTGTTCCAATATTTTCGCCTAAAACGGCACGCTTAATATTACCTTTTTCCATAACCGAGAATACAATTAATGGAATATCATTATCCATACATAAAGAAGAAGCAGTAGAATCCATTACACCTAAACCTTCTTTTAATACATCTAAGTAGGTAAGTGTTTCATATTTCGTAGCTGTTGGGTCAATAGATGGATCTGCATTATATACGCCATCTACATTGTTTTTCGCCATTAAAATAACATCAGCTTCGATTTCTGCTGCACGTAATGCTGCAGTTGTATCTGTAGAGAAGTACGGGTTACCTGTACCCGCTGCAAAGATAACAACACGCTTCTTCTCTAAGTGACGAACTGCTTTGCGGCGAATGTAAGGTTCTGCCACTTGACGCATTTCAATAGAAGTTTGAACGCGTGTTTGAATTCCAATGTTCTCCAAGCTATCTTGAAGAGCTAATGAGTTCATAACTGTCGCTAACATGCCCATGTAGTCCGCTCCTGCACGGTCCATGCCCATTTCACTTCCAATTTTCCCACGCCAAATGTTACCGCCGCCAACAACAACAGCAACCTCTACATCAAGTTCTGCAATTTCTTTCACTTGTTCTGCAACTGACTTAATAACAGCTGGGTTAATTCCAAATCCTTGTTCACCAGCTAAAGCTTCTCCGCTTAGTTTTAAAACGACACGATCATATTTCGGTTTACTCATAATGAACCTCCAATTGCTTACATCTTTATTTTAAAAAAGGGAACACAATGTGTTCCCTAATCTGTATTAGTTGTTACCTTTTACTTGGTTCATTACTTCTTCAGCAAAGTTGTCTTCGCGTTTTTCGATACCTTCACCAACAGCGTAGCGAACGAATCCTTTTAATGTTCCGCCTTTAGACTCAACGAACTGACGAACTTTCATATCAGGGTTTTTAACGAATGCTTGGTCAAGTAAGCAAATCTCTTCAAAGAATTTACCTAGACGGCCTTCAACCATCTTAGCAACGATTTTTTCAGGCTTGCCTTCGTTTAAAGCTTGTTGTGTTAATACTTGACGCTCGTGCTCAACTTCTTCAGCTGTTACAGCATCGCGGTCGATGTATTTAGGGTTAACTGCTGCAATGTGCATTGCTACATCTTTAGCAGCCGCTTCATCTGTAGAACCTTCAAGAACTGTTAATACACCAATGCGTCCACCCATGTGTAGGTAAGCACCGAATGCATCTGCATCAGTTTTTGATACGATTTCGAAACGACGAAGTGTAAGTTTTTCACCAATTTTAGCGATTGCTTCGTTGATGTACTCTTCTACTGTTTTGCCGTTTGCAATTGTTTGAGCCATAGCTTCTTCAATGTTAGCAGGTTTGTTAGCTAATAAATGAGCAGCTAATTCTTTAATTAATGTTTGGAAACCTTCGTTTTTCGCAACGAAATCAGTTTCAGAGTTTAATTCTAAGATTAAACCTTCGTTACCGTTTGTTTCGATGAAAGTTAAACCTTCAGCAGCGATGCGGTCTGCTTTTTTAGCAGCTTTCGCAATACCTTTTTCACGTAAGAAGTCAATTGCTTTCTCCATGTCGCCGTTAGTTTCTGTTAAAGCTTTTTTGCAGTCCATCATACCCGCGCCAGTTTTTTCACGAAGTTCTTTTACCATTTGTGCAGTGATTGCCATATTTTTCATCCTCCTAAAATATGTATTTATACCTTTTGAAAAGGTGTTTATACCTTAAAAAAGGTGATAAAAGGCCGAACCCCTTATCACCTTTCAAATTTGTTACGCAGTAACAGTTTCTTCACCTTGTTTTGCTTCAAGGATCGCGTCTGCCATTTTAGATGTAAGAAGTTTTACAGCACGAATTGCATCATCGTTTGCTGGAATTACGTGATCGATTTCGTCTGGATCACAGTTTGTATCAACGATACCGATGATTGGAATGTGTAATTTGCGTGCTTCAGCAACTGCGATACGCTCTTTACGAGGGTCTACTACGAATAATGCACTTGGAAGACCTTTCATATCTTTAATACCGCCTAAGAATTTTTCAAGACGCTCTAACTCTTTTTTAAGTTGAACAACTTCTTTCTTAGGAAGTACATCGAATGTACCATCTTCTTGCATTCTTTCGATGTCTTTAAGACGCTTGATACGCTTTTGGATTGTTTGGAAGTTTGTTAACGTTCCACCTAACCAACGTTGGTTAACGAAGTACATACCTGCACGAGTTGCTTCTTCTTTAATAGCTTCTTGTGCTTGTTTTTTTGTACCTACGAATAAAATGTCGCCACCTTCAGCAGCGATGTTACGCATTACGTTGAAAGCTTCTTCAACTTTTTTCACAGTTTTTTGTAAGTCGATGATGTAGATACCGTTACGCTCTGTGAAAATGTAACGTTTCATTTTTGGGTTCCAACGACGAGTTTGATGTCCGAAATGAACACCAGCTTCAAGCAATTGCTTCATAGAAATTACTGACATAATTTAGTTCCTCCTAAATGGTTTTTGATATCCTCCGTTTACTTCATCTTTAAGCGAAACTACAAGCGTAGCACCAACACTTAAATCGGTAAACGTGTGTACTTTGTACTGACACCACTGCTTACTATATCATAATGAAATATTACAATCAAGTCGAAAATGCGAACAATGTAAAACTTTCTTTTTAATTATGATTTTACTCATCTATTTCTCAATTCTAACTTCAGTATTACCACTCTTCCTTTACTTTAAGCAGCCGTACCTAATAAAGCAAAACTACGGCTTTTTCCCCATCAGAACGCAATGAATCTTTTAGAAAATAAAAAAGCTCTCCTCACATGAGGAGAGCTTCCCTTAACAATTAGTTTGTTTTTAATTTAGCAAGTTCATGTAAAAACTTGTCGTTTAATACTTTAATGTATGTTCCTTTCATACCTAAAGAACGAGATTCAATAACGCCTGCACTTTCTAATTTACGAAGTGCGTTTACGATTACAGAACGAGTAATTCCTACACGATCAGCAATTTTACTTGCAACAAGTAAACCTTCTGTTCCATTTAATTCTTCGAAGATGTGCTCAATTGCTTCTAACTCACTGTATGATAACGAGCTAATTGCCATTTGAACGACCGCTTTACTACGCGCTTCTTCTTCGATTTCTTCCGCTTTTTCGCGTAAGATTTCCATACCTACTACAGTTGAGCTGTATTCAGCAAGAATTAAATCATCATCTAAAAATTCTTGACCAAGACGCGCTAACACTAGTGTACCTAGACGCTCACCGCCACCAACGATCGGTACAATTGTAGTTAAACCTTGACCGAATAATTCTTTGTTTTCTACAGGGAATGCTGTAAATTGACTGTTTACATCTAAGTTCGAAGATGTTTCTGTAACGTTGAATAGGCTTTGTGTATACTCTTCTGGGAATTGACGCTCTGCAAGCATTTGTTTCATGCGCTCATTCTCGATTTGTTGGTGAATTGCATATCCTAATAATTTACCGCGACGACTTACAACGAATACGTTTGCTTCAATTACTTCACACATTGTATCTGACATTTCTCTAAAGTTTACAGGCTTTCCTGCTGCGCTCTGTAATAACGCATTTAATTTTCTCGTTTTTGCTAATAATTCCATTTCAAAAGTTCCTCCTACATGTTACTTACATATTTTTTCATCACTTGGAAACTAGGGCGAGTCACCTGATGACACTATTACAAAATAAACTGGCTCACATCTTTATTTTTAGCAATCGTTGCTAATTTTTCCTCTACATATTGAGGTGTTATCGTTATTTTCTCTAACGTAATCTCAGATGCTTCAAACGATAAATCTTCAAGAAGTTTCTCCATAATGGTATGAAGTCTTCTCGCTCCAATATTATCCGTATCTTGATTAACTTGATAAGCAATCTCAGCAATCTTACGAATAGCTTCGTCAGAAAATTCAATTTCTATACCCTCAGTTGCTAATAATGCTATATATTGCTTCACTAAAGCATTATCAGGTTCTACAAGAATTTTAACAAAATCATCTACCGATAATTTTGTTAATTCCACTCGAATCGGGAATCTTCCTTGCAGTTCTGGAATTAAATCAGACGGTTTGGACATATGGAAGGCACCAGCCGCAATAAATAAAATATAATCTGTTTTCACCGATCCATATTTCGTTGCAACGTTCGATCCTTCTACAATTGGCAAAATGTCACGCTGTACACCTTCACGCGATACATCCACGCTATTCGACTGCTTACCAGCAATTTTGTCAATTTCATCAATAAAAATAATCCCAAGCTGTTCAGCACGATAAACAGCCTCTTGTGTAACTTCATCCATATCAATTAAGCGCTGTGCTTCCTCATTTGTCAAGACTTTTCTTGCTTCTTTTACAGAAAGTTTACGTTTTTTCGTTTTTTTCGGCATAAAACTTCCTAATGCATCTTGGAAATTCATCCCCATTTGCTCCATACCAGTACCTTGCAACATATCAAACATAGAAGACTGTTGTTCCGTCACTTCAATCGATACAATTTCATCTTCAAGTAAACCTGCGGCAAGTTTCTTTTCAACTTCTCTGCGCTTCTTTTCAATTTCTGTGTCATCTTGTGTTTCAGATGTCTGATTCGCATTTTGATTTCCACCAAATAACATCTCTAACGGATTTTTGAATCCGGATTGTTTTTGCGGACTTGGCACCAAAATTTCAACAAGCCGTTGATTTGCTTGCTCCTCAGCCTTATCTTTAACCTTGACGACCATTTCTTCTTTTACGATGCGAACTGAAGTTTCTACAAGGTCACGCACCATAGATTCTACATCTCGACCGACATATCCAACTTCTGTGAATTTCGTCGCTTCAACCTTAATAAAAGGTGCTCCAACGAGCTTCGCCATTCGTCGTGCTACCTCTGTCTTTCCGACCCCTGTCGGTCCAATCATTAAAATGTTCTTCGGAGCAATTTCATCGCGTAAATCTTCCGCTAATTTACTACGACGATATCGATTTCTAAGCGCTACTGCAACCGCTTTTTTCGCATCTTTTTGACCAATAATATATTGATCCAATTTTTCTACAATTTGACGCGGAGTAAAATGTAAATGCATATAAAATGCCTCCCTTACGATTCTACAATTCTTCCACAATAATGTTGTGATTTGTATACACACAAATGTCACCAGCAATTTCTAAACTTGCTTTCGCAATTGCTTTTGCTGTTAAATGTTCACTCGCATGTTGCTTTAAAGCGCGGCCAGCTGCAAGCGCATAATGTCCACCTGAACCGATTGCTAAAATGCCATCATCCGGTTCAATTACTTCTCCTGTTCCTGAAACAAGAAGTAACGTTGTTTGATCCATAACGATTAACATCGCTTCCAATTGACGCAGCATTTTATCACCACGCCATTGTTTCGCCATTTCAACTGCAGCACGTTGTAAATTTCCATTATACTCTTCTAACTTCCCCTCAAACATTTCAAAAAGAGTAAACGCATCCGCAACAGAACCTGCAAATCCAGCTAACACCTTCCCTTGAAATAGCTTTCGAACTTTTCGTGCTGTGTGCTTCATCACAACAGCATTGCCAAATGTCACTTGTCCGTCGCCGGCCATAGCACACTCTCCATTATGGTGAATGGCAAATATCGTTGTAGCGTGGAAATTTCCCATAGAAAAAACTCCTTTATATGTTTTTATAGCTTTAAAAGCAATTTATGCCCTCGGGTGATGCTTCATGTAAACAGAACGCAATCTTTCTTTTGAAACATGCGTATAAATTTGTGTCGTTGATAGATTTTCATGACCCAATAACTCCTGCACAGTTCGTAAATCTGCACCTTCATCTAACATATGTGTAGCAAATGTATGCCTTAACATATGCGGACTTATTCGCATTGTAAGAGAAGCTTTCTTAATGAGCTCATTTAAAATATAACGAACACCGCGATCCGTTAATGGCTTACCCTTTGCATTTAAAAACACCATTTGAGAATGTTCCTCTGTTTTTTTAGCTAACTGTTTTCTACCGTTTTCTATATAAGTAATTAAAGCATCTTGGGCATAACTTCCAAACGGAACGTACCTTTGTTTTTTGCCTTTTCCCGTCACTAGAATTGTCCCTACCGAGAAATCAATATCAGTAAGTTGTAAACTTACACATTCACTCACACGGATTCCCGTTGCATACATAAGCTCTAATAAAGCTTGATCCCTTTGACCAAGTGGTGTTTTTACATCAGAAACTTCAAACAATTTCTCCAATTCTTCAACATACAAAAACTTTGGGATTGACAGTTCTTTTTTGGGGAGTGACGCAAGTGCAAACGGATTATCTTCTCGATATCCTTCACGCATCAGAAAACGATATAAACTTCGTAAGCTCGATACTTTTCTTGCGACAGATTTACGGGCTAGCTTTTCATCGTGTAATGTCGTTAAGTACAAACGAACATCTACGTATGTAACGTCTAAAAAAGAGGATATGCCTTCTCGCTCCATAAATTGCACAAAATGTTCTAAATCATTTTGATAACTTGCAATTGTATATTTTGAATAATTTCTTTCAATTTGTAAATATCCAACGAATAATTGTAACAATTTCTTCACATTCACATAACTCACCTCAATAAAGGCTACTAAATCGTATCACAACTCAGTAGCCTTTGCAAGAAATTTAACTAAATATTTACAAAATTTTGAATCATCTCTAAAGCGCGTGTTGCGTATGCTTCATTTCGCTCTTGTTTCTTTTTAATTTTCTTTTCTAATGGCGCAAATAAACCAAAGTTTGCGTTCATCGGTTGGAAGTTTTTCGCATTAGTTGCAGTAATATAATTCGCCATACTGCCCATTGCTGTTACAGGAGGTAATACAACAGGCTCTTCTCCCTTTACAAGACGAGCTGCATTAATACCTGCTAACAGCCCTGAAGCAGCCGATTCTACATATCCTTCTACGCCTGTCATTTGTCCAGCAAAGAATAAATCATCACGATGTTTATATTGGTATGTTGGACGAAGTAATCTTGGTGAATTAATAAACGTATTACGATGCATTACACCATAGCGTACAATTTCTGCATTTTCAAGTCCAGGAATCAATTGTAATACTTCTTTTTGAGGTCCCCACTTTAAATGTGTTTGGAACCCAACAATATTGTATAACGTTCCTGCTGCATCATCTTGACGTAATTGAACAACAGCATATGGCGTTTTACCTGTTTTCGGATCTTCCAGCCCCACTGGTTTCATCGGTCCAAATAACAATGTCTGTCTACCACGGCTTGCCATTACTTCTACAGGCATACAACCTTCAAAGAATACTTCTTTCTCAAATTCTTTTAATGGCACTGTCTCTGCAGCAATTAAAGCATCATAAAAACGATCGAACTCTTCTTCTGTCATTGGGCAGTTTAAATAAGCCGCTTCTCCCTTATCGTAACGAGATTTTAAATATACTTTGTTCATATCAATGCTTTCTTTTTCCACGATTGGTGCAGCTGCATCATAGAAATAAAAATAATCTTCACCCGTTAACTCTTTTAACTGTGCAGAAAGTTCTGGAGATGTGAGTGGACCTGTCGCAATAACAGTTGGTCCTTCTGGAATTTCTGTCATTTCTTCATTCATCACAGTTACGTTTGGATGATTTTTCACATACTCCGTTACTTTTGCTGCAAATTCATGCCGATCAACCGCTAATGCTCCTCCTGCTGGCACAGAACACTCATCTGCCGCACGGATAATAACAGAGTCCATTTTACGCATTTCTTCTTTAATGACCCCAACAGCATTTGTTAATGTATTTGCACGAAGTGAGTTACTGCATACTAACTCAGCAAATTTATCTGTGTGATGAGCCGGCGTTTGTCTTACTGGTCTCATTTCATATAATTTTACTTGAACACCACGTTTTGCAATTTGATAAGCTGCTTCACTTCCTGCAAGACCTGCACCAATGACGTTTACCACTTGTATTGTCATGTATTTATCACCTTTCCTTTTCTATCCCGAAAAAAATGTGAGCAGTTACGCTCACATTTGTTGTTCTTCTTCATAATCACAAGAAATACATTGTACTTGAACGCCTTTTTTCAACTTCTTCTCTACGAGCATACCTTCACATTTCGGGCATTTCCGGCCAATCGGTTTATCCCAAGATACAAAGTCACATTCTGGATATGTGCCACATCCATAGAAAAGACGTTTCTTTTTATTACTTCGGCGTTCAATAATTTGTCCTTTATCACATTTCGGACAAGTTACACCGATTTCTTTCACAATCGGTTTTGTATTGCGACAATCAGGGAAATTAGAACAAGCCATAAACTTCCCGTATTTGCCCATTTTAAAGACCATTGGGTGACCGCATAATTCACAATCTTCCCCAGCAGGTTCATCTTTAATTTCGACTTCACGCATCTCCTTTTCCGCTTTTTCTAAGCGGGGTTCAAAGCCTACGTAGAAATCATCAACAATTTTCACCCAATTTGCTTTCCCCTCTTCTACTTCATCAAGGTTTTGCTCCATATTGGCCGTAAATTCAATGTTAATAATTTCTGGGAAAAACTCTAAAATAAGTTCAATTACAATTTCTCCAAGTTCAGTCGGAACAAAGCGTTTATTGTCTAATGCAACATATCCTCGCTTCTGAATCGTTTCAAGTGTTGGTACGTAAGTAGACGGTCTCCCGATTCCAAGCTCTTCAAGCATCCTAACTAAACGGGCCTCTGTATAACGTGGTGGCGGCTGCGTAAAGTGCTGCTTTGGATCCATATCTTTTGAAAATACAGTTTCTCCTATTTCTAAAGGAGGCAACATTTTATCTTTTTCTTCCGCACCATCATCTTTCGATTCTACGTAAACTTTCATAAACCCTGAAAATTTCACTACTGAGCCACTTGCACGGAATTGAACGTTATTATTAATGAGTTTAGCCGTAACAGTATCCATTACAGCAGATGCCATTTGACTTGCAACAAATCGCTCCCAAATCAATTTGTACAAACGATGTTGATCACGACTTAAGAAACTTTTTAGTTCCTCTGGCTTTCTCATTACCGAAGTTGGACGAATTGCTTCATGCGCATCTTGTGCATTCGCTTTTTTCGTTTCCTTCTTCTTCTCTGTCCCTATGTATTCTGAACCAAACGCCTCAGTAATATAAGAGCGAGCTTCCTCTTGAGCAGTTTCCGATATACGCGTTGAGTCTGTTCTCATATACGTAATAAGACCTACGGTTCCCTGTTTACCAATATCTATCCCTTCGTATAGCTGCTGCGCAAGCATCATTGTCTTCTTTGCTCGCATATTTAATTTACGTGCAGCTTCTTGTTGTAAAGAAGACGTTGTAAATGGTAATGCAGGATTACGTTTCCGCTCTTTTTTCGTTACATTTTCAACTGAAAACGCATTGTCTTTCATTGTTTCAATTATGTCTTTTACTTGCGCTTCATTTGTTAATTGAACCTTTTCTCCATTCACACCATAAAAAGATGCTTCAAATGTGTCTTTTCCTTTGACAAATTCTGTTTTAATTGTCCAGAACTCTTCCGGAATAAAACTTTGAATTTCTTTTTCACGATCAATAATTAAGCGAACCGCTACAGATTGTACACGTCCTGCACTTAATCCCTTTTTGACTTTCTTCCATAATAAAGGACTAATATTATAACCAACAAGGCGATCAAGTATCCGTCTTGCTTGCTGTGCATCTACTAAATCCATATTAATTGCACGAGGATGCTTAAATGACTCTTTAATCGCATCTTTTGTAATTTCATTAAATACAACCCGGCAATCTGATTCAACATCCACATTTAGCGTATTCGCTAAATGCCAAGCGATCGCTTCTCCTTCGCGGTCTGGATCGGCCGCGAGATAGACTTTTTTTGCTTTTTTTGCTGCTGATTTTAAATCTTTTAAAACAGGACCTTTACCACGGATGGTAATATACTTCGGGGTGAAATTATTTTTTACTTCTATCCCCATTTGACTTTTAGGCAAATCGCGAACATGTCCCATAGACGCGACGACTTTGTATTTTTTCCCTAAATATTTCTCAATGGTTTTCGCCTTAGAAGGCGACTCCACGATTACGAGGTAATCTGACATGCTAGTGCCTCCTTAAGAGGTGGATTCAAGTCTTCATTAATCTTATTGATTTCTCTTGTTTTTGTCAATCAAGAATGAGTATAACATACAGTGCCACTCTACCATTTGTCAATAATTGTTTAATAAAAACATAAAAATATACGGTTAATTTAAAAATTCCTCGAGAATATCCTCTGCTTTTTGAACAAGTTTCGCCCCTTGCTTTATAAGTTGATTTGTTCCTGCTGCACTTTCTGTAAAAATAGGACCTGGAAGAGCAAATACCTCCCTATTTTGTTCTAAAGCGAGATCTGCAGTAATAAGCGAGCCACTTTTCGATTTCGCTTCCACTACTAGAACCCCTTTACAAAGACCACTGATAATTCGATTTCGCTTTGGAAAATACCATTTTCTAGGCGCGTAATGTGGCGGATATTCTGTTAATAACAGTACAGTATTCTTCCATATTTTATAAAAGTAGCAATTCTCTTTTGGATACATATACTGTAATCCATGCCCTAAGACAGCAATAGTAGGGCTATGTTGTTGCACTGCGATTTGGTGAGCAATGGTATCAATTCCATTTGCAAAACCACTTACAATTAGCCATTCTTTGTCTATTAGCGGTTGTAAAATAGATTGTATGCTTTCTTTCCCGTATAAAGAAGGTTTTCTTGTTCCAACTACTGCAAATTTATTTATTTCTCCTAATAATTCTCTCTTTCCCTTTCCATATAAAATGAAAGGCGGATCTGATATTTCACGTAATAATTCTGGATAATCATCATCCCATATTGTGACATAAAAAATATGCTTTTCTTCTAAATGATGTATACATTGTGCCGGGGTAGATGTTTGTAAGAAGCTAACTAATTCAGCAGATTTTTTCGGAGTCAGCCCAGCATACTTTTCAAATTCCACTGAACTAAATTTATACAGTTTCTTTATCTCTGGATCTATATGCAATAAGCGAGTTAACGCTTTCCAATGATCCGCTAACACATAATGAAGATGGAGCAATCGTTCCCTTTTCATGATCATTCTCCTTACCCATAATTTTTATTATGTAAACAGGAAAAAGTGTAAAAAGACACCCTCTAGCACGAAGGTGTCTTTCAAAAAGATTAATAGTTTTTACAAGTTTCAAATAATCCTTTTTCTTTTAAAACAGCGATTAAAGTTTCGCCCATAACAGCTGGTGTTTCAGCAACTTTAATACCACAAGCTTCCATTGTTTTGATTTTTTCAGCAGCTGTACCTTTACCGCCAGAAATAATCGCACCAGCATGGCCCATACGTTTTCCTGCAGGCGCTGTTTGACCACCGATAAATCCAACAACAGGTTTTGTCATATTTGCTTTTACCCACTCAGCAGCTTCTTCTTCTGCTGTTCCACCGATTTCACCAATCATAATAACAGCATGTGTTTCTTCGTCTTCATTAAACGCTTTTAACGCATCAATAAAGTCTGTACCATTGACAGGGTCGCCACCGATACCTACAGCAGTAGATTGACCAATGCCTTCTTGTGTTAATTGATGTACAGCTTCGTATGTTAATGTACCTGATCGAGATACAATACCTACATGACCTTTTTTATGAATATATCCTGGCATAATACCAATCTTACATTCATCTGGTGTAATAACACCTGGGCAGTTTGGTCCAAGTAAACGCGTCTGTTTACCTGCCATATACTTCTTAACTTTAACCATATCTAATACAGGGATTCCTTCTGTAATACATACTACTAAGTCAATCTCTGCATCAACCGCTTCCATAATTGCATCAGCCGCAAAAGCGGGTGGAACGTACACAACTGAAGCATTTGCGCCCGTTGCTTTTACAGCATCTTCTACCGTATCAAAGACAGGTACACCTTCAATTTCAGTGCCACCTTTACCAGGTGTTACACCACCGACAATTTTCGTACCATATTCAATCATTTGTTTTGTATGGAATAAACCTTGTGAACCAGTAATACCTTGTACAATAACTTTTGTATCTTTATTAACTAATACGCTCATTTTTCTCCCCCGCTTTCTATTAGCCCACTAGTGAAACAATTTTTTGTGCACCGTCTGCCATAGATTCTGCTGCAACAATATTTAAACCAGATTCATTTAAAATTTTCTTACCTAGCTCAACATTTGTACCTTCAAGACGAACAACAAGTGGTAATTCAAGGCCTACTTGTTTTGTCGCTTCAATAACACCTTCTGCAATAACATCACATTTCATAATGCCACCAAAAATGTTAACGAAAATACCTTTTACATTTTTGTCAGAAAGAATAATTTTGAAAGCTTCTCTAACTTTTTCAGCTGTAGCACCGCCACCAACATCTAAAAAGTTAGCTGGATCGCCATGGTAATGTTTAATGATATCCATTGTTGCCATTGCTAATCCTGCACCATTTACCATACAACCAATATTTCCATCTAAAGGAATATAGTTTAAGTCGTATTTAGAAGCTTCAATTTCTTTCGGATCTTCTTCTTCAAGATCGCGAAGTTCTAGAATGTCTTTATGACGATATAATGCATTAGAATCAAAGTTTAATTTTGCATCTAATGCCATAACTTTTCCATCACCTGTTGTAACAAGTGGGTTAATTTCTGCAATAGAGCAATCTTTTTCGATATAAGCACGATATAAGCCCATCATAAACTTCACAGCTTGTCCTACAAGCTCTTTTGGAATATTGATGTTAAATGCAATGCGGCGTGCTTGGAAACCTTGCAGACCTACTGCTGGATCAATATATTCTTTAAAGATTTTTTCTGGTGTTTTTTCTGCTACTTCTTCAATTTCTGTTCCGCCTTCTTCAGACGCCATTAAAACAACTTGAGAAGTCGCACGGTCTAAAACTAAACCAACATAATATTCTTTTTTAATATCGCAACCTTCTTCGATAAGTAAGCGTTTTACTTCCTTACCTTCAGGACCTGTTTGATGCGTAACAAGCGTAGTACCTAAAATACTTTCCGCATATGTACGAACTTCATCTAAATTTTTCGCAACTTTTACTCCGCCAGCTTTGCCGCGTCCACCAGCGTGAATTTGTGCTTTCACTACACATACATCTGTTCCTAATTCTTTCGCTGCTTCTACAGCTTCTTCTACTGTAAATGCAACCTTCCCGTTCGGAACGCTAACCCCATAGCTTCTAAGGACTGCTTTACCTTGGTACTCATGGATATTCATGGTCCCATCCTCCCCTGTTTTCCTGTTTTACTCAAAAAGTTTTTTAATGTTTAAAAAACACTACATTGCCATTGTATAAAATGATTGGCACGCTGTCTACAATAAAGTGTCAGAAAACTGAAATCGCTTTATTCTTTTTTGAAAATAGTAATGTTTATATACCAAAATAAAAAAATAAGCTGTGAGTCACAGCTTATTTTTGAATCATATCCTTAATCGGCGCAAATGTTTTTCTATGCTCTTCTAATACTCCGTACATTTCAATCGCTTGTAAATGTTGTTTCGTTCCATAGCCCATATGTTGCTCAAATCCATATGCTGGATATTCTTTCCCAAGTTCTTTCATCATGCGATCTCTCGTTACTTTCGCAATAATAGACGCAGCTGAAATAGAAATACTTTTTGCATCACCTTTAATAATAGATGTTTGCGGAATTGGTGTAGGAAGCTTCATTGCATCAATTAATAAATGCTCTGGTGTACATGCTAAATTCGCAATTGCATCTAACATTGCTCGTTTCGTCGCTTGATAAATATTTATTTCATCAATAACTTGCGGAGATACAATTCCAATCCCAATCGCGATTGCCTGTTCTTTAATTTCATCATAAAAACGCTCACGTTTCGCTTCACTTAGTTTTTTAGAGTCATTTAACCCTGGGATATAGAAATCTTCCGGAAGGACGACAGCAGCCGTAACAACGGGCCCAGCTAGCGGCCCCCTTCCCACTTCATCGATACCAGCAATATATATGAGCCCTTTTTCACGTAATGCTTTTTCATATTTTGACATCTCTAAAAACTTTTCTTTTTCCTTTTGCGCTAACTCTTTTTGTTTATACCATTTTAAAATGAGCTTTTGAACGCCTTTCCGCTCATCCTTCAATAACACTTGAAATCTTTCATCTTCTTCATTCTTAATTTCTTGCAATACACATTCTGCCTCTTGAATTGTGATTTTTTGCATCAATGTACACTCCCTTTTAAAAATAACCAAAAAGAAAAGACGCACAAACGCACGTCTTATACTTCTTCTACTTCCTCTGCAAATTCTTCCGGTGTTTCAAATGTCATTTTTCCAAGTTTACCACCGCGAAGCTCGCGAAGAATAAGCTCAGATGTTTTATCATAATCAATCATTCCGCCGCCCATTAAGCAACCTCTATTTCTTCCAATCACATCAAAGAATTCTACAATGTCTTCTGGAATTTCACTTATTTTATAACGTTCTTGTATACGTTCTGGATAATGCTTTTCCATAAAACGAAGTGCATATACTGCTACATCTTGTAAATTTAAAATAGAATCTTTAATTGCACCCGTTGTCGCAAGGCGAAGTCCAACTAATTCATCTTCAAATTTAGGCCATAAAATACCTGGTGTATCCAGTAGTTCCATTTCCTTACCAACCTTAATCCATTGTTGGGCTGTTGTAACACCTGGACGATCACCTGTTTTTGCAATATTTTTCTTTGCTAATTTATTAATCAATGTAGATTTACCGACATTGGGAATACCTACAATTAAAGCGCGAATTGCTCTTGGACGAATGCCTTTTGCAACCATTTTGTCAAATTTTTCTTTTACAAGCACTTTACATGCAGCTGCAATTTCTTTCATACCTTGTCCAGCCTGCGCATTAATTGAAATTGCTTTATGCCCTTTTTCCTCAAAATAGGCGATCCATTGCTTAGTTAAGCGATCATCTGCCATATCCGCTTTATTTAAAACAACAAGCCTCGGCTTATGTGTAATAATTTCATCAATCATCGGGTTTCGAGAAGATAAAGGTAATCGAGCATCTACAAGTTCGATTACAACATCAATTAACTTTAATTTCTCTGTTACTTGGCGCCTAGCTTTTGCCATATGCCCTGGGAACCATTGAATTACCATGTTGCCACCTTCTTTTTTCGTTTATTTCACAATACGTGCGTCTTTTAATGGCCAATATAACATATTCGCTTCTCCAATTACTTGGTCCATCGAAATCGTTCCAATAGTACGACTATCTTTACTAAAACGACGATTGTCACCTAGTACAAATAATTGACCTTTTGGAACTGTTTTCTTACCTGTAATTTCTTCAAGCTTGAAATCATATGTAAGTGGTCCATCAGCAAGTTGTTTTTTCTGCTTGTCTAAATACGGTTCCTCATAAGGTTTTCCGTTAATATAGAGTTTATCATTTCGATACTCAATTTCATCGCCTGGCAAGCCGATAACACGTTTAATATAATCTTTTTCTTCTGTTGCTTGGAATACGATTATGTCAAAACGTTTCGGTTCACCAATGTGATAGCCGATCTTATTGACAATCATTCGATCACGATCATGTAGCGTCGGTGACATTGATACACCATCCACAAGGATTGGAGCAAAGAAAAATTGTCTAATAACACCCGCTAACACAATAGCAATCAAAATTGCTTTTATCCATTCCCAAAGTGAACTCTTCTCTTTTTTCATGTATTTCCCCTCCACGGTTATGTAAGCTGTTCGTATTATATCAAAATTTCATATAGATTGGAAAAAGGGAGCTTGTGCATTTACAAGCTCCCATACATGTCTTATCGAATTTCTTTGATACGCGCTTTTTTACCGCGAAGGTTACGTAAGTAGTATAACTTAGCACGACGTACTTTACCACGGCGAAGTACTTCGATTTTCGCGATTCTTGGCGTGTGAACTGGGAATGTACGCTCAACACCTACACCGTAAGAAATCTTACGCACTGTGAATGTTTCACTGATTCCGCCACCACGACGTTTAATTACAACACCTTCAAAAAGCTGAATTCTCTCACGAGTACCCTCAACTACTTTTACGTGTACACGTAAAGTGTCACCAGGACGGAATGAAGGTAGGTCAGTTTTTAATTGGCCTTTTGTAATTTCTGCGATTAATTGTTGCATATTCAATTCTCTCCTTTAAACGGATGCTCTTATAAAGTCTTAATAAATTACAGCGGAACATCGTTAATACGGCTACTGATTTCAGTAACACAAATGTTATAATATCATATTGCTAGGCCTGTTGCAATAGAAAATATATGAAGTTCTTATTGCTCTTTTTTAATTTGTTCAAGCCATTTTTCTTCTTGCTTTGATAATTGACGTTCTTCAAGTAAATCCGGTCGACGTGTATACGTACGGCGCAGGGATTCTTTATGACGCCATTCATCAATATTTTTATGATTTCCTGACGTAAGTACATCCGGTACCTTCATGCCACGGAAATCAGCTGGACGTGTATAGTGCGGATGCTCTAACAAACCAGTACTAAAAGAATCTTCCACCTGAGAAGCGTGATTTCCAAGTACTCCTGGCAAAAGACGTACAACACTATCGGTAACAACCATAGAGGCTAATTCTCCGCCCGTTAATACGTAATCACCAATAGAAATCTCATCTGTTACAAGATGTTCACGAATTCGTTCATCATATCCTTCATAATGACCACATACAAAAATAACATGCTCTTCTCCAGCAAGCTCTTCTGCCTTTTTCTGCGTGAAACGCTCTCCTTGTGGACACATTAAGACAACCCTTGGTTTACGGTCAGTTTCCTTCGTTAACTCTTCCACCGCATCAAAGATAGGCTGTGGGGTTAATACCATCCCCGCGCCCCCACCGTACGGATAATCATCTACACTGTTATGCTTACTTGTTGTATAATCACGAAAATTTACAACCCTAAGCTCCACTGCCTTTTTTTCTTGCGCTTTTTTTAAAATCGAAGATCCAAAAACACCGGTGAACATCTCTGGAAATAATGTTAAAATATCGATTTTCATTATAGCAATCCTTCCATTACATGAATGGTTACTAATTTATTTTCAATGTTAACTTGAAGTACAACATCATCAATGTAAGGGATTAAAAGATCTTGACCTTTCGGGCGTTTAATCACCCAAACATCATTCGCACCAGGAGATAGAATCTCTTTTATCGTACCTAAATCCTCTCCCTCTTCTGTTACAACTTTACAGCCAATAATTTCATGGTAATAGTACTCACCTTCAGCAAGTTCACCTAACTGCTCTTCTGGTACTTTGATTGAAGAACCTTTTAGCTTCTCTACTTCATCTACATTGTTATACCCTTCAAATGTCAATAAATCAAATGTTTTGTGTTGGCGATGAGAAGCGACCTTTACCGAAAGTGGTTCCGTCCCTTTATCATGCCATATGTATAATGTATTCCCTACTTTATATCGTTCTTCAGGAAAATCGGTACGAGAAATAACTCGAATTTCCCCTCTAACACCATGAGTATTTACAATTTTACCTACGTTAAACCATTTTGTCATAAACAGCATGTCACCCCTGTTTTCTATATAAGTTAAGCATTTCCATTCCATATATGGAACATGCAATTTCTTTAAAAATGTTAAAAAAGGGAGAGGAAAAATCCTCGCCCTTTTAACGTTTATTGAATTTCCAGTGTGACTTTCTCATCATTGTGATGTCCCACTGAATACAAGAGCATCCGAATTGCTTTCGCAACTCGCCCCTGCTTTCCAATGACTTTTCCAACATCCTCAGGATGCACAGTCAATCGATACTTTATCTCTCCGTTGCAAAGTTCCTGTGAAACTTTTACATCTTCAGGATGATCTACAAGAGGTTTGACAATTGTTTCGATCAACTTTTCCATTGTCATTGCCTCAATTACTTACCTTGTTTAGATAAGTGGAATTTCTCCATGATACCTTGGTTAGAGAAAAGATTGCGAACTGTATCAGATGGTTTCGCACCATTTCCTAACCATTTTAATGCTGCTTCTTCGTTGATTTTCACTTCAGCTGGTTGAGCAACCGGATTGTAAGTACCGATTTCCTCAATGAAACGTCCGTCACGAGGAGAACGAGAATCTGCAACAACTACACGATAGAAAGGAGTTTTTTTAGCTCCCATACGTTTTAAACGAATTTTAACTGCCATTTATAAAGCACCTCCGAATTTATTTCACACAGATAATTATATTAGCAAAAAGACTATTGCTTTGTAAAGTATTTTTTCTTAACAGAGCCATCTTTTTTTCCTTACATAAATGGAAACTTCAATCCACCTAGTCCTTTTTTCTTACCTTTTTGCATGCCTGTCATCGTCTTCATCATTTTTTTCATATCTTCAAACTGCTTCAGTAGACGATTAATTTCTTGTACTGTTGTACCACTACCTTTGGCAATGCGTTTTTTACGACTAGCATTGATAATTTCCGGATGTTCTCGCTCTACTTTTGTCATAGAACGAATAATTGCCTCAATATGCCCAATTTGTTTTTCATCAACTTGTGCATTTTTCAGCCCTTTAATTTTATTTGCACCAGGAAGCATTCCTAGCAATTCATCAAGTGGTCCAAGTTGACGCACTTGTCCAAGTTGCTCTAGGAAATCGTCTAGTGTAAACGAAAGCGTACGCATTTTTTGCTCAAGTTCTTTTGCTTTTTCCTCATCAACTGTAGCTTGCGCTTTTTCAATTAATGTTAAAACGTCACCCATCCCTAAAATACGGGATGCCATGCGTTCTGGATGGAACGCTTCAATCGCATCTAGCTTTTCACCCATACCAGCAAATTTAATTGGTGTGTTTGTTACTGCTTTAATAGATAGTGCCGCACCACCGCGCGTATCACCGTCTAATTTCGTTAAAACAACACCTGTTAAACCTAACTGTTCATGGAAACTTTGTGCAACATTTACCGCATCTTGTCCTGTCATCGCATCGACAACAAGGAAGATTTCATCCGGTTTCGCAACTTCTTTCACTTTCGCTAATTCATCCATTAGTTCTTCATCAATATGCAGGCGACCCGCTGTATCGATTAAAACATAATCATGATGATCTTCTTTTGCTTTCGCAATCGCTTGTTTCGCAATTTCAACAGGACTTACTTGATCCCCTAATGAGAAAACAGGCATGTCCAATTGCTTCCCTAATGTTTCAAGCTGTTTAATCGCTGCAGGACGGTAAATATCGGCTGCAACAAGCATCGGTTTACGATTATGCTTTTTACGAAGCAAATTCGCAAGTTTACCTGTTGTCGTTGTTTTACCTGCACCTTGCAGACCAACCATCATAATAACAGTTGGTGGCTTATTAGCGACAGCAATTTTACTTTGCTCTCCGCCCATAAGTTCTGTAAGTTCTTCCTGTACAACTTTAATTACTTGTTGGCCAGGTGTCAAACTCTTCATTACATCTTGTCCGACAGCACGCTCAGACACACGCTTTACAAAATCTTTTACTACTTTAAAGTTAACATCCGCTTCTAAAAGAGCAAGACGAACTTCTCTCATCATTTCTTTTACATCGGCTTCAGAAACTTTTCCTTTGCCGCGGATTTTTTGCATCGTCTGTTGAAGTCGGTCGGCTAATCCTTCAAATGCCATATTGCCGCCCTCCTAATCTAATTTTTCGATAGCTTCAACAACTTGTTTCATTTCTTCATTCACATGCTCTTCTTCGCTGATTAGCTGTTTTAGCTTTGCAACAAGTCGCTGTCGCTCTTGAAACTTTTGAAGTAATACTAATTTCTCTTCATATTCTTCAAGCATCGCTTCAGTCCGTTTAATGTTATCATACACGGCTTGGCGACTTACATCAAATTCTTCCGCAATTTCACCAAGAGATAAATCATCTAAATAATAAAGCGACATATAACTTCTTTGTTTTTGCGTTAACAACGATTGATAAAAATCAAATAAATAATTCATTCTCGTTGTTTTTTCGAGCATGTTGGATCATCCTTTGTTAAGTGATTTCCCTTTACATGAATTAGTTTACATGGAGTATAAAAGAGTGTCAAGTTTTTTTCTTAACATGATATATTTTTTATAAAAAAGAAGCGGAAAAACCGCTTCTTTCACTTCCCCCGCTATTTGCGGGCAGTAAGACCTCCACCTTAAGATTCAAAAAGAAGCGAAGAAGATAGGTGGAGAATAACCACCCATAAATACCCGATTGGTGAGGGCTAACCATCCATGGAAAATGCCTCCACGGATGGAAGTTTCACTTTATACTTCTTCTTTTTCTACTAAGTTTGCAAATAAACCATACACATATTGTTCTGGATCAAATTGCTGTAAGTCGTCCATTTGTTCTCCAAGTCCAACAAATTTCACTGGTACGTCCATCTCATTACGAATCGCTAATACGATACCACCTTTAGCAGTCCCGTCTAATTTCGTTAGAACAATACCTGTAACATTCGTTGCTTCGCGGAATGTTTTCGCTTGACTTAAACCATTTTGACCTGTCGTTGCATCAATAACAAGCAATACTTCATGAGGAGCACCTGGAACTTCGCGTTCAATGACACGTTTCACCTTTTCTAACTCCTTCATTAAATTCACTTTATTTTGCAAGCGACCTGCTGTATCACATAGCAAGATATCTACTTTACGCGCTTTTGCAGCCTGAACAGCATCATACATAACCGCTGCCGGGTCAGAACCAGATCCTTGTTTAATAACTTCCACACCAACTCGGTCGCCCCATACTTCTAGCTGTTCGATTGCTCCTGCACGGAACGTATCCCCTGCTGCTAATAAGACAGACTTACCTTCGGATTTAAACTTATGAGCCATTTTACCAATTGTTGTCGTTTTCCCAACACCATTAACACCAACAAATAAAATAACCGTTAATTGATCTTGTTGTATGTTAAGTTCATTACTGAAGTCTTCTTCACCTTTGTAAATCCCTACTAGTTTTTCCGAAATAACAGCTTGCACTTCTCTCGGATCTTGAATATTGCGGCGTTGTACTTCTTCCTTCAACTGATCGATAAGTTCCATTACTGTTGCAACACCAACATCTGCACCAATTAAAATTTCCTCTAATTCCTCAAAGAAATCCTCATCGACTTTACGATAGCGATACACTAAATCATTTACTTTATCCGCAAATGAATTTCTCGTTTTTTCTAACCCTTGCTTAAACTTCTCTGTTACAGTATCTGTTTGTTTCGAAATCTTTTCTTTTAATTTTTTAAAGAAGCTCATTCTTCTCATCCTTCCTATTTGCTTGCAACAAGCTCTTCTCCGTCATCTAAACGAACGGAAACAAGCTTAGAAACACCTGATTCTTGCATTGTTACCCCGTACAGTACATCTGATTCTTCCATCGTACCTTTTCGATGTGTAATAACAATAAACTGCGTTTCATCACTAAACTTTTTCAAATACTGCGCAAAACGAGCTACATTCGCTTCATCAAGCGCCGCTTCAACCTCATCTAGTACACAGAACGGAACAGGTCTTACTTTTAAAATACCAAATAGCAGTGCAATTGCAGTTAAGGCACGCTCCCCACCTGAAAGTAAACCTAAATTTTGCAGTTTCTTACCCGGTGGCTGCGCAACAATATCAATCCCTGTATTTAATAAATCTTGCGGATTTGTCATCACTAAGTCTGCTCTTCCTCCGCCAAATAGTTCACAAAAGACGGTCTGGAATTCTGTACGAATTGCCTGGAATGTAGTAGAGAAGCGTTTTTTCATCTCTTCATCCATTTCCATAATAACTTGGTGCAATGTCGCTTTCGCTTCTTCTAAGTCATCTCGCTGCTCTAACAAGAACGTATGTCGTTCTGCTACGCGTTCATACTCTTCAATTGCCCCTAAGTTTACTGTTCCGAGCTCCTCGATTGATAGTTTGATTAATTTCACCTTTTTACGCGCATCTTCTGCAGGCATTATCATTGTATACTTCAGTTTTGCTGCTTCAAATGAAATCGTATACGTTTCGCGTAAATGTTGCAATCTATTTTCTAATTCAACATCAAGGCGATTGATTTTCACTTCTTGATCTTTTAAAACCTCGAGAACATATTTATGGCGCCCTTTCGTATCTTTCACTTCACGCTCTATATGTTCTACCCGTTCTTGAAGGCTCAGGCGTTGCTCACGACGGGAACTAATTAATTCCGATGTTTGATTTCGGTCATGTGCTTTCTTTTCAATCATATTCGTAATTTGCTCTTCACCGCTTGAATTCGATGTCATTTCTTGCTTTAAGAATGCTAAATCTTCTTTTGTTTTTACAAGCGTTCGCTGCGTTTCCTCTTGTTCTTTCGTCAAACGATCTACTTTCTCTTTTTGATTAGACAAACGTTGCTGCTTTTCTGCTGCTTGTACTTTCAGCTCCGTCATCTCCGCCTGAACTTTTTCTTTCGAAGAATGCTGGTCACTTTTTTGCTTCGTTAAAGCAACAATTTTTTCATCAAGCTCTGTGATATCTTTTTGAAGCTCTACTAAAATTCTATCCAGCTCTTGTTTTCGCCCTTGCATTTTCACTTGATCTTGTAAAAATCCTTCTATTTCCAAATCATAAATAGATAAACGATCATTAATACGATGCTCTTCTAGCTCAAGCTGATTAATTTCTTCTTTTAATTTTTGTTCATCTACACGCTCTTGTTCTGCATCGTGACGTAATTCTTTTATCTTAACTTCTTTTTCTTGAATTTCTTGTTTTAACGCTTTAACAAAGTTTTCTAACTTAGAAGTTTTTCCTTCCATTTCAGTAAGCTTCTTGCTCCACTCTTCTAATTCACGTTGTCGCCCTAGTAGAGAAGATTTCGCTTGTTTTACAGCCCCACCAGTCATAGAACCGCCAGGATTTACAACATCTCCTTCAATCGTTACAATACGGTAGCGATATTGTAATTGCTTCGCTAACTCATTCGCACCTCTTAAATCTTTTGCAACGACGACCGTTCCTAATAAATTTGAAACTATATTTTCATATTTATTATTGTAATGCACGAGTTCTGCTGCCACACCTATAAACGCTGAATGTTGCTTTATCATACGTAGCTGTTCAAATGATAACGATCTTCCCTTAATAACTGCCTGTGGTAAAAACGTCGCACGTCCATGGCGATTTTGTTTCAAAAAGGCAATTGCCTCGCGAGCATGCTCTTCTGTTTGTACAACAACGTGTTGCATTGCTGCACCAAGTGCAATCTCCATAGCAACTTCATATGCCTTCGGTACAGTAAGTAATTCAGCGACCGCACCTTCAATGCCATGTAGTTTACTTTCACGGGCCTTTAATACTTCACGTACACCTTGATAAAACCCAGAATAGTCTTCTTGCATCTCTTCCAGCATTTCTTTTCGAGAGCGAGCTTGTTGAACAAATTGATATGCTTGATACAATTTTGTTTCATTTTCACTATATTGTGCCTTGCATTTTCCAAGCGCCGCTTCTGTTTTTTGTATATTGGTAATAACGCTTGTCACTTTCTCTTTTACTTCTTCATAACTCTCTACAAATTTTTCCTTTTTAGTTGTAATTTGCATACGCATTTGTACATACTTTTCATTTTCTTCATCAAGGCGTTGATTTTTAGAATTTTGTTGTTTGAATTGTTCCTCAAGCATAGATAATTCATTACGATTACTTGCTTGTTGATTTAAAAGTTCAATATAATCTCCTTTTAAATGCTCAATTTGCTCTTCTAGGTTTTCTGCATATGTAGAAAGAAGTTTCTCATTTTCGTGTAGCTTTTGTTCTAATGCTTTTACCTGATTTGCAAATTTCATTAGTTCTTCTGTACCGGTTTCAATTTCCACATCATAAATCTTGGCTTTTTCTGTTAACTCAATAATTAACTGTTCAAGCTGTGTGCAGTGCGTTGTTGCATTTTGCTTTCGTTCCTTTAGCAATTCACGCTGCCCTTCTAATTTTTCTAACTCTTTACTAGAAAGAAGGAGAACTTCTTGCAAGGAATCTACAGATTCATCAATCGCTTGCAATTGTCCGCGTAATTCTTCGAGCTCTGCTTCATTTTTTTGTAAATGCGTTGACATTTTTACTTCTTCATCTTTATTGTGTCCAAACTGCTTTCTAAGCGCTTCCCATTTTTCATGTAATTCTTCAATTTCATATACAATGAGAGCTGCTTCTACTTTTTCTAGTTCTTCTTTTTTCTCAAGATAGTCTTTCGCAATAGAAGCTTGTCTTTCAAGCGGCTCTACTTGAGTGCTTAATTCGTGAATAATATCTTGCACACGATTTAAGTTTTCTTGTGTTTCTGCTAATTTTCCTTCAGCTTTCTTTTTGCGAAGTTTATATTTTAATACGCCTGCTGCTTCTTCAAATACACCACGACGCTCTTCAGATTTACTGCTTAAAATTTCTTCTACTTTTCCTTGGCTAATGATTGAGAAAGCTTCTCGTCCCATACCAGAATCCATAAATAAATCAACAATATCTTTTAATCGACAAGATTGTTTGTTAATAAAAAAGTCACTATCTCCCGAGCGAGAAACGCGGCGCGTAACACTCACTTCATTATACTCAATAGGTAAACGCTGATCTTCATTATTTAAGGTTAATGTTACCTCTGCAACATTAACTGCTCTTCGCGTATCACTTCCCGCAAAAATAATATCCTCCATTTTTGCACCGCGTAATGATTTTGCAGATTGTTCACCAAGTACCCAGCGAATCGCGTCAGTAATATTACTCTTTCCGCTTCCATTAGGACCAACTACAGAGGTTACACCTGGAACAAAATCAACAGATACACGCTCCGCAAAGGATTTAAATCCTACTATTTCTAATCTCTTTAAAAACACGAAAGGCCTTCCCCCTATTCTTCGTTTTTATAGTCTCTGCCTATAAAAACAAACTACTGTACGGATTCATATTTATCTTTTCATATCCAAATAAAAATAAAGTTTCATTCTATGCATAAGGAATCCCCCTCATGTAAAGGGGGATTCCTTATGATTGTTCTTTTAACTTTTTCAACGCCTCTGAAGCAGCTTGTTGCTCTGCTTCTTTTTTCGACTTACCGCTACCAAGACCTAGAGCCACGCCATTTAATGTAACACGTGACACAAACTCTCGATTGTGAGCAGGTCCTTTTTCTTGCAAAATTTGATACTCAATATTACCGCTACCATCACGCTGAATTAATTCTTGTAGTTGACTCTTATAATCCATCACATGAGAAAAAGCACCTTCATTAATTTTTGGATATACAATTTCTTTTAAGAATTCCCAAACTGTCTCCAACCCTTGATCAAGATAAAGGGCACCAATAAACGCTTCAAAGACATCCGCTAATAAAGCTGGTCGTTCACGTCCACCTGTCATTTCTTCACCTTTTCCTAGTAAAACAAGGTTACCAAATGACAATTCATTCGCAAAGCGGACAAGAGATGGTTCACATACAACAGCTGCACGCAACTTTGTTAGCTCTCCTTCGCTCATTGTCGGATATTTTTGAAACAAATACTGTGATACAGTTAATTCTAATACAGCGTCTCCAAGAAATTCTAGACGTTCATTGTCTTCATGTGGCTTTTTTCGATGCTCATTCACATACGATGAATGCGTAAATGCTTGAATTAATAATTTTTCGTCTGTAAACGTAATACCTATTTTTTGTTGAAACATTTTAAAAGCTTCACGATATTTTGTTTCATATTTTTTTTCTCTATATTTTCGGTACGGCATAGGTCCCTCCAGATATAAGCCGAGAAAGCCCCGCTATAAAACGGGACTTCACTCAAACATTATAGATGACTCTCTATGTAAGTCACAGCATCGCCAACAGTAGCAATTTTTTCTGCATCTTCATCAGAAATTTCCATTTCAAACTCATCTTCCAATTGCATTACAAGTTCAACTACATCTAGGGAGTCTGCACCTAAATCTTCTTTAAAGCTTGCAGCTGGTACTACTTCTGTTTCTTCTACTCCTAAACGATCCACGATAATTTTCGTTACACGCTCTAAAACATCTGCCATAATTCATTCACCTCCCCTCAAATATTATATTAAATATTTCACAAAAAAACTAGGTGAAATCGTTTCTTTTATTACATTACCATACCACCATCAACATGTAATGTTTGTCCTGTAATATATTTGCTGTGATCAGCAGCAAAAAATGTTACAGCATTCGCAATATCTTGCGCTTCTCCAAACTTAGCAGCAGGGATTAATTTTAACATTTCCTCTTTTACGTTTTCGCCTAATACATCTGTCATATCAGTAGCAATAAACCCTGGAGCAATTGCATTTACTGTTATATTTCGGCTAGCCAATTCTTTTGCGGAAGTCTTTGTCAATCCAATTACCCCAGCTTTTGCTGCAACGTAATTTGCTTGACCGGGATTCCCTGTAACACCGACAACAGAAGCAATATTAATAATACGACCATGACGCTGACGCATCATGTAACGAGATACTGCTTTCGTACATAAGAATACACCTTTTAAGTTTGTATCAATAACTGTATCCCATTCTTCTTCTTTCATACGCATTAATAAATTATCTCTTGTTACCCCTGCATTATTCACAAGAATATCAACTCGTCCAAATGTATCCACAGTGTGTTTTACCAGGTTTGTAACTTCTTCAACATTAGCAACGTCTGCTCTCACTGCGATTGCTTCTGAACCAAGTTTTTTTATTTCATCAACTACTTCATTTGCTTTTTGCTCATTACCAGCATAGTTAACTACAACTGTTGCCCCTTGCTTCGCTAAATCAATTGCAATTGCGCGGCCAATTCCACGTGATGCACCTGTTACTAATGCAACTTTCCCTTTTAACATCCGCTTTCTCCTCTCAAACTTGAAATGGTATCTTTCAATGTCTCTTCATCATATATCGCATATACCTTTGCAGATGGAGCAATTGATTTCATAAGACCAGCAAGAACTTTCCCGGGACCAATTTCAATAAATGTATCTACACCTTGTTCTACCATCTGTTCAATAGATGGGTACCATAAAACAGGTGAATAGAGCTGTTCAATTAGCTTTTCTTGAATATCTTCACTGCGATTAACGCAATTAGCCGTAACGTTTGCAACAACTGGGATGTTTGCATCTTGAATTGTAATTTCATTTAAAACATTTTGAAACTTCTCAGCTGCTGGTTTCATTAATGAAGAATGGAACGGACCGCTCACACGAAGCGGAATTGCTCGTTTCGCACCATTTTCTTTCACTTTTTGAGAAGCGAGTTCTACTCCTCGTTTCGTTCCAGAGATAACGATTTGCTTCGTACTATTCATATTAGCAATTTGCACAGCATGACCTTCACTCGTTACTTCTTCTGTAACTTGTTTCAGAACATCTGGATCTGCCCCTAAAATAGCGGCCATTGCACCTTCTCCGCTTGGCACAGCTTCTTCCATATATTCACCACGTTTTCTCACAGCGTAAACAGCATCTTCAAATGTTAATGCTCCCGCTGCAACAAGCGCGCTATACTCACCTAAGCTATGGCCAGCAACATAATCAGGCGTAATATCATATTGTTTCAAAGCTGTTAAGATTGCAATACTTGTCGTTAATAGTGCTGGTTGCGCATTTGTCGTTAACGTTAGCTTCTCCTGAGGTCCTTCAAAAATTAATGATGAAAGAGACTCCTGTAAAACTTCATCCGCTTTTTGAAATATTTTTGCAACCTCTTTATTATTCCCTGCTAATTGCTGTCCCATTCCAACCGCCTGTGAACCTTGGCCCGGAAAAAGAAATGCTAGTTTTCCCATTTCAAACCCTCCTCTTATTGAAGCGGCTCTTTCTCCATTACACTTGAAATTGTAGGAATGACTTCTTTCGCTACCATTTCTCTCGTTTGACGAATCGCACTAAAAATCGATTGATCATTAGAAGATCCGTGAGCCTTAATGACAGGAGCTTTTAATCCAAACAATGCTGCTCCGCCATACTCCGAATAATCCATTTTATCTTTTAATATCATCAGCTTCGGTTTTAATACTGCCGCTGCTAATTTACTTGTGAACGAACTCATTAATTGTTCTTTTAACATAGAAAATAATGCTAGTGCAGTTCCTTCTAATGATTTTAATGCTACGTTTCCAGTAAAACCATCGCATACAACTACATCTGCCACACCTTGTAATAGGTCTCTTGACTCAACGTTTCCAACAAAATTAATTGGCGCATCTTTTAGCATAGCGAATACTTGTTTTGAAAGTTCGTTTCCTTTGCCATCTTCTGTCCCGACATTCAAAAGACCAACACGCGGATTGTTAATTCCTCTTACTTTCTCAGCGTAAATAGAACCCATTACCGCATATTGATATAAATGAATTGGCTTCGCGTCAACATTTGCTCCAACGTCTAACATAACAAAACCTTTTCCATCAATTGTTGGCATTGTAGGAGATAACGCTGGACGTTCAATCCCTTCCATACGTCCTACCACAAACAATCCCGCTGCCATTAAAGCCCCTGTGTTACCTGCTGATATACAAGCATTGGCTACACCTTCTTTTACTTGCTGCGCTGCAAGTACCATTGAAGCTTGCTTTTTCCGACGAACAGCTCTTACTGGTTCATCTGTCCCTTCAATCTTTTCATCTGTATGAAGTACAGTAATACGCTCTTCGCTTGTTAAATACTGACGAATCTCCTCTTCTTTTCCTACCAAAGTAATATGTAAATCTGAATATTCCTTAATAGCTTTCATTGCTCCTAATACAGCTGCTTTTGGAGCGTGATCGCCACCCATTGCATCTATTGCGATTTTCATAAATTGTTACCTTCCTCACTATAATTACTAGATCGATACATTTCAAAAGTGCCTGTAAAAACAAGTTCTTCGCCAACAAAGCTATGCACTTTGACAACCGTCCGTCCTTTATCATTCTCCACATCTTCAACGCGGGCTTTTGCAACAACACGTTCTCCTAATTTTACAGGACGAATATATCGAATGGTAGACTTTGCAGTTAAAGCTAATTCTTCATCAATAACTGCAACAGCTAGTGAGTTCGCTTGAGCAAACAAATGGTGCCCACGCGCAATTTGATTTCTTTTAAATACATGCTCCATCTTCACTTCAAAAATAGAAATTGCATGTCTATCTAATTCTATATCAATAATTTCTCCAACTACCTCTTCTAACGGTAAAGATTTTACATCTTCTTCATGCTGTTTCGTTGCCACATGTTTAATTCGCTCTCTTAACTCAGGAATCGATAATTCCATTCGATCAAGGCGAACAGTTTGTATACTTACTTGAAACTGCTCTGCTAACTCTTCATCCGTTATGAAAGGATTCGTTTCTATTGTTTGTTGTAATAATACTTGTCTTTCTTTCTTACTTTTTCTTTTTTTCATACCGCACCATCCGTTTTTATGACTAGGTACTAACAGTAGTATATAATCATTAAAAGTAGAATGCAACAAAAAAATTTGCACATTCCATTTTTAATCGAGCTTTTCTCCTTGAAACACACTTGCTCCTTCAAGATATACGCGTAATGCAGCATACTGCTCGTTGTGCCAAAACGCTTCAGAATCAACCAGCACGACCGCATCTTGTCTCGCCGTTTCCAACGCTCGATAATCATGTACCATATCAGCTACCTTAAACTCTGGTAGACCACTTTGTTTACTTCCAAAGAAATCTCCAGGACCACGTAACTCTAAATCTTTTTCCGACAATACAAATCCATCATTTGTTTCTGTCATAATGCGCATGCGTTCTTTCCCAGTTTCCGATTTCGGATCTGCGATTAACAAACAATACGACTGCTCACTCCCACGGCCAACACGACCTCGAAGCTGATGCAATTGCGATAAACCAAAGCGCTCCGCATCATAAATTACCATAACCGTTGCATTTGGCACGTTGACACCAACCTCAACTACAGTTGTTGAAACAAGAATTTGCACTTTATTTTCACTAAATTTCTCCATTACATCTTCTTTTTCTTGAGAAGATAAACGTCCGTGCATTAATCCAACCTGAAACTTTCCTTGATAGTGATGTATCAGCATACTATGCAAATCAATTGCATTTTGCACATCAAGCTTCTCAGATTCTTCAATAAGCGGACAAATTACATAAGCTTGTCTCCCCTTATTCACTTCCTTTTCCACGAAACCAAGGACACGTTCTAACATATCATGTTTTGCCCAATACGTTTCAATCACTTTACGCCCAGCAGGCATTTCATCAATAATAGAAACATCCATCTCTCCAAAAGCAGTAATCGCCAATGTACGAGGAATCGGTGTTGCTGTCATAAACAACACATCTGGACTTTCACCTTTCTCTCGTAAAACGCGGCGCTGCGCTACACCAAAACGGTGTTGTTCGTCAGTAATAACAAGTCCAAGTCTATGGAAAATGACCTCATCCTGAATTAAAGCATGTGTCCCAACAAGAATATCTATTTCTCCTTGTTCAAGTTTCGCTAAAACTTCACGACGACGTGCCCCCTTAACTGAACTCGTTAACAATTCCACATTCATATTAAAATGCGAGAACGTCTCTGCTAGCGATTGATAATGTTGCTCAGCTAAAATTTCTGTAGGGACCATTAACGCACCTTGATAATGTGCAAGTTTCGCTGCATAAAGAGCAATTGCAGCTACAACTGTTTTTCCTGATCCAACATCCCCTTGTAATAACCGATTCATCCGGTACGGAGACTGCATATCTTTTATAATCTCAGAAACAACGCGACGCTGTGCGCCAGTAAGCGGGAACGGAAGTGCATCAGTGAACTCTTCTAATTCTTTCATTGAAATATCTTTTTTCGTCCCCTTCGAACTCTCTCTTTCCATTTTACGCAACGCTTGCATTTTGAGCTGGAATAAGAAAAATTCTTCATATACAAATCGACGACGTGCTTGTTTTAAATCTTCTTGACCAACTGGAAAATGCAGCGCTCGAAGCGCTTCATAACGCGGTAATAATTTATAACGCCCTAACAAACCATCTGGCAACATTTCTTCTATAGAGGAACCATACTCTTTTAAAGCTTGTGCAATAAAACGTCGCATTTGTTTTACTGTTAATTTTCCTTTTACTGAATACACAGGTTCCACTTCTTGCTGACGTACGACTGGACCAAAGTGAAGCTCGGATATAGAAATCGTTTGACGATGCTGATCCCATTTACCAGTAATCGTCACCGTTTCATCAAGCTTTAATTTTTGTTTATAATACGGTCTATTAAAACATACAGCCGTAATTAAATAACGGCCAACAAGTACGCGAACAGTAAGACGCGATTTCTTTTTCCCGTAATATTGTAATAAAGGAGCACTATGCACCTTTCCTTCCACTGTTACACGCTCTTCATGTTTCACTTCTGCCAAATCTTTCATCGCGTAGTCTTCATAACGGTACGGAAAATGCTCTAATAGATGGGAAACTGTATAAATCCCCATCTCATGTAATAATTCAGATGTCTCTTCCCCGATTCCTTTTACATCCGTAACAGGAACTTGCACAACTTCACTCAAGATTTTCACGCTCCGTCACATCATTTTCTTATTTTTACTCGCGTATATACTTCATGCATATATGGATATACAATTCCATATAACTTATACATTTACTATCCTAACTTGTAATCGTTCTCTTCTGCCTTTTCTATTCTATCATAGGCATTCTCAAGGAAACTACCCTTATACATTATCAGCCATATATAATGACACTTTCCTTTCATTAACCTAAATACCTACTTGATTAAACTTTGCGAAATCTTTTATCAAATTATGTATATTCCAAAGAAAGATATGCGATAAAAAAGAGCCTTACTATAGCAGCAAGGCTCTTTTTTATCGTCATTATGCTAGCCTTTTGAAAAAGAACCACTGACGATAGATTATCGCTAGTTCTTGCTCATTAGCAAGTAAAACCATTCATCTCTATGCAAAAAAGAAATTCCCTTTATTCTACAGAGAATATGAAAGAATATACAGGTTGATTTCCTTGGTGAACTTCTACCTCTACATCTTCAAACTTCTCTTCTACAAATGCAACTAACTCTGCAACTTCTTCATCTGTTGCATCTTCACCTTGCAAGATCGTTACAATCTCAGAATCTTCATCAATCATACTTTCTAGCAATCGCTTCGCTGCATCTACTTTTTTAGCATTTGTAGATACAATTTTCCCATCTGCAATACACATGAAATCATTTTTTTGAATCGCTACACCGTCAATTTCCGTATCACGAACTGCATACGTAATTTGACCTGTTTTCACATGTGCTAGTGCTTCTTGCATGTTCTCTTCGTTTTCTTCTAACGTTCCAACTGGATTAAATGCTAACATTGCAGCTATTCCTTGAGGAACAGTTTTTGAACGAACAACAATCACTTCTTGATCAACAACAGATGCCGCTTGCTCTGCTGCCATCACAATATTCCCGTTATTCGGTAATATAATGATTTTTTCAGCATTCGCTTCTTCGATTGCCTTTACGATATCCTCTGTACTTGGGTTCATCGTTTGACCACCTTCGATAACTTGTGTTGCCCCAATGCTCTCGAATAGGTTTTTAATACCTGATCCCATCGCTACAGTTACAATACCGTATGGTTGCTTTTCTTTTACTGGAATTACTTTTTCCGGCATCGGTGTTGGTTCATCTAATAAAGCAGTATGCTGTTCGCGCATATTTTCTACTTTAATTTTAATCAAACTACCATAACGTTGACCGTAGTTCATCGCATCACCAGGATGTTCTGCATGAATATGAACTTTTACAACTTCATCATCCGAGACAACAAGCAATGAATCTCCATATACGCTAATATCTTCACGGAATTTCTGCTCAGAGAAATTATGTTCTTTCATTTTTTCAGACTCTAATTTCACCATAAATTCCGTACAATATCCGTATTTAATATCTTCTGTACTCAATTGGCTTTGTACACTACGGTGATGCTCCGCACGCACCATTTCATTCATAGATGGTTGTGCTGGTACATCAGAAGAAATTGTTTCCCCTTTTAAATCAGCTAAAAAGCCTTCGTATACAACAACAAGACCTTTACCACCGCTATCTACAACGCCAACTTGTTTTAATACAGGTAATAAATCTGGCGTACGATTTAACGATGCATTTGCTTCTTTGACAACGTCTTCCATAAACAAAACAAAGTCGCGCTGTTTTTTCGCAACTATGACTGCATATTTCCCCGTTTCTCTTGCAACTGTTAAAATCGTTCCTTCAATCGGCTTCATAACCGCTTTATACGCCGTTTCTACACCAGCTTCTAAAGCTGCCGCAAAATCAACTGTTGTTAATTCTTCTTTTTGTTCAATGGATTTAGAGAAACCACGGAACAACTGAGATAAAATAACACCTGAGTTACCACGAGCTCCCATTAATAATCCTTTTGCTAAACTTACGCCGACTTTACCAGCATGCTGCGAAGGGTTTGCTTTCACTTCACGCGCGCCTGAAGTCATTGATAAATTCATATTTGTACCGGTATCGCCATCTGGAACTGGAAAAACGTTTAATGCATCAACAAGCTGAACATTGTTTGTTAAGTTATTCGCTCCTTGAATAATCATTTGTGATAAACGTTTCCCATCAATTTTTTGAATTGACACAGATTTTCCTCCTTAATGCACATTACAAGTTTATTACTTTAACTCCTTGTACGTAGATGTTTACAGAATCTACTGCTAGTCCTACCGTTTGGTCTAATGTATATTTCACTTTCGTTTGGACGTTGTGTGCTACCTCTGAAATTTTTGTACCATAGCTCACAATAATATACATATCAATATGTACTTCATCTTCGTCTTTACGAACAATAACGCCTCTAGTGAAGTTTTCTTTTCGTAAAATTTCTGTTAATCCATCTTTTAATTGATTTTTTGAAGCCATACCAACGATACCGTAGCAATCTACCGCGGCACCTCCAGCAATCGTTGCAATTACATCTGTACTAATATCAATTTGACCGTACTTCGTTTTAATTTCAATTGACATCTCTTTTCCCCCTTCATAAATGGTGAAAGTGAGCTAGACTACTTTAATTACTATCATATAATCTTTTTAAAGAAAATTCCATCGTTCTTTCTTTTCGCTCTCATATTTTATACTTATTATTACACTTTTCTACGACGAGCAAAATAGTCCATTGTTATTATACAACATGTACCACTATAATATGTCAAGTGATTTTTCTTGATTTCTACTTTTCTTTACTGAAATTTAGTGTCAAGTAATTTTTCTTGATTTCTTTTTTATACACTGTTGCATTCTCTTTTTAGTTGTGTTAAATTATAGTAGTGTTTTTAGCATCGCATAAAAGACTAACATTGAAAAAATTACGTATGGTAAGGTAGTTAAGGGAGGGAAATATAGATGGCTCGTGTTTGTGCTATTACTGGAAGAAAAGCTCGTTCTGGTAACTCTCGTTCTCACGCAATGAACGCTACAAAACGTAAATGGGGCGCTAACCTTCAAAAAGTTCGCGTACGCATCGACGGTAAAGTTCAACGTGTTTACGTTTCTGCTAGAGCATTAAAATCTGGCAAAATCGAACGTGTTTAATAATAAAAAAAAGAGCCAATAGGCTCTTTTTTTATTATCCTCATGAAAAAAGCACCATTAATGGTGCTTTTTTAGTCCTTTTTAAAGGTATTTAACACCGCGCGAACAATTCCACCAAGAAATTTAGGTAACTTAATTGTATAAAATCTCATGGTTTCCCTCCTAATCCCCATTACTCCACTTGTTTACTATATGATGCAAGTAGCAAAAGTGTTTCTTCAATCAGTGCTTCTTATCACCATTAATATGCCAGAAGCAAATGAAAAAGTACCTTTTTCCGCAATGAGTTCATTACTAATACAAAGCGTCGATCCCCATTCTATCGTTTTATCAGTAAGAGGATATTTAAAGCCACGAAGTGTAATACCTTTTACAATTTCCGTAACAGGTACAAAGGATACGTATGGAAATTGTTCATTTTCTTCAATTATATATGTGCCTACTTTTTTTACAGAGATTTCATTTTTATTGTCAACGATATACATTTCAGTATGTGCTTCCAGCCCTTTTAAAAGCATTTGTATGTTCGCTAACCCATGATCAAGCCTTCCGCCTGTAGCACCAAAAATGCGAATCAAATCCGGCTTTTGCTCCAGTGCCCAATGAATTGCAATTTCTAAATCCGTTTGATCTTTTTCACGCGGAACAATATGTAACTCATCTGTCTGTTTTTGCATCCACGCTAATTCTTCATCTGTAACTGAGTCATAATCACCAAATGCAACAGTAGGTATGATTCCTCTTTGCAACAAACGATATACACCACGATCAACCGCAGCCCATACTACTTCCTCATTTTCATACCGAGAGAAATCAGCACAGTACTCCGCCGGTCCTCCAGCTAAAATATGAATAATCATCTTTTCTTTCCCTTCTATAGAAAAAAGCAATCTGCCAGTCGGTAGATTGCTTTTTTCACATTAGCCCGTTCTAACAGGTCTTAAAAGTTTTCTTATCTATATTCCTTACCCACGAATTACTCGAATTGCTTCACCGCGGTCTTTTTGATTGTACACTGCTGATCCTGCTACAAGAACATTTGCTCCAGCTTCTACACAAAGTCTCGCAGTCTCAGCATTCACACCACCATCAACTTCGATTTCTACTTGTAAATTACGCTCTTTGACCATTTCTGCAACTTGTTTAATTTTCGGTAATACAGAGTGAATAAACTTCTGTCCACCAAATCCTGGATTTACTGTCATAAGTAATACCATATCAATATCTCCCAATACGTGTTCAATCATTGAAACTGGTGTATGTGGGTTTAATACAATTCCAGCTTTAATACCATGTGATTTAATTAATTGAATCGTACGATGTAAATGCGGGCACACCTCTACATGAACAGTAATAATATCCGCTCCAGCTTTTGCAAAAGTAGGGATATAGTTATCCGGGTTTTCAATCATTAAGTGTACATCTAATGGTAAAGATGTAATTGGACGAATCGCTTCTACAATTAATGGACCAATTGTAATGTTCGGAACAAAATGCCCATCCATTACGTCAACATGGATATAATCCGCTCCGCCCTTTTCTACATCTTTAATTTCTTCCCCTAGTTTGGAAAAATCTGCTGATAAAATCGATGGTGCAATTTTAATCATAATTAATACCTCGGCTTTCTCTCTCTAATTTCTTCTACAAATTGTTTGTAATGTTCATAACGATATTGTGTAATTTTCCCTTCTTCAACCGCAGCTTTTACTGCACATTTCGGTTCTGAAAGGTGTGTACACCCTCTAAATTTACAGTATTGACTCTCTTCTTTCAACTCTGGAAAACAATACGTAAGATCTTCTACTTCGATATCAATAAAATCAAGAGAGCTAAAACCCGGTGTATCTGCAACCAGACCGCTTCCTACTGCAATTAATTCTACATGCCTTGTCGTATGCTTCCCTCGCCCTAAATGCGATGAAATATCATCTGTTTTTAGGGCTAAATCTGGGCGTAATACATTTAACATGGAAGATTTCCCTACACCAGATTGCCCCGCAACAACTGAGACACAACCTTCTAAGAATGGTTTTAAAATATCAATACTTTCCGATGTATTTATAGAAGTAAATAACACATCATATCCCATTTCACGATAATCATTTGCATAAGATTCAACAGTTTCTCGCATTTTTTCATCTACTAAATCCATTTTACTGATACAAATAATTGGTTTAATGTTATGATATTCAATTAATACTAAAAATCGATCTAATAACCCTGGGTTAAAATCTGGTTCAACTGCTGAGAAAACAAGGATTGCTTGATCAACATTGGCAATTGGCGGCCTAACAAGTTCATTTTTCCGCTCAAAAATCTCTAAAACATAGCCTTCATTCGGATTCTCCGCTTGAAAAACTACTTGATCTCCTACAAGTGGTGTAATTTTATTTTTTCTGAATACACCACGACCACGGCATTGTGTAATGCCACCTTCATGCTGTACATAATAAAAACCACTTAAAGCTTTTACAATTTTTCCTTCTGCCATATAATTCTCCTTTATTCTATATAAAGTGAAATTGTTATCAGCCTCTCCATACAGTTATCCCTTCCTTAAAATATTGAGACGGGGTACTGCCAGCGAATACTAGGATAAAACTGACTATGTATCAGTTCAGATTCTCCTTTATTTCCACTTCACTTTTATGGCTGTCCTTCTATTTCAAAACGTAATTTCTTACCCTTCTACGTTAACAGCATAACAGGCAAGAGCAACAAATTCCACTCTCCATACAAAGAAGGTGGAATCCACCAAATGGAGACACACCTTTACTAGGCTGGATATGGCACTTCTTTATCAATAATTGTCGTCCCATCTCGAACAATTTTGTAATGACCTTTTGTTCCTTCTTGAATCACAAATTCCAAAGTAATAGTAGCAGATTCTGTTATTGTTCGCGTTTCAATCGGCTTATCCATTTTCTGCTGCATATCTTCTTTATAAATTTCAATTGTTTGTGGCTTTTTCTCACCTGTCGCAGGAGGCTCATACGGAATCGAAATGTTATCAACCTTTACTGTTTTCATTACTTTAGGCTTCGGACCATCAGAGACAGTAATCGTTACTTTATCCCCTTCTTTTAACGGCGTTCCTGGTTTTGGTGATTGTGAAATTACTTGTCCCTTATCAACAGTATCCGAATATTCTCTTTTTATATTTGGGACCAGTTTCTTTTCATTTAAATAGCTATTCACACTATTTTCCGTCCATCCAGAAAAATCAACAGGTCGAATTTGGTAAGGACCTTTACTCACCCAAACTTTCACATCTTGCTCCGCTTCCACAACCATTTGGTCTGCTGCTGGACTTTGTTCTACGATTTCACCTTTTGGTTTTTCGCTTTCAATATCGTATCGAACAACAATTTTATACTTCCCTTCCAATTCGTCCTTCAAACTATCAAAATCTTTTCCGATTAAATTACTCATCTTATCCTTCTTTTTTCCACCGGATTGATAGATAGTAATTTTCGACCTTTCTTTTACAACCCTTCCTGCTGCCGGACTTGTTTTAATTACTTTCCCAGCTTCAACATCATCTGTATAAACAATGTTCGGTTCAGCAACTTCAAATCCTTTCTCAACAAGAGTGTTAACAGCAGTCTCATACTTCATACCAGACACATCAGGAGTTTTTACGTCTTTAGGAATAAAGAATCCTGGAATCACAGTCAGCGCTAACGTTGTGCCGATTGCTAAAAGTAAAAATGTTGTAAGTAACACTTTCAGCCATTTGTTACTTCGCTTTTTTTTCTCGTTCGGTTTCACTTCTTCATCTTTTATCTGTTCATCCGCTTTACTTCCATTCAATACAATTGTTTCATCGCTTACATTTCCAAATAATTGTTCTTGTTGAATAATTGGAATTGCCTTCGTCGCTTCCATATCTTCAGGTATATAAAATGGTTGCTCGTTAATACGTTCTGGATATAGCGCCGTTTCAATATCTCTCTTCATCGCATTAGCAGACTGATAGCGATGAAATGGATCTTTTGCAGTTGCTTTTAAAATAATATTTTCTACACTTTGCGGAATATCTGGATTCCAGCGTTTTGGAGATGGTGTTTCATTCTGTAAATGTTTTAAAGCGATCGCAACTGCAGACTCTCCTGAGAAAGGTTGTCGCCCTGTTAGTAATTCAAACATAACAATACCAAGCGAATAAATATCCGATTGTTTATTCGCTATCCCTCCACGTGCTTGCTCTGGTGACAAGTAATGGACCGAACCAAGCACTGAGTTCGTATGCGTTATCGCCGTTGCACTTGTAGCAGTCGCAATCCCAAAGTCTGTCACCTTCACGACCCCATCATTCCGAATTAAGATGTTATGTGGCTTTATATCTCTATGGACAATTTCAAAATGATGCGCATGTGCCATTGCAGATGTTAACTGCTCCATAATATCAAGAGCTTCTCCTATCGGTAACATTCCACGCTGCGTTATGTATTGCTTTAATGTTTGTCCAGGTACATATTCCATAACAAGATAATAAATTCCATCTTCTTCCCCAACATCATACATATTCACAATATTTGGATGCGACAACGTTGTAACAGATTGCGCTTCTCGATGGAAACGTTTAATAAACTCATCATTATTTGCATAATCGAGTCTTAATATTTTTACCGCTACATCTCGGCCTAGTATATCATCATGAGCCAAATATACATTGGCCATCCCTCCGCCACCGATCATTTTCAGTAGCTTATAACGGTCGTTTAGGCGTTTTCCAATCAGCACGTTGTAATTCACCTACTTTCGTTTGCCGAATCCGCATAATCAACAATGACAAGGGTAATATTATCTTCTCCCCCACGATCATTCGCAAGTTGAACAAGATGTTCTCCCTTTGTCTCGAGTTGTTCGTTTAATTGCAAAATCTTTCGCATATCATCCATAGCAACTTTATTTGATAATCCGTCAGAGCAAAGAAGCAGTTGATCATTTTCTTCTAACACTAATGTTTTAACATCTAATCCAACTTTTTCTTCTGTTCCAAGCGCTCGTAAAAGCAAATTCTTTTTTGGATGATACTCTGCATCCTCTTTTGAAATCTCACCATATCTAACAAGTTCATTTACAAGTGAATGGTCTTCAGTTATAAGTGAAATCTCATCATCTGATAACATGTAACATCGACTATCTCCTATGTGTCCAATTGTTACAAATCCCGCTGTACAAATCGCAACAATAACAGTAGTTCCCATACCACTACACTCTGTATGTTTCTTCGAGTATTCGTATACCCTCTCGTTAATCATCTCAACGTTTGTATGTAGCCATTCTTCGGCCTTTTTTGGTGTATCCATATTATACGTTTGTTTCCAATAATCATGGAATAGTTGAATGGCCATCGAGCTAGCAACATCACCTGCTCGATGACCTCCCATTCCATCAGCTACAACAGCTAAAATATCTCCATCTAAATTATGAAAAACTCCTGCACTATCTTCATTATGTTGACGAACTTTCCCTTTATCCGATAGAAACACGGCTTTCATCTTGTCACCTCGTCTCTTCTTTGCGCTCCTTTGCACGCAACTGACCGCAGGCAGCATCAATATCATGACCTTGTTCACGGCGAATCGTTACATTCACTCCACGGTCTTTCAACGTTTTTTCAAATAAGAAAATTTGTTCACGTGGTGTTCTTACGTAATCGCGTTCTGGTACATAGTTTACCGGAATTAAGTTCACATGACATTTTACACCTTTTAAAAGTTGAGCCAATTCTTCGGCATGCTCAACTTGGTCGTTTTCTCCTCCAAATAAGCCATATTCAAACGTAATGCGACGCCCGGTTCTATTTACATAGTATTTAATAGCTTCCATTAAGTCAGGCAGCTTATAAGCACGGTTAATCGGCATTAATTTTGAGCGTAATTCTGTATTTGGAGCGTGCAATGAAATCGCAAAGTTAATTTGCATATCCTCTTCAGCAAACTTATAAATTTTCGGGATGATTCCACTTGTTGAAACCGTCATATGACGTGCACCAATATGAATTCCTTTTTCATGGTTAATAATGCGTAAAAACGACATTAAGTTATCGTAGTTATCAAACGGCTCTCCAATTCCCATTACAACAAGAGAACTCACGCGCTCATCTGTCTCATCAAGCGCACGTTGAACCTCTACTACTTGCGCTACGATTTCTCCAGCCTCTAGGTTTCGCTTTAAACCACCTAGTGTTGATGCACAGAATGTACAACCAATTCGGCAACCTACCTGTGTTGTTACACAAATGGAATTTCCATATTCATGTCGCATTAATACTGTTTCGATAGAATACCCATCATATAATTGGAATAAAAACTTAATTGTCCCATCAGAAGATGTTTGCTTTACTAATGTATTTAAAGTAGTAATATCAAAGGAATTCGACAATTTATCACGCAATCCTTTTGAAAGATTTGTCATATCCTCATAATTTTTTACACGCTTTTTATATAGCCAATCAAAAATTTGACCTGCACGGAATTTCGGTTCACCTTGTTCCTTTAACCAATTTTGCATTTCATGAAGTTGTAAAGAGTAAATAGATGTTTTTTTTGTTTCTAAATCTTTCTTTTGTTTTTTTACAGTCGTTTCCATGATGCTACACCTTCTTTCTTAAACAAGCAATATAAAAGCCATCTGTTGCAAAATAATGCGGTAAAATTTGTACTTGCCCTTCATTTATATAAGGACGTAATTTTTCTGGCATGCGCTCTTTCATAGTAGTATCCCATTCAAATTCAGGATGCTCTTGTAAAAATTGCTCTATCACTTGTTCATTTTCTATTTTTTCAATTGTACACGTACTATAAACAAGGCGACCACCTGCTTTTAACAGTGGAGCTACCTTTTCTAGTATCGATAGCTGAATTGTCGACAGTCTTTCACTATCGCCTTTTTCTTTACCTAATTTAATATCAGGCTTACGTCTGATAACACCAAATCCAGAACATGGTGCGTCTACTAATATTTTGTCAAAGCTTTCGTTCGCAAAATGTTCTTGAACTTTTCTGGCATCTAGCGCCTTTGTTTCAATGTTCTCTAATTCTAGACGCTTCGCCTGTTGCTGAATTAGACGAACTTTATGCGGATGTAAATCCAGCGACGTTACCTGACCAGTCCCCTTTAAACGCTCTGCAATGTGTGTTGTTTTCCCACCAGGCGCCGCGCAGCTATCAAGAACCATATCTCCTTCTTCGGGTTTCAAAGCACGCGCAACAAGCATAGAGCTTTCATCTTGAATAGAAAGGAAACCGTTTTTAAACGCTTCTGTATGCGCTACGTTTCCTTTTTCAATTTGGATAGCATCTTCTGATAAATCACCACATTTTGCTTGTACACCCTCACGTTCTAGCAAAGCAATCGCTTCTTCTACCGTTATTTTATCAACATTCACACGTGCTGTCGGTACCGGCGGAACCATATTTACTTCGCACATTTTTTGCGCTGTTTCTAAATCGTATGCTGATACCCACTCTTGTACAAGCCACTCTGGATGACTCGTTGCAACAGAAACTCGCTCTACAGGATTTTGTATCTCCTCTAAAGATGGCACACCTTCACGTTGAATCGAACGGAGTACCCCGTTTACCATCCCTGCAATTCCTTTATGACCACGACGTTTTGCAATCTCAACAGCCTCATGAATCGCCGCTCTTTCTGGGACGCGATCTAAATATAGCATTTGATATAAAGATAAGCGAAGTAATATTTTTACCCACGCTTCAACTTTTTTTCTTAAAAATGGTTGTAAATAATAGTCAAGTGTATCACGACGTTGAATCGTTCCATAGACAATCTCAGTTAACAAACCAATATCTTTTCTATCAATCGCACTTTTTTCAATCAAATTATTTAAAAGTAAGTTGCTATAAGCGCCACTTTTCTCTACTTGAATTAGACCATCAAGAGCTAACTCACGAACATTTTGTCTCATGCGTCTTCTCCTAACTTCGTACCAATTTCAGGTTTTGTTCCACGTAAAAATTGTGAACAACTCATGCGCTTTTTACCAGATGGTTGTAACTCAGTAATTTTAACACCTGTTTCATTTCCTGTTGCCACAACGAAACCATCTTCTTCAATTGCTACAATAGAACCAGCTTCAGCCTGTACTGTTACAGGAACTTTTTCGCCCCACCATACTTTTACAACTTGCCCTGCTAAAGTTGTATAAGCAACTGGCCACGGATTTAAACCACGAATGTGATTGTAAACCTCTTCTCCTGTTTTCATCCAATCAATCTTTTCTTGCTCACGTTTAATATTGTAAGCGAATGTTACTTCATCCTCATTTTGTTTAATCGGTTCTAATTTTCCTTGTATTAAAAGCGGAACTGTTTTTGATAATAAGTGCGCTCCAGCCTCACTTAATTTATCAAATAATGAACCAGTTGTTTCACGTTCTTCGATTTCCACTTCTACTTGCGTTAAAATATCACCAGCATCTAATTTTTCCACCATATACATAATTGTGATACCTGTTTTTTCTTTTCCCTGCATGATGGAGTAATGAATTGGTGCACCGCCGCGAAGTTCTGGAAGTAATGAAGCATGAACATTAATACATCCATACTTTGGTGCTTCTAAAATTTCGTTTGGTACAATTTGTCCGAACGCAGCTGTCACAATTAAATCCGGCTCTAATGCCAATACTTTTTCATATTCGTCTTTTTCACGAATTTTTAACGGCTGTAACACCGGAATACCATGTTTTTCCGCTTCCACCTTAACAGGTGTTGGTGTCATAACCTTTTTTCTTCCCACTGGACGATCCGGCTGCGTTACAACACCAATTACATCATATCCATCTTCAATAAGACGACGAAGCACCGGTACAGAAAAGTCCGGTGTTCCCATAAATACTACTTTTATCATTCAAAAACCGCTCCTTTTACATCTCTTCTAATTCATTTTCCTCATAATATCTCGTCACTTTTGATGTAAATAACACACCATGTAAATGGTCGATTTCATGTTGAATTGCGCGTGCTAAAAAATCATCTGCCTCTAATAAAAAGATTTTACCACGACGATTTTGTGCACGTACTTTAATATACTCTGCACGCTCCACTTCACCATAAAGTCCCGGAAAGCTTAAGCAGCCTTCGGGACCTACTTGTTCACCACGTTTTTCTAAAATAACTGGATTAATCAGTTCGATTTTTCCCGTATCATCACCAATATCAACAACTGCCACTTGCAAACTTACGCCGACTTGTGGTGCTGCTAAACCAACACCATCTGCAACTAACATTGTTTCATGCATATCTTTTAACAAATTCACTAACTTTTTATCAAAGTTCATTACCCGTTCACATGGGGTTTCTAACACTTCATTTGGATGCTTTACAATTTCTAAAACTGCCATATTTTCCTCCGCTACATTAACATTGTTGGATTAAAGTCGATTGAGATCTGCAAATCTTTTTGCATTTCTGCTTGATAATGTTCATTTACCATTTTGAGCACGTACTTTAAGTTTGGTTCCCGCTTGTATTTTATCATGCATTGGTATCGATATCTATCTTTTATCCTTGGAATTGCTGAAGCAACCGGTCCTAGCACCATTGTTTGCCGCGAGCAATGCGTTCGTAAATAACCGACAATTTTTTCCGTTACTTGCACTGCTTTTAATAACTCTGGATGCGAAACGGTTACAAGTGCGACATAGTAGTATGGCGGGTATTGCCTTGTTTTTCTCATTTGCATTTCTTGTTCAAAAAATACATCGTACTGCTGATTCTTTGCTAGTTCTACGCTATAATGTTCTGGCGTATACGTTTGAATTACTACTTCTCCTGGTAATTCATGTCGACCTGCACGTCCACTCACCTGTGTCAATAACTGATACGTCTTCTCGCTTGCTCGAAAATCTGGTAAATGTAGCATCGTATCAGCTGTTAAGACACCAACAAGTGTAACCTTTGGAAAATCAAGCCCTTTAGCGATCATCTGTGTTCCAAGTAAGATATCAGCTTTCTCTTCACCGAAGGCTTTTAATAACTTTTCGTGCATTCCTTTGCGACTCGTTGTATCAACATCCATACGGATAACCCGCGCCTCTGGAAATAACTTTGTAATTTCTTCTTCTACCTTTTGTGTTCCTGTCCCAAAGAAACGAATATACGAACTATTACAAGCAGGACAAGCAGTTGGCATACTTTCCTCATAACTGCAATAGTGACATTTTAAACGATGATTCATTTTATGATAGGTGAGTGATATATCACAGTGTGGACATTGCACGACATAACCACAATCACGACACATGACAAACGTTGAATGGCCTCTTCGATTTAAAAAAAGAACCATTTGTTCTTTCTTTTCTAACCGATCCGCTATTTTCTCATGAAGTAATTTTGAAAACATAGAACGATTTCCATCACGCAGTTCCTCACGCATATCAACAATTTCTACTGTCGGCAACGCTTGTTCATTCATACGCTTTTGCATGGTTAGTAGCTCATAAACACCTTTTTTCGCTCTAGCAAATGATTCTAGAGTCGGCGTTGCACTGCCGAGCACGATTGGACAATTATGATATTGCCCTCGCCAAATCGCAACATCCCTGGCATGATATTTCGGATTATCTTCTTGTTTATAACTTGACTCATGTTCTTCATCAATAATAATAATTCCTAAGTTTTCAAATGGAGCAAAAATAGCGGAGCGTGCTCCAACAACAACTTTTACTTCTTTTCGTAAAATTTTCCGCCATTCATCATATTTTTCCCCAACAGAAAGCGCACTATGAAGAACCGCAACTTGCGAACCAAAACGTCCTTTAAATCGATCTACCATTTGCGGTGTTAACGCAATTTCTGGAACAAGTACAATCGCCTCTTTTCCCTTTTTCAACACCGCAGCAATGGATTGCAAATACACTTCTGTTTTACCGCTTCCTGTAACACCATATAATAAAAATGGATTATATGTTTCATTTGTAATGGATGACAAGATGGGCGTAATCACTTGATTTTGTTCATCTGTGAGCGGAAATGGCTTTGTCTGTTCAAAAGCCTCATCGTCATATGGGTTACGATATACTTCAATGTACTGTTCTAAAAGCAACCCTTTTTTCACAAGCGACTTTACCGGTGCATCTGTTATTTGTAGTTCTTCTGTTAATGTTTTTAATGGCACACTGTGATAATTTTCTACAAAGTAATACAGTACATCTTGTTGCTTTTTACTTTTCAGCTCAAAGGCAGCTGCCTCTAATTGTTCCTGTGGCAATTCTGGCTGAATCACCCTTTGTTTCTTCTTTTGCACCTTATCTTTTACTTTATAGATGACTTCAATAGTGCCGTTTGTTATCTCTTTTTGAACCATGCGATACATATGTGAGTGCGTAGCAATTTCTTCCCAATCTATCGCTTCTTCCCCTTGAAACAAATCACGAATTTCCGGCGCCACTGTAGCTGTTTTATGGAGCTGTAGCCGTTTTTTATAAGTCGCTTTTATCGCAGCTGGAAGCATAACTTGAAAAGCTGAAATCATATAACATAATGTTTCATCCGTCAGCCAAAAACCAAGTTGTAATAATTCTTCATTTAAAACTGGCGTAACATCTAGTATTTCATGCAATGCTTTTAACTTTTTACTTTCCACATCGACTGAATCTTTTATTTCAATAATAAAGCCTTGTAATTTCCGTGGACCAAACGGAACGACTACACGCATACCTGTTTGTACAATATCTTCCCATTTCTTAGGGATAACATAATCAAACGGGCGATCTGTTTGACGTGCCGGTACATCAACGATTACACTTGCAAATTTCATACACGATCCTCTTCTAACATCGCTTTAATTTGCATTAAAATTTCACGTGCAACTTCTTTCTTTGTTAAAAGAGGTAATCGAATAACTTCTCCATCTTTTCTATACATTGTTACAATATTCGTATCCGTACCGAATCCTGCACCTTGTGCTTTCACATCATTTGCAACAATCATATTTGCATTTTTTTCACGCAATTTTTTCGTTGCATATTCTTCTATATTTGTCGTTTCAGCAGCAAAACCGATTAGGAGTTGATGCTCTTTTTTCTCACCGAGTGTTTTCAAAATATCGATTGTTCTTTCTAACTCAATGACTGCATCGCCACTTTTCTTTTTCATCTTCTGATTATGCACAATTTTCGGGCGATAGTCTGCTACTGCAGCTGTTTTAATAACAACATCCATAGATCCATAATGTTGCATTACAGCTTCTAACATATCTTGTGCAGATTCTACTTGCACAGTTGTTACATTTACAGGTGGTGCTATTGCAGTTGGACCTGAAACAAGTATTACATCCGCTCCTAAGTTAGCAGCAACTTCCGCTAGCGCATACCCCATTTTCCCTGAAGAAAAGTTCGTCATAAAACGTACTGGATCAATTTTTTCACGAGTTGGGCCAGCAGTTACTAAAATTTTCTTTCCCTTTAATGGTTTATGTTCTGAAAACGCTTCTTGTAATCGAGCGATAATTGTTTCTGGTTCTTCTAATCGACCTTTCGCAACATATCCGCATGCTAAAAAGCCTTCTCCAGGCTCAATAAATGTATATCCCAACGCTTTTAACGTCATCATATTCTTTTGGACAATTTTATTTTCATACATATGCACATTCATAGCAGGTGCAATCCAGACTGGCGCTATAGTAGCTAACAATGTTGTTGTGATCATATCATCAGCAATACCATTTGCTAATTTTCCGATACAATTCGCTGTTGCTGGTGCAATAAGCACAACGTCCGCCCAATCCGCTAAATCAATATGAGCGATAACTGCAGAATCTTTTTCATCAAACGTATCCGTGTATACATCATGGCGAGAAAGCGCTTGAAATGTAAGAGGTGTAACAAATTTCATCGCCGATTCACTCATCATTACTTTTACAAGTGCTCCTGCTTGTGTTAATTTACTCGTTAACGCAGCCGCTTTAAAAACAGCAATGCCTCCTGTTACACATAGAAGTATCTTTTTCCCTTTTAGCATATGACTCGTCCTCTTTCTTTTTCAAACTTATTCTGCTGAAATGTATTCATTCCAGCTCGTCAGTGCTAGTATTTCATTAAACAAAAACCTATTTCTTTTAGCTCTATCATAAAAAAATAACAACCTACTTGTAAATAGGTTGTTACCGTTACATAGAAAAGTATAAAGTCTATGTTTTCATTTGTCGAAGAGAATGCCTTACTCAGATACTTTCTCTTCGCTTGGTACATAATTTAATGCTTCCGCATCGATTTCTTCCAACGCTTTACCTACACATTTATGAGAAACAGGATTTTCAACAACACAGTTGTTAGCCATTTGCATTTCACGAGCGCGTTTTGCCGCTACTGTTACTAATGTATATTTAGAGTCGATTTTTTTTAGCAATGAATCAATTGATGGATTTAACATATTATATACCCTCCGTCATTTCTTTATAATATTTCGCTACTCTGTCGCGGCGGCAATGTTCACCAACCACAATAGCTTTAATGCGTTCACAAGCAAGTTCTACTTTATCATTTTCTACTACATAGTCATAAGCGTCCATCATCTCGATTTCTTCTTTTGCTACAGTTAAACGATTTTCAATAACATCTTCAGTCTCTGTACCGCGACCAACGATGCGATTCTTAAGCTCTGATAAGCTTGGAGGAGCTAAGAAAATAAATACCCCTTCTGGGAAAGCTTTCTTTACTTGAATTGCTCCTTGTACTTCAATTTCTAAGAATACATCTTTTCCTTCTTGCAATGTTTTTTCAACATAATCAATTGGTGTTCCATAGTAATTCCCAACGAACTCTGCCCACTCAAGCAGCTTTTCGTTACGAATCATTTCTTCAAACTCTTCTCTCTCTTTAAAGAAATAATCCACACCATCTACTTCACCTTCACGCGGTTTACGTGTCGTTACTGAAATAGAGTATTGAAATCTTGTATCTTCATGGCTGAACAACTCTTTTCGAACTGTCCCTTTCCCAACGCCAGAAGGTCCTGAAAGAACGATGAGCAACCCTCTTCTACTTCTCATAAATATGTAAAACCTACCCTTCCTCACTTAAATCTTCTTTATTATTTAAACGATGTGCAATCGTCTCTGGCTGAATTGGGCTTAGTACAATATGCCCATCATCCATAACAATAACCGCCCTTGTTTTTCTCCCATACGTAGCATCTAGTAACACGTTATGTTCACGCGCTTCCTGCACCGTTCGTTTAATAGGAGCTGACTCCGGACTTACAATTGCAATAATTCGATGAGCAGATACAATATTCCCATATCCAATATTTAAAAACCGCATGGCCATAGTTTGCGCCTCCTAGTAAGTCTATCCGATTTCCCCACCACGTATAACTTTATATATTTTTTGACAGCTACTCAATATTTTGTACCTGTTCACGAATTTTTTCAAGGTTATTTTTCATTTCTACAACATATTTTGAAATTGTTAAGTCATTTGCCTTAGAACCGATCGTGTTAATTTCCCGATGCATCTCTTGTACAATGAAATCCATTTTTCTACCAACAGGCTCCTCGATCTCAAGGGCTTCATGAAATTGAGCTAAATGACTTTGCAAGCGAACCAATTCTTCATGAATATCCGAGCGCTCCGCAAACATCGCTACCTCTGTCAGCAACCTTTGTTCATCTAACTCATGATTATGTAATTCTTTTAAGCGATTTTCCAATCGTTCACGATATTTTTGAGTAACAATTGGTGCATGCGGGATAATCGCATTTACACAATCGTGTATCTCTTGTAAACGATACGCCATATCTTTATGTAATCGTTCTCCTTCACCATCTCTCATCGTTTTTAACGTACGAGCAGCTTGGCGAACAGCTTCATATAAATTTTGTTCAAATTGTTCATTTACATTTTCCATTTCTTCAATCGCCGTTACTTCTGGCATTGCCATTAATTGTTGAAGTGTAATGGAATCTTGTAATTGAAATTTCGTTTTCACGTCTTCCATAATGGATTTATACTGCTTAAGAAGCGGCCAATTCACACTTAACTTTCTTTCAACAAGCCCTTCCCCTGTAATAATAATGGACACTTCAATACGCCCGCGGCGAACTTGTTCTGCAATTAACTTACGAATTTTGTCCTCAAAAACCATCATTTGTTTCGGAAGTCGAATGTTCATCTCTAAAAAACGATGGTTCACTGACTTCATTTCTACTGTAATTTGAAAAGCATCGTTTTCCACTTTCGCTCTTCCAAATCCTGTCATACTAGAAATCATCTTTATCACATCCACACCATGAAATAACTCAATGAAAAAGGTAATAGAGATGCAACTCTACTACCTTTTGTAAATTATATCACATTTTCATATCATTGACTATTTCAAGTTTATGCCTCTCTTATACAAGATCGGCTTCTTCTTCTCCTTTTTCCCTGTCAATAAAGAGCCGACTAATAAAAATGTTGGAATGGACGATAAACCAACGATTAATAACCAATCTCTCGCTTGAATTGGCATTGTACTAAAAATCGGTTGCAGTGGTGGATAATAAATAACCACAAGCATTAATAACACCGAAATAATAACTGCTCCAACCAAATATATATTCCCAAAAGGATTACGATGGAATATAGAGTGTTCACTGCGGCAGTCAAATACATGAATAAGCTGTGCTAAAACTAGTGTAGCAAAAGCTACTGTTTGCGCATATTTCAATTCATTTGGATGCTGATTAAATGCAATAATAAATGCCAGCAAGGTTACAATACCAATTAAAAAGCCTCTACTCACAATTTTCCAAGCCAACCCTCTTGCAAACACCCCTTCTTTCGGATGCCGTGGATTTCTTCTCATCACATCTCCCTCAGCTGCATCTAACCCTAGTGCCATTGCTGGTAAACCATCTGTTACTAAATTCACCCATAAAATTTGAATTGGAACCATCGGAAGTGGTAAAGCAAGCATCATCGCAAATAACATAACTAAAATCTCTCCAACATTTGATGCTAATAAATACCGAATGAACTTCCGAATATTCTCATATATATTTCGTCCCTCTTTAATTGCCGATTTAATCGTAGCAAAGTTATCATCTAGCAAAACAAGAGAGGAAGCTTCTTTAGCTACATCCGTTCCTGTAATTCCCATCGCTATCCCAATATCAGCTGTTTTAATAGCAGGAGCGTCATTCACTCCATCACCTGTCATCGCCACAATATGATCTTTATTTTGAAGAGCTTTTACAATTTTTAATTTATGTTCAGGAGATACACGTGCAAATACATAGGTATCTTCTACAATATCCTCTAGTTCATCTACAGACATATTTGCTAATTCTACACCTTCTATAACGCGGCCATTCGGTGGTAAAACCCCTAACTGCTCCGCAATTGCCATCGCTGTTACTTTATGGTCTCCTGTAATCATTACCGTTTTAATACCAGCCTCTTTACACTCTTTTACGGCCTGTTTCACTTCTGGTCTTGGCGGGTCTATCATTCCTTGTATCCCGACAAGCATGAAATCTTTTTCTACTTCTCTTTCATGTTCAATTGAATCTGTTACTTTTAAAGCCCTAAATGCAACAGCAATCGTTCGAAGCGCTTGACTCCCAAGGTTATGAATTGCCGCTTGCACTTCTTTACGATATAACTCACTTAAAGGTTGCTGTTTATCCCCCCATAAAATTGTTTGGCTCATTTGCAAAAGAACATCAGGTGCCCCTTTTGTGACTACAAATTTTTTACCATCACGATCACGAACGATTACGCTCATCATTTTTCGTGTGGAATCAAAAGGGAGTTCATGAATAATTTCAAACTTCTCTTTTAAAGCTTCTCGGGATATTCCTGCTTTCATCGCCGCTGCAACGAGCGCACCTTCTGTCGGATCTCCATCTAGGACATATGTTTTTTTCTTTTTTACAATGCTCGCGTTATTGCATAAACACCCAAATGTTAATAATTGATATAACGCCCTTGTAGATTCCGGATTAACCTTCTGCTCACCTTTCATAAATGATCCAGTAGGCTCGTAGCCTTGCCCGGTTACATGCCATGTTTCGCCACCTGACCACATATGTGTTACCATCATTTTATTTTGTGTCATCGTACCCGTTTTGTCCGAACAAATAACAGAAGCACATCCTAAAGTTTCTACTGCTGGTAATTTTCGAACAATCGCTCTCTTTTTAATCATGCGCTGTACACCAAGTGACAATGCGACCGTAACAATCGCTGGTAATCCTTCTGGAATTGCTGCAACAGCAAGTGACACACCCGCTAAGAACATATGATACACTTCATTCCCTTGATACACTCCAGCTAGTACAACAAGTGCTGTTAAAATAAGGGCAACAATGATTAGAATCTTCCCAAGTTGTTCTAATCTTCTTTGCAGCGGTGTTTCCATTTGCTCTGCATTTTGCAACAGATTTGCAATCTGCCCCATAGCCGTGTTCATCCCTGTAGCTACTACTACTCCGGCCCCGGAACCCCTTGTTATCATCGTCCCCATAAATGCCATATTTTTTTGATCACCAATCGCAACATTTTGACCGCTTAATGCTTCCACTTTCTTTTGAACAGGTACAGATTCTCCCGTTAAAGCCGATTCCTCGATATATAAACTCGATGCTTCAACAAGACGAATATCAGCACCAATACGGTCGCCGCTAGAAAATTTAATGATATCCCCAAGGACAAGTGCTTTAGATGGTATTTTCATCCATTTTCCATTTCGTAAAACCGTTACTTGCGGGGCAGCTAATTCTTTCAAAGCCTCCAATGATTTTTCTGCTTTTCTTTCTTGAAAAAAACCAAGAACACCATTGATAATAACAATTGCGACAATTGCAATCGAATCAATATACTCTCCTAAAAAAGCTGAAATGATTGTCGCACCAAACAAAACAAGTACCATAAAATCTTTAAACTGCGCCAAAAATACAAGAAGTGCAGAAGGCCGCTTTGCTTCTTGTAATTCATTTGGCCCTAGCTTCTTTAAGCGCCCTTCCGCTTCTTGCTCTGACAGTCCTACCTTCACATTCGTATTCGTTCTTTCTTCCACTTCATGTGCACGCATTTCATACCAATTCATCTCGCTATCGACCTCCTGATTGCAGACATGCTCTAATGAAAGCTTATTCAGCCCCGTCCAAAAAAATGCTATAATTAACATTTAGTTAGAAAGGAGTGTTCATAATGGCATTCGATGGATTATTTACAAGAGCGATTACACATGAAATTGCAAATTCTCTTCAAACAGGAAGAATTTCAAAAATATATCAACCCTCAAAATATGAGGTTTTGTTACATATTCGAGCAAACGGAAAAAATCAAAAATTACTTATTTCCGCACACCCTACATACGCACGTATGCATCTTACAAATCAAAGTTATGATTCACCAGCATTACCACCAATGTTTTGCATGCTTCTTCGCAAACATTTAGAAGGTGGATTTATTGAGAAAATTGAACAAATCGATTTAGAACGTATCATTCAAATTACCGTTCGAAGCCGTAACGAGATTGGGGACGAATCGTTAAAAACATTAGTGATTGAAATAATGGGTCGTCACAGCAATATTATTTTAGTAGACGCGAAAACAAATATCATTTTAGATAGCTTAAAGCACGTTTCTTTAGCGGTAAATCGGCATCGTACTGTATATGCTGGCGCTGAATATGTTGCACCACCAGCACAGCATAAAATTAATCCCTTGCAGATTGAAACACAAGATGAGTTTATTAGGCCACTAGACTTTTTAGCAGGAAATATGGATAAACAACTTGTTGGGGCCTTTATGGGGATTTCTCCGCTATTTGCAAAAGAAGTTGTAAAGAAAGCTGTTATGGTAAATGAACATGCATTATCAGAAGCGTTTTTCACATTACAAAAACCAATGCAAGCGCATCAATATGAACCAACAATGATAACGGCAAATGGAAAAGAGTTCTTTTATCTCTTCCCTCTTACACATTTAAAAGGGGATAATAAAACATTCTTATCTGTAAGTGAATTATTAGATCGATTCTTCTTTGGAAAGGCTGAACGCGATCGTGTAAAACAACAAGCACATGATTTAGAACGATTTATGCACAATGAAAAAGCAAAAAATGAAAAGAAATTAATTAAATTACAAAAAACACTACAAGATGCTGGGAAAGCTGATAAATATCAATTATTCGGTGAACTTCTTACAGCTAACATGTATGCATTAAAAAAAGGTGACAAAGAAATTGAGGTTGTCAACTACTACGATGAAAATGGCGGAACAGTAAAAATTACATTAGATCCACTGAAAACACCGTCAGAAAACGCACAACGTTATTTCCAAAAGTATCAAAAAGCGAAAAATTCTGTCGCAATCGTAAAAGAACAAATTGAAAAAACAAATGAAGAAATCCTTTACTTTGATAGCCTACTTCAACAAATGGAGGCTGCTTCTTCAAAAGATATCGAGGAGATTCGCGAAGAATTAGCTGAAGAAGGTTATATGCGTAACCGTAAGTCGAAGAATACAAAGAAAAAAACATCAAAACCGATATTAGATAAATATACCTCTACCGATGGAACAGAAATTTTAGTCGGTAAAAATAATAAACAAAATGACTATTTAACAACCAAATTTGCACGTCGTGATGAAATTTGGTTACATACAAAAGATATTCCTGGTTCTCACGTTGTTATTCGCTCATTAGAACCAACTGAAGAGACTTTATTAGAAGCTGCTAAACTCGCTGCTTATTACAGTAAAGCAAAAGATTCTAGTTCTGTTCCTGTAGATTTCACAAAAATTCGCCATGTAAAAAAACCAAGCGGTGCTAAACTTGGGTTTGTGACATATGATAATCAACAAACATTGTATGTAACACCAGATGCTGATACGGTGATGAAATTAAAAGCTTAAAACAAAAAGAGGTAATAACGATATTAATTAAATCGTTATTACCTTTTTTTATACCTATCACTTAATAAAAACTATTTTTCACAAAAAAGTTATTGAGCAATTAAAAATATATCGTGTTAAAAAGTTTATACCCTAGATTTTCATGTCAAAAAAATGTAGACACATATAATTTTATATGTCTACATTTTTTGACAGTGTATTCATTACTAAGTATCTTCCCTCATAAAGTGAAGCTTTAATCAGTAGGAGGTTTTCTTCATCCCCACTGATTATTAGCCCTCACCAATCGGGTGCCCGACCCCCACCTATCTTCTTTACTTTTGTTGAATTTTACAGTGGGGGTCTTATTGCCCACGAACAGCTAGATTGAGAATATTGGCATAATTATTGCTTTATATAGACAATGAAAAGGAGGAATCAAAATGACTACTAGAATCAAAAAAATTCAAGAACAACTAACCCAATATGGAATAGACGGATTACTCATTACGAAAAAGGAAAATCGCCAGTATGCAACTGGATTTACAGGTAGTGCTGGAGTCGTATTACTATCTGCAACTGAAGCTGTATTCATTACAGATTTCCGCTATGTCGATCAAGCAAAAACACAGGTACAAGAAACTGAAATCATTATGCATAAAGGAAACATAGAACAAGAGATTGCAAATCAGACAACTAGATTAAACATCCAAAGACTAGGCATCGAAGAAAACAATATGACCTTAAAACAGTATAGTTCGTTAAAAAAATATACAAACATCAAACTTGTACAAGTAAGTGAACTAGTAGAAACAATCCGTTCCATTAAGGAAGAGTCTGAAATCGAAACAATTAAAGTTGCAGCACGTATGGCCGATGAAGCATTTCAACATATAACAGGATTTCTAAAACCCGGTGTATCTGAATTTGATGTCCGAGATGAATTAGAGTTTTTTATGCGAAAACAAGGGGCCTCTTCCTCATCATTTAACATTATCGTAGCTTCTGGAGTCCGTTCTTCTCTTCCCCACGGCGTTGCCACAAATAAGATGATTGAAAACGGAGATATGGTTACATTAGATTTTGGTGCACTTTACAATGGGTATTGCTCTGATTTAACACGTACTATTGCGATTGGAAGTTACTCCAAAGAATTCGAAAAAATATATAGTATTGTATTAGAAGCATTAAAACGAGGAACCAAAGCAATCCGGCCTGGTGAATCCGCAAAAACGATTGATGATGTGACAAGAAATTACATTACAGATAACGGCTACGGTGAATACTTTGGCCATTCTACCGGCCATGGCGTTGGATTAGAACTTCATGAACCACTTCGATTATCACAAGAAAGTAAAGCTACTTTACAAGAAGGAATGGTTGTTACTGTCGAACCAGGTATTTATATTCCAAACTGGGGTGGCTGTAGGATTGAAGATGATATTGTCATTACAAAAGATGGGCATGAAGTAATTACAAAGGCAAATAGAGACCTTATTGTTATTGGTTAATAACCACAAACTTGATTCATATACGCTCCTAAAAAAGAATTTCTTTCTACATATAGAAACCCTTCTATAAAGAAATTATTTATTGGGAGGAATTTCTATTGAATTTCGTAATTGATAAGATTGACGGATTAAACACAGAGTTCTCAAAACTTGTTTCTATGATGAATTATACTCGCTATACAACTATGCAAGCTGTACAAGACTTAACAATTGAAGAACTCGATTATTTGCACGATGATTAGGCAAACTCGATTGGTATGCTTTTGTACCATATGGCTGCAGTCGAGTTTTATTATCAAATTCATACCTTTGAAGATCGCGAGCCAACAGAAGCTGAATTAGAACGCTGGTTACCAGGAGTTGAATTGGGTGATCTTGGACGTCAAACGATTAAAAATCACCCTATAGACTACTACATAGATACGTTACAAGAAGTTCGCGATAAAACGATTGCAACGTTTCAATCACTACCAGATGAATGGCTATATAAAACCACAACGTTTTGGCACGACAAACCTGCAAATAACTACTTCAAATGGTTCTATGTATTCGAGGATGAGCTGAGTCATCGCGGGCAAATTCGTTTAATTAAAAAAATGCAAAAAACTCATTCTGTAAAATAAGAAAAAGTGCTATCTCTTAGCGAGGTAGCACTTTTTTATGTTTTAGATACGTCATCACCTAATAATAATTTTTTATTCACTTTTGTAACAATCATTCCCACAATACCTAAGATTATAAGTAAATATACTAATCTAGCAAAAGATAGCCACCCTTGAAAAATTGGCATCATATCCATTTATCTACTGCCTTCCAACAATATGAATGGCACTGTAGCTATTAAAATGACAAACTCAATTCCTAAAACGATCTTCTTTTTTCCGGTGTATGCTCTAAATTCATCCCAACAATATAATACAGCAAAAATAAAACCCACTGCATAAATAGTGTCGATCCAATCACTTTCAATAAAATACTTTAAAATAAGTCCTATAGCAAAGCATCCCATAAGACCGTAAAAACCTATTTTCTCCTTCATATATTCCATCTCTCTATCTAGTAATAAAACCGTATAATATTTTATCCACTTTCAGGATTATTTGTATTATATCATCCACTTTCACCTTGTAAGTGCAGTACATGAAATTGTTATATTTTCTTTCTCTACGTACTCACACACTCCCACTCTCTTCATACACTAAACTACCCGAACGCCTAAAGGATGTGAGCAAAATGGGAGTAGAATTAACACTTCTGCACGCCCTCTATATTCTTTGTTTACTTACAATTATCACCTTTTTTTATTCTTCGAAAAGATACGACAATCATTTGTATTGTTTTTTATCTTTTTACTAGCTCTAACCGCAACACATTCCATTCCTCTTGCCGTTAGCGAGATTTTTCAAAGTTTTATCTATGCCATTACCGAACTACTACCAACTATTTTAATCATCTCTATTATTATTTCAATGAGCAATTTACTCGTGCATACTGGTTCTGTTGAATCAACTGAACCAGCTAAAGTTCTTACTTCTATTACTCCTCGCACAAAAAAATGGTTAGCAATTTGTAAAGTAGATCCATTCGAACTTGCTAGACGCAATTTTATACCGGTCGTTATCGGGTTAATTGTCACTACAATTGTCGCGATGTTTCTTTTATAACCGTAGACAAGTTTTCTTTGCTTACTGTTTTCCTTTGCGAACTGTTGAAATATACTGATTCCCAAAAGGGATTTCAAACCATCTGTCAAAATTATATTAAGAGAACAATTTTTAAAACGTTTAAAAGAAACATATTACTTCTTAAGAAAAGGGGACATAACCATGAGTGAATTGATTTTCTTCTTATTTATTTGTCCATTACTTATTTTTATTGTTTCAGTACTTGGGACACGTAGAACAAGAACGTATTACGTAATGCCAATTGTAACGTTTGCTATTTTTCTTATATTAGGAGTTATATTGTTTCCCCCTTCATTTTTCTTTTGGGTTGGCATGTATAGCATCTTCTCATTTATCGTTTCTTATATAACTTTATTATTTGTAAAGGGGTATGAAGCTGTGGAGGGAAAATAGTAATATCTTTTATTTAAGAAATTTAACGATTCTGTTTGAAAATGTACCTCTCATCTTCAAAATCATTCTCTTTATCTTTTTTAAATAGCCTTTTTAATTTATCAAACAATCTTTCCCCTCCACCTAAAGATAATGATATATAAGTTTTCGTTTTCTTAGCTTGATGACAATGGGGTAACACAACATGCCCATCAACTTAAGACATTTTATAATTCATAAATATTTAAAGATGAAGTTACCGCTCAGAGAAAAATTTGATAAAGTTTTTAATAATATTCTTCCTTATCGCAATAATTATATTTTATAAAGCTGGGTCCTGCCACATCGCTATCAAGCTAGTATTTTGAAATGTCCCCACAACGAAAAAAATGAAAGCTGTATTCCCATGCAACTATGAAGAGATAAAATTTTCGTTTTGAGGAAACTTCAGTAACGTTCAATTCGTCTTGTAAGCTCTTTTCAATATATTCAATTGAGTTTTGTATTCTTTCAAAATAATTCATTCCTCAATACCACAGTATATTCATATTTTATAATTCAAACAAAATATTTTTTGGTAATTTACGCTAATTCTACCTTTATATTGTAACCTATACTCTGTGCCTCTTTATGAATTTTAAGTGCATTTAAAAAGATGGCTTTCCTTTAACGCAAGGAAAGCCATCTTTTAATTTTCATAAGTTATCTTTTTACCATTGTTTCCATCTTATGCAAACTTATGAATACTTTGATTAGGGATCTGTATGAACTATTTAAGGGCGCAACACATTTGTACCAGAGCCAATAATCGTATACATGTGCTTTCAGATAGATAAGTAATGTTTATGAACACATAAAAAAAGAAGAGAATTTTTATAATTCTCTTCCTTTTTAAGTAGGGAAACTTTCATGTTCTTTAGTTGTTCAGTTCATTGAAAAATGCTGTGAAATTTACCCTTTCTATTATCTACTCTTGAAAATTAAGGTTCTTATTCGTCTTTTGAAGTAGCTCCCTATCTTCATCAAGCAAAAAATAAAAACATCCCAAAAACGAAATTTTTTTTCGTTTTTGGGATGCAAATGTATTTTAACTTAATGGCATTTTAGACTACCCATTATACATGCATTTTTGATAAATTATCCTCTAACAAACTAGAATTATAATTAGGTGCTAGTACGATATTTGTATATGTTCCTATACCCGAAAGGTACTTATACCTATGCTTGAAACCCGCTGGAATAAAAACAGATGCAGGACTCTCAATGATTTGAGACTCTCCCTCAATTTCCACTTCACATACGAGGCCTGTACCATCTATTTTATTCCCCCAGAAGATAAAGGCACTATCACAATGATGTGCGTGAATATCTACATGTCCTTCTAAGTTATCATCCATATGCGCACCGTAGAATACACGCTGTATCACATAAAATGAAGCCCGTTCATCCGTTCTATAATCCATCTGCACCCACCGCTCTCCTGGACCATCGCGATGATATAAAAGCTCAGATGCTCCCTTTACAAATGGTTTACTAACTCGGAGAGACTTTGAAAGCCTTGGCCCTTTTCTTTCTATGCATTTTTGTTGAATGTTCCTTACTCTTCCTATCATTTCAGGCTGAATACCCTCGTATGCTGAGTCATTCTGCTGAACAGCTTTTTTATGATAAGGTGCCGTATGAGTAAATATGTTCTTTCCAATAATCGGTCTCCAATGATCTACTTTACAACCAGTAGCTAATTGAAGAGATTGAGTCAATTCAGGAATCATCTGTAGTTTAAAGTACTGAAGATTACGCTTTTGAGATAAAAATACTGATAAATTTAGCAAGTCAACAATCCCAGCACGTTCACCTATTCCGCACAATGTAGTATCAATGACAGATGCCCCTGAATCGATTGCAGCAAGAGCATTTGCCATGGCTAGTCCTAAATCATTATGAAGGTGAACTTCAATCTCACAAGGGAATGTCTCAACAGATTTCTTCACGATTGTCGCACACTGACTTGGTTCCCAAATTCCTACAGTGTCTGCTAAACTGATTCGGTCTGCTCCAGCTACATGTGCTACCTGTCCAATGTAGGCGATATCTTCCCATTCAGTTCGCGAAGCATCTTCAATAGTAAAACGGATTTTCATCCCTAAAGATTTTGCTTCTTCAATAGCTTGTTTCACTTGATTAATAACGTAGTCTTTTGATCTATTGGTGTACTTTGTTTGTAAAGAAATGGGGTTAATAGACGCCCAGATTCCTATCCAATCGGCACCAGCACGATAAGCCGCATGAACTTCTTCTTTTTTTGCCCGAGCATGCATAAGTATTTCAGCGTACTTTGCAGAGGCTGCAACTTCCCGGCAAATCTCTTCTTCTTCTTCAGAAATACCCGGGTGTCCAACCTCGATAAGAGTTACTCCAAAATTCTCTAACATATGGAGTAAGGTAATTTTATCTTCCTTGGAGAAACGAATACCACATTGTTGTTCGCCTTCACGTAAGGTGGCATCCAATATTGTTATACCCTTATTCATTCCTTTTTTCCTTCTTTCATTTCTATAAAGTTTAACGTTTGTTCGAATAGGCTATTACGATTCTTTTCATAAACAGCCCAGTGCGTTGCATCGGGGATTACAACTTCTTTTTTTTGTTTTGTACCTGTTAGTTTTGACATCATATTTCGGTCTGCAAACGTGTCATCTTCTCCATAAATGACAAGTACTGGAACGTTAATTTTAGATACATCATATAAAGGCTGATTTTTCCAAATGTAAAACAAATCCTCTAGTGGACCAATTGGTCGACGAATAGTTTGATTATTTTTCTTACTCATAGGATCCGAATTGATAAATACTTGTTTTACGGCATCCATTGCTTCATTTGTAACGATTGTTTTCTTTCCCATCATCATATGCCAATGATGCATTCCTTTATCAAAGTCCACCATTTGATAGGCTGATGCTTCAGGATTAAATTGATTAGGTTGTAATGGATTTTCAAGAGATTTTGTCATCATAGGAAGTGTGAATCCATGCATATACCCATATAAAATAAGTTTATTAATATCTTGAGGATGGGATATTGCATAATTTCCAGCGACAACACCTCCATATGACCATCCTATTATATGAATCTTTTTCACATTTCTTTTCTTTTGGATCCACTTTACAACTGTTTCTAGATCCTTAGTTGCATCATTCAGATGAATAACCGGACGATTTTGGGAAGGAGGATCTGACATTTCTTTAGGGCGAGAAGAATGACCAAACCCTCGAAAATCCATGGCCCAAGTATCATACCCTTTTTTGGCATACTCATCCATCCACGAATATTTTGGTACATCAAATGCTTGAGCTGTAGGTACACTAAATGGTTCTAAAAATAAGACAATTTCATCGGATTTATACTGTTTTTTATTATTTAAGTTTTTATGAAGCAAAAATAATTTTTCTTCTCCTTGCTGAATTTCTAATTCTTGTTTTACTACTTTAGGAGTCTGAGCATTTTGAGAAGTTTCTTTTATATTAGAACAACCAGACATAAGCATTATAAAAAAAATCCCTACTAAACTAATATGTGTCCATTTTATCTTCATTTAGAATGTCCCTTTCATTTCATAGAAATAATAGCTATTATTCCAGCCGCAATAATTAATCCGGCTGGTAAACCTTTTGTAAATAATACGGCAACAAGAGTCCCTATTAAGACACCTAACAATATCGTAGGATTCATAGATAGAATTCCTACACCTTTCCCTCCTATGTATGACACAGTGAAACCTGCAAGAATGGACCCTAATCCCATAGGGGAAGCAATTAATTTTACTACGTTTTCGTTTGTAATCTTCCCTGATGCAATTGGAATTAAAAAGAATAACATAAGAAAGAAAATACCAATTTGAAAAGAGTATTGTTGAATAAAATGTAATAAAGTTTTTTGTCCAACAGCAAGTAAAACTCCTAATAAGCAAGCCGCACCAGCTAGTGCATAATCCTTTATAAGCAGGGCGAGTATTACAATTATTCCAAGTAACAAAAAAGGAAGCATAATCTTTTCTCTCATCTATAGTGTGGTATAGTCCCAACTACCATTTTCCGGTATAGAGACTTGTACCATATTCTGGTTTGCAAGGTTAATTTGAATTAAATTTGGACTTATTACAGGTCTTAACTCTTCTCGATTTATCATAAATTTAAATGCTTCAAAGCTTGCTAGAATGCCTACTATATTCGCAACAGGAGACAATACAGCCCATGGACGATCTTTTTGTACATAACTGCTTGCCCATTTCTCATCCGCGCCATATGTAACGGAATGAAGAGCACGTCCATCTTTTAATTCATGAATTTTATTTTGCATTTCTGGTGTTAGCTCTTGTTGATAAGACGGATATCCTAACGCAATTTCATAGGGCGTAGAGTTAGGAGTTAAAGACATCACGCCACCTCTAAAGGGGGGTGTAACCGCAATCCAAATAGAAGGGATTCCTAGTTTCTGAGCTGTACGATGGATAATTACTCTCGCTACTAAATTGTCAGTTGCATCTATAATGACATCTGCATTCGTTAGAAGTTCTAATGCATTGTCCTCGGTAACAAATTCTTTTGTTATCTCTATTTGTAATAATGGATTAATGTCTTGCAAAACTTCTAAAGCGACCTCTGCTTTTTGCTGTCCTAATTTACTGATGGAACTTAGCATTTGTCGATTAATATTGCTTGCTTCAAATACATCTTGATCAATAACATGTAAAGAACCTACACCCATTCGTGCCAATTGAATGAGTGTAATTCCTCCTACTCCCCCTGCTCCAACTACAGTAACGCGAGCATTTTTTAATTTTTCTTGCTCCTCTACAGAAATGACGCCAATATTTCGCGTGAAACTTTCTTCATATATATTTTGTGTATTTTTATTTTTTGTTAACAAATTATTTTCCTCCTTACAGTGTTGTATAATCCCAACCATCTTTTGGTGCATTTTTTACTTGGACGGGGTTCTGGCTATTTACATCAATAACAATCCCTTTTGGAGCTCTCGCTAACGGTTCACGACCAGTTAACACTTGGATTGCTTCATGAAAGCTAAATAATGACAATAGATGGGCACGCATCGGCGTGATAATCCATCCTGCTTTTCCATCACAAAAATCTTGTGCCCACTCTTTTGGTGCCCCTTTTTCTACAGAATACCAAGCTCGACTTTTCTTTATATCCGCAATTTGTTGTCTTAATTCGTGATTTGTTAATTTGCCTCCTACAATAGATACATTCAATGCTTCCTCATAAGGAATTCCAGTTGGAAAAAATGTAGAAACAAATCCTCTTGTGGGAGGACTACCTGACATCCCCACACTTGGTATACCTAATTCTCTAGCAGTTCTATGTATAATAACTCTTGAAGGCATATCATCTACGGCTTCTACTACAATATCGTGCCCTTTTATAAGTTCGATTACATTATCTTCATCTACTCTTGTTTGTATAAAGTTTGTTGATATATAGGGATGTATATCTTTTACAACCTGTTCTGCAACTTTTGCTTTTGGTTCACCTATAACACTAGAAAGTGCTAACATTTGTCTGTTAATATTAGATATTTCAAATTCATCTGGATCAACGCCTGTAATATGCCCAATCCCCATCCGAGAGAAGAGAATTGCTTCATATCCACCTACACCCCCTAATCCAAAAATAATAACCTTCTTATTTCGAAGACATTCTTGTTCCTGTTCAGAATACACACCAATATTCTTCTTAACCATTTCCCAATAATATGAATCCATATCCATTTTGAAGTCTCCTTTATATGTAGTAACCATTTCAAAAAAATAATTCCTGTATATAAAAATAGCCTAGAAGTATGTCTTTTTTGTGTGCTATTTGTAAAAAAATAGAAAAGTCTTCAATTCTTATTTTTTTAACAAATGAATATCTCTCCATTTATCCCGCGTTAACGGGTAGTAATACTCCCACCTCAAAATTCTACGAAAGCAAAGAAGTTAAGTGGGAGATAAACTGCCCATAAAAGCCCGATTGGTTCAACTAATAATCAGTGGGGGATGGAGAAACCCCCACTGATTAAAGTTTCACTTTATTAAAGAACTAAATAAATATAGCAATTTTTTTTTAGTTAACAGAAGATGTCTTCCGTTAACTTGTTAAACTTAATATATATAATAGATACTTTTTACGGAACACAATTGAAGAAAGAGGGATGATGATGGATTTTAAAACTTGGTTAAAAAATGAAGAAAAACGAACGGAAATCGCACCGTTACGAAAAGAAAACGATTTTTGATATTTTGGGTGTTATGTATTGTAAGATGTTACAAATACGAAAATCTACATAAAAATAAAAAAAAACCATTAAATAGTTTTTTTAATGCCCATTTTTAGTGTATTCATAGAGAATCAATAAAAATGCACTACCATATTACCTTTTAGTATGCTTAGCTTGATAGCGATGTGTCGGGACCTCATCTAGAATAATTGTTAGAATTACCAGGATAAGAGGATATTTATCTAACCATATTTTCTATAAAAAACACGACCGCGTTTCCCCAGCGGTCGTGTTTTTTATATTTAGGCTGTAATCCAAGCCTCGTCAGCTGGATTTTTACGCCATTCTTGTAATTTCTTTGTTTCAGCTTGTCCGATCATACCTTTTTCTGCTGCCACTTCAGTTAATGCACTGTAGTCGCTTAGAGAATATGATGCTACGTTTGCTGCTGCTAGTTTTTCTTTTCCTGCTTCAAGCTCATACGTGAAGATTGATACGATTCCTAATACTTCACAGCCAGCTTCGCGAAGTGCTTCTACACAAGTAATTGCACTGCCGCCAGTTGAAATTAAGTCTTCTACTACTACTACTTTTTGACCTTTTTCTGCTTTTCCTTCAATCTGGTTCCCTTTACCATGACCTTTTGCTTTACTACGTACATAGCACATTGGTAAATCCATACGATCACTTACCCATGCAGCGTGCGCAATACCAGCAGTTGCTGTTCCTGCAATAACTTCTACAGTTGGGAAGTGTTCTTCGATTAACTTCTCTAATCCTGCCGCAATCGCTTGGCGTACTTTTGGGTATGATAACGTTAAACGATTATCACAATAAATTGGTGATTTCATACCAGAAGACCATGTAAATGGATCATTTGGTTGTAAAAATACTGCGCCAATTTCTAATAGATGAGATGCGATTTCTTTTTTCATATTGTTACACCTTCCCACTGTTGTTTTACGGTTTTATACGCTTCAAGCGGATTTTCTGCCTTTGTAATACTACGTCCCACTACAATGTAACTTGAACCAAGTTCACGTGCACGCTTTGGCGTTGCTACGCGTACTTGATCATTAACATCATCGCTTGCAAGACGAATCCCCGGTGTTACTGTTACAAATGCAGGTCCGCATACTTCACGTAACTTTGGTACTTCTAGTGTCGAACATACAACACCATCAAGTCCACTTTCTTTCGTTAATTTTGCATAATGAGCAACCGCTTCTTCTAACGCTTTCTCAATACCAATCTCTTTTTTCATCATAGCTTCCGAAGTGCTTGTTAGTTGTGTAACTGCAATACAAATCGGTCTCTCTTTTCCTTCTTGCTTACCTTCCACTAATCCCTCAACCGCAGCTTTCATCATGCTGCTTCCCCCAGCAGCATGAACATTTACCATATCGACATCTAGACTAGCTAGGCTGCGCATAGCGCTTTTTACTGTATTCGGAATATCATGGAGCTTTAAATCTAGAAAAATTTGATGCCCTTTTTCTTTTAAGTACGTAATGATAGCAGGTCCCTCTTTATAGAATAGCTCCATACCAACTTTGACAAATAACTGTTCCCCTTCAAAGTGGCTTAAAAACTGTTCTACTTCTGCCTTACCTGGAAAATCCAGTGCAACGATTAAAGACTGTGACATGTTTATTTCCAGCTCCTTCCCTGACATTCCGAAATGTGATCAAATCCTAATTCATCTAATAACGCTGGTAATTCTTCAATAATTGTTGGACATACGAACGGATCAACAAAGTTCGCTGTACCAACTGCAACTGCGCTTGCACCAGCGTAAAAGAACTCAATTACATCTTCTGCTGATTCAATACCGCCCATTCCGATAATCGGAATGTTAACCGCTTGACTCACTTCATGTACCATACGAATCGCCACTGGCTTAATTGCAGGTCCTGATAGTCCGCCTGTACGGTTTGCTAAAATCGGTTTTGCTGTTTTTAAATCTAGACGCATACCAAGCAATGTATTAATCATCGTTAATCCGTCTGCACCTGCATTTTCAATTGCCTTCGCAATCTCTACAATGTTTGCCACGTTCGGTGACAATTTCACATATACCGGCACTTCAGAAACCTCTTTTACTCGCTTCGTTAAATCAGCAGCAATTTCTGGGACAGTACCAAAAGCTATACCACCCGTTTTTACGTTTGGACAAGAAATATTTAATTCTAGCGCATGAACATTCGGTGCTTTTGAAATTTCCTTTGCAACTGCTACATAATCCTCAGCTTGTGAACCTGCAACGTTCGCAATAATCGGAAGATCGAATTGCTCTAGCCATGGTAATTCAGAAGTCATTACCTTTTCTAGCCCAGGGTTTTGAAGTCCGATTGCATTTAGCATTCCGCCTGGTGTTTCAGCAACACGAGGCGTTGGATTTCCATAACGAGGTTGTTCTGTCGTTGCTTTAATCATGATTGATCCAAGTACGCTTAAATCGTAAAATTGCGCATACTCACGACCAAACCCGAAGCAACCAGAAGCTGGGATGATTGGATTTTTCAACGATAATCCTGGTAATTCAACTTGCAATCTGTTCATAGTACAACCTCCCCGATTGGAAATACTGGCCCGTCGCTACACACCTTCTTGTAAGAATGTCCGCTTGGATCTTCTTGCAAGTGACATACACATGCGAAACATGCTCCAATACCACAGCCCATACGTTCTTCTAGTGAAATGTAGGCTTTTTTCTCTTTATAACGACCTTCTAATGCACGTAGCATTGCCAAAGGTCCACATGAGTATAAAATGTCAAAGTCGATTCCATAAGCATCAATCACATCTGTTACAAATCCCTTTGTACCATGTGTACCATCAACTGTTGCCACATACGTATCGCCAAGCTCTGCAAATTTCTCTTCGTAGAAAACAACATCTTTTGTTTGGAAACCTAAGATGTGAATGACACGTACACCCTTTGCAACAAGACGCTGTGATAACTCATAAAGTGGTGGTACACCAATCCCTCCACCTACTAATAGAGCTGTTTGCCCAGCTTCCGCTTCTTCTACAGGAAAACCATGGCCTAATGGTCCTAATACATCTACAATTTCACCTTGTTTTCTCTTTGCTAGTGTTTTTGTTCCTTGTCCTTCCGCACGATATAGCATTGTAAATTCGTTCTTGTCTTGATCGACATTACAAATACTAATTGGGCGGCGCAGAAGGGGCGTAATGCCCTCTGCTACCTTAATGTGCACAAACTGCCCTGGTTCGTTCATTTGCTGTACAAGATCACCTTGAAGCACTAATTCATAAATATTTTTTGCGATTTCTGTTTGGTTAACGACGATCATATTTTGCTTTTGCATCATGCATGTACCACCTCGTGACGCTGCGCTGGCGCGATTTCTTTCATTGCGTGAGCTGAGAATGTCATGGATTCTAGTACTCTTAAAATTGCTCTTGTTGTATCAAGTGAAGTTAAGCAAGCCACACCATTTTCTACTGATTCACGGCGAATGCGGAAACCATCACGCGCTGGTTGTTTTCCTTTTGTTAACGTATTGATTACAAACTGTGCTTTCCCTTGACGGATAATATCAAGTAAGTTGTAGTCTTCAGAATCAATTTTGTTTACAACTTGCACCGGAATGTTTTTCTCTGTTAACGATTGTGCTGTTCCTGCTGTTGCTAATAAGTTATAGCCAATTTCATGGAAGCGTTTTGCAATTTCCATTGCTTCTTCTTTATCTTTATCCGCCACAGTAATGATTACTGATCCGTGCGTTGGAATGTTAATTCCAGAAGCAACAAGTCCTTTATATAGTGCTTTTTCAAGCGTTAAGTCTTTCCCCATTACTTCCCCTGTTGATTTCATTTCAGGCCCTAATGTTGTATCAACTGAACGTAGTTTCGCAAATGAGAATACTGGAGCTTTTACATACACTTCATTCTCTTCTGAGCGATAGCCAGTTTCATATCCTTGTTCTACAAGATTTTGACCTAAAATAACTTTCGTTGCGATATTCGCCATCGGTACGCCTGTAATTTTACTTAAGAATGGTACTGTACGGCTCGCACGTGGGTTTACTTCAATTACATACACTTCGTCTTTGAATACTACAAACTGGATATTCAGTAATCCAACAATGTTTAATCCTCTTCCAAGTGCAATTGTATTTTCGATAATTTGTTCTTTCAGTTTTGCAGATAAGCTTTGCGGTGGGTATACTCCAATTGAGTCACCAGAGTGAACTCCAGCGCGTTCAATATGTTCCATAATACCTGGAATGAATACATTTTCACCGTCTGAAATTGCATCTACTTCAATTTCTTTACCAACCATATAGCGGTCAATTAATACTGGATGATCCGCATGAACTTTAACCGCATTTTTCATGTAATGCAGTAGTTCTTCTTGACGATATACGATTTCCATCGCACGCCCACCAAGTACGTAAGATGGTCTTACTAATACTGGGTAACCAATTTCTTCAGCGATTGCTACCGCTTGTTCTACAGTCGTTGCTGTTTTACCAACTGGTTGCGGGATACCAAGCTGCGTTAAAGCTGCTTCAAATTTATCACGATCTTCTGCACGGTCTAAATCTTCAAGTGATGTTCCTAAAATTTTCACACCGTGTTCTTCTAATTTAGCAGCTAAGTTAATTGCCGTTTGTCCACCGAACTGAACGATAACACCTTCTGGCTTCTCTAAATCAATGATGTGCATTACATCTTCGATTGTTAATGGTTCAAAGTATAATTTGTCAGAAATACTGAAGTCTGTTGAAACTGTTTCTGGGTTATTGTTAATAATAATTGCTTCATATCCGGCTTCTTTAATTGCCCATACAGAGTGAACAGTTGCATAGTCAAACTCAACACCTTGACCGATGCGGATTGGACCAGATCCAAGTACAACTACGCTTTTACGATCTGTAACGATCGATTCATTTTCATCTCCATATGTGCTGTAGTAGTAAGGTGTTGCAGATTCGAATTCTGCCGCACAAGTATCTACCATTTTGAATACTGGCGTCATGCTATTTTCTTTACGCACATCATAAATTTCACGTTCTGTTTTACCCCAAGAAGCTGCGATGTAATGATCACTGAAGCCCATTTCTTTTGCTTCTTGTAATACTTCCATATTTCCTACATTCGCTTTTACTTCGCGTTCCATGTTTACGATGTTTTCGACTTTTTGTAAGAAGAAGAAGTCCATTTCACACCATGCGTTGATTTCTTCTTTCGTTACACCTTGACGGATCGCTTCTGCTACAACAAACAGGCGCTCATCATCTGCTTTTATAATACGTTTTTTCATCGTTTCTTTATCAAGTTCTTTTAAATGATCTAGTTCTAGGTGATAAATACCAAGCTCTAGAGAACGAACTGCTTTTAGTAATGATTCTTCTAGGTTACGTCCGATAGACATAACTTCACCAGTTGCCTTCATCTGTGTACCAAGCGTTCTGTTTGCTGATTCAAACTTATCAAATGGCCAACGTGGAATTTTAGAAACAACATAGTCTAGTGCTGGTTCGAAACATGCATATGTTTTTTGTGTTACTGGGTTTACAATTTCATCTAATGTTAAGCCGACTGCAATTTTCGCTGCTAACTTCGCAATTGGATATCCTGTTGCTTTAGATGCTAGTGCAGATGAACGACTTACACGTGGATTTACTTCGATTACATAATATTGGAAGCTATATGGATCAAGTGCAAGCTGAACGTTACATCCTCCTTCAATTCCTAACGCACGAATAATTCGTAATGAAGTGTTACGTAACATTTGATACTCACGGTCACTTAATGTTTGGCTCGGCGCTACAACGATAGAATCACCTGTGTGAACCCCAACTGGATCGATATTTTCCATGTTACATACTACGATGGCATTGTCGTTTGAATCACGCATTACTTCGTATTCGATTTCTTTACAACCAGCAATACTCTTTTCTAATAAACATTGCGTTACCGGGCTATGTTTTAAACCACTTGTTACGGTTTCAATTAATTCTTTTTCATTGTGGCAAATACCGCCGCCTGTTCCGCCAAGTGTAAATGCTGGGCGAACGATTACCGGATACCCAATTTCTTTTACAAATTCATATGCTTCATCAAGCGTATGAATGATTTCACTTGGTGGTGTTGGTTCATTTAACTCTTGCATTAATGTACGGAATAGATCACGATCTTCCGCTTGCTCAATTGCTGATAATTTTGTTCCTAAAATTTCAACTCCACACTCGTCAAGCACACCTGATTTCGCAAGTTCAACAGCCATGTTTAAGCCCGTTTGACCACCTAATGTTGGTAAGATTGCATCTGGACGTTCTTTACGAATAATACGGCTTACAAATTCTAATGTTAATGGTTCAATATATACTTTATCTGCTGTTGCAGTATCTGTCATAATTGTTGCTGGGTTAGAGTTAACAAGGATTACTTTGTAACCTTCCTCTTTAAGAGATTGACAAGCTTGTGTACCAGAGTAGTCAAATTCCGCTGCTTGCCCAATTACAATTGGTCCTGATCCGATTACTAAAATTGTGTTAATGTCTAAGCGTTTTGGCATAACTCTTCCCCTTCTTTCTTGAAGTTTTCAATCATTGTTAAGAAATCTTCGAATAAATCATTTGCATCTTCTGGTCCCGCTGAAGCTTCTGGATGATATTGCACTGTAAATGCTGGGAACTTCTTATGACGAAGTCCTTCTACAGTTCCATCATTTAAAGCTACATGCGTAATTTCAAGATCTGTATTTTCAACTGACGCTTCTTCTACTGCGTAACCATGGTTTTGAGAAGTAATTGCTACTTTTCCAGTTGCAAGATGTTTTACTGGATGATTTAAACCACGGTGACCGAATTTTAACTTACTTGTATTCGCACCAGATGCTAGAGCAAACAATTGATGTCCAAGGCAAATCCCGAATAAAGGTACTTTTCCGATGATTTCTTTTAACATTTCAATTGCTTCTGGTACATCTTTTGGATCACCAGGTCCATTACTTAACATAATTCCGTCTGGACTAAGGCGTAAAATTTCTTCCGCTGTTGTATTGTAAGGTACAACGATTACATCACAATCACGTTTATTTAGCTCGCGCAAAATACCGTGCTTCATTCCGAAGTCTACAAGTACAACACGATGACCACGGCCTGGACTTGGATATGGATCTTTTGTTGATACGCGTTTCACATGATCTGTAAAGACTGTCGCTTTTAATTGGCTAACGATGTACTCTACATCCGCATCCATGTTGCAAAGACGCCCGCGCAGTGTTCCATATTGACGAATTTTTCGCGTTAATTTTCTTGTATCAATTCCTGCGAGTCCGGGAATATTTCTTTCTTTTAAGTAATCATCTAACGAAATTTCATTACGGAAGTTAGATGGGTGATCACAAATTTCGTTTACTATTAAACCATTTACAGATGGATGAATTGATTCGAAATCATCACGGTTAATGCCATAGTTTCCGATTAATGGGTACGTAAATGTTACAATTTGACCGCAGTATGATGGATCAGATAATGTTTCTTGATATCCAGTCATTCCTGTTGTAAATACAACCTCACCTGACTTTTCGATCTCTCCTCCGAAACCTTTTCCAATTAATACTGTTCCGTCTTCTAAGATAAGCTGTCTTTTCATACTAATGCACTCTCCTTTTGCCATGCGATCTTACCGCCAACTATTGTCATAACCGGCCATCCTTGACACTTCCAGCCTGCAAACGGCGTATTTTTTCCTTTTGATAAGAATGTTGTTGGATCAATTTCTTCTTCTTGTTCTAAATCGATAATTGTAATATCTGCCGCTCTTCCTTCCTGCAAGCGACCTGCTTCTAAACCAAATGTATCAGCTGGTTTTTCTGTTAAGCATTGAATCAATTGTTCTAATGTGATAATCCCCTTTTTCACAAGGTTTGTATATAGTAATGGGAATGCTGTTTCAAAACCAGTAATTCCAAATGGTGCTCTTTCAATACCTTGTGCTTTTTCTTCTGCTGCATGCGGTGCATGATCTGTTGCGATTATATCGATTGTTCCATCTAATAATCCTTCAATTAAGGCTTCGTGATCTTCTTTTCCTCTAAGCGGTGGATTCATTTTAAAGTTTGGATCAACACCTGGGATATCATCTTCACATAATACTAAGTGGTGCGGTGTTACTTCTGCTGTCACTTTAATTCCAGCACGTTTTGCATCACGAATCACTCGTACAGATCCTTTTGTACTTACGTGACATACGTGATAGTGGCAATCTGCCGCTTCCGCAAGTAATATGTCCCGGGCAATATGTACAGATTCACATACTGATGGGATACCGTTTAATCCGTGTTCCTTAGAAAACTTCCCTTCATGTACACAACCTTTATTAATTAGTGTATTTTCTTCACAGTGTGCAACGACTGCCATATTTAATTTTGCTGCACGTTTCATAGCAGCTAGCATCATGCTTGCATCTTGTACGCCTACTCCATCATCAGTAAACGCGAATGCTCCAAGTTCTTTTAATGTTTCAAAGTCTGTCATTTCAGAACCTGCTTGACGTACTGTAATTGCGCCATATGGCAGTACATTTACATGTGCTTTTTCTTTAATTCGTTTTTGTAAGTCTTCCATATGTTCTTTGCTGTCTGGTACTGGGCGTGTATTTGGCATTGCGCAAATTGTTGTAAATCCACCTTTTGCCGCTGCAAGCGTACCTGTTTCAATTGTTTCTTTATGTTCACCACCTGGTTCGCGAAGATGAACGTGTACATCTACTAGTCCAGGTGCGATTAATTTTCCATTTACATCGATTACTTCAACATTATCTGCCGTAATATTTTCTGCTACTTTCGCAATTTTACCGTCTTGTACAAGAAGATCTGTTGCTACAATTTTTCCTTCTTCATTTAGATAACGTCCATTTTTAAACAAATAATTCATGTTTCATTCCTCCTAATACATTTGGTAATGCGCGTTTTAGTACAGCCATTCTTACGTAAACTCCGTTTTCCATCTGTTTGAAAATGCGGGAACGCTCACACTCAACGAGTTCGCTCGCAATTTCTACATCGCGGTTTATAGGAGCTGGATGCATAATAATACTTCCTTGTTTCATACGCTTTTCTCGTTCAATTGTTAATCCGTGCTGTTCATGATACTCTTTCATGATGTCTGTTTCATAATGGTCATGACGCTCATGTTGGACACGAAGTAACATCATCACATCAACTTCTGGAACAAGTTCATCTAAACTTCTGTATGTTCCGAATGTGTTAGTTTCATCTTTCCACTCTTCTGGGCTAGCAAAGTAAATTGTTGCTCCTAGTTTCGTTAATGCTTCAGCATTAGAGCGGGCTACTCGGCTATGGCGGATATCTCCAACAATTGCAATCTTTAATCCTTCGAAGCTTCCAAACTCTTGTTTAATTGTTAAAAGGTCTAGCAAGCATTGTGTTGGATGATTTCCACATCCATCTCCAGCATTTAGGATTGGAATATTTACTTTATCTTTTAGCTCATCGAAGTAGCGATCTTGCTGATGGCGGATGACTACTGCTTTTGTTCCGATTGATTCTAGTGTTCTTATCGTATCGTATAATGTTTCTCCTTTTTGTACGCTAGAAGAATCTGCTGAGAAGTTTAATACGTCTAGTCCTAATCTCTTCTCGGCAACTTCGAAGCTAAACTTTGTTCTCGTACTATTTTCGAAAAATAAGTTCGCTACAAACGTTTGCTCTGTTGTTTTTTTACTTCTTCCATTTGCGAAATCTTCTGCGTCTTTTAGGATTTCTGAAATCTCTTCTTTCGATAATTCACTCATCGTTAACAAATGGCTCATTGTCATCCCTCATCTTTCTGATTTTTATGATAACATTTTTGTATTTATATAACAACGATTGCATAAAAATACCCTAATCGTATGAGACTAGGGTGCGAGAAAAAAGCCACCCTTTTCGGTCTCACAGGACTGAATTAAAAGGTTGTTTTTATGAAGCAATCTGCTTAGATTGTTGTTTCTGTTTCATTTCAGGTAACAGTAGATTTAACAGTACGCCAACGATTGCTGCAAGCGCCATTCCTTCTACTTGGAATGATTCTCCGACACGAAGTACCGCGCCACCAATACCGATTACCAAAATCACTGATGCAATCATTAAGTTTCGTTTGTCGCTTAAGTCTGTTTTATCATCTACCATCATGCGTAAACCGCTTGATGCGATTACTCCAAAGAGTAAGATTGATACGCCCCCCATAACTGGTGTTGGAATCGAGTGAATCAGTGCGGAAATCTTACCAATAAATCCGAACATAATCGCGAAGACTGCTGATCCGATGAATAAGTATACACTGTAAGCTCTCGTAATTGCCAGCACACCTATGTTTTCACCGTATGTTGTATTTGGTGGTCCACCAATTACTGATGCGATTAATGTCGCTACACCATCTCCAAAAATCGAGCGATGTAAACCTGGTTTTTCAATTAAATCCCGCTTAATAACATTTCCAAGTACGATTTGATGCCCGATATGTTCTGAAATTGTTACAAGTGCTACTGGCACCATTAAGAGTACAATCTTCCATGAAAACTCTGGCGTGTAAGTTACAAATGGTACGACAAAGTCTGGTACATCAAACCATTGCGCCTCAGTTACTGGCTTTAAGTCCACCAATCCTTGGAAGTAAGCGAAGATATATCCTCCGATAATCCCTAATAGAACTGGTATGATGCTGAAAAATCCTCTTCCGAATATAGAGCAAATGATTGTAATTGCTAGCGTTACTAATGCTACTGAGAAGTGTGTAACACTATACTTGCCACCTGCATCATTCATTGCCATATTCACTGCTGTGTGTGCTAATGCTAATCCGATAACCATTACAACTGGACCAACGACAATTGGTGGGAGTAACTTCATAATCCATGCTGATCCCGATTTCTTAATTCCAAGTGAAATTAAGATGTATACAAGTCCTGCTAGTAAACCACCAAGCATTGCTGCTCCTGGTCCTCCTGCTGTCTTCGCCGTAATAATCGGTGCGATAAACGCGAATGATGAGCCTAGATATGCTGGTACTTGACCTTTTGTTATAAGAATAAACGCGAGTGTTCCTAATCCACTGGAGATTAAAGCTACTGATGGATTCAGTCCTGTTAAAAACGGAACAAGCACTGTTGATCCAAACATCGCGAACAAATGTTGTATACTTAAAAATAACCATTTTCCGGGTTTCGGTACTTCATGAATGTCTAACACTGGCTTTTGCTCCATTGTTATATCCTCCTTCAGTTTAAAACTTTGCAACAAAAAAACTCTTTGCGCCCTATGCACAAAGAGTCCTATACTTTCGTATGTCAAATTTGACATACGAAAGTCAAGACCCTTTGGCAGCCTCACAGGACTACATTTAAAAGGGCTTTACTTATCGTATATACTTACTCGATCTTGCTGATCCGTCTCTTGCAAATCAACTTCAATACGTTCTTCACTTGATGTTGGAATGTTCTTCCCTACATAATCAGCGCGAATTGGTAATTCACGATGACCTCTGTCTACAAGAACAGCTAGTTGGATTTGTGATGGTCTACCTAAATCCATAAGAGCATCCATTGCTGCTCGAACCGTTCTTCCTGTATACAATACATCATCCACAAGAATAACTTTTTTCTTCGTAATGTCCACAGGAATATCTGAACCTTTTACAAGCGGTTCTTTATTTTTTGATTGCAATGTTAAATCATCACGATATAGTGTAATGTCTAACTCGCCTACTTCTATTTCTTTTCCTTCAATTTGACCAATTCGTTCCGCTAAACGCTGTGCAATAAAAATCCCACGTGTTTTAATTCCGACAAGAACACAATTATCGACACCTTTATTACGTTCCACAATTTCATGACTGATGCGTGTTAAAGCGCGGCGAATCATTTGGTCATCTAAAACGACAGCTTTTTCTTGCATGCTCTACACCTCCAAGCTTTTTTCTTGCGTGAGAGGAATGGTATAAAAAAAGTCCTCTCAGCGTGTGCGAGAGGACTTTTGAAAAAAGGGTACAAGTACACCCTAAGTATTTCAAACCGTTACCTTCTCAACCTCACGGGGCTGTGTTAAAGGATCATTATTCAACTGTTGCTATTATCGCAGGTTTTAATCGTTTTGTCAATACTATTTCCGTAAAACATTTAAAACTTCTTCAAATACTGCTGGAACTGGCGCCTCAAACTCGATATATTCGCCTGTACGAGGATGATCAAACCCTAAAATCCCCGCATGAAGCGCTTGTCCATTTATATCTAATGTTTTTTTCGGACCATATTTCGGATCTCCCGCAAGCGGGTATCCAATATATTTCATATGAACACGAATTTGGTGCGTACGGCCGGTTTCTAAACGACACTCTACAAGTGTAAAGTCTTTAAATCGTTCTAACACCTGAAAATGCGTAACAGCATGCTTCCCATTTTCATCAACCGTCATACTTTGGCGGTCCTTTTTATCACGGCCAATTGGAGCATCAATTGTCCCTTTATCATGTGGAATTACACCATGGACGATTGCTTTATATCGTCTTGTTACTGTTTTTGCCACAAGCTGATTTACAAGAGATTCATGTGCCATATCATTTTTAGCAACCATCAATAAGCCAGATGTATCTTTATCAATACGATGTACAATCCCTGGACGCATTACACCGTTAATACCTGATAAATCTGTACAATGATGCATTAACCCATTTACAAGTGTACCACTTGTATGTCCAGGAGCTGGATGCACAACCATGCCACGTGGCTTATTCACAACAAGCACATCTGCATCTTCATAATAAATTTCTAAATTCATGTCTTCTGGCAAAATATCAAGCTCTTCTGGATCTGGAATTGCTACTGCAATTTCATCATTTACTTTTACTTTATAATTTCCTTTAATGTCGTTTCCATTTACGGTTACAACGCCATCTTTAATCCACTGTTGTACTTGTGAACGTGACCATTCATTGTTCACTCCCGCGAGAAACTTATCAATCCGTTCGCTCTTTTGTTCTTCTGTAACTATTACTTGTACTACTTCGCTCATTCAATTACTCCTTCATTTTCTTTCCTTCTAATAATGTTTGAATAATAATCAATACAACCCCAATACATAAAGCTGAGTCAGCTATGTTAAATACCGGATAGTTGTATGAAAAAATATACACGTGAATGAAATCCACCACTTCTTGTCTAAATACACGATCAATAAAGTTGCCAATTGCTCCGCCTAAAATAAGACCTAATGAAATCCCTAGGAGCCTATCTGTTTTTGCATACTTTTTCATATAAAATACGATAAATCCTACAAAAACAACTGTAATAATATAGAAGAACCACATTTTGTTTTCTAAAATGCCCCAGGCAGCTCCTCTATTCCGATGTGATGTTATGTATAATACATTATCGATAATCGGGATACTTGTACCTAATTCCATGTTTTTTACAATTAACCATTTCGATACTTGATCGATGGTAATGACAAATAACGCTATTAAATAATATATCATTTTCATTTCCCCCACAAAGACAGTGTACCTCAAAATTTTAGCATAGCTACGGTCTTTTCACAATGAACCTTTACGGAAGAATAAAATAAAATAAAAAAAGGTAATATAATATCGTTGTGCCTCTTAGACATTTACTTTCTCATATAAAAATTCATGAATTGTACGAGCTGTTGGCATCATTTTCATTTGCTTTACAGGAATGTATTTCCCAGTTTCCTCACAAATGCCATACATATCGATTTCCATTTTAAATAATGCTCGTTCCACATCTTTTAAATCTTCTCTTATATCATGTAAAAATAATTTCTTTTTTCCATCTTCCTTCGATTCATAGCCTAATTCCAGTCCGAATTCTACATAATAAGTTTCTATCGCTTCTTTTGCCAGTCGTTCCTGTAGTTCTTTTTTCATCAATTGTAATTCTTCTTTGATTTCCATATAGATTTCATTCACGTGTACATCCCTCCCGGCTGCAATGTACCGTTAGTGTGTCCGAAATTTTCTCGCTTACCGCTCACACATTTTTCCTTCATAGGAAAGTGCTTAAAAGTTACTTCCTCCTGCCCAACAGAAAAACTTTAAGCAGTCGAACTTTTCATACATCTGCCACATGTTAAGAAGAATCCTTACTAAATACAAAAACTGACTACCGTAATAGCAGTCAGTTTTTATCACATCATTATTTTACATAATTTTCTTTTACTACTGTTGCACAACGCTCACATAATGTTTCATGTTCAGCGTCTTTACCAATTGTTTCAGAAACAACCCAGCAACGTTCACATGTTTCACCAGTTGCCTGCGCTACAACAACAGCTGTATGCTCATATTTTGGTGCACCCGCTGGAGCTTCTTCCATTGTTCCACCAAGTTTATACTCAGAGACAATAAATAATTGTTTTAAATCTTCACTAATAGACTCTAACATTTGTTTCATTTCTGCAGTTGGATATAGGGTAATACTCGCATTTAATGACTTACCGATTACTTTTTCATTACGAGCCACTTCTAAAGCTTTTAATACGTCATCTCGAAGTGTCATAAATGCATCCCATTTTGTTTTTAACGCTTCCGCACCCTCTACTTCTACAGCTTCTGGCATATCGGTTAGCTGAACGCTTTCCTCTACAACACCAGGAACATATGGCCATACTTCATCAGCTGTATGAGGTAAGATTGGTGTTACAAGTTTTGTTAATGCAACAAGAACATCGTAAAGTACTGTTTGAATCGCACGACGGTCATGATGATTTGCTGCTTCAATGTATAAAATGTCTTTTGCAAAGTCTAAATAGAATGAGCTTAAATCAATTGTGCAGAAGTTATGAATTGCATGATATACTGCCGCAAAGTCATATGTTTCATATGCTTCTTTTACTTTTGTAATTAAGTCATTTAATTTCACTAGCATGTAGCGATCTACTTCACGTAATTCAGCTTTCGCTACTGCATCTTGACTTGGATTAAAGTCAGCTAAGTTTCCTAATAAGAAACGGAATGTGTTACGGATTTTACGATATACTTCTGCAACTTGTTTTAAAATATCATCTGAAATACGCACATCAGATTGGTAGTCAACAGAAGATACCCATAAACGTAAAATATCTCCACCTAATTGATCCATGATTTTCTTCGGTACAACAATGTTCCCGATAGATTTACTCATTTTACGACCTTCACCGTCTAATACGAATCCATGACTCAACACACCTTTGTATGGTGCTTTACCTGTTACTGCAACTGCTGTTGATAATGAAGAGTTAAACCAGCCACGGTATTGGTCAGATCCCTCTAAGTATAAATCAGCTGGACGTTGTAAGTCTTCGCGCTCTTCTAGGACAGCTTGGTGAGAAGAACCTGAATCAAACCATACGTCCATAATGTCTGTTTCTTTACGGAATTCGCCATTCGGACTAGATGGATGTGTAAATCCTTCTGGTAATAAATCTTTCGCTTCACGTTCGAACCATACGTTAGAACCGTTCTCACGGAATAGATCTGCTACGTGATTGATTGTTTCATCTGTAATAATTGGATCGCCATTCTCTGCATAGAAGACAGGAATCGGTACACCCCATGCACGTTGACGAGAAATACACCAATCACCACGGTCACGAACCATATTATGAAGACGTGTTTCTCCCCATGCTGGTACCCATTTCGTTTCTTCAACAGCTTGTAATAACTCCTTGCGGAACGCTTCAATAGATGCAAACCATTGCGCTGTCGCACGGAAGATAATTGGTTTTTTCGTTCTCCAGTCATGTGGATAAGAATGCGTAATAAATGTTAATTTTAATAACGCGCCAATTTCTTCTAATTTTTCCGTAATTGGCTTATTAGCTTTATCATAGAATAGACCTTCAAATCCAGGTGCTTCACTTGTTAATACACCTTTATCATCAACTGGGCAAAGAACTTCTAATCCATATTGTTTCCCAACAAGGAAATCGTCTTCCCCATGTCCAGGTGCTGTATGTACACAACCTGTACCAGCATCTGTTGTAACGTGCTCACCAAGCATAACTAAAGAATCACGCTCATAGAATGGATGCTTCGCAACTGTATACTCAAGTTCGCTACCTTTAACTGTTTTCACAACTTCAGCATTTTCCCACTCTAACGTTTTAGAAACTGTGTCAAATAGTTCAGAAGCAATAATATATTTTTCATCATTTACTTTCACAATGCTGTATTCAAGTTCTGGATGAACAGAAATACCTAAGTTGGCTGGTAATGTCCAAGGTGTTGTTGTCCAAATGATAAATTTCTCGTCGCCCTCTAATACGTCTTTTCCGTCTTTTACAGGGAATGCCACATAAATAGATGCTGACTTTTTATCATTGTATTCAATTTCAGCTTCAGCTAAAGCGGATTCACTTGTTGGAGACCAATAAACTGGTTTTTGTCCTTTATAGATATAACCTTTTTTCGCCATTTCACCAAATACTTTAATTTGCTGCGCTTCATAAGCTGGCTCTAAAGTAATATATGGACGATCCCAATCAGCACGCACACCAAGACGTTTAAACTGTTCACGTTGGCGATTCACTTGTTCGTATGCATACTCTGCACATAATTTACGGAATTCTGCAACCGTCATTTCTTTACGTTTTACACCTTTATTTGTTAAAGCTTGTTCAATTGGTAAACCGTGTGTATCCCATCCTGGTACATATGGTGCACAGTATCCAGTCATTGATTTGTAACGAACAATAAAATCTTTTAATACTTTATTTAACGCATGTCCCATATGAATGTCACCATTCGCATATGGAGGACCATCATGCAGTACAAATAAAGGACGACCTTTTGTATGTTCTTGTACCTTTTCATAAATGTTCATCTCAGCCCATTTTTCTTGCATTGCAGGCTCACGCTTTGGTAAATTCCCACGCATTGGGAATTCTGTTTTCGGCATTAGTAATGTATTTTTATACTCCACGCTTAATTCCTCCTCGAATGTATAAAAGAAAGACCCTAAAAAATGGAATAAAAAAGAGACTTTCTCATCCCCAAAAAAGGGACGAGAAAGTCTCCCGCGGTACCACCCTAGTAGACCGTACACGTATGCACAAAGTCCTCTTTATATTCTTAACGCGAATATACGCCTACGCTTACTTTTTTGTTCAGCGCGGAACTCCAGGGTGATATTCCCATTTATCTCCTTATCCTGAGCTTACACCGTCCTCAGTTCGCTATATAAGGTATGAAAAAGGTACTTATCCCTATCTTCGTTTTTCTTAATAAATATGTTGTTTAAAATTATATGTAATAATGAGAAAAACGTCAAGCTTACACTGTTTCTTCTTTCTTTAATAGCTCGTCCACTTCTTCTTCTAGCTCAATTAATTTGTCCCAATCATCGTTGTTTAACATTTCAAGCTGTGCTTCTAATAACATACGGAAACGCGTACGGAATACTTTCGCTTGTTTCTTTAGCTCTTCAATATCAAATGCAACTTTTCTTGATTTTACTAAAGCTTCATTAATGATACGATCTGCATTCTTTTCTGCTTCACGTACAATTAATTTCGCTTCTTTTTGTGCATTACGCTTTACTTCTTCCGCCGCTTCTTGTGCAACAACGATAGACTTATTTAGCGTGTCTTCAATGTTAGAAAAATGATCTAATTTACCTTCTAGTTGAGCAACTTTTTCTTCTAATGCTTTTTTCTCGCGAATGACCAATTCATAATCTTTGATGATCTGATCAAGAAACTCATTTACTTGATCCTCATCATAGCCACGGAATCCGCGACCAAATTCTTTGTTATGAATATCTAATGGTGTTAACGGCACAAACGCCACCTCCAAGTAGTTATCTGAATTTTCCTCTTTTAATTATATCTTTTCTTCGACAAAATAAGGGATTTTCCTTCTAAAAAACCAATCATTTTAGTATACCATACAAAACTCGCCATTTGTCGCGTTTCGTTTTTCCTTCTACAGAAAATAATTTACTCCGGCCATATCCCCTAATTGAAAAAACATCACCCGGAAAACACTCATATGCAGTTTGTTCAACAGTTTTCCAGTTCACTTTCACAAGACCGTTTTTTATAAGCGGCTGTACTTTTTGCCGTGATAGATGAAGCATTTCAGCTAGCAGGACATCTAATCGAAGGGATGAAACAGTTCCATACTGCTCTTTCCATTCTTCTTGCAATCGTAATACTTTGTCTGCTTGTACAGAGGAAAGTGAGACCGTCATTTTCCCTATTGATTGTAAATTCATTTCAATGTAAGAAACAATTTCTTTTGCAACTATAATTTGGGCACGATTTTCTTGAAGCAAAATATCACCACACTTTTCTCTTGTAAGACCAAGAGACATAAATGCACCTAATATTTGCCTATGTTCAAGCGTATAAAACTTGGAAGGATAGTCAATTTCTAATACTTCAACTTGGAAATCTTCTTCATTTAAATCAAGATAACTCGGATAAATAAGAGCTCTTTTCCTTTCCGCTTTTGGCTCAGCACCATAAAGACGCAAAGTAGCATCCCCTTGATTTCCAATTATCGTAGCAACAATTTGCTGCTGACGCGGATCCAGAAAATCCGTTAATTTCACTTGATGATATTCTTCAGCCACCTGTTTCCACTCTAACACTTTATCGACAAAGACCACTTCTTCGGGTCTAAAATGCTCATAGATGCTCATTCATTCAACCTCTTATTACAAGAAATAACGAAACAGACTTACTAAACCACTACTAGCCAATCTCAACGCAATAATTGCAACAATTGGAGAAATATCAATCATGCCAAAAGGTGGGATAAATCTCCGAAACGGTTCTAAATATGGTTCACAAATACGTGATAGAAAATCACCAAATGTTGATTCTCTAGCCCCTGGAAACCAAGATAGAAGGATATAGATAATAAGCGCCCAGGAATAAATCTGGATGATCCAAAGCAATGCTTGTAAAATAATCGTCATGGCGTATTACCACCTCTTTATATTTGTCTCTTCCTCTTCACCGAACAACTCAGAAATGGCCCCAACAATATCCACAGTCTCAGGTGTACAAATAAATGTTTTCGGTCCTAATTTTTGAATATCCCCGCCTATAGCGTATACAGTACCACTTAAAAAGTCAACGATACGCACAGCTTGATCTGTTGACATCCTTTGCAAATTAATGACAACCGCTCTTCTTCCCTTTAAATGATCCGCAATCCCTTGTGCTTCCGAATATGTGCGCGGTTCTAACAAAACAACTTTGGAAGATTGCTTTGCTGTTTCAATACTTACAATATTTTGTTTCGGCTGTGCTTTCGTAAGTGGAATATCCTGCTGCTCTGGTGGATCTTGTTGTTTTTTCATTTCAGCTTGCTCCTTTTCCTTTTCGTAAGCTTCTCGCTCTTCTGGAGTGTCAAAAAAGAAGTATTTTACTTTTGACCAACTCATAATAACATTCTCCTTCCTTTTATGCTTTTCCTACTAAAATCGTTCCCAAACGAATATATGTAGCACCTTCTTCAATTGCAATCGTATAATCATTTGACATTCCCATTGATAACTCTTTACACGGAGCGTATGATAATCCTAGTTCTTGTACTTGTTTTTGCAAACCACGCAATTTCTTAAAACAATGACGAATTTCGGCTTCTTCCTCAGTAAATGGTGCCATTGTCATCAATCCAACAACTTCAATTTTATCAAATTCTTGCAAAGCACGAATAAACGCAATCGTTTCCTCAGCCGCTATCCCTTGCTTTGATTCTTCAGACGATGTTTTCACTTGTACAAAACATCGAACCTGCTTTGTAGTACGCTTTTGAATTTCTTTCGCAAGTGAAATGCGATCTAATGAATGCAAATAATCAATCTCATTAATAATTTCTTTTACTTTTCTCGTTTGTAACGAACCAATGAAATGCCAATTTACTTTTGAACCAAAATGCTCATACTTCTGTAAAAAACCTTCATTACGATTCTCACCTAAATCAGTAAGTCCAGCTTCTATTACTTCATTTGTTTTTTCAATTCCTACTGTTTTTGTTACTGCAACGAGCTTAACCTCTTGTGCCGAGCGCTCTGCTCGTTCACATGCTATTTTAATTTTCTCATTTACAAATGCTAAATTCTCTTGCACTACCACTGTTTTCAATCCTCCTTAAAGCCTATGAAACTCAACATTCTTCCTGTTTTTCCCCGATCACGACGATGTGAGAAAAACAATTGTTCTTCACAGCTTGTACAAAGAGACGACATCATAATATGCTCTTCTTTTATGCCAGCTTGTATGCATAATATGCGATTGATTTCTTTTAAATCAATTGCATATTGTCCGTCTGAAATCAATTTATATGGAACATGTCCGTTTACCGCTTGTTTTGCTGCTGATAATACGCGATCATCAACTACATAACAGCAGGACCCTATGGCTGGTCCAATTGCAACATAAATCTCATGAGCTGGCACCCCTTCCGCACGCCACTTTTGAATCATTTCTTTTGCAATTTCTTTTACAGTGCCTTTCCATCCAGCATGTGCCAGTCCTATCATACCTTGTGATGGTGCATAGAAATAGAGTGGAACACAATCAGCATAACAAGATGTTAAACATACATCTCTATCAGTCGTATAAATACCATCTGTGTTTGGAATACCATCTTCATATGAATAGATTCCTCGCCCTTTTTCTTGCTGTCCTACTTTTTCAACATGATGATCATGAACTTGTTCTGAACAAATCCAATTTTCTAATGTTTTTTGTAACTTGTTCGCTAAAATACGTCTATTTTCATGAACATTTTCCATCATATCATTTACATGTAATCCTAAATTCATCGCATGAAAGGAGCCTGTACTTACTCCACCATCTTTTGTCGTAAATCCTGCAGTAATGTTTCCAAGTTCTTTCCACGCTTGTAAATACAATATACCGTCCTCATATATAAATGGTTCTCTCATAAAGCGGCTCCTTTTAATAAAATAACATAAAAAGCATGGTACTTCCTGTCTATTTTACCATACTTTTATTTTTCCATAATGACAACATAAAAAAAAGAGGAATTTGTAATATTCTTTAAGAAATTGTCGGTGTTTGTATTGATTCTGTTACAGAATTGACATGATCAGCTCTTACTAATATTACATCCTCTCCAATTTTTACAATTTGCTTCCACGGAATAACAAACTCTGCTTCTTTCCCAAATATCCCTAACATACGTGTTTGCTTTGAAATAATGACAGCTTGAATCTTCCCTGTATTCATATCAATATCGATATCGCTAATGTTTCCAAGTTTTTTTCCGTCAGAGACATTTACAACATCCTTAATTTGAAACTCTGAAATTCGTATCATTGTCATTCTCCCCTTTTATGTTGTGTAATCGATAAGTCTCCTTCTGCCAGCGGTTTCACTTTACTGTCATTATATGAACACGCAATCTTTCCTATGAACAGAATCTCGGGGCACGCAACATAAAAAGATCTCATCGTAAATGATGAGACCTTATCCTTGAATTGTTTTATTCATTTGTTTAATTGCTGATTTTTCAAGGCGTGATACTTGCGCTTGAGAAATCCCAATTTCTTCGGCAACTTCCATTTGTGTTTTCCCTTGAAAAAAACGTTTTCGGATAATCATTTTTTCGCGATCATTCAATCGTTTCATTCCTTCTTTCAACGCCAATTCTTCCACCCATTGCTCGTCCCTTTGTTTATCATCACTCAGTTGATCCATCACAAAAATAGGATCGCCCCCATCATTATAGATTGGTTCAAATAGTGATACTGGATCTTGAATGGCATCAAGTGCAAAAACGATTTCTTCATGTGTCACTTCAAGTACTTTTGCAATATCCATCGCCGTTGGTTCTTTTGAATTCTCAGCAATTAGCTTTTCTCTTACCTGTAATGCTTTATACGCAATATCTCGCAACGAACGAGAGACGCGAATTGGATTGTTATCACGCAAATATCTACGAATTTCTCCAATAATCATTGGCACAGCATATGTTGAAAATTTAACATTTTGGCTTAAGTCAAAGTTATCAATGGATTTCATAAGTCCAATGCAGCCGACTTGAAATAAATCATCAACAAATTCTCCTCTGTTGTTAAATCGCTGAATGACGCTCAGTACAAGACGTAAGTTTCCATTTACTAATTTCTCTCTTGCGCTTATCTCTCCACTTTGCATTTCTCGAAATAATTTACGCATCTCTTCATTTTTTAGTACTGGAAGTTTAGCTGTATCAACACCGCAAATTTCTACTTTGTTTCTCGTCAAAGTGTTCCCTCCTATCGGGAGTTGCTGTACAGTGTAAAGTATCTCCTTTGGAGGGAATTTTATGCATACCGTTTTTCTGTCACTTTTAATAAAAATATCATTCGTGCTTTACTCGGAAATACAACAAAACCAATCGGAATACCGATTGATTTTGTACAATCTCCTTGATGATCTAACCTTTTAACAACGTCACTTTATACCATTTTATTAAATTCTTTTCGAAGCCTTTTTATAATTCTCTTTTCAAGTCGAGAAATATAAGACTGTGAAATCCCTAGCATATCTGCCACATCTTTTTGTGTTTTTTCTTCTCCCCCTGCAAGTCCAAAACGGAGTTCCATAATTTGTTTTTCACGATCATTCAGTTGGTGTAGTGCTTTCTTAAGAAGATGTCTGTCTACATTAGCCTCTAAATCTTTTGTAATAATATCATCATCCGTACCAAGAACATCTGATAGTAACAATTCATTCCCATCCCAATCAATATTTAATGGCTCATCAAATGACACTTCTGAACGATTTTTATTATTTCTACGTAGATGCATTAAAATTTCATTTTCTATACAACGTGATGCATAAGTCGCTAATTTTATTTTCTTTTCAGGGTTAAATGTATTCACAGCTTTAATAAGACCAATTGTTCCAATACTAATCAAATCCTCAATATTAATTCCTGTATTTTCAAATTTACGTGCTATATACACAACAAGCCGTAAGTTACGCTCAATAAGTAATGACCGTGCTGCTTGATCACCTTTTGGCAATTTATTGAGGAGTACTTCTTCTTCCTCTTTTGTTAAAGGCGGTGGCAATGCCTCACTTCCACCGATATAGTAAATTTCATCAGTCTTAATTCCAAGTTTCAGCAATACTTTATACCAAAGATATGTGAAATAAAATTTTATTTTCGTCATATTCTCCCGCCTCTCATAATTAAGCAATTGTCACTTTTGGTGATATCAACATTTTCGGATGTATAATACATTGATACTCTCCATTTGTAGATAATTGCTGTGTATTTAAGCCGATTAATACTTTATTTACGACCATATTGCTTCCTTCATGATAAATTTGAACAACATCTGGCTTAATTGCCCATAAAAATTGATGATCAACTCCTACTGCTCGAAAAGGAATTAAACGTAGTCTCGTTGCCCAACCTGAATCATTTTCTGGTATTTGTGGAATCTCTGTTTTGGAATAAATTTGTTCTATTAACCATGTTGGTAAACAATGCTCTAATGATGAAATATGCATAATCATTACCGGTGTTTTTGTTATAGGGTCATGAAGCTGATTTCCACTATCAATCAAGCCATCTAGTTTAATTTCATTTTCAACTAATCTAATATTCACTTGTACAATTTGGTCATAATGAATCTTAGTCACTTCCACATTTTCAATACGTTTTTTTGAAAAGTAATAAATAATCGGAAATCCCAAAATCACAAACATCCAACTTACTGGATCACCATAAGACATTGCTTTCGCCTGAACTAATCCATCTACCATGTCATTCGTTTGTAGGAAAAAATGAGTTCCAATTAATCCTCCTCCTACCATAAATGTTACAAAATAAAAGGTAAAAACAGTCTGTGTATAATCTCTAAAAGTAGAAAATCCAAATGCTGTATACACAATAAGTAACGAATACAATAATTTCATAATTGGTTGTGTCATCATAGAAGCAAAAGGAGTAAAGGCAAAAATAACAATTGTAGAACCAATAAATGTCCCTAGCACAAGCCTCCATCTTTTGATCTTCTTTTTCAACACAGTTGCTGTTAATAAAAGCAAAAGAAAATCAATGCAGGCGTTTAACAACCAAACAACGTCGGCGTAAACAACCAAACAATTCACCTCTTTTTTTAAGTTGAGACTAGTATAAAGCATATCCAATAGGAAAGTGTGTCAATTTGCGGAGGGGTTTTTTTGTTATTTTGTGGTTTCTAGACATAATCTGTCGTGAGGTATATATTGTGAGCTTTCTAATAATAAATTCTTCGGTTCCCTTCATCTATTTTTCTTACTTTCTATAATTTAGATGATGGTCTTACTATATAAATACAAATTGAAAAAAACGACATAAAACCTTTCTTTTTAAGTGAAAGAGTGCATCCGGCCGTGCATAGAAGCGGTCAGATTAATCCTTTTCCTGCCATATGCAAGTTAAAACAAAGAGCGAAACGAGTGCTGGTCACCTTTTGTTCTTCGTAACAGCGACTTATACGTTGAAAAATCAAAAAAATTTATATATTTATGAATAGCGAGATAAGTTTTTTTATTTTAAAATATTTAAGGTTGTGTAATAAAAAAGAAAGGAGCCCTGAGGCTCCTTTCTTTTTATCGTCTACGACGGTTACGTAAAAATGCTGGAATATCGATATCATCTGAATCTGTATTACGATCATGTACAATAGACTCTTCACGTTTCACTTCGCGTTTTACTTCACGTTGTTTTTGCGGCTGTGCTGTTGGTTGTTGCTGTTGTGCGTGATTTGTAGTCGCCGTTGAACGTACAAATGTTTTTGGCGGCTGAACTGTAACACTATCATCAAAACCAGTTGCAATTACAGTAACAACAATTTCATCTTTTAAACTCTCATTAATTACAGAACCGAAAATCATATTCACTTCTGGATCTGAAGCTGAAGCAACGATATCTGCCGCTTCTTGCACTTCATATAAACTTAAGTTTGTGCCCCCAGTAATATTCATAAGAACACCTTGTGCACCATCGATAGATGTTTCTAATAACGGACTAGAAATTGCACGTTTTGCTGCTTCTGCTGCACGGTTTTCACCAGTTCCAACACCAATACCCATTAATGCAGAACCTTTATTAGACATAATTGTTTTTACGTCTGCAAAGTCTAAGTTAATGAGACCAGGTGTAGCAATTAAATCGGAAATACCTTGTACACCTTGTCGTAATACGTTATCCGCTTCGCGGAACGCTTCAAGCATTGGTGTATTTTTATCTACAATTTCTAAAATACGATCATTCGGTATAACAATGATTGTATCTACATTATCTTTAAATGCTGTAATCCCAGATATAGCTTGCGTCGCACGTTTGCGACCTTCAAATGTAAATGGACGTGTTACAACACCAACTGTTAACGCGCCTAGTTCTTTTGCGATTTGTGCAATAACTGGAGCTGCACCCGTACCAGTTCCACCGCCCATACCAGCTGTTACAAAGACCATATCTGCACCACGAAGTGCTTCTTGGATTTGTTCTTTACTTTCTTCAGCGGCTTTTTTCCCTACCTCAGGATTTGCGCCGGCACCAAGTCCACGCGTTAATTTTCCGCCAATTTGCATTTTCGTTTCAGCTTTTGATAAATTTAATGCTTGCGCATCAGTGTTCACAGCAATGAAATCCACACCTTGTACACCGTGCTCAATCATACGGTTTACAGCGTTATTTCCGCCACCGCCGACACCGATAACTTTTATGCTCGCTAATTGATCTTGAGTAGTATCAAACTCTAACATGTCGAAATCCCCCTAGAACCTCATTTTTCGTGTGCAATTTTAATCCCATAAATAGCGGAATACACGTTTTACTTTTGACATCATACGCTCATTGTCTTCATTATTTTTGCTTTGCTTACGCGTTGTTTGTTTTACAGGTTGCTGCTGTACCGGCATTGGTGCTGGTACAGGTTCAAAATGCTCTTCCTTTTCCTGAACATTTTTTCCGCGCAATTTCGCTTTTTGATAAGAATGTTTAATTAATCCGACTCCAATTGTATACTGTGGTTCACGAACGCCAATATAATCTGGAGTGGCTATACGAACATTTTCATGTAAAATATCATATGCAAGATCAAGAACACCCGGCATAGAAGCAATCCCACCAGTAAGTACATAACCAGACGCTACTTGTTTTACTCCTAGCTTCTGGACCTCTTCTTGAACAAACATCAAGATTTCCTCTACACGTGCCTCAATAATATCAGATAACTCTAGTTGTGAATATTGTTCTGTTTGATCGCTTCCCATAATAGGAACCGTAAACACTTCTTCTTCAGATGCAGTATCATAAAAAGCATGTCCATATTTCAGCTTAATTTGATCCGCACTTTCAGTTGAAGTTTTAAGTCCTATAGCGATATCCTTCGTTATATGATCTCCACCTAAAGGCAATACACTTGTTGCTTGTAACTCTCCATCTTGAAAAATCGATAAGGTTGTAGATCCTCCGCCAATATCAACAAGGGCTACACCTCTATTTTTCTCATCAGAAGATAAAGCAACCGTTGCAGCTGCTAAAGGTTGCAGACAAATATCAACAATTTCAAGGCCCGCTTTTTCCACACAACGTAGTAAATTATGTAATAACGTTCTTGAGCCTGTAATTAACGTGCCTTCCATTTCTAATCTTACACCAATCATCCCGCGTGGATCGTTAATCTCATCAAGACCGTCTACTATGAATTGTCGAGGCACCACATCAATAAATTCACGTTCAGGAGCAATTGATACAACTTGTGCTGCATCCAGAACGCGTAAGACATCTTCATTTCCAATTTCACGATCTTCATTTGAAACAGCGACAACTCCATGACAAGGAAGAAGCTGCACCTGATTTGCATTCACACCTACAACAACTTGTTCAATGTGAATTCCCACCATACGCTCAGCTTGTTCAATTGCTTTTTTGATTGATCGAACAGTTTCGTCTATGTCAACTATGGAGCCCTTTTTCAAACCATTTGATTTTACGTTTCCAACACCAATAATGTTTAAACCATCATTAACCATTTCACCAATGATGACTTTAACATTGGATGTACCGATGTCAAGACTAACATATATTTCATTGCTGTTCATTCTTTGGCACCTCCTTCTTTATTTATACCATACAGGTCAATATATGGAACAACAATCGCAGCTTTACTATTTATAAGAAAAATATTCAACGTCTTTATGCGTTTCCCTTTTTTAACCCTATATTTTTCTTATTTTTATTTAACATTCACTTATTGCAATCACAGTAATCTGTGAATGACTGCTTTATCTTTGAAATAACTCGATTTCAAATGCAAAGATTATCGCCAAATATAAGTCTACACTAAGATGTACTCATAGAAAAGCTAAACTTGTACCAATCCTAGCATGAATCGAAGAAAATCTAGTTATTTTTCACCAAATTAATCATAATTGTAATGAAATTTACACATAGAAAAACACACTTGTCGTTATTGTATTTGAAAAGAAATAAAACTACTACTCTACTGCTTTTTTTCTTCATTATCTAAATATTTAAAGTATGCGCCAACTTCTAAATCAATTAGGGCTTTTCTACCCGACTCTATATTTTTTATAATAAGTGGATATGCTTCCATACGCTTCGCAAAATCTTGTATAGTTGTACTCACTTCATAACCTTCATTCATATACAAAGTAAGATGGTCTTCATTTGAATTCGTTGGAGCATAATGAATTTCAGAAATAGATCTGAGAATAGTCGGAGTTAATTTTTCTAGCTCTTCAATTAACTCTTTCATTTTCTCTTCTTTAAATGGTTCAAAAATCGGAGCTGCGACAGGTAATTTCCCGTTCGGAAGCACGTCAAGTGTTTTACCATTTTCTAGAAGTGGCTGTAACTTTCCACCTTTGTTTATATAACCTATCGTTACATACTCTTCAATGTGAATGTCAATTTTATTTGGAAAACGTTTTTTGACATTTACTTTCTTAATTTCATTTCGTTTTGTTAAATTCTCTTCAGCCTTATGTGCTGTCACTCGAAAATAACTCGTGTCATATGTAACTCCAGATTCCTTCATGACTTGTTCATCTGTCATATAATGATTTCCTAGAACACTTATCTTTTTTATATTACTAAGTGGAGACCGAAAATAAATTAAAAAAAGTACTAATAAAAATAAAATCGATACATATAAAATTAATCTCTGATTGACAGGTTTTTTATTCTTCTTTTTTTGATTCTTTAGTTTTGGTACACGATCTTGTAGTTTAATCACTTTACTATTTTTCATGTACGATCCCCCTATGTAACATAAAGAACGGCATGTTACGCATGCCGTTCTTATCTTCTTATTATACCATAAATGATAATGAGCGGAACAAATAACAGCTATCTTCCGATAATTTCCACTTCCGTATGCATATCTACACCAAATTTTTCTTTAATTGTTTTTTTGACAAATGCAATTAAATCCAGCACATCTTGTGCTGATGCAGATCCTGCATTGACAATAAAGTTTCCATGCATTTCGGAAATTTTCGCACCGCCAATTTGATGACCACGTAGACCTGCCTTTTCGACTAAATCTCCAGCGAAATTTGGTAGTGGATTTCTAAATATACTACCGGCACAAGGATGATTCCATGGCTGAGTTTCACGACGATAGTCTTTATTCTTTTGCATTACACCAACTATTTCTTCACGATTTCCTTCTTTCAACTGCAATTTTGCTTCTACTACAATGCCAGGACGCTTTGTTTGTAAAACAGAAGTACGATAAGAAAATCCCATCTCTTCTTTTGTTAACCACTTCATTGTACCATCTTCAAACATAATACGCGCGCTCATCAAAATTTCTGACATATCTGATTTATGTGCACCGGCATTCATATATACTGCTCCACCAACACTTCCTGGGATACCACTAGCAAACTCTAATCCAGCTAGACCTTGGCGACTAAGTAGTGTTGACAACTTAATAAGAGGATATCCTCCTCCAACTCGTACAGTAGTTCCTTCTACTTCTAAGTGATCTAATCCTTCTCCTAAACGAATTACAACACCTTCAATACCTTTATCAGATACTAGAAGATTAGAACCACGTCCAATTGCTGTCCACTTTGTGTTATATTTCTTTACTAAATCTAAAGTATCCTCCACACCAGCAACACTACTTGGCACGATTAGAATATCAGCTGGCCCACCTATTTTCATAGTTGTATAACGAGCTAACGCTTCATTTTCTAACACTTTACCAACTTCTGCTTCGATAAGTTCCTTTGCTAATTGTTTCATGATGATCTCCCCCATATTAAATCTCCGTATTACAGTAGTATGCAGGGCATTCACCTAACGTTATTTTGTACAAGTTTTTTCATTACTTCAAATAACTTATTTGCTGCATCCGGAATTCCTAACTGCGTAGCAGCTAGTTTCATGTTTTGTAATGTTTGTGTATTTAATAGAATTTCATCAATATCATGAAGAAGAGCTTCAGCAGTTAAATCTTTTTCAAGAAGCATTTTTGCTGCTCCCTTATCGACAACAGATCTCGCGTTTTTCTCTTGATGATTATTTGTCACATAAGGACTCGGAATTAAAATACTTGGTTTTCCTAACGCTGTTAACTCTGCTAATGTTGTAGCACCAGCACGTGAAACGACAAGATCCACACCAGTAAGTACCTCTGGCATATTATGAATAAATGGTTTAATGATTACATTATCCGGATTCCCTTTTTGTTTTATAGCCTCCATGACTTTATCATAATGCACTTCACCTGTGATATACAATACTTCATAATTTTTGTTACCAAATTGTTCAATTGCTGCCACAAACGCATCATTAATCGGTCTTGCCCCGCGACTTCCACCAAAAATAAGCACAGATTTTTTAGAAAGAGATAATCCAACAGAACGCTTCCCTTTCATGCCATTTTGGTTCATTACTTCTGATGCACGCGGATTTCCTGTCATGACAACTTTCGACTTTGGGAAATGTTCAGATGCCGCTTCAAAACAAACAGCTACCTTATCCACATAGCGACTTAAAAATTTATTGGTTACACCAGGTACACTATTTTGTTCATGTACAATTGTAGGAATCCCTAATTTCGCCGCCGCATAAACGACTGGACCACATACATAGCCTCCTGTACCAATTACAACATCTGGATTGAAGCGACGAATATATCGTTTACTATCTTGTACACCTTTTAGAAAACGCATCACTGTTTTTACATTATCAAGGGATATTTTCCGTTTAAATCCACTAATGACAATCGATTGAAATGGTATCCCTGCTTTTGGAACAATTGTACTTTCTAATCCATTTTCCGTACCAATGTATAGAAATCTTGCTTCAGGATGTAGTTTTTTTATTTCTCTAATTAACGCAAGAGCTGGATATATATGACCTCCCGTGCCACCACCACTAACTAATACTCGCACTACAAATTCCTCCGCTTCTCTGTTCTAAATTCAATTTTATATATTCATATATTTATAATATATTTTCCGTTTTCTACACACGAAAAACCCTGTCTTATAAACAGGGTTTAGTAGCGAGAATGACGACTTATATTCAATAATACGCCAACTGCCATTAGCATTAAGGTCAAACTCGACCCACCATAACTTAAAAATGGCAAAGTAATTCCTGTAACAGGCATTAGTCCTGTTACAACACCAACATTAATCATCACTTGAATCGCAATCATCGCCACAATACCTACTGCCAAAAACGTACCATATAAATCAGGCGCTCCTAATGCTATACGAATCCCACGCCATAATAACAGACTAAATAATAATAACACAAACGACCCACCAATAAAACCTAATTCTTCGGATAAAATCGCAAAAATAAAATCTGTTTGCGGCTCGGGTAAATAAAGAAATTTTTGTCTACTTTGTCCAAGTCCTAGCCCAAACAAACCACCGGGGCCAATCGCAAGTAACGATTGAATAATCTGAAATCCACTCCCAAGTGGGTCTGACCACGGATCCAAATAAGACGTAATACGTTTCATTCGATATGGTGCCGATGCAATTAATCCAACAAATCCCGCTACTCCTATTAGCCCTAGCATTGCAAAATGAAAAATGCGTGCTCCTGAAACAAAAATCATTATGATACATGTCCCAACCATTACTGTTCCTGTTCCAAGATCTGGTTGTAACATAATCATTCCAAATGCAACAAATACAAAACCAAGTGCTGGAAGTAGCCCCTTTTTAAAAGATGTAATCAATTTTTGTCTTTCCGCTAAAAATTTAGCTAAAAAAATAATCATCGCAAATTTCATAAATTCTGACGGTTGAATCGAAAATGCTCCAATCCCAATCCAGCTTCGCGCTCCCCCTCGAACAAGTCCAACTCCAGGGATTAAGACAAGAATGAGAAGGATAAAACAAATGAGCAAAATCACTTTCGAATAAGTACGCCATGTCCAGTAGTCAATTTTCATAATAAAAAACATGGCAGCTACACCAAGTACCGCAAATAATAGCTGTCGTTTTGCAAAAAAGAATGAATCCCCCATCTTATAGGAAGCCCAGACAGCACTTGCACTGTAGACCATAATCATTCCAATTGTTAACAACAAAAGTGTTACGATAATTAAAATAAAATCAGGCGTTTTCTTCATTGGCAATGAGCACCACCTTTTTTGAAGAAGCTTTTTTCTTCTATGTAACAAAACATCAGTAGGTGTTAACCTACTGATGTTTTGTTTACTTTATATAAGTTTATGCACAGCTTGTATAAAAATGTCTCCTCTTTCTTCAAATGTTTTAAATTGATCCCAGCTTGCACAAGCTGGCGAAAGAAGAATTACATCTCCATCTGTAGAATGAGAATACGCTCTTTCTACAGCCTCTTCTAAATTATCGACACTTTCAATAATATCTATCCCTGCTTTTTCAGCTGCCCTTACTAACTTAGGTGCTGTTTGTCCATATGTTAATATCGCTTTTACATGTTCAAAATATGGAATTAAATCATCGAATTCATTTCCTCGATCAAGCCCACCTGCTAACAAAATAACAGGCTGCGTAAATGCTGATAGCGCCTTTTCTGTTGCTAACATGTTTGTTGCTTTTGAATCATTATAAAACTTACGATTATTAATTGTTGTTACATATTCTAAACGATGTTTTACACCTGTAAAGCGTTTTAATACGGCAATAATTGCCTCATTTTCTACCCCTAGCAATTTAGCAATACTCATAGCAGCTAGAATATTTTCTAAATTATGTTTACCCGGTAAAACGATATCTTGAACTTCAACGATTTTCTCACCTTTAAAATAAAGAGCACCGTCTCTAATACATGCACCATCTTCAATTACCTTAGTAGCCGAAAATAATACTTTTTGTCCTTTACTATTTGCTGATAACGCCATTACATCTACATCATCAGCATTAATTACACTATAATCAGCTTCAGTTTGGCTTTTAAAAATATTCGCTTTTGCTAAACCATACTCTTTTTTTGTACCATGATAATCTAAGTGAGCCTCGAACAGATTTAAAAATGCTGCAATTTTAGGCTGGAATGTTTCCACTCCCATTAGCTGGAATGATGAAAGTTCTGTAACAACTACTTCATTTTCTTTCGCTGCTTGCGCGACTTCACATGCTACGGTACCTATGTTTCCAGCAATAACAGGATGTTTTTGTCCTTCTTTCAACATTTCAAACGTTAGTGTTGTCGTTGTTGTTTTTCCATTTGACCCCGTAATTCCAACAAACGGTGCTTCTGAAATACGATATGCAAGCTCCACTTCTGTCACAATTGGAATCTGTTTTTCTTTCGCTGCAACCAGTAGTGGATTGGAATATGGAATCCCTGGATTTTTTACAACAAGTGAAATATTTCTTTCTAACAACTCTAGTGGATGACCACCGCATACAACGTCCATTCCTTTTGCTTGCAATTCTGCAGCTAATACATTATTTGCTAACGGTTTTCCGTCATTTACAATAACATTTGCACCTAAGCTTTTTAATAAAGTTGCTGCTGCATAGCCACTTTTTGCAATACCTAATACAAGAATATTTTTATTTTGATAGTCAGTTACAGTTTTCAATTACATCCACACCCCGATATAAATTCCTAATACTGCCAATAAAAATCCTACAGACCAGAATGTTACAACAACACGCCATTCTGACCAGCCACATAATTCGTAATGATGATGCAGTGGACTCATTTTAAAAACACGTTTTCCTGTCGTTTTAAATGAAATAACTTGAATAATAACAGACAAAGTTTCCATTACAAATACGCCGCCAATTACAACAAGTAATAATTCTTGCTTTAATAAAATAGCTACGGCAGCTATTGCACCACCTAAAGCAAGGGAACCTGTATCTCCCATAAACACTTTAGCTGGATTTGCATTAAACACTAAGAATCCAAGTACCGCTCCTACAACTGCCATACAGAAAATAGCTACGGCATATTGATCTTGAGCAACTGCAATAATGCCAAATGCTCCAAATGCAATTGCGGCTGTTCCTGATAACAATCCATCTAAACCATCTGTTAAATTGACTGCATTTGATCCACCAATAAGCATAAATAGCACAAGGATAAAATATGCCCAGTGTAAATCAAATTTAATTTCGGTTCCTGGAATCATTAAATGTGTATCAAATCCCTGCCCTTTTGCAATTACAAAGAATGCAATTGCAATAACTAGCTGACCGATTAATTTTTGTTTTGATGTTAAACCAAGATTTCTTTTTTTAACAACTTTTATATAGTCATCTAAAAAACCAATCAATCCATAACCAAATGTAACTAATAATAATAATGATACTTCCGTATTTAAATGTTTAAATTTAATTGCCATGATAAGTGTTGTCACCATCATAGACACATAAATGACAATACCACCCATCGTTGGTGTTCCCGATTTCTTTTGATGTGATTTTGGCCCTTCATCACGAATACTTTGCCCAAACTTTAACCTACGTAAAATTGGAATAAACAATGGCGAAAGGGCAACAGAAATTAAGAAAGCTACCCCAGCCGTTACTAATAAACCTTGTTCAAGCACATGTAGTCCCCCTCTCATGTTGTTACTCTTTGTTGTTTAAACGCTCAGTGATTGCCTCTTTCGCAATTTCACGATCGTCAAAATGATGTACTTCTTTGCCAATAATTTGATACGTTTCATGCCCTTTTCCAGCAATGATAATAATATCTTCTGCCTTCGCTTCTGAAACCCCATGGAAAATCGCTTCTTTTCGATCAACAATGACTTCATAATTATTTCCTTTTGCACCTGCTAACATATCATCCAAAATCGCTTGTGGATCTTCACTTCTTGGGTTATCTGAAGTCAAGATTGCGTGTGTTGCATATTCTGTAGCGACACCAGCCATAATTGGCCTTTTCGTCCGATCACGATCACCGCCGCAACCAACAATACAATACACATTCCCTTTTGCAAATTGTTTCGCTGTTGTTAACACATTTTCTAAACTATCTGGAGTATGTGCATAATCGACAATAACCGTATAATCTTGCCCCCCGTCCACAACTTCAAAGCGGCCTGGAACTCCAGTTAAATTCGTCACAACATGAATAATCGTTTGCAAAGTTACACCAGACACAAGAGTAGCGGCTATTGCTGCTAAAACATTGTATACGTTAAACTTTCCAATTAACTTCATCGTAATATTTACACTTTCACTTGGCGTAACAAGGGTAAATGTTGTTCCACCACTCGTCATCACAATATCTTTTGCCATAATATCGCTATGTGTATCAATTCCATACGTAATAACCGTAGCCGCAGTACTTCTCATATACTCTTCTGTTACTGGATCATCACTGTTTAACACAGCGTACTTTTCACGGTTATGATGATAGCTATTACCAAGCTGAGCAAAAAGCAAGCCTTTTGCATGCTTATATTCTTCCATCGTTTTATGATAATCTAAATGATCTTGTGTTAAATTTGTAAATACAGCTACATCATAATCACAACCGTGTACACGGCCAAGACTTAATGCATGTGAAGAAACTTCCATTACTGCGCTATTTACATTTTGCTCAACCATACGGCGAAACGTTTGCTGAAGTGTCAGTGCATCTGGCGTTGTATTTTTCACCTCGAATGTTTCATCACCGATTTTCATATTAATTGTTCCAATTAGCCCTGTTTTATGACCGTGTGCCCGCATAATTTCATCCATAATATGCGATGTTGTTGTCTTTCCATTTGTACCTGTAATCCCAATCAAGTGTAATTTATGCGTTGGCTGTCCGTAAAAATAATCAGCTAAAACCGCTAAAGAACGATAGGTATTTTTCACAAGTACAACTGGAACGTCAACATCAATCGGTCTTTCCGCAACAATAGCAGCCGCACCTTGCGCGGCTGCTTGCTTAGCAAAATCATGGCTATCAACCGTATACCCTTTCATACATACAAATAAGCTTCCATTTGTCACTTTACGTGAATCTGCTTCAATGGATGTAATTTCTGGATTTTCTTTTGGAACAACTGGAAAATCATGCAAACATGATACAAGTGTGTGCAACTTCATTTCACTAAACCCTCTCTACATTGTTTATTTATCTCTTACTTAATAAGTAATTCTTCCTATCCTTCATTCGCTAAAAATTGAAGAAGGAAGCATTTGCTGAGAGCCCGAAAAATCAGACTCGTTTATCAGTGCATCATATAATACCTCAGCTGATAAATTCTTTATTTTTTATGTTCAAGAGCAATATAATCTGTTTTCATAGAAAATAAATTTCTATGAAAACAGAGATTATATATTAACTCAACTTCCACCAATTGTATCACAAAACACAATCTCTGACTTTTAATTACCAAAGTAAATCCTAATTTTTGATCCTTCCTTTACTTTGGCACCAGCTTCTGGTGATTGTTTAATTACTTTGTCTCCCTCACCACTTACATCGAGCTGCAAATCTACAAGCTGCGTTTGCAAATCTTTTTTCTTCATCCCGATTAAATCCGGAACTTCTATTGTAGGTGTATCGCCCCATTTATATTCCCTTTCAACCTGCTCCTTGCGTGGCTCTACTCCCATCACAGGAAGCACATCACGAAGAATATTTCCTACAATTGGCGCAGCAACAACACCACCAAATTGAGTAACTCCTTTTGGATTATCCACCGCAACATACACAACGATTTGTGGGTCATCTGCTGGAGCAAACCCAATAAAAGATACAATATAGTTATTATCTAAATATTTTCCGTCTTTTACTTTTTGGGCAGTTCCTGTTTTTCCACCAACACGATAACCATCAATATATGCACCTTTACCAGAACCTTTCGCTACAACATTTTCTAACGCATAACGAACTTTTTCCGATGTTTCCTTGGAAATAACTTTTCTTTTCTCGACCGGTGTTTTCTTTCTTACAACTTGATTATTCGATGGATCAACAAATTCTTTCGCAATATACGGCTGGTATAATGTCCCACCATTTACAGCTGCCGCTACCGCTGCAACTTGTTGGATCGGTGTAACAGAAACCCCTTGCCCAAAAGAAGTCGTCGCCTGTTCAACCGGACCAACCTTATCTAAGTTGAATAAAATCCCTTTTCCTTCTCCTTGCAAGTCAATCCCTGTCTTCTGTCCAAAACCAAAATCACGAATGTATTGGAATAACTTTTCTTTTCCAAGGCGGTCCCCAAGCTCAATAAAACCTGGGTTACAAGAATTTTGAACAACTTCTAAAAACGTTTGACTACCGTGGCCACCAGCTTTCCAACAACGTAGCCTAGCGCCTCCAACTTCAGCTGCTCCATCATCATAAAACGTATCTTTCTCCAAGTCTACTAATTTTTCATTTAAAGCAGCCGCAAGTGTAATGATTTTAAAAGTCGATCCCGGCTCATATGTACTCCATACAGGCAAGTTTCGATTAAACACTTCTGGTGAAACACTCTGAAAATCCGCGGGATCGAAACTTGGGCGACTTGACATTCCTAAAATTTCACCATTTTTCGGGTTCATCGCGATTGCGATCATACCATCTGGATTATACGTAGAATCTGCGATATTCATTTCTCTCTCTATAATCGTATTGATTCGAGAATCGATTGTTAATTTTAAATCTAAGCCTGCCTCTGGTTTTTTGAAATCATCTCCAACATTCGGCATCCTTTGCCCTTTCGCATCTGCAAAAAAGCGCACATGCCCTTTATCACCATTTAGCTCTTTATCATAATACGACTCAAGTCCCATAAGCCCCTGATTGTCACTACCAGCAAACCCTAGTACATGCGATAAATATTTTCCGAACGGATAATACCGAATGGAATCTTCAGCAATATAAACACCTTTTAAACTTAAAGCACGTACTTCCTTTGCTTTATCATGAGAAATTTTCCTTCCGCCCTTATCCAATCTTACAATGGACTCTTTTTTTGTAACCCGTTTATAAATTTCCTCTTTTTCCACACCTAAAACTGCAGCTAACTTCTCTGCAGTCTCTGCTGGTTTTTCAATTTGCCTTGGTACAACAAAGACAGTTGGTGCACTTTTATTCGTTGCAAGCTCCACACCATTTCGATCTAAAATTTTTCCTCGTTCAGGTTCGAAAGTAATATTACGACTCCACGAATCCTTTGCACGATCTGTTAACATATTCCCAAGAAAAAACTGTACGTATCCAAGACGAATATCAATAATTGTAAAAATGAGTATACCTGATATAAGTATAAAAATAAGTCGCTTTCTAACTGTTACATTCGATACACGCATATTGGAACAAGCCTCCTTTACGCCTAGCTTGTTCCAATATATGCTTGTACCTATTCGAATAGAACCTCTTGGACTTCTTACATTATGCACCTAGAACATTCTATGGCTTTTCTGCCTCTTGCTGTGGCTCAAGCGGTGGTACAAGTGTTACAGCTAATTCCGTACCTGCTTGTAACGGCGTTCCTTCCGCCACACTTTGTTCTGTCACATATCCTGTACCAGATGGCTTCAAATTAAGATTTAACGTTTTCGCTAAATTCATTACATCCCGAAGTGCCCATCCTTGTATATTTGGCATCAACGGTTTATCTCCTACTAAGAAGACTCGATCTCCCTTCAATGTTTTTTCAGTCGCTTTTGGTACCTGTTGTTTTACTTTTCCTTCACCTACTATAATCGGACGGAATTTGGCTTTTTCTAACGTTGCTTTTGCCTCTTCCATTGTTTTTCCGGTTACCTCTGGAACAACCGCCTGTTGCTCTTTCACATATTTCTTCGAATCTTTCACTTGATTCGGTTTAATTTTCAAATACTCTAAACTATTTTTCGTTACAGATTTAAACATTTCCGCGAGAGGTTGTGCCCCGTATTCATTATCTTTTAATTTCGGCTGCTTAATTGCAAAGTAAACAATTAATTGCGGATCGTCCATTGGTGCCATACCAAGGAATGAGAAAATATAGTTTTCTTTTCCAGTCATATATCCACCTTTTCCATCCGGAATTTGTGCTGTTCCTGTTTTACCACCAACAGAGTATCCATCGATTTTATACGCATTCCCTGTTCCTTTTGGTGAGGTAACAACGCGTTCTAACAATTGTCTTACTTGTTCTGCTGTTTCTTTTGTAACTGGTTGTCCCACTTCTTCAGGTTTATGCTCTAATTCCACTTTATTCGTTAGTGGATCTACAATTCGTTCGATGGTATAAGGTTTCATCATTTTCCCACCATTTGCGATTGCGGTTGCAGCTTGTACAAGTTGCATCGGTGTTACAGTAGAGCCTTGTCCGAATGCTGTTGTTACCTGTTGAATCTGCTGGTCAAATACAATTGTATTTTTTCCTTCCTTAGGTAAATCAATGCCAGTCTTTTCATCCAATCCAAATTTATGAATATATTGACGGAAACGATCTGGACCAAGTTTTTGATCTCCTAAAATTGCAAATGCAACGTTAGAAGAACGCTCAACCCCTTCATCAAATGTAATAGATCCCCAGCCTGCACCACCGTTATGATCTTTTATTTTACGATTTCCAACTGGATACGTACCTGACTGGTAATATTCTTGACCATTATATACACCTTCATTAATCGCCGCAGCTAATGTGAAAATTTTCATCGTAGACCCCGGCTCATACGCATTTGCGATTGGATCATTCAAATAGTATTGAATATCACCCTTATTTGGGTCATAGCTAGGTCGACTAGACATTCCTAGTATTTTTCCTGTTTTCGGATCTGCAACCAATCCAATTAGCATAGAAGGTTCATAGTGCTGATCAGCTGCTTTCATCGCATCTTCTAAAAAACCTTGAATACGTTGATCAATTGTTAAATATACATTTTCTCCATTTTTCGGTGGCTTTACATTTTGCTTCCCACCATCGAGAGAAACACCATTACGATCTCCTGTATATGCTACACTTCCATTAGATGCACGTAAATACTTATCTAAACTCTCTTCTAATCCAAATTTCCCCTCCGCAATTCCTTTATCATCAGGTTTTGCATAACCTAACACGTACGATGCGAAATCCCCATTTGGATACACTCTAGCTTTTTCTGTAACAAATGAAATACCTGGTATTTTAAGACTTGCTAGTTGCTCTTTCTTCTCTTTCGTCAAGTTCTTTCCCAGCGCTCCGAACTCTACCTGACTCTTATCTTTGTTTAAAGTGGCTAAAATTTCATCTTCACCTGTCCCAAGTACACCTGCAATTTTCTTTGCAGCATCCTCTTTATCTTTTACAGGTTTTTCACCTTTTAGTTTCGCAACAATCTTGTATGAGTTCGCATCTTGCGCTAACACATGTCCATTTTGATCATAAATCGTTCCACGATTCGCTTCAAGTACACCATTTTTATTATGCTTGTCTTGTGCAAGTTTCTTTAAGTCTTGACCATGTACTGTTCCTGTCGCTTGAATATAAAAGAATCGGGCTAACAACAGCAAAAAGAGCAGGAGGAAAAATATCATAAAGTAACCTGCTCCTTTATTGGTATGAATTTTGTTCATATTCGTCTTCATATTTTCTTCACACCTACTATATTAATGTAAACCTTTCACATTATTCGCATTAATTTCTAGCCCGTGTTTTTTTGCGATTTCTGCGATACGCTCATAGCGACTTAACTTTTCCACTTCAGCTTGTAATTCTTGGTTCGTTTTTTGTTTTTCCACAATTTCATTCTCTATTTTTGCTGCTTCCGCATCAACTTGGTACAGGCCTGCTTTATTTCCAATAAAAGCCACACAAGCATATAATAAAAAGCCAATAAAAGCCACATACAACAATTTTTCAATTCTTGTAATTTTTGTTTTCGCTTTTGGTTGTACGTTTTGCTGCGGAGCTTGAGATTGTACTTGCACTTGTTCTTGCACTTGTTGTTGTTTATACTTTACAGCTAAATTTGTCATACCTCTCTCTCCTTTTTATCGTTTTTCAGCGATTCGTAACTTCGCAGAACGCGCTCGATTATTTTCTTCTAATTCTTCATCAGAAGGTAAAATCGGTTTTCTTGTAATGAGCTTTAGTTTCGGCTTAAACTCATCAGGGATAATTGGTAATCCTGGAGGAAGCTGTGGTGTTGTACTATTTCGTTTAAATGTTGTTTTACAAATACGATCTTCTAATGAATGGAACGTAATAACACTGATTCTTCCACCTGGCTTAACCATTTCAATCGCAGATTCCAGTGCCTCCTCGAATACTTTCAACTCATCATTTACAGCAATTCGAATCGCTTGGAACACTCGTTTTGCAGGATGTCCACCCGTTCTACGAGCTGGAGCAGGAATTCCTTCTTTAATTAGCTCTACTAACTCTCCTGTCGTTTCAATCGCCTTATTCTCGCGGTACGCTTCGATTTTCCTTGCAATTTGCTTTGAAAACTTCTCTTCACCATATTGGAAAAAGATTCTTACGAGTTGTTCATATGACCAGTTGTTTACAACATCATATGCCGTTAATGGGGCATCTTGATCCATCCGCATATCTAAGGGCGCATCATGATGATAACTAAAACCACGTTCTGGTGTATCTAATTGTGGGGATGAAACACCTAAATCAAATAAAATTCCATCTACTTCTGTTATTCCTAATTCATGTAGCTTTTCTGACAAATAGCGGAAATTACTCTTCACTGTTATAAATTGATCACCATAAGAAGAAAATCTTTCTTTTGCATTTTGAATCGCAATTTCATCTTGATCAAATGCAATTAATTTTCCCCCTTCCGTTAGCTGGGATAATAAATAGGAACTATGTCCTCCACCACCTAGCGTACAATCTACATATGTACCACCTGGTTTTATATCCAAACCATCTACTGTTTCTTTTAAAAGAACTGTTACGTGTTTAAACATTGTTGCACCTACTTTTTGCAAAATAATTACGTTGAATGTCTCTTTTTCTTCCTAATAAACCACCCAATATGTCGGGAAATTAATGCTACGAAAACATGTCACATCCAACTTGGCGTCAGTGGAAATCTAGTATCCACAAATCGCAGTTTCACTTTATTATATACTAAATTTTATCATTTTTTGCGGGAAATTAAATAAAAACATGTCGAAAAACACAATAATACGTTTACATTTTGTTCTATTTTGTCATATACATGTGCTTTATTATAAATATCATACTCCTGAACATTTCGTTAGATAATTCAGAAAAAACCACTTTACAGTTAATTCCACATACAAAAAATAAAATCCTGCTCCTAAGAGCAAGATTTTATAGTTTTATAATATGATGGTTCCCGTTCCAAGAGTACGATTGCTTCATTACTCGTTCAACAAAATCTAATCCAAACCGATTTAAATAATAACATATATTCCATACCCGTTCTTGCGGCGCACCGAGCGGACGGAGCGCGTATTGTAAACGGCGAAATTTATTCAGCTCTACTTCATGTTTTTTCTCAACATTTCGCTTTAACATTCTTTCTAGCAACTCAATTTGCTCTTTAATTTTCCGCTCATTTTTCTCAGCGAATTGCTGCAATCCCGGGTCAATTTTTTTTACAAACTGTTGTAAAGAAGTATGAACATCCATGATTTTCTCTGTCGCTTCTATAAACTGATTGTCAATTGGTTCTTCTATTTGGTTAGAAAGCCACTCTTCACGTAGCATATCTATGTCATTTACAAATGGATCACTCTCTTGTAATTGTAAATCATGTAAATCTGTTATAATATCGCGTTCCATATAACTAATTGTGAGTCTCGGAACAACCGGAGGCATCTGAAAACCAAACACATGAAATACTTGCTGCAATTCACTCCAGTAAGCAATTTCACCAGGCCCTCCAATAAACGCTAATGTCGGAAATATATATTCTTGCATAAGTGGTCTTGTTACAACATTATTACTAAATCGTTCCGGACTTTTTTCCATTTCCGCTATCAACTCTTCATACGAAAATGAATAAATACCATCTTTTCCAACAAATTTCCCATTCTCTTCTTCTAACAACACACGCTCTTCATCAATTTGCATAAATATGTGCACTGCATTTGATTTTGTTTCAATAATCGGTTTATATCCTTGTTCCTTTACTAATTGCTGTTGTTTTTGAAGACTCATTTGCACTTCTTTATATCGACTTAGTATTTGTTTAAAAAAAGAAACTTCTAACTTTCTTAACGCTGGATGATGGGAATCAACGAGAATCAATCCTGAATCTACAAATAATTTCATAATAAGATGCGCAAAGAAATCTACATATGTACGAGAATTCTGCAAAGCATCTTCAACAAACTGTAATACATCCTTTGTAAAATTCGTTTCCGGATATGTTTTGAAAATTTCTTCAATCCACTTTCTACAGTCTTCTATTGAAAGATCAGATTCAGATGCACTTGCCTTTTTTGGATGACGATCATGGAAAATCGTCTTTTTTATTTTTTTATTTTTCGTTACAAACACATGATTAATTTCATCGATATCGTGATCTTCACCAGCAATCCAAAAAACAGGAACTACACGAACTCCTAAACTTGCTTCTTTTTCTTTTGCAAGCTGTAAAATCGAAATAATTTTATGCACAGTATAAAGAGGTCCTGTTAATAGTCCTGCTTGTTGTCCTCCAACAACAACATATGTATTTTCATCCGCTAGCGCCTCTATATTCCGAAGAGTATGGTCTCCAGCATGTAAATTAGTATTATATTCCAATAAATGTGCCACTAAGTCCTGACGGAAAAACTTCTTATCACGCAAATCATACAGACGCCGCCCGAATCCATCTTCTGTCAACGGATAATCGAAGAATGCCTGCACTTCTTTTCTACCCTTCATATAGTCCGCCACAACACCTTGTAGTGGAACAGAGATTTCTTTTATCTCCATATAATTCTTCCTTTCCTATCCTGTTCTCTCACCAATCCAAATTGTAGTCAATGTTTGATGTAAAAGCAAAGAATATCTCTTATACTTCTAATCCCTTTATTGAATTGTATAAAAATTGCAGTGTGGGAACTTGCTTTCGCTGTTTCCTCGCTTCTTCTATCGCATAGCCAATAATAGCATCAATTTCCGTTTCCCGATTCTCTTTTACGTCAGCTAACATAGAGGATGTATTACTGGATGTTGTTTCACATATATGACAAACCAATTGCCACATCTCTTCTTTTTTTTCCTCCCCTACAAGGAACATGACCTCCTGAAATATTTGCTCCATCACTTTATAAAAAAAAGGATTCGATAGCAATTCTCCGTTTTGTATACCAAATAAAGCTGTTAGTGGATTAATGCAGGCATTTATTACAAGTTTATAACTCATTGTTTGTTTCCAATCTTCTTCTACTTGCACCGAAAAATACTTTGAGGAAAAACAATCCAATAGTGCCTCAAATTGAGACCAATCACCATTTACTACTCCAAATTTCGTAACCCCTACTCCTGTATGGCGCACTGTATATTCATTTTCTTTTTTTGCCCCATGCTCCACAATCCCCACCGCTACATTTTCACACTTTATTTCGTGTAATATATCCAGATGAGACATTCCATTTTGCAAAAAGATAATCTTCCTTTGTCCTTTTATGAAAGGAAGTATATTCGCTAAATGATATTGTTTTACAGCAATAAACGTATAATCCATTTGTTCACCTACAATACTCTCTAATGGCGTAACATTCGGAAATACCGTTTCCTTTCTTCCCTTACGAATACAGCTTATCCCCTCCTGCATTAACTTTTCAGTCTGTTCTACCGTTCTTGTAAATAATGTAACATCCTGTTTGTTCTTTTTTAAATAAAATGCAAAAAGAAGACCAATAGCTCCCGGACCAACAATCCCAATCTTCATCTCTATCCCCTCAGAATCTCCTAACGAATACAAAGAAGAAAGATATCCTGTAATCAATTAGAAGCCTCCTGATTACCTCCCCTCTATAACTCATCATAACATTGAGTATATCTTATTTATATTTCAACAACTAAAAGTACATTTCATAAATATATATAAATTCCCTTCATACGACTAGTGTAGCAAATCCTCAAAAAAAATACTGAAAGAAATATTCTATTTCCTTCATAAAAATGAAAAAATGAGTTATAATATTATTGAAAATATTTATACTTTTCTTTATTTTACAAAACGAGAAAAGGATGTGTTGTAATGACATTCCCAAAAGTTGAGCGCTTGCTCATCAATTATAAAACGTTAGACGAATTTAAAAAATTTAAGGGCTGTGGCGCTCAAGAACTCTCCATGTTCGAAGAATTGCAAGCAAATATTATTGAAAATGATAGCGAGTCCCCATTTTACGGCATTTATTACGGCGGATCCCTTATCGCACGTATGAGCTTGTACATGAGGAGACATGGTGAATTAAATCTTGAGATTACTGGATCTTACGTAGAACTCTCTAAACTTGAAGTGTTACCAAACTTCCAAAAACAGGGTTTTGGTCAAATGCTTGTTAATTATGCAAAACAACTACAATTTCCAATCAAAACAACAGCTCGTATTCAATCCGCTGCATTTTGGGAGAAACTAAACTTCGGGCAAATATCAACCACTGATGGCGAATTTTACATTTGGCATCCAGAAGCTAATTTGAATGCGGTTACAAATGAAGAATCCGCATAAAATAAAAACAGCTGTTATTCAGCTGTTTTTATTTTTTCACCTTTTCTAATGTTTCATGCTCATGAATGGTATCTCTTTCTTTTGTTTCTAGTACCATCACACTTCTTTTTCGATCAATATAATCAAGCAAAGTACGATACTCTTCTTCATATACAGATACACGCTGTAGAAGCCATTCCTTTTCCTTTTGTAACAATTCAATTTTTTGGTGTAATTCTTTTAATTCTTTTTCATCTTTATATTTTTGTAAGAAGTTAATAACATCGTCTAATGTAATTGATGTAGGAGAAAACTCCACCACTTTTGGTTGCCTTACTACATAATTCTCTACCTTACGAATTTGTTTTGCCTCTTCAATACGTTCTTTATACTGCTTTCTAACGTAAGAATTCCACCTAAATCCGCATGCTGCAGGTGTACGAGATAAATGTCTACCTACCTCTTTAAATGCGGAAAGCTGGGTTCCTCCTTCACGAATATGCCGGAGTACCACTTCTGCCAGAAGTAAATCTTCATCATCAGTCCATGCATCTTGTCTTGTTGTCGCCATTCCTCTAGTCCTCCTTATGCATTTTTTATTAAACATATGCAGTTACTAGAAAAGATAGAATACCAACATATAAAGAATAATACAAAAAAAAATAAACACAGAAGAATATCTTCTGCGTTTATTTCCACAATTACTTGCTGATTACTTCTTTACCTTTGTAAGTACCGCATGCTTTACATACACGGTGAGCTAATTTCGCTTCACCACAGCTTGGGCACTCTACCATACCAGGTACTGATAATTTGAAATGCGTACGACGCTTTCTTTTTACTGTTTTAGAAGTTCTTCTAAAAGGTACAGCCATTCTTCCCACCTCCTTAAAAGAAATAGTTATTTTCATATGAAGGCCTGAACCAGTCTTCCGATTATTTGTCAAAAAACTTCGCAAGTCCTGCTAACCTTGGATCAACAGGCTTTTCTTTGCTTTCTTCCGAAATCACTTGCCAGTCTTGACCTTGCGTTGGTGCTCCACCGGAAACATCATCACTGAAAATTTGCATTGGAATCTCCAAAAGTATATTTTCCTTGATTATTGGGAGTAAGTCAAGTACTTCTCCTTCTAAGTAATGGATTTCCGCTTCCGTTTCATACTCTTCTTCTGAAGTTTGGAACACCTCAGTTGTTTTAATGTCAAATGGTAATGTTACATCTACTAAAGAGCGAGAACATGGTAAAACCATGCTTCCAGTTATATGTAGATGAAACGTAAACTTACTGGAGCCAAAATCAACTCTACCTGTTACATGGACAGGATTAATTTCTCGAATTTCTTTCTCGACTTCTTTTAGCTCACTTACATCTACCATCTCATCCAATGTCAATCCTTTATGTCTCAATTTGTTTAATTGATGGATGGACCATTTCATATCATATCACCTCAAGGCAACAAACAAAATTATAGCTAGCCATTTTATATTTGTCAATGTTTTTTCTTTACACTATAATGAAGTCATTATAGGAAATAATATATAGATTATCATGTTTTTAGAAAAGATGCTACATCGAAAGGAGAGATTATCATAAAGGCAAGCGGTATTATTGTTGAATATAACCCCTTTCATAACGGTCATGCTTATCATGTGCAACAAACAAAAAAGTTAACACAGTCCGACATTACAATCGCTGTCATGAGCGGATCATTTTTACAACGTGGTGAACCAGCTCTCGTATCAAAATGGTTCCGAACCAAGATGGCTCTAGCCGGTGGTATAGATCTTGTTGTTGAACTCCCTTATACATTCGCAACACAAAAAGCCGAAACATTTGCTAACGGTGCTATTTCTATTTTAGATGCCCTTGGCGTTTCTGAAATTTGCTTCGGCAGTGAGGATGGAGAGGTTCAAAACTTCTATAATACCATTTCTTTACGCCAAAAGGAAAAAGATACTTTCAATCAACTTGTGCAGCAATTTATGGATGCTGGAAACAGCTATGCCAAAGCAACTTCTCAAGCTTTCTCACACATCTTATCGGACGTCAATACTGTTGATATGTCCCAGCCAAATAATATATTAGGCTTACATTACATTGAAGCGATTCTTTCTCAGAAAAGTTCCATTCATGCACATACCATTGAAAGGTTCGCATCTCATTACCATGACGAAACCTTTCAAGATAACCATATTGCAAGTGCGACTAGCATTCGCAAACAATTATTTAGTGAAAATGATTCATTCACAACCATTTATCCATTTGTACCCAATTGTACCGCATCTTTTTTAGAAAGCTATAAACAAACGTATCATACACTGCATTGTTGGGAGGAGTATTTCTCATTTTTTAAATATAGACTTTTGACAATGTCTTCCCAGGATTTACAACATATATATGAGGTAGAGGAAGGATTGGAGCATCGTATTTTATCAAAAATACATAATACCTCTTCATTTCTTACTTTCATGGAAGCATTAAAAACAAAACGTTATACATGGACTAGATTACAACGGGTATGTACACATATTTTAACAAATACAACAAAAGAAGAAATGGAAAAGGCACATATAGAGCAACATGCACCATATATCCGTTTACTTGGTATGTCACAAAAAGGACAAACTTATATTTCGAAACAAAAAAAAAATCTAGGGCTCCCGCTTCTTACTCATACGAAAACATTTCAACATCCCGTTCTAGATATAGAGCGCAAAGCAAATGCTGTTTATTTTTCAGTGCTACAAGAACCTTTACGTACAAAATGTATACAAAAAGATATAACTCAGCATCCTATTCGGTATGATGAAACAACGAATAATTTTTTATAAAAAAACCTCTCTAGGGCGAGAGGTTTACTTTTTTTCTGACATTTTTTCTAAATACGCTAGCGCATCATCTAATGTATCTACTGGTACAATTTTCATCTTTGTTTTTATATCTTTCGCTGCTTCAAGCGCATCTTTATAATTCGATTTCGGTGCCCCTTTTTCATTTGGAGCAAAGAATATTTCTGCACCCGCATCACTAGCAGCTACAACTTTTTGTTGAATACCACCAATCGGACCAACTTCTCCCTTTTCATTAATGGTTCCCGTTCCAGCAATCTCATGACCTTTTGTCATATCCTCTTCAGTCAATTGATTATAGATTTCCAATGTAAACATTAATCCTGCTGATGGTCCCCCAATTTCATGTGAATCAATTTTCACCTTTGGATCTACTACTAAGTCCCTTTCAGTAACAATGGAAACTCCAATACCAACACGTCCCTTGCCATCAGGAATTTGTTTTAGCGTTAGTTTTTCTGTAGAACGTTTCCCCCCACGAATATACTCAATATTTACTACATCCCCTTCTTTTTTACCTGACATATATGCAATAAATTGGTCTATCGCTTCAAAAGGCTGACCGTCAACAGCGACAATTATATCCCCAAGTTTTAATTTCCCTTCAGCGGACATATTTTTCGCAATCCCAGCAACTAAAACCCCTTTGTTTTGAAAGGAAACTGAACGATTTGCTCGCTTATACGCATTATAAATGGCTGCGTTTTGAGAATCTTTCATTGCATACGCTTGGCGGAATTGATATTCTTCATCACTCTCACCTTTTTGCAAAATCTCCTCTGCTTTAGAAATGTGATTATATTTATTAAATTGGGCAGCTATTAGATTTACAACATTCGCAGGCCCCATCGAAACGGTCACGAGCATAAAATCACCTGACTCTTTCTTCCCACCATCAACTTGTACATATGGTTCTAATTTCGCCGCCATACCTGGTTTTGTTACATAATATGGTAGACGTACATAGACAAGCAACATTGCTAATATAACGCCAATTAAAATTGCATATATAAAACGAAAACGCTTAAACATTATTTTTCTCCTTCCACTGCTCAATTAATAAGTAAATTTTCTGAATGTGTTTTTCGGCCTCTTCTTCTCCAACTCGAATAATGTCTTCGATATTGGTAAAAGCACGAGAACTAAACTGTTCTACTGCCGGGCGCATCATTAAGTCTGAAGCAATTTGCCGATTAACAACAAGTTCATGCTGCATAATCTCAATACTCTGCATGATAACATCATAAATGGATGTAACTTCTCCGTTCACCTTAATAGGAGATACATCTACAGCAATTACAATATCAGCTCCTAAGTCTTTAACAACGGATACAGGGATGCGATCAATCACTCCGCCATCCACTAATAAACGACCATCTATTTTTTCAGGTACAAACACTCCTGGCACAGAAATACTCGCCCTCACCGCATCAGCAATAGAACCGCTTGTAAATACAACTTTTTCCCCCTTTAAAATGTCAGTGGCCACAACTGCAGTTGGGATATCTAACTCTTCTAAATTTTTATTATATGTAAACATTTTAATCATATCTTTTACCCGTTTTCCAGAAATAAATCCCATTTTCGGTACAGTAAAATCCAAATAGTATTTTCGTTTAAATAATGTGGCCATTCGATAGAGTCTCTCCACGTTGCAACTCGCTGCATAAAATGTCCCAATTAACGCCCCCATACTACTTCCAGCAATCATATGAATGGGAATATTCGCCTCTCGTAACACTTTAATCACCCCGACATGCGCAAAGCCTTTCGCACCTCCAGATCCAAGAGCTAAGCCTATTTTTGGTTCATTCATTTCTCTCACCCTTTAAATTTTTTCATCCTCTTTTTCATACTTATGGTCTAAATTCACCATGTATCCACGTATACTGAAATGAACGTTTTTTGGGACAAAGGGGGCTACGTTAAAATGTATGAAAAATGGAAAACAGCTTTTCTCACCATAACGATGATATTTCTAACATTTTCTCTCGTACTTCACCCCCAAGCCGCTTTGCAATCTTCTATTCGCGGATTAAATATATGGTGGGAAGTTGTCTTTCCTTCACTACTACCTTTTTTTATCGTTGCGGAGCTTTTAATTAGTATAGGTGTTGTAAAGTTTATCGGTATTATATTAGAACCGCTTATGCGCCCGCTCTTTCGTGTGCCTGGTATTGGCGGATTTGTTTGGGCAATGGGAATGGCCTCCGGCTTCCCTGCGGGCGCCAAATTAAGCGCAAGACTCCGGAAAAGTAATCAGCTAACGCAAATAGAAGCGGAACGACTCGTATCATTTACCAACTCTTCAAATCCATTATTTATTTTTGGAGCTGTTTCTATTGGCTTTTTTAACAATCCTAAATTAGGTTTCATACTAGCTGCTGCACATTATGTTAGCAACCTTACTGTCGGATTACTTATGCGTTTTTATGGAAACAACAATACTTACATACAAGAAAAACAATCCATTCAAAAACGTCCCTTACAACACGCTTTTTCAATTCTCCACGAGACGCGTTTACAAGAGAACAGACCAATTGGAAAACTACTTGGTGATGCCATTATCTCCTCTATTCAAACTTTACTCATGATTGGTGGATTTATTATTTTATTCTCCGTTTTAAATAAAATGATTACTGTCTTCCAACTCACGGCAGCACTAGCTTTTATTATGCAACATATTTTAAAATTCTTCCAACTGTCACCACACTTTAGCATTCCCATCCTATCAGGACTTTTTGAAATGACACTAGGTAGCCAAATGATCAGCCAAACCAATCAGACTACAATTCTTGAACAAGCAATGGTAACGAGCTTTATCCTCGCATTTAGCGGCCTTTCTATCCAAGCTCAGGTAGCGAGTATTTTAGCCGAAACTGATATTCGCTTTAAACCCTATTTCTTTGCAAGAATTATCCAAAGTATTCTCGCCCCAATTTACACTTTTATATTTTGGGTACCACTTTATGAAAAATTACATTCTTTTTCACCAAATCAACAAGATATCCCTGTTTTTTTATCAAACCATGCTTCTATTCTTGCAACGACTTGGGAAATATTGCTTCGCTACGGTCCTACTTTTACACTATTTTGTTTATATCTATATGTTATTTTATTATTCTTACGCATAATAAACAAAGAAAAACCCCGTTCATCTTAACGGGGTTTGAAACTTTTCTTTTAAAGCGTGCTCTACAACAGAAGGAACAAGACCAGCTACATTTCCACCATAACGAGCCACTTCCTTCACAATGCTCGAACTTAAAAATGAATATTGATTATTTGTCATAATAAAAAAGGTTTCAATATTTTCGTCTAACTTACGATTCATCGATGTAATTTGCATCTCATATTCAAAATCAGAAACTGCACGTAAACCACGTAAAATTGCGTTTGCATTACGCATTTTTGCATATTCAACTAACAGTCCGCTATGCGAATCAACTTTTACGTTTGGAATATCTTTTGTTGCTTCTCGAATTAGCTCTAGGCGCTCTTCTACTGAAAAGAACGGTTTCTTGGAAGAATTGTTTAAAACGACAACATATACTTCGTCAAACACCTTTGCGCCTCTTTTAATAATATCCAAATGCCCAAGAGTTATCGGATCAAAACTCCCTGAAGAAATTGCTATGCTTGTCATTCGGTCCCCTCACCTTCATGCTTATAAATGGAAATCGCTGTCATACCATAATTTTCTGCTCTTACCTTTACAAGTCCCCCTATTGCTTCCGGTAAGACTACATCATCCCCATGTTCTGCCATAATCAATCCATCTTCGTTCAATAATCCGTGTTGGTCCATAACACTAATTAATGAAATGATTTTTTGATCTTTGTATGGTGGATCTAGCAGTATGAGATCAAATGATAGTTCACGTTTAATTAACGCCTTCAAAGCGCGCTCTGCATCATTTCTATATACTTCAGCTTGGTCATGTACTCTACAGCTTTCTAAATTTTGATGAATAACCTTCACCGCTTTATTATCCCGATCAACAAAAATGGCTTTGTCAACCCCTCTGCTAAGCGCTTCAATCCCAAGCCCTCCACTACCTCCAAACAAATCGAGGGCAATTCCTCCTTCGAAATAAGGACCAATCATATTAAAGATGGCTTCTTTTACCTTATCTGTTGTCGGTCGCGTTGTATTACCTGGCACAGCCTTAAGCGGATGCCCTTTACATTTTCCAGAAACTACTCTCATTTGCTGTCACTACCTTTATTTCAATCTATCGAGCGATTATTACAAACGCATATTCGTTTGGTTAACCGCTATCAAACCTCACTGTTTTTTTGGTGTTTTTCCATTAAAGGATAAACGAATCCGCTATCTATTAAAAGAAAAACTAATTTATTTCGTTAAAAAAGTCATCATTACATGATAACTTTCCAGTATCCCATATGTATATTCATCTCGCTATTGGCGAGTCAGATCCCTCTCTACTAACGCAAGTTTCACTTTATCTTTTTTATCCTATCATAAAATAAAAAAAAGAAAAATAAAAAGCCTACGATAAATTTTAAATTCATTATGTATATCTTCATTTAGATTGGACATAAATAAATATAACAACATCACCTTCGATGTTGTTGCCAACCGCGGAGAAGACTTACGTTTCCCCATAAGTTCTTCCTCCGGTTTCTCCTCTCCCTTTGCCTTCTTACTAGTACATACTAGTATAAGAAGGGCCCTGCTTTGCAGGGTTTTTTTTCTTTGTCTGCTTTTCATTTTAAAAACGAAGTGATACAGTAAAAGAAAGAGGAGGAAATAATATGATTCAACGTTTTATTGAACTAGGAGAAGGCTACTCCGATTTATATGAATTACTTGAGATTGCAAAGACAAATAAAGATCGTGTATCACATATGTTACAATTTGAAACCTTAAAAAATGATAAAAAAGTATGCTCACTTGTTGTTGTTCTTAAACCTACAACGGTTGGGGATTTCCAACCGCTATATATATGCCGCGAAGGGATTCCTATACTTGAAGGTACAAAAAGTAAACGAATCGTTTTATTCGAGGAAACAGCAGAACAAATCGAAAAAAACGTTACTTCTTTTACTGTAAAACCTTCTACAATTTTCCCAGAAAAAGAATTATATTTTAATCACCTTATCGGCATTTTACGAATGAATCATTTCATTCCTCCAATGCAATAGCAATTTATACTCATTGTATTTTTATTAAATTGAACTACCCTCACCTACCTCTACAAGAGCTTAAGGTGGGGGATTCTCCCGTCTCTGTCCTCACAAAAACAGTTCCTCTCGTTCAACAAAGAGGATACAACAATATAGAGTTCGGTAGTGTCTGTATGCAATGTAAGACGACCCATTCTATCTTCCGACGAAAGGCAAACAAAATAGGTACAACTACTTTATTCTTATATCGAGGATAGAACACTTTGTCATGCATCCAGTTCCTAGACTTGTTATCTGCTCTAGTAATAAGCGTAAAAATCTAGGACAAATTGCTCTTTTTTATCATGCAAATAGTTTTGCTAGTTTTTTCTTTTCATTTTCAAACAAGTGTAACCGTTCGATTTGTAAGACTTCTTTCGGTTGATCTACATCGTATAGCTGATAGAAATGATGCATGCCAATATCCAATCGATTGTTTAATTGATGCCAATGGCTCCAGTGATGTGCATCTTTCTTTGGAATATAAGGCTGAAGCACCCCAGCTACTTTTTCTTTATACCCTAACCCTCGGCGACCAATCGTAAAAGCCGCGGATTAATGAATAGAGATGCCGAATTTCCGCTTGAGAACGAGATGAAGACTATCTGTATATATCTTACGGTTCCAACGTTTTTCCCGAACAATCATTTGAAACGCAAAGCGCTTCGCCTGATTAAATGTTTCGATTGTCTCTGCCAATGCATCTACCATTTCATGCGGTAAATCTACCTTATAGATCCGTTTCGAAAAATATGCTTTCTTCACCTGTTCTCACCTCATTTTATTTGATAAGATCATTATACACCAAAACAAACATACGTTCTGCAGAAAAGAGACGTTTTCTTTAAAAAGAAAAAACCGAGAAGACCCCCACCAAAATAGTGGGGGTCTTTCTCTTTAACTATAGTCGTATTCTTTCGCGCGATCCGGACGTGAATTTTCAAATTCCGTTTTAAGAAATGGGCGATATGACTGCTCAATTTTTTTCACAAAAGGAAGTTTATTTAGCTTTTGTATCATATGCTCTATTTGTTCCATATCACAATATACAACTGCATATTTCAAACGCTTTGATATGTAATGAATATTACCATATTTCCTTAAAATCTTGGCATGTTTCAATGAATGTAAATAAACAATCATACTTTGTCGTTGCCCGAACATAATCTTCTCCATCTTCTCCTTTTATATACTCATATTCTTGTATCTTATAAACATCAATCAGAAATTTGTGAAATTATAGTACATTGTTAAACGAATTCTGTATACGTTTTCTTCCATATTCTAAAAAACGGGGCACATCACCCCGTTTTTTTACAACCACAACTTCCACCAGAGCCACAACCGCCTCCGCATCCACCTGCATCAAAAAACGGATTTCCAGTAGGAACTTTAATAGCAGATGATACTTCGGAACCAATCGCTACACTGACTTCATCTAATAGTTTTTGCAAAGCATTTTCTGCTTTTTTAAAAGCAGCTATCTTTTCATGCAAATCTACAGAACGTTTTAATTCTCGCATATTTTTCGAAACCAAAGTATAATCAGGATGATATTTTCCAAAGCGTTGCACTTCTTCATATCGCTCTTTCATTGCTGTAAATTGACTAATTAATGTTTGAGCTTCCAAATCTCCCTGTAACGCCTTATAACATTCCCGATAACCCTTTGCTATATCTGAACAGACAATCGCTTTTGCAAGCTGTTCTGCCTCGTCTAATATCATTACGCTTTCAAGCGTCGCTACAATCATGAGAGACACCTCCGAGTATCCATCATAACACATTTAAAACCGAACTACTAATTTGAATATCCCATCTGAATATAAAGTAAAAAGTCCGATTACCGAAAACCATCATCCGTCATAATTTCTTATACGCAAATATGCTCCGCGATATTATATCGTAGCACATCCCAGCTTCCATTTTCCTCTTTTACATAACTAATGCAAGCATTTTTCAATGGAGTTTTAAATGTAATTTCATCAGGGGAGATTGCATTTAAAATTGCTTTTATCGCATGTGAATGTGCAACGATAATAACGCGCTTACCTGCATGTACTTGTGCAACATCTTGCAATGCAGAAAAGCAACGATTTACAATCTCTCCATCTGTCTCCATACCTTCTACATTTCCCTCTGCAATCAGCTCTCTAACTGTGGAAACGGGTTTCCCTGAAGCTTCGCCAAAATTCCGTTCAACAAACCGCTCATCAAGAAGAATAGAATGTATTCCAACAGCGTTACTAATCATCTGAGCTGTTTCCTGCGCTCTAATTAAGGGACTGCTGATAATCACATCCCATGTGTCCAATTGCAACGCAGCTGCACTTTGACTTGCTTGCCTTTTCCCAACTTCGTTAAGTGGAATGTCTTCACGCCCTTGAATAATCTCTTGAAAATTCCAATCAGTTTGTCCATGTCGTACTAAACAAATTTCCGTCATGCTATAACTCCTTTTTTCAATAATCCTTTTCTATTGTAACAAAAGTTTCGCATGACGGACATAGTTTTCCCTTCCAATTACGTTGCATTTTGCTGCTTCATATATTGAAACATGTCAATCATAATAGAAGCAACCGCCAATTGATTTTGAAATTTTGCAACTTTGTCCGGGATTGTCTTTTTATAATACTGTAAAGCAGCTAATTCAAATGCCTCCTTTTCCTCCGGATTACGTGATAATTTTCGATACCAATGGGGTTGTTCACGAATATAACGCCCTAAATCTTCATCAGCTTTTATAAATTCCATAAGCTCTGCCCTCATCCTCTTTCCTCCTAATCTTTTCGAAAGAAAAATGGATTGTTTTCAGAAGTTCTTTGCTCAGGTTGTGTACGATTCCCTTGAAATTGCTGAATAACCTGTTGCACACTCCCAATGGCACTCGTTACATTAGCTAGATGTTGCTGCATTTGCTCTGCATCTAATTTTTTTAAAAAAGAAAGCATTTGTCCCATCAAATCGACGGCTTTTTCATCATTGTTTTCTTGAGCTGGAGAAGAAATCGTTTCTCCATCTGCTTTATACACCTTCCACATTTCATCTTGTTCTCCAAGTAAATACCATTCCTCATAAAATTGTTGCCATGTTTTTTGACCATTTCGAACTTCATGAACCATTTTAGGGTGATGGTTTACAAACTCTTTAAACTGTTGAACAGAAGGATGTAACGGTCCTTTTGTTTTTGTCATAATCCTCACCTCTTCAGATGTATCTACTATATTGTAAGAAAAAAAAGGCGCATGGTTCGCCTATTTTTAAACGATTCATGCACCTTTTCCTATTTTCTAATGAAATTTTGAGTATAAAATTTATCGAAGACTCCAACACCTAGTCCAGTAAATTGTTCATTTAGCAAGTTTTTCCGATGTCCTTCACTATTCAACCAACCTTGTACTGCAGCGATCCCATCAGTATGCTGTGCTGCTATATTTTCACCTGCAAGTTGAAATGCGACTTGACCACGTTGTAATCGATCTCCTAAAGTCCCAAATTCCGGCGAATCATGCGAAAAATAATTATTCTCTTTCATATCCTTGCTATGCCCAAAAGCCACTTCAGCTGTTTGTTGATCCCATGTTAGTAACGGTAGTTGATGACGACTACGAATAATATTCGTCAAATCTAGAATTTGTTGCATATTGCCATGTTCTATTTGTGTCATTTTCTCTGGAGTAATTGGCTGCTCCGCCCCTAACTCTCCAGAATAAACAAGCTGATACGGCCTTTGTCGAAGCAATGTCTCATCATCCATATACCGAATTCCGACAAGTTTATGTGTGAATCGGTCAAAGTATAACTGCGCCCAACCATCTTCTTCTATCGAAACAAGTGGTTGTTCTGCAATTTCAGTATCAGATAATTCAAATTGATAGCTGTTTCTTCCTTTTTTCAAAGAAATTTCATGTGAGAATGGATTTTTTTTATAGACATCTTCATATTTTTCATCCATACGAAATGGAACTACATCCACTTTATTACCAGCAACATAAGCTGTTACAATTTTATGTTCTGCAACACCAAACTGCACATATTGTGATAAATCTTGATTATAAATCCACCATTCGTAACCATACGCAGAAGGTTCGATTCGAGCTGGTTCACCCCATTTTGCTAATAAACTTTCCGAATCCCCTCCTATTAATTGGGAGATTGTCTCTGGAAATCCTTCATTTATCTGTTTCTTTTTCTTAACAATCTTATGTTCCTGCTTAGAATGAGATGGCTGTAATATATATTGCGAAACGAGTAATTTCCCGTATAAATCAATAGCTAAAATAAAAACCGTAATCATTACGATACGTAATAATTTCTTCAAACAATATACCTCCTGGTCAAACATAAAATTGAGATATACACAAATGCCTGTCTTCTCTTTTGTGTGTACCGCACTATTTTCACTATATCATATTTAAATAAAAAAAGCCGTGATTCTCCCTTTTCTCTCAATATGAATTGCGATTTCTTATTATTCATACTATTATAAAATTAAAGGTTTTCAAATAAAGATAAGGAGGTATTCCATGCAATTTACAAATTCAAAACTTATAGGGGCGACCATTGATTTTACACTGCTCACGGAAGTTATGCAAAATCAACGTTTTGTACTTGCTGGACAGTGGGACTATGAGCGAGTTACATATGACTATAAATTTGAAATATTGAAGGATGTATATTATTTACGGATACAAGGCTTTGCGGTAGAAGGGGAAATCGGAGGACGCCATGCACAAGTTAAATTACTTCCACCATTGTTAGGAAAACATTACTATCCACATGGCGTTGAATATGGTGAAAATGAAGTTTTCCCTACAAACGTAATCCAAAAAAGCGAACAACTCTTGCAAAATATTGAAAAAAATCTAAAGGAATTTGCAGTTATAGAATAGTAAAGAAGGTGTATCCATGTGATACACCTTCTTTATTTTGGTTGCAAATAAGGAGGCACTTTCTGTAGTTGCTCCTCATCTTTTTTACGTTCTTTACGTGCCCATTTAAAAAACACATAGCCAATAATTGTACCATACACTATTTCCTGGACAATTTTCATAATGATACCGCCTGTTTGTTGATCTTGCACAATCGGCATCCAATGTAAAAATTCTGGTCCGGTTATATTTAAATCACTCAATGTTCCTGCAGGTACACAGAGCTCCATCGCTTTCATCCACGCACTCGGATCCGTATATGTAGCAAACAACGATTCACTAGCAAATATGATTAGCGCACAAGCTGGTGTCAATAATACACCGTTCGCAAACATGTAACCAATTTTCTTTATTTCACTTAATGTTTGATACTCCGGTAATGGATTTAGCATAGGCCACCACATCATCATTGCTGTAAAAAATAAAACAGCAAGAAAAATAGGATGAGCAACTTGATTTTGCTTTACAGCATCAAAAACAACAGGTAAATGATAAATAGAAAATAATCCATTAAATACAAACAGAGCAATAAGCGGTTTTGTAAACATAATCAATATCACTTGGATAAAACGGAAAGAGGTAATATATGTGTATAACCAAACTGGAATCCCTAATAACAATAATGGTGGTACAGCGATGTACATCACTGCCATTTCAAACATATGTGCACTAAATACAATATGTCCAAGTAAATCAATAGGCCCACCTTTTACAAGATACAACAGGATAATCCCAGTCGTAAAATAAAACATTTGCTTTTTATTTACCTTTTCTGCATTATCGAACCGATTTCTATACGGCCCGATAATAAGAAAGTAACAGATAAGGATAGACACCATAAAAAGTAAAAAGATCGGGCTCCATAAAGCTTGAAAACCAAATATCCATAAGTTGCCCATTTTACACCCACCCTTTCAATATGAACTCCTTACCCTCATAGGAAAAAGGGAGCGAAGATAACTTCAAGCTCCCTATCCTTTACTTTTTAAACCCAAACAATTGTCATAAAAGCTAAAATGGTTAACAACCCTATCAATAGTCCAGAATATAAGAAAAAGGTTGCTGCTTCATGTCCCTTATGACTCATATGCATGAAATAATACAATTGAAATATTACTTGAACAACAGCTAATAGTAAAATAAATGGTACAGAGAAAAGAGGACTAAATGTTTTCGGATAAGCGACTGCCACAAAAGCTACAATCGTTAAGAAAATCATTAGACCAAATGTAATCACTTGATGTCTCATTTCCTCAGCACTTTTTTTTCTACGATAAACAAGATCTACTTTTGAGTTACTTGTATTTGTTTGCTTTATCGCCATTGTTTATCCCACCATTCCCATCAAGTATACTACAGTGAAAATAAACACCCAAACTACATCAATAAAGTGCCAGTAAATAGATGCAACGTAAAACTTTGGAGCATTATATAAATTCAGCCCGCGCTTCGCATTCCGAAAAACTAATGTTAAGATCCATAATAATCCGAACAATACGTGTAATCCATGAGTTCCAACAAGCGCATAAAACGCTGAACCAAATGCACTACTTCTCATCGTATGTTTGAATTCGTGTGTATAATGATAAAATTCATAAATCTCAAACCCTAAAAACCCTAATCCTAATAGTACTGTAACAAGTAACCAAAGCTGCATTTGCTTAAAGTTAAAGTTCTTCATATGATACATCGCATACACGCTTGTTAAACTACTTGTTAACAAAAGCATCGTCATAATAAAGACAAGTGGCATTTGAAACATTTCTTGAGAAGTGGGGCCACCGTTTGTAGAATTTTTCAACGCTAAATATGTGCCAAATAAGGAAGCGAACAATACAGTTTCGCCTCCAAGAAATAGCCAAAATCCAACAAACTTATTTTTCCCCTCAAGGGTTGCTTTTTCAGGCTCTGCTGGAAACGTTTCATTTGTTAATTTTTCCTCTACATGCATTACGCCGTGCCCCCCTTATCATCTAAATCTTCTTTATGAATATGATAACCATGATCATCAATTACTGAACGTAAGAACATTGCACCAAATGTAATGATAAGTCCAATAATTGCAACCAATAACCAAAACTTATCTTTCCCACCTTGCATGTACATCGCACCAAATGCTGCTATAAATAATCCAAGAGATATAACAAATGGTGAAAATGAAGGGTTTGGCATATGAATATCACTAACAGGCTCTGCTGGTGTTATTTCTTTATTCCCTTCACGTTTTTCAATCCAGAACGGATCTAATCCGCGAACGAATGGTAATTGTTTAAAATTGTATTCTGGTGTAGGTGCAGGCATTGTCCATTCTAATGTACGAGCATCCCACGGATCGCGGCCAGCTTTCTCTTTAGACAACGATGTTTTCACAACATTAAATAACAGAACGATCGTTCCTAGCCCCATAAATACAGCACCAATCGAACTAATTAAGTTCCCCGTTTCTAATCCTTGGCCTGGTAAATACGTAAAGTAGCGACGTGGCATACCAATTAAACCAAGGAAATGCTGGATAAAGAATGTTAAATGGAAGCCGATAAAGAACAACCAAAATGTTATTTTCCCCAAGGTTTCATTTAATACTTTGTTAAACATAAGTGGCCAATAATAATGTGCACCTGCTAATAGTCCAAATACAACTCCACCAACGATTACGTAGTGAAAATGCGCTACAACGAAATAGTTATCATGGAATTGATAGTCAGCTGGAGCCGAGGCAAGCATGACCCCTGTTACACCACCCATTACAAATGATGGAATAAAAGCAACAGCCCACATCATTGGCGTTGTAAACCTGATACTTCCACCCCACATTGTAAAGAGCCAGTTAAATATTTTAATACCAGTCGGAACTGCAATTGCCATTGTTGCAACTGAGAAAATAGCGTTCGCAACAGGTCCAAGACCAACTGTAAACATATGATGCGCCCATACCATAAATCCTAAAAATCCAATTAACACCGTTGCAAATACCATAGATGAGTAACCAAATAGTCGTTTTTTAGAGAATGTAGCGAAAATTTCTGAGAATATTCCGAAAGCTGGAAGGATAAGAATATACACTTCTGGGTGACCGAAGATCCAGAATAAATGTTCCCATATAATCGTGTTCCCCCCTAAAGCTGGGTTAAAGAAACTTGTGCCAAATAAGCGATCTAACATAAGTAGTGCCAATCCCACTGTTAATGGTGGGAAAGCAAATAAAATAAGTGAAGAAGTTACAAATGTTGTCCATGTAAACATTGGCATACGCATATATGTCATTCCAGGTGCACGCATATTAATAATTGTGACAAGGAAGTTAATACCACCAATCAGTGTACCTATACCTGATATTTGTAACCCTAGTACATAAAAATCAACACCATGTCCTTTAGAAGCAAGAGATAACGATGCATAAGATGTCCACCCTGCATCAGGTGCCCCTCCTAAAAACCAACTTAAGTTTAAAAATACTCCACCGAAGAAAAATAACCAAAATCCAAGTGAATTTAAAAATGGAAACGCCACATCCCGTGCCCCAATTTGAAGTGGTACAGCGGCGTTCATAAATGCAAACACGAGCGGCATAGCTGCGAGGAAAATCATTGTTGTACCGTGCATCGTTAATACTTGGTTATAAGCATCCCCAACAAGAAAAGCATTGTTTGGAATCGCTAATTGAAGACGGATAAATAATGCCTCTATTCCGCCAATGATAAAAAACAATCCACCTGCAATTAAATAGAGAATGGCAATTTTTTTATGGTCTACTGTCGTCAAATAATCCCATATAACAGCACCCATCCCCTGTTTTTTTGCTACAGAACTCACGTTTTCAACCTCCCCTTCGCAAATAATCCCTCTTTACTTCTCAACTTTTAACGTTTTCAAATATGCATTTAATGCATCTACTTGACCGTCCGTTAAGTTGCCATATTTACCAGTCATTTTATTTCCTGGCTTCATATTTTCAGGATCCTTTAACCATTTTTTTACGTTTTCTTCATTATTTTCAGCAATGCCGGCAACCATATCGCGATCAGCAAAGTTTGCTAGGTTTGGTGCGATACGTGCAGAAGGTGGTCTACTATCATTTGATCCAGTTGCATGACAACCAATACAGCTTTTGTTGAATATTTCTTGACCTTCTTGTTCTTTTGGAGAAGAAACTTCCTTCTTACCATCAAGTTTCTTCATATCAGCAATCCAATCTTTGTACTCGCTTTCATCAAGAGCCTTTACTTTAAATTGCATTAAAGAATGTGATGGGCCACAAAATTCTGTACAAAAACCATTATAAGTTCCTGATTTATCTGCCTTTAACCACATTTTATTGACATTATCCGTATTCGTATCCATTTTCCCAGCTAAAGATGGGACCCAAAACGAATGTTTAATGTCAGCACCTTTCAAATTCAAATATACTTTTTTACCTGTGGGGATAACTAGGTCTTGCGAAGTTACTATCTTTTCTGATTTATAAGAAAATTCCCACCAATAAAGATTCGCTGTTACATCAACAACGATTGTGTCTTTATCAATATTCTTTTTCTCCATCGCACTTACATCAGCAAGTTTGAATGTATATGTAACAGTTGGAACAGCCAATATCAGCAAAAGAATAATCGGAATGACTGTCCATATAATTTCTAGTTTGTGATTTCCTTCAACTTGCTTTGGGATATAATCTTCTTGACCCTTCTTTTGTCGGAAACGCACAATTACATACAAGAAAATAATAGTAACTACAAGTACGACACCTACCATAATTGCACTTGCTAACAAGAGTAAATCATATTGCATTTTTGCTACTTCACCTTGCGGAATTAAAGTAGATTGAAAGGCTTTACCGCATCCCCCTAACAGTAAAGCCAGCAGTGAAACGAATGAAAGCAGTCGCCACTGTTTCTTCATACAAACAACCCCCACTTTCTTTGTGAATTAGATTGTACTTTATTTATAGTAAGTAAAGTAAATCTCAACGTAAAGAAATCCCCTCATGTCGTTGTCTTAGAAGAATGTAACTACAATCATTGACACAAATAAGATTGTCAAGTAATTCAAGGAGTAGACAAACATTTGTACGGACCATTTTATGTCATCCTTCTTACGGAATCCATAGAATCCTAATACGATCCATCCAATGTTAAGCAATGTTGCAATTACCATAAATGTTACTCCCAGTCCACTCATATAAAATGGTAATGGTAATAAACATACTGTCCAAATCATGATTTGACGTTTTGTAATATCAAATCCATGTACAACAGGAAGCATGGGAATACCTGCATTTCGATATTCATCAACACGTTTCATCGCTAACGCGAGGAAATGTGGGATTTGCCAAATAAACATAATTAAAAATAGCATCCAAGCAATTGGATGATCTAAACTAGGATCAACTGCTGCCCAACCAATTAAAGGTGGAACTGCTCCAGATACACTACCTACTACTGTATTTAGTGTATATGCTCGTTTTGTCCATAATGAATACAAAACAACGTATGTGAAAGCACCGATGAAACCTATAATTGCTGCCATTGGTGTTGTAAATAACAAGAATACAAAACCAAGAAGCAATAAAGTCATACCTAATGTTAACGCAAAACCAGGTTTATATTTTCCTGTTACTGTCGGACGATTTTTTGTCCGTTCCATTAAGTGATCGATATCCCGATCAATATAGTTATTCAAGCTACATGATCCTGCCATAATTAAAGCCGAGCCGACAATTGTAAAGAACATTTTATCCAAATGGTTAACAGCATTTAATCCATTAAAGTGTAAAGCCAACCAAAATCCTGTAAATACCGTAAGTGTATTCGAGTTTACAATCCCCATCTTAACGAGCGCTAATAAATCTTGTACACGTGTTGTTTCCGGCACATTTGTTATAGCTGACTCATCATGCAGCTCACTTGTTGCATGGTTCATCATTTCAACCCCCTCTTAAAACTTTCATCCTTCTTTCGCGTCTTTACTTTACAAAAGTATTACGCTTCTATATAGCAATATTATTACAGTAGAAATGTTGTTTTCTCATTCTACTACTAATCTACGCTCATACTCGAGTATATTAAATCATATTTCCCTAACAATTTGTGAAGAAAACGTGAACTTTTTGTGTCGGATAACAAAAAAGTTTCTCCCATTACTTCCTAATCATAACATGAGGTTACCTTCTATAATAAACTATTTTGTCATATTTAGCATATATTCTTCCCATTTCTTTTTATAATAGAAATAATTTCTCCTAAAATATGTAATTAAAATCCCATTTTTTTCTTATTCCAAACTCTTTATCCCCTCTCTCCATTTCTTTGCTATTTTATTATTTTTTATATATCATAGGACTGTAGCGCGTTTTGTTCTATAAATTTGATGGAATGAAAATATTTCGCAATAACTTCATAACAGAAAGATGGTGAAACAGATTGCAACGCTTTATTAAATGGTTAGCAGTCATTACAAGCCTCGACTTACTAGGGGTTTTATTAGGAGGGGCTTTAGTTACAAAAACAGGTTCAGGTCAAGGATGCGGTAAATCCTGGCCACTTTGTAATGGTGAACTCGTTCCCTCTAATCTATCAATGGAAACGATTATTGAACTAAGTCACCGCTTAACATCCGGATCGGCAGGGATTCTCGTTACACTTCTTTGTATCCTATCCTGGAAATATTATAAACATGTACGTGAAACAAAAACGCTAGCTGTTTTATCTTTCGTATTTTTAGTGGCACAAGCACTCATGGGAGCTGCCGCAGTTGTTTGGGGACAAGTACCTGCTGTATTAGCTATTCATTTTGGTATTTCTTTAATTTCGTTTGCTTCTGTCATTTTACTAACGTGCCTTATTTTTGAAATCGACAAAAAATTCGATGCACGTTCTCTCATTATGGACAAAAAAATGAAATTTCATATTTATGGTGTAACAATTTACAGTTATATTGTCGTCTATACAGGAGCTTTAGTACGTCACGAGCGTGCAAGTTTAGCTTGTCCAGACTTTCCACTTTGTAGTAAAAACAGACCATGGCCTACTCAATTGCATGAATGGGTTCAAATGGGACACAGGGTTGCCGCAATACTAATATTTGCTTGGATCCTATACGCAATGATTGTTGCTATTCGTCACTATAAACAGCACCGGGTTGTATATTGGGGATGGATTATCTCATTTATTCTCGTTACACTTCAAGCAGTTGTTGGTATTTTAGTCGTTTATACTAATGCAAGTTTATCAATGGCATTGTTACATTCACTCTTTATTTCTTGTCTCTTTGCTGTATTATGCTATTTAGTCATGTTAGGTACACGAAGCACAGCAAATGCAAAAGAGGCACACCCATCAACTACAACGCAAAATAAACAATCGTTTTAATAACTTGCCACTGTGGCAAGTTATTATTTTTATATAAAGAAAAGAGCTGCCTTCAAGCAACTCTTTTCTTTATTATTATTGTTCTAGTTCAATAAGTAAATCGCCTGTTTGAATCGCATCTCCATCTTTTACATATACCTTCTTCACTTTTCCATTGAATGGCGCCTGAACCGTCGTTTCCATCTTCATCGCTTCTGTAATTGCCATGGAATCGCCTTTTTTCACTTCATCACCTTCATTTACAACAACTTTAATGACCGTTCCCGGCATTGTTGCACTAATATGATTTGGATTCTCACGATTCCCTTTCACACGCTGCGCGACTGTTGATTTAACACCTTCATCTTTCACAACAATTTCACGCGGTTGCCCGTTAAATTCAAAGTAAAGTACACGTGTCCCATCTGGTTGTGGTTCACCAATTGATACTAATTTAACCATTAATGTTTTACCACGTTCAATTTCCACACCAATTTCTTCACCAAGCCTCATACCATAGAAGAATGTTGGCGTATCGAGTACAGACACGTTTCCATAAAGCCCAGCGACTTTTTCATAATCCATAAATACTTTTGGATATAATGCATATGCAACAACATCAAAAATCGTTACTTCACGTCCAAGTTTATGGAACAACTCTTCTTTTAAAGCATCGAAATCCACTGGTTCTAACAATTCCCCTGGTCTTACTGTTAATGGCTCTTTCCCTTTTAAAATGATTTTTTGTAATTCTTTCGGGAAGCCACCATATGGTTGTCCAAGATCTCCAGAGAACATTTCCACAACAGAACCCGGGAAATCTAAAGAATGCCCACGCTCAAAAATATCTTGTTCTGTAAGGTGATTTTGTACCATAAATAGCGCCATGTCGCCAACAACTTTTGATGATGGTGTTACTTTTACAATATCACCAAACATATCATTTACACGGCGATACATCACTTTCACTTCATCAAATCGGTCTCCTAAACCAACTGCTTTCGCTTGTTGTTGAAGGTTACTATATTGGCCACCTGGCATTTCATGCATATATACCTCTGTATGAGGTGCATTCATACCACTTTCAAATGGTGCATAATATTTACGAACATCCTCCCAGTAATGTGAAAGTTTTTCTAATGAATCCACATTAACATCTGGTTGTCTTTCATTTCCACCTAGCGCATAATATAACGTATTTGCACTTGGTTGTGATGTTAGACCTGCCATTGAGCTTACAGCTACATCGACAATATCAACACCTGCTTCAATTGCTTTCGTATACGTTAAAACACCATTTCCACTTGTATCATGCGTATGAAGATGAATCGGAATCGATACCGTTTCTTTTAAAGCAGAAACTAAATCATAGGCTGCATTTGGTTTTAATAATCCAGCCATATCTTTAATACCTAGAATATGTGCTCCTGACGCTTCCAATTCTTTCGCTAAGTTTTTATAATAATTCAAGTCATATTTACTGCGCATTGGGTCATGGATATCCCCTGTATAACACATTGTTGCCTCTGCAATTTTGCCACTCTCTCTTACAGCATCAATTGCAACTCTCATACCTTCTACCCAGTTTAAGCTATCAAAAATACGGAATACATCGATACCAGCTTGCGCTGAACATTCTACAAATTTTTGAATTAAATTATCTGGATAGTTTTTATAACCAACCGCATTTGATGAACGAAGAAGCATTTGGAATAAAACATTTGGCATTCTTTCACGAAGTTCTAATAATCGTTCCCATGGATCTTCTTTTAAGAAACGATACGCAACATCAAACGTTGCACCGCCCCACATTTCCGCTGAGAATAAGTTCGGTAACATTCTAGCTGTCGGTTCAGCAATTTGGTTTAAATCTTTTGTACGAATCCGTGTTGCAAGTAATGATTGGTGCGCATCTCGGAATGTTGTATCTGTTAAAAGTACACGTTTTTGATCTTGCACCCATTTTACTAATCCATCCGCTCCGCGTTCGTCTAAAATTTGTTTTGTTCCATCTTGAATCGATTCATAATGTTTTACATTTGGTATACGTGCATCTGGGAAAATTGGCTTCTCTTTCTTCCCTACTCCTGGGAAACCATTTACTGTTACCGTACCAACATAACTTAACATCTTTGTTCCACGATCTTTACGTTTTGGAAACACGAACAGTTCAGGTGATGCATCAATAAATGACGTATCATATTCCCCTGACAAGAAGTTTTTATGTTTTACTACATTCTCTAAGAATGGAATGTTTGTTTTAATCCCACGAATACGAAACTCTTTTAAGTTGCGCTCCATTTTCGCAGCCGCTTGTTCAAATGTAAGCGCCCAAGTTGTTACTTTTACAAGTAATGAATCATAGTACGGTGTAATAACAGCCCCTTGGAAACTGTTACCTGTGTCAAGACGAACGCCAAAACCACCACCAGAACGATACGCCATAATTTTCCCTGTATCAGGCATAAAATTATTAAGCGGATCTTCTGTTGTTACACGAGATTGAATCGCATAACCATGCACAATAACGTCTTCTTGTTTTGGTATACTTACGATTGGGCTATGTAAAGCGTGTCCATCTGCAATTAAAATTTGTGACTGAACAATATCAATGCCTGTAATCATCTCTGTAATTGTATGTTCTACTTGAACACGTGGATTTACTTCAATGAAATAAAAGTCATCGCCTTTTACAAGGAACTCAACCGTACCAGCATTTAAATAATTTACATTTTTCGTTAACTGTACCGCTGCTTCACAAATACGATGACGAAGATCATCTGAAAGTGACACGCTTGGCGCAATTTCAACTACTTTTTGATGACGACGTTGTACAGAGCAATCACGCTCATATAAATGCACAACATTTCCTTCTTCATCTGCTAATATTTGAACTTCTATATGTTTAGGTTTTTCAACGAATTTTTCAACATACACTTCATCATTACCAAAAGCTGCTTTCGCTTCTGATTTTGCACGATCATAGGATTCTTTTAATTCATCACCGCTACGTACAATACGCATACCGCGGCCACCACCACCAAGTGATGCTTTAATAATTATCGGGTAATCATACTTCTTAGCAAACTCTTCAACTTCTTCTAGTGAATTAATAGGTCCATCGCTGCCAGGAATAACTGGAATATTTGCTAATTGCGCTTGTGTTCTTGCTTTTACTTTATCTCCAAACATATCTAAATGTTTGCTCTTTGGTCCGATAAAGATAATTCCTTCTTCTTCACAACGTCTAGCAAATTGGATATTTTCTGACAAGAAACCATATCCAGGGTGAATTGCATCCACGTGATTGCTTTTTGCAATCTCAATAATACCTTCAATATCAAGGTAAGCATCGATTGGTTTTTTGCCTTCTCCCACTAAATAAGATTCATCCGCTTTATAGCGATGGTAAGAACCGCTATCCTCTTTTGAATAAATTGCAACTGTATTTAATCCAAGTTCTGAACAAGCTCGGAATACACGAATTGCAATTTCTCCACGGTTAGCTACTAAAACTTTTTGAATACGTTGCAGCTTTGTCATGATTTTCCCCCTCTACTTTCCTACCACTTTAGAGATTAAATAGGTACACGCTCTAAAAGCGTGAAGTTCTTCACTTTCTTTTCTAAACTATACTCGGAAAGCTTCACCTTATTTTTATACATCATACCTTATTTTTTAACAAATGATAAGTTTTCTGATCAATTTGTTTCACAAAAATAGTATAGCACATCTCTTCTTTTTCTGACAGTTTTATTGTATAACACATTAAAATATTTATGACACACTATTGTTATTTAAACCAAACAAAGTATAACTTATTAAAAAACAACATAACAAAAAGGTTTTGTGTCATCAAACACAAAACCTTTTTATTTCACAACAACAAGATGTGGCTCACCTTGTTGTTTTTTCTCATATATTTCTTTTTGTTGCTTCTCTTGTCGTTTCACATAACTCCCTAAGTTCAACAATATACCCATTGCAAATAGATTCGCCATTAAAGAACTACCACCATAACTGACAAACGGCAAAGGCACACCAGTAAGAGGCATTAGCCCAGACATACCACCAATGTTAACAAACGTTTGCACCCCAAACAGGCTAGCAATACCTATAGCAATTAAACTTCCAAATGGATCCTTACACTTTTGAGCAATTCGCAATGCACGAATAATAATAAGTAACAAACTAATTAAAACAATCGCTACACCGACAAAACCAAGTTCCTCAGATATGATCGCCATAATAAAGTCTGTATGCGGCTCAGGTAAATACCCAAATTTTTGTATACTATTACTAAGTCCTCTACCATTCAGTCCACCTGAAGCAATTCCAATAAAGGAATTCACCAGCTGAAATCCATCACCCTGTGGATCATCAAATGGATTTAAAAACACCGCAAAACGTGCTTTTTGATAAGGTTTCAATGCATAATTACCAACTAAGTATAAAAGCGGAATCCATACAATTGTGCTTAATGCAAGACGCTTTATCCACTTGTTAATCGGAATCCCTGAACAAAGAAACATAATTCCGACAATACCTATGATTAACAAAACTGTTCCTAAATCATTTTGTTTACGAATTAAAAACAATATTAATCCTATAAACATAATCGTACCTGCTGATCCCTTCCAAACTGAAGTATCAGTTTCTTGCCTTCTCGCAAAGAAACGCGCGAGTACAATAATGATAGCAATTTTAACAAATTCAGCGGGCTGTATACCAAGCACCCATGCTTGCGCACCATTTACTTTCTTTCCAATCAATAATGCTAACGCTAGCAATCCAATACTACCTGTCATCATTAATAACAAAACAATTCGTTTTCTCCAAACGTGGTACGGAATAGCAACGATAATTCCTAACCCTACGGTTCCAATAGCTAGAGCTAATAATTGCTTATTAAAAAAGAAATCGGCCGGTTTTTCATGCCTTGTAATTGCTACAATAGAGCTAGAACTGTATACCATTATAACTCCCAGTACACATAAAATAGCAAGAGGAAGCAATAATGAATAATCCATTGACTTCCATACTTTTTTCATTCAATATCCTCTTTCTGTTTTCAGTTTAATTGTTGTATTCCATATGTATTAGAATTCTTCCTGCTTTATTATACAAATAAAAAGCTCAAACTTAGTCAGTTTGAGCCCCCTTATTTGAACCCTTTATTGTTGTTTGTTTGTAAATGCTTCATGAAGTGCTGATAATTCCCGTTCGAGCTCTCCTAACATTTCTTTCCCTTGCTCTTCTGTAATAAGACCAAGACGAACCGCAAAGTCAACTTCACGGGATAGTCCAAACATTTGCGTGTCCAACACTTCTTCATATAATGGACATTGCGGCATCGTAAGGTGGTCCATTTGCACCTTAATAAGTCTTAAAATCTTCTCCGCATCCGCTTTTAGAAGGGCAAGTGCCTTTTCCTGATGATTTGCTACTGTCTCAGACGCCAAATTGATTCCCTCCGTTTCCGTCCTACTCTTCTATCCTATCTATTAATATTAGCGATAGTTTTAATAAATTGCAATAGAAACATTTTTTGTGACAATCGTGTCTAATGCTATTATACTGAAAAGTGGGAGCATAATACAAATGGGGGAACAACAATGAGTGAAATTTTATTTATAAATGGAAAAGTACGCTTTCCGATCACACTTGACCCAAGCGTTTGGATTTTTGATGATCGAAAAGTAGATTTAACAACTTACTTCACCGAAACGAAAGAAGAAAAATCAGAATTAGAAGACTATCTCAAGCACACTTCCGAACATTGGGATCGTGAAATCCGTGATGGTGCCGCTTTTCCACCTATTCAAAAAAGCGTAAAAAAATTTAAAAAGGAACAGCTTATTACAGGAACGTTTGGCATACCACTTCATCCCTTTTTCAAAAATGCTGAAATTACAGCTGAAGCAACACATGTTGAAATCCACACATTGCATGATTCAATCACACTTTCATTAGAAGAAGCAAACAATGTTATTCTTGGATTTTCAAAAGATGGAAAACCATTACGAGAAGATGGACCTGTCCACCTTTACTTTGGTGACGGCTCTAATATAAACAATCCAATTCGAAATATCCGTAAGTTTACAATTATTTAAAAAAGGAGTAGGCAAAAGCCACTCCTTTTTTTCCACTCTTTGCGGTCAGAAGTATTCCCACCTCAAAATTTAACAACAGCAAAACAGTTAGACTTCGGCTGATGAAATCCCTTACTGATTAAAGTTTCACTTTATAATAAGTCCGCTGCTAGTTGCGCTAAATTAGAACGCTCTCCTTTTACAAACTTTACATGTCCGCTAATTTTTTGTTCTTTAAATTTCTCTACAACATACGTTAAACCATTATTATATTCATCTAAGTAAGGATGATCAATTTGTTGTGGATCTCCCATTAATACAATTTTACTTTTTTCTCCAACTCTTGTTAATATTGTTTTCACTTCATGTTTCGTTAAATTTTGCGCCTCATCAATAATAATAAATTGATCTGGAATACTTCGTCCTCGTATATAAGTAAGCGCCTCTACTTCAATTGAACCCATACCCGCTAAAATCGCATCTAATTCGCCTGGTTTTTTTGTATTAAATAAATACTCTAGATTATCGAAAATTGGTTGCATCCACGGTCTTAACTTTTCTTCTTTTTCTCCTGGTAAATATCCGATATCCTTACCAACTGGAACAATCGGCCGAGCAACAAGGAGTTTTTTGTACAATCCTAAATCCTCCGTTTGCATAAGACCAGCAGCTAACGCGAGTAATGTTTTACCAGTTCCTGCTTTCCCTGTTAACGTTACGAGTGGAATATCTTCACGAAGCAACAATTCTAATCCCATAATTTGCTGCACATTCCGTGGGCGTATTCCCCAAACTTGCTCATTATGAAAAATAAGTTTCTTCACTTTTTTCCCTGAATAATCAACAATTCCAAGTGCAGAGCTAGAACCACCTAATGCATCTTTCATCACGATAAATTGATTTGGATAAAATGGATGATTTGCAATTTCCGATAAAGGAAATTCTCCTTTTTCATAAAAATAATTGAGCTGTTCTTTTGATATGTAACCTTCTAAAAAACCTGAATATATATTTTCTACTTCAATTACACGATCACTTAAATAATCTTCAGCTTGTAAACCAAGAGCATCTGCTTTTACTCTCACAAGTACATCTTTACTTACTAAAATGACAGACTTTCCATTCTCTTTCTCTTGCTCTTCTAAGAATAAATTTTTCGCAACAGCTAAAATACGATTATCGTTTGTTTTTTCAACAAAAATATCTTGCAGTTGAACAAATGAGCGATGGTTTAATTCAATACGAAATGTCCCTCCATTTTCAAGGGGTATACTCTCATGCAGTTTTCCTAATTCGCGAAATTTATCTATCAATTTAGATACATAACGAGCATTTCGTCCGACTTCATCCATGTAGCGTTTTTTCGAATCAACCTCTTCTAATACAACTGCTGGAATCACTACCTCATTTGTTTCAAAAGAAAAAATAGATAAAGGATCCTGCAAAAGTACATTCGTATCTAACACATAAATTTTATCCAACCTGTTACCCCCTGACTCCACTTTTAAATTTGTAGAACAAGGGTTTCATCCATAATCATGATATGGACGAACCATTGTTATAATTATATGTAATGTATTAACGAGGCAGAATCGAAATTCATATAAATTAAAACTTTTTTTAATCATTTTTCTCATTCATAACTAGGTATCGTATTCATTCGTCAAAATTTATATTCTAACATGCAGCAAAGATTCCTTATTCACTCAGGTTAAAATAGCAGAAAAGGATGAACAACCATAGTGTTCATCCACTTTTCTACAATTCTTTCATCGCCGTTAACACTTGATTATCAAGTGTTTCAGCAGCACGAGGATCATATGTTTTTTCATATGTTGGTTCCGAAGCAAGCTTTGCTCCATAAAACATAACATCACGTACTTCTTGAACAGATACTTCTACTGCAGTTAATTTGAGTGGACTGCCATCCAATCTCTCCTTTAAAATCTTTGCTTCACCGCTAATGGAAAATACAGATTCATTTGCCATTACAGTGAGTACAATCCCTGCATGATGGCGCAAATTTTCCGCAATACGAGAGCGTTGATCAATCGCAAATCGAATACTTGTCTCATTTATTGCATATACCCATGAAATAGCACTTACATTCGGAACAGCCTTTTCAAAATCAATTGTTGCAATTGTTATAATACGTCCTTCACGTAAAGATTGGACTAAAGAATCTGTCAATGTAGGTTCTACTACATTTGCCATATTTCCACCTCCAAAATTTTATTTATCTTAATGATAACTTATTTTTTGAATTGCGAAAAATTTTTTTTCCCCCTATAGTTCAAAAATATCAAATTTACATGATATACTTATATCGATAGAATTTGTATTGAGGTGACGAAATGAGAGTCAAATGCATGCTTTGTGATAAAAAAGAAGAGTTAGATGACGAAAATCCTATGGCCAAAAGGCTTCGTAACCGTCCTATTCATACATATATGTGCATGGAATGCACAGAACGTATTGCAGAACGTACAATGGAACGCCATGCAACTGGAAATTTCCACTTATATCGTGATAAAACAATAGAAGATGAGTGGTAAACTGTCAAATAAGTCCTTAATCATTCAGATGAGGGCTTATTTATATTTCTCCGGCTCTCGTTTCATTTGATCTAAGAAACAATCTATAAGCTCTATCGGAAATCTTGTAGAATGTTTTTCTCCTTCTTGTTCATATGTAACCAAATACATATCTTCTTTTTTTTCCACCGTTATATCTCTTAATTGATGATCTTCATGTAACATGTGATGAAACAGTAAATATGTTTCTTGCGCAGCTGCATCATGCAGGCGTGCTTCCGCGACAGTTTTAATTGTTAGCCAATTATATAACGCATCTTGTACAGAACGCATGAAACATCCCCCCTTTAACCCACTCTTTGTTGCTTTGCTTGGCGTAAGCGTAATCTATAAATACCGAATACAATCGCTGTCACAACAAGTCCTTCTCCTACTGGTAAAAACACTCCCAAAAAAGTTAAAACTGTACATCCAATTGCTAAGGATACATAAATCACAATGTTTTTTAGTAACGGTAACTTCCTAGCAAATCCTAAATTATATACGAGTGCACTTAGTATAATCATTGTACCGTAAAGCTGCCACATCCCTACTTCTGGATTCACATCTACATTGTATAACTTTGCAAAAAATGACATTCTCTCTAGCATTATACTTCTCCCCTTCATCTAGCAAAGATGAATATAAATCCCCCTATCTAAAATAAAGATAGAAAATAATCCATATCGGCCAAATTCATTCAACTAACTAGCAGCGCCTTACTTCTTAATTTTTAAATTCTATGTTGTCTACTATAAGATTACCTTGTAGAAAAAATACTGTCTAGACAAAAGATTAAATTTTCGAAAAATAAACAAATTAAAAAAGCTGCCTTTTTAATGAAAAGGCAGCTTTATCTTTTACGCTTCTACAGATTTCTTTTTCTTAGCAGCTCTTTCGCGCTCGCTCTTATCAAGAATCTTTTTGCGAAGACGGATTGATTCTGGTGTTACTTCACAGTACTCATCGTCATTTAAGTATTCTAATGACTCTTCTAATGTCATGATACGAGGTTTTTTCATTGTTGACGTTTGGTCTTTTGTTGCAGAACGAATGTTAGTTTGTTGTTTCATTTTTACAACGTTAACTGTTAAATCATTCTCACGTGTATGCTCCCCAACAATCATACCTGCATATACTTCTGTACCTGGTTCAACGAAGATTACACCACGATCTTCAACTTGCATAATACCGTATTGTGATGCTTTTCCTGTTTCAAGTGAAACTAGAACACCTTGGCGACGTCCACCAACTTGTCCAGCATGTACTGGCTGATAGCTATCGAATGTATGGTTTAAAATGCCGTAACCACGTGTTAAAGTTAAGAACTCTGTTGTATAACCAATTAGGCCACGTGCTGGAACCATAAACGTAAGACGAACTTGACCGTTTCCGTTATTCACCATATCTAACATTTCACCTTTACGTGCACCCATTGACTCCATAATAGAACCAGTATACTCTTCTGGCACGTCAATTTGTACACGCTCTACAGGCTCACATCTTACACCATCAACATCTTTAATAATTACTTCTGGTTTAGATACTTGTAATTCATATCCCTCACGACGCATATTCTCAATTAAGATTGATAAGTGTAACTCTCCACGTCCAGATACAATCCATGCATCAGGAGAATCTGTGTTATCTACACGTAAGCTTACATCTGTTTCTAGCTGTGCACGAAGACGCTCTTCAATTTTACGAGATGTAATATATTTACCTTCACGACCTGCAAATGGACTGTTATTTACAAGGAATGTCATTTGTAATGTTGGCTCATCGATACGTAGTAATGGTAATGCCTCTTGATGCTCAACTGGACATACTGTTTCACCAACGTTGATGTCTTCCATACCTGAAACCGCTACTAAGTCTCCAGCTTTTGCTTCTTCAATTTCTTGGCGTTTTAATCCAATGTAACCAAATAATTTAGTTACACGGAATTGTTTTACACTTCCGTCAACCTTCATTAATGCTACTTGTTGTCCTACTTTCATTGTACCGCGGAATACACGGCCAACCCCAATACGGCCAACATAGTCATTGTAATCAAGAAGTGCTACTTGGAATTGAAGTGGCTCTTCACTATTATCAATTGGTGCTGGAATATGTTCAATGATTGTGTCAAATAATGATTTCATATTCTCTTCTTGATTTGCTGGGTTTGAATCTAAGCTTGCTGTTCCATTCATTGCTGATGCGAATACAACAGGGAACTCTAATTGATCTTCGTTTGCACCAAGCTCAATGAATAAGTCAATTACTTCGTCAACCACTTCATCAGGACGAGCAAAGTCACGGTCAATTTTGTTTACAACCACGATCGGAGTTAAGTTTTGTTCTAATGCTTTCTTTAAAACAAATCGTGTTTGAGGCATACAACCTTCGTATGCATCAACAACAAGTAAAACACCATCAACCATTTTCATAATACGCTCTACTTCACCACCGAAGTCAGCGTGTCCAGGTGTATCTAAAATGTTAATTCGTTTATCTTCATAGTGAATCGCTGTATTTTTCGCTAAAATGGTAATACCGCGTTCTCTTTCTAAATCATTTGAATCCATTGCACGCTCTTCTACGTGCTCATTTGCACGGAACGTCCCCGCTTGACGTAATAATTGGTCAACAAGTGTTGTTTTACCATGGTCAACGTGGGCGATAATTGCTATATTGCGTAAATCTTGTCGTTTTTTCAACATGTCCAACTCCTAGTGTCTTTTTAATCCTTCTCTATTATAAGAGCGAAGGTGATACAATGGCAATCAAAATAAAATCAAGAATGAAAATATAGTTGTATTCTTACTTTTGTGAAAGTAAAATGAAATTGGAGGGTGAAGATATGGAACACATTCAATATCGCTTTTTATTAACGGCTATTATCGGTGTTATTTTCTTAATTGGCATTGGAATTATGATTGCTGAAAATAGTCCCATCGGTATTATTATTTGCATTATTGGCACATTTGTTACAGTTGGATATGGATTTATAACAAAACGCAAAATGCGCAAATCACAGTAACAGTAAAAAGTAAGAAGCTACTTCTTGGCCTCTTACTTTTTTTGTTACTGTGATACAAATGGTAGTAACTCTTCATATACTCCCGGCTTCGCAACTAATACACTGCTTTTTTCCACGATAGAAAGAGTAGTGCCAGCAAATGTCGTCACCTTACCACCAACTTCTTCTACAATAATCATTCCACCGCCAAAATCCCAAGGAGATAATCGTGGCGTTACGTAAGCATCCAATCTTCCGGTTGCAACATAGACCATTTCTAGCGCTGCACATCCATATGATCGTGTCCCTCTTGCCAATTTCACAAGCTGCATCATTTTCTCCATATTAAGTAATGGATTATCAGTGAGCCAAGTTGCATTTAACGCAATTATTCCATGCTCCACTGTACTTTTCTCAAGAGTAGGAATGGATGTATCATTACAAAAAGCTCCTTCACCTTTTACAGCATGATACAGTTCTTCATGAACCGGATCATAGACGAGACCGATTTTTCCGATACCGTTCTCATAAATGCCAATTGAAATCGCAAAGTTTCTTTTTTGATGAACAAAATTCATCGTACCATCAATTGGATCAATTAACCAAACAACTCCATCCGAAGAAGCAACCTCATCTCCATACCCTTCTTCTCCTAAAATATAATGATCTGGGAATGTTTGTTTAATTTTCCCAATCAAGAACTGTTCTGTTTCTCGATCCATATTTGTTACTAAATCAGCTGCATTTGATTTTGTCTCTACAATAAGTGTCTTTTGCAATGATGCCATTAAACGCTCGCCAGCTTCTCGAATCCACTGCTTTGCATTTGTATCGATTTCTTTCCATACCTCTTGCATGTTTAAACACTCCGATCTATACTGTTCACAGAAAAAACGAACCCTTTATAAGGTTCGCACCAACTTATTTTTTATACATATACTATTATTACGCTTCTAAACGAATCATTTCAAGTCTTAGTACTTCTAATTTTTGCACGCACTCTTCTTTTTTCTGATTATCATTTTCCATCATTGCATCGTATAGCGTTGCTAATTCATAATCTAACTCCAATCTTAGCACCGGAATTCTTTTTTCAGCATCTGTTCTCTTTAACGCATTAATCACCTGTCTCATTTTTATTGCCTCCTCCCAATATTCGTCTGCCCTTAGACTGTAATTGACTTAATTTTCTGATTTTTTGTTTTATACTATATTATGTTGGATAAATCATCTATGCAACAAAATTATATTTTTTTACGTAAATTTTTTATGCTGATTTTTTTATGAATAGTACAAGCTATGCTAAAATTAAAAACAAACTAGGAGTTGGAGGAACAGTCATGACATTACAAACATTTAAAGAAAAGGACTTTGCAGTCTTTTCTGTTGATGGCCTTGAAGAGCGAATGAATGCTATTAAAACAAACATTCATCCTAAATTAGAAGCTCTAGGCGAACAATTTTCTCATTATTTATCAGAACAAACTGGTGAAACTTTCTTCTATCATGTAGCGAAACACGCACGTCGTAAAGTCAATCCACCAAACGATACTTGGGTTGCTTTTTCAACAAATAAACGCGGTTATAAAATGTTACCACATTTTCAAATTGGTTTATGGGGAACCCACGCTTTCATATACTTTGGTTTAATCTATGAGTGTCCACAGAAAGTGGAAGCGGCTCATGCCTTCTTAGGACATTTAAATGATTTAAAAACAAATATACCAAATGACTTCGTTTGGTCCATTGACCATACTAAACCAGGTGTAAAACCGCATAACATGCTTGAAGCAAATGAATTACAAAAAATGATTGAACGCTTAGCCACTATAAAAAAAGCAGAGTTACTAGTAGGTATTCACATCTCACCAGAAGAATTTTCAACACTTACTGATGAACAATTTCTTACAAAGGTTGAAGCTACGATGCAATCACTCCTTCCTTTATATAAAATTTGTAATCGATAGTAGAAAACGGACAATGTACATTGTCCGTTTTTAGTTGTTATCCCATTATAGCACTTTGAATTTAAATTTTCAAAATATTTTTACACTTTTACAATCTTTTGTTCTTCTACTTCTTTCGCTTTTTGAATTGCCCGATATATAGAGTAGCCACTTACCTCTTGAAACTCTTTATCAATTTTCTTCTCTTCTGCTTTCGACGGTACAATTTCTTTAAAACGACGATATAATCTCATCAATTCTTCTCTAACGATACCTTTTTCATATGCCTTTTCAATTGCCTCATAGAATGTCACGATTGCAATCATCTCATCATTTGACCAATCATAATCAAGTGGATATTGATATTCCATATGTACACCTCATCCATTTTTATTTTCTACCATTATGCTACCTTAAAAATAAAACTTTCAACCTTCTTTGCTATAGCCACTTTGCATTATACACTATTTCTCTTTTATTATGGAATTGTCTCCCTTCATACTGAAGACAACAGAGCAATAAAAGACATATGTCTTCTTTCTTGTTTGAAACTGAACCACTGATAAAGTGAAATTCCAATCATTTCTTTCGCATTCTTCACTAATTATGAGCCCTGATCAATCGGGCTTTTACGTACATTCTATCCCCCACCTAATTTCTTTGCTTTCACTGATTTTTAAGAGGTAGATATTATTGACTGCAACTAATAGGATGAAATATAACTCTATCTGTAGGATTCAACGTATCTCTTCGTTTTCTCTGAACCTTGGGCCAAGAGCTTCCTACCTACGAATAAAAGAATAAACTTACTACTAATTATGCATATAATAAAAATAATAATTTTCCCTATACATATATAATCATTGGTGATATAATGCTTTTGTTTTATTGAAAATAAAGTGAAGCTTCCATGACAAAATTTTTGAATGGTAAGTAGAACAATTCAAGTTCTTATAGACGGTTATATAACTATACAGGGGAAATAACTTTCTTATTGAACAAGATAAACATAAAACAATTCATAATAAATATTACGAAGAAGAAGGGGTGTATAGATTGTCCCAATACAAAACACCATTGTTTACCGCTTTAGTAGAGCACAGTAAGCGAAATCCAATTCAATTCCATATCCCAGGTCATAAAAAAGGACAAGGAATGGATCCTATGTTTCGCGAATTTATTGGGCATAATGCATTAGCAATTGATTTAATTAATATCGCGCCGCTCGATGATTTACATCATCCAAAAGGTATGATTAAAGAGGCTCAAGACTTAGCAGCGACTGCGTTCGGTGCAGATCATACTTTCTTTTCCGTCCAGGGAACAAGCGGTGCAATTATGACAATGGTGATGAGCGTTTGTGGCCCAGGTGATAAAATCCTTGTACCACGAAACGTTCATAAATCTGTAATGTCAGCCATTATTTTCTCAGGTGCAAAACCAATTTTCATTCATCCTGAAATTGATCCGAAGCTCGGTATTTCACACGGGATTACGATTCAATCTGTAAAAAAAGCACTTGAGGAGCATTCAGATGCAAAAGGATTACTTGTTATTAACCCAACGTATTTCGGATTTGCTGCAGACTTACAACAAATTGTAAAATTAGCTCATTCCTACGATATACCTGTATTAGTAGATGAAGCTCACGGTGTTCATATTCATTTTCATGAGGAACTACCGATGTCAGCCATGCAAGCTGGTGCAGATATGGCAGCAACAAGTGTCCATAAATTAGGAGGATCCTTAACACAAAGTTCTATTTTAAATGTAAAAGAAGGTCTTGTGAATGTAAAACATGTCCAATCTATTATTAGCATGCTTACAACAACATCAACTTCTTATATTCTATTGGCTTCTTTAGATGTTGCCAGAAAACGCCTTGCGACTGAAGGACAAGAATTAATCACAAAAACAATTCAGTTAGCTGAACATGTCCGCAATACTGTAAATAAGATTGAAAACCTATACTGCCCTGGTAAAGAAATGTTAGGTACGGATGCAACATTTAGTTATGATCCAACAAAACTGATTGTATCTGTCAAGAATTTAGGTATTACAGGTCATGAGGCAGAATTATGGTTAAGAGAACATTACAACATTGAAGTCGAGCTTTCGGACTTATATAACATTCTATGCCTCGTTACATTAGGGGATACAGAGGATGAAACCAACATTCTCATCCAGGCCTTACAAAAACTAGCAACTACATTTAAAGATAGAGCGGACAAAGGTGTTCAAGTACAAGTTGAAATTCCAGAAATCCCTGTACTTGCCCTCTCTCCTCGAGATGCTTTTTATTCAGAGACAGAGGTCATCCCATTTGAAAATGCTGCTGGCCGCATTATAGCTGATTTTGTAATGGTTTATCCACCAGGGATTCCAATCTTTACTCCAGGTGAAATTATTACACAAGAAAACTTAGATTACATTCATAAAAATTTAGAAGCGGGTCTGCCAGTACAAGGTCCCGAAGACATGACATTACAAACATTACGCGTTATTAAAGAATATAAGCCTATCATTTGATAGGCTTTTTTTTCACCATTTTTTCTTTTACTCATACCATACTAAAGAATGTAACGTATAGGTGGGGATACAGTTATGATTGTGATTGGTCGTTCTATTGTACATCCTTATATCACGAGTGAAAACGAACCGTTCGCTACTGAGAAACAACAAATATTAGCCATTATGGCTGGAAATCAAGAAGTGTATGCATTCCGAACGGCTGATGAACTCATTTTCGATCTAAATTTACGAATTCATATTATTACATCTGCCTTAGAACTCTTTCAAAGCGGACTTCAATTCCGTACATTCCAAGAGTCCTATTGTAACCCTGAATTTTGGCAAAGGACACCACTGGGAGGGTTTCAACTACTCCCAAATGTACCACCCTCCGTCGCGATACGAGATATTTTTAAAAACGGAAAAAAATACGGAACAGAATGTGCAACAGCAATGATTATTATTTTTTACAAAGCACTTTTAGCTCTATATGATGACCAAATCTTTAATCACTTATTCGCAAACCTTCTACTATATACATGGGATTATGATCAAGATTTAAAACTGGTGACAAAAACCGGTGGGGATATCGTTCCTGGCGATCTTGTTTACTTTAAAAACCCACAAGTAAATCCAGCTTCGGTTGAGTGGCAAGGAGAGAATGCCATTTATTTAGGCAATTTCTTTTTTTATGGGCACGGTGTAGGAGTACAAACAAAAGAACAAATCATTTATTTATTAAATGAACGAAGAATTCCTTATGCCTTTATCTCAGCATATTTAACAGATTTTATTACACGAATAGATAGCCGTCTTATGAGTCAACATACTTCTGTTAATAATCTACAAACAACACTCAAATTTATTCCCATCAGGGACGATGCAATTGTTGCAACGGTTGGTCATACAACTACAATCTATTAAAAAAGGCGCCTGCAGATGTGCAGGCGCCTTTTTTATTATTGGGCTTTTGTATGCTCCTTATGATCACATCCGCAAGATCCACATTTCCCATAAAGTACTGTTGTTTTTTCATCTTCAAAGTGTGCGATTGTTCCTTCACAAGCTTGACATACAATTGTTCCCATTTTTTATTTCCCCCTGAGTTTCATTTATAGTTTCAAATCTTTATATTCATAAACTTCCTATATATTACTGGGCTTTTGTATGTTCTTTATGATCACATTCACAATGAGATCCACATTTCCCATAAAGTACTGTTGTTTTTTCATCTTCAAAGTGTGCAATTGTTCCTTCACAAACTTGACATACGATTGTTCCCATTTTTCATTTCCCCCTAAGTTTATGGTCCTAAAAACTTTTTCAGCTGCAAGATTCCTATATATTATTGGGCTTTTGTATGCTCCTTGTGATCACATCCGCAAAATTCACATTTCCCGTAAAGTACCGTTACTTTCTCATCCTCGAAGTGTGCAATTGTACTTTCACAATCTTGACATACGATTGTTCCCATTTTTTATTTCCCCCTAAGTTTATAATCCCAAAAACTTTTGTAACCGCTTAACTTTCTGTCTTTATTTTAATATGTTATACTTTTTACGTCAATAGGTTTTTAGTATAACACATTAAAAATTTTATTTTACATTAGTATGAGACAATAACAAAAAAACAGTCATATCTTAATAAGTACGACTGTTCCCTTTTGTTTATTCTTCATATTCAGCATGTAAAGAAGTAGGTGGTACAAGAAACTTAAAGAACTGTGCTAAATCATCCGCCTCCTCCTCCGATTGTAATTTAAAGACCTGTTGTAAATGTTGAACATTATCTACATCATCTTGTCCTAGTAGAGTTGCTCTCCCTGTTTGCATGCACACGACAAGAGGTTTCCCAAAAAACATATTTGTATAAATGACCCCAAAGTCATAACGGTTCTCATGTGTCATAAATCCTAGAAATCGTACCTTCACACTTTCATGCTCATCATACAATTTTTCAAACATTTACTCCCTCCTTTCTTCACAACACTTTCTACTTGTATATATTAAACAAAACGAGGAATGATCCCTTTTTAATTGTCAAAAAATTTACAACAGTGTTAAAATAAATATATATATTACGTCAGGAGGAAAATCTTTATGCAACATGCATTTATTAAACTTGTACCTAAATCTAAACAACAAGCTATCTCATTAGAAGATGTAAAACAACTTTTTCGTTATTATAAAGAAATTACTTCCCAAACCGGTGTGCAAGTTAGCTATGCATATACTAACGTGGCATTTCCATACGAAATACTTGATACGTCTGATACTACACTTGAGCTAAAATCTAGTCATGATCGATATAATTCTATTTATGTGGGGATTGGAATAGAAAACGAGCAAGCTTTCGTTCAAATCTCCTTACCTTCTACTGCCACATTTGGAGATAAAGGAAAAGCGAATGAATTCTGCCGTTTTGTAGCCAAGAAATTAGAAGGTGAATTAAGGTTATTTAATGGAAGAACAATGTATTTTTATAAACGCTAACCTGTGAAAAAGAGATATTTAATGAAAAAAAAGAACATACTATTTCCAATGGTGCAACAAACTGCCTCTTTTCTGGAGTGCAACATAAAATGTGCAATAACATAGGCTAAATAAAAAAATATAAAAAAAAGTAATACTTTGTAATGTGCTTTATCACGATTTGATAATAATAACACTAATGAAAACCCGCTCCATATAATAAAATGAAAGATCGAAACAAGTGATATTTTCAAGTCGTTGCCCCCTTTCATATGTCCTAGTTTATTACAATATATATGGGCATTTCAAAAAATCATTACATAATATACGTAAGAAGCATCCTAGCTGTCCCAAATCTAAAGGACAGCTAGGATGCTTCTTCTTTTAAAAAGATTTTACATATGAGAGCGAAAAATTTCAATTAAACAGATAATTATAGTAAGATTAAACTCTTTATATTTTTGTGATATAATATTTTACTAACTGCCTATAAACTTACAGAAAGGACTTAACATAAATGGTATTTAGTAACCTCTTATTCTTATGTTTGTTTTTACCTGCAGTGTTATTTGTATATTACACTGTTCGCAAAGAATTGCAAAATATTGTTCTTCTATTATTTAGCTTATTATTTTATGCGTGGGGAGAACCAATATATGTATTTCTCATGCTCTTTTCTATTTTTATAAACTATTGGTTTGGTATTTGGCTTGCCAAAGAAAGAGCAACTATACTTAGTAGAAAAACGCTCTTAACTTTAGCTATTATTATAAACACAGCTATTTTAGGTTATTTTAAATATGCTAATTTCTTAATCGATAATATAAATACAATGTTTCATACAAACATTGTATTAGAAAAGATTCCATTGCCGATTGGTATTTCCTTTTTTACTTTCCACGCTATGAGTTATATCATTGACATATATAAGAAGAAAGTAGATGCTCAGCGTAATATTTTTGATCTCGCATTGTACTTTACTGTTTTCCCTCAATTAGTTGCTGGACCAATCGTTCGTTATAATACAATTTCTCATCAACTACATACCCGAACAGTTGATGCCGATAAATTCTCTGAAGGAGTTCGACGTTTTATCATCGGATTAGGAAAAAAAGTGTTAATCGCTAATCAATTAGGCGCTATTGCCGATGAAATTTTCGCCATGGATCCAGCAACCATGAGTGTTTCTACCGCTTGGATTGGTGCTATCGCTTATACACTACAAATCTATTTTGATTTTTCTGGGTATAGTGATATGGCAATTGGATTAGGAAAAATGTTTGGATTTGATTTTCTAGAGAATTTCAATTATCCATATATTTCAAAATCCATTTCTGAATTTTGGCGTCGTTGGCACATTTCACTTGGTTCGTGGTTCCGCGATTATGTCTATATTCCACTTGGAGGCAACCGAGTATCCAGCTGGAGAGTCTATCGTAATCTTTTTATCGTATGGGCACTAACAGGTTTTTGGCATGGAGCTAGTTGGACATTTATGATTTGGGGAATTTATTACGGATGTCTCATTGCTTTAGAAAAAGCCGGTTTTGAGAAAGTGTTACAAAACATGTGGCGCCCGGTTCAACATGTATACGTTATGTTTTTAGTAATCATTGGATGGGTTTTCTTCCGAGCTGATAATTTTGCTTACTGTTTTGAATTTCTCCAAACAATGTTTGGAATAAATGGACCATTAACTGACATTAAGAGTTACTTCTATGTCATGAACTATTGGGGAATTTTTCTCCTGGCAATTGTTACTTCAGCTCCAATTTTTTCTTGGCTGAAAACTATGCTTTCAACAAAAAGGATAGTAATTTTATCTCCACTTTATTATTTAAGTGTGCTAATAATCGTTATGATGTATTTAACAAATGCAACGTATAATCCATTTATTTACTTCCGCTTTTAAAGGAGGGGTAGCTATGAAAAATTTAAATAACCGTATATTAATTACAGGATTTTTAATTGTTATTTTCGGAATGTGTATATGGACTGGAAAAATTATTTACTTGGATAAAAAAAACTTTTCTAATTTTGAAAATAGGGATCTAGCTATTGATCCTGTCTTAACTAAAGATGGTTTAAAATCAGGAAAATACTTCAAAGATACCGAGTTACACTTTACAGATCATATTGCAGCTCGAGATTTCTTTATTAAAACATATACAAATTTACAAATGCACTTCAACCGAACATTTATAAATCAAAAATATGTTGCAAACGATGGTTTTATTTTATCTGAACCAACAAAAACTGACGAACGTGAACAAATGAAGCAATCTGTAAATGAATTAGATAATTTAAGAAATCAGTTTCCAAAAACTGAGTTTTATTTTATGTTAGCACCAAGTAAACTAACGACATTTTCATATAGATATCCACCCTACGTAGATCGTGGATATGACCAAAAACATCGCGATTACCTTGTACAAGCATTAAATAATATAAACTTTCCTGTTATCGATGTTCTGCCATTCTTCCAAAAAGAGTTTAGCCGTGAACAGTTAGAAAGTTTATACTTTAAAACAGACCATCATTGGAATATGAAAGGTGCGTTTTATGGATATGAATATGCAATGAATTATATATCTGATCACTCAAAGATATATAAAGATGCTAAAGTAAATCCAGATAATTATAAATTCATTACTGAAAAACCTAATGGAGATTTTATTGGAAGTTGGAATAAACAACTGTATAATTTAATAAAAACTCCTGAACAAATCCCTTATGTGCAATTAAAGCAAAATCCAAATGCTTGGGATGATTACACCGTATATATTGGGCCTGTATCTGAGCAAGCAACTAAAGTACCAATGAAAGAGTTCTTTGCAAAGGATAAAAAACAACCTGCACCAAATTATGCTGAGGTCTATCAAACAGACTATGCACAAATTAATATCCTAAATTCGAAAGCAAAAAACAAATTACATGCTGTAGTTATCAAAGATTCTTATGCTGATGCAACATATCCCTTATTTGCTCAGCATTTTGAACAAATAACATTTATCGATCCACGATTTGCAGCTAGTAAAAATATAATAAAAGATCTAAAAGAATTAAATCCTGATGTCATACTATTCCTGTATAATGACTCTAGTATAAGCCCAGAAATGTACCAATTTAAAAATGAACAATAAAAAACAACAAATAAGAGGTGACGAAGAATCACCTCTTATTTGTTGTTTTTATTTTTTCTATAATACACTGAAATTTTATTCAGTCCGAGAACTTAGATTTTATAGATCACTTATCTTGACAGCTTCTTTGCTTTCATTAAATGTGGGTTACTACACTACTATCTACGAATGGGAAGATAAAATGTAACTTCTATTAATAATATTATTCTTTCCTCCAATTCAATCCTCTATCTCATCCTAATAACTTTATTTCCTTCTAGCATGGAGATTAAAAAAGCTTATCTAACATAAAAAATAAAAAACCACCTTCTAATATCTAGAAAGTGGTTTTTTATCTATTTCATATTATTTTACAATGTGAATTGGCATTCCAAGAGCAACTTCCGCTGCTTCCATTGTGATTTCACCTAATGTTGGGTGAGCATGGATTGTTTGAGCGATATCTTCTGCTGTCATTCCAGCTTCGATAGCTAAACCAATCTCAGAGATAATATCAGAAGCGCCTGCACCTGCAACTTGCGCACCTACAAGAAGACCATCTTCTTTACGAGTTACAAGTTGTACGAAACCGTCTGTGCTGTTTAATGATAATGCACGGCCGTTTGCAGCGAATGGGAATTTAGAAACCGCTACTTCCATTCCAACTTCTTGAGCTTGTTTCTTAGTGTAACCAACAGATGCTAATTCTGGATCAGTGAAGCATACTGCAGGAATTCCGATGTAATCGATAGCTGATGCATGTCCACTAATTGCTTCCACAGCTACTTTACCCTCGTAAGAAGCTTTGTGAGCTAATGGTGGTCCAGGAACGATATCACCGATTGCATAGATGTTTGGTACGTTTGTACGGCATTGCTCATCGATTTCGATGATACCGCGGTCAGTCATTTTAACTCCAACTTGCTCAAGACCGATTTCTTGAGTGTTTGGACGACGCCCTACAGTTACTAATACATAATCTGCTTCTACAGTTTGTACTTCGCCTTTAACTTCGAAGCTAACTTTTACGCCGTTTTCAGTTTCTTCAACGCCTTTAGCCATAGCTTTTGTATGGATGTTTACGTTACCTTTTTTCTGAAGAGCACGTTTAACAACTGTGCTCATTGCTTTTTCGAAACCAGCTAAAATTTCATCGCCAGCTTCTACTACAGTAACTTCAGTACCGAAGTTAGCATATGCAGTTCCTAATTCCATACCGATGTAACCGCCGCCGATTACAACAAGTTTTTTAGGAATTTCAGGTAGGCTTAAAGCACCTGTAGAGTTGATAACACGTTTAGAGTATTTGAATCCAGGAATTTCGATTGGTGTAGAACCAGTTGCAAGAACAGCATTTTTAAACGTATAAGTTTGAGCTGCATCTTCAGTCATTACACGTAATGTGTTAGCATCTACGAAGTAAGCTTCACCGCGAATGATTTCAACTTTGTTACCTTTAAGAAGGCCTTCAACACCGCCAGTTAATTTCTTAACTACGCCGTTTTTCCATTCTTGAACTTTTGTGAAGTCAACTGTTACGTTCTCAGCAATGATACCCATGTCATCAGAATGTTTTGCATTCTCATAACGATGACCTGCATTGATTAATGCTTTAGAAGGAATACATCCAACGTTTAAGCATACGCCACCAAGGTTAGCTTTTTCAATAATTGCTACCTTTTGACCTAATTGTGCTGCACGAATTGCTGCAACATATCCACCAGGACCTGCACCAACAACGACTGTATCTAATTCAATTGGGAAATCTCCTACTACCATTGTTATTACGCCTCCATTACTAATAATTGTGGGTCGTTCAATAAACGTTTAATTTGGTTTAATGCTTTTTGAGCAGTTGCGCCGTCAATTAAACGATGGTCAAAGCTTAGAGATAATGCTAATACTGGAGCTGCAACGATTTCACCGTTTTTCACAACTGGTTTCTCAGCGATACGGCCAATACCAAGGATTGCTACTTCCGGGTGATTAATAACTGGAGTGAACCATTGTCCACCTGCAGAACCAATGTTTGTGATTGTGCAAGAAGCACCTTTCATTTCTGCTGGAGCTAGACGACCGTCACGTGCTTTACCAGCAAGCTCATTGATCTCGTTAGAGATTGTGAAGATAGATTTACGATCTGTATCTTTAACAACTGGTACCAATAGACCTTTGTCTGTATCAGCTGCGATACCGATGTTGAAGTAATGTTTATGAACGATTTCTGAAGATGCATCATCTAAAGAAGTGTTCAACATTGGGTATTCACGTAATGCAGATGTTAAAGCTTTTACAACGTATGGAAGGTAAGTTAATTTAATACCTTTGTCAGCTGCAACAGCTTTGAACTTTTTACGGTGAGCAACAAGTTCTGTTACATCTACTTCGTCCATTAATGTTACGTGAGGAGCTGTGTGTTTAGAGTTAACCATTGCTTTTGCAATCGCTTTACGGATACCGCTCATTTTCTCACGAGTTTCTGGGTATTCACCAGCTGGAATTGGTTGTGCTTTTGGTGCTTCTTCTTTCGCTGCTGCTGGAGCTTCTACTGCTGGAACTTCAGTTGCTACTACTGCTTGTCCACCATTTGCAAATGCATCGATGTCAGCTTTTACAACGCGGCCATTTTTACCAGAGCCAGCTACTTTATGAATGTCTACACCTTTTTCACGAGCGTACTTACGTACAGATGGCATAGCAATTACGCGCTCGTTTACTTCTTCAGCTGCTGCTGGAGTAGCTGCTGCTGGAGCTGCTGCTTTTGCTTCCTCTGCTTTTGGAGCATCGTCATGGTCGTCACCTTTAAATTTAAGGTTTTCGTATCCAGGAGCATCAAACTTAATTAAAGTATCTCCTACTACTGCAACTGTACCTTCTTCTACAAGTACTTCAAGTACTTTACCTTTAACTGGAGAAGGGATCTCTACAACTGCTTTATCATTTTGTACTTCAAGAAGTACGTCGTCTTCGTTTACTTCATCGCCTGGTTTAATAAACCATTTTACGATTTCACCTTCGTGGATACCTTCACCGATATCTGGTAGTTTAAATTCAAATGCCACGGAATTCAGCCCCCTGATTCATATCATTATTATGGAATAAGCACAAAAGAAATCAGCATGTGCTGATTTCTTTTGCACATGAAAAACTAAAATTAGAAGTTCATTACTTTGTTAACAGCTTCAACAATATCTTTATGGTTTGGTAACCATACGCTCTCAGCTTGAGAGAATGGGAATACTGTATCAGCAGCTGCAACACGTACAACTGGAGCTTCTAAGTTTAAGATTGCACGGTCGTTAATTTCCGCTACAACGTTTGCTGCAATACCAGCTTGTTTTTGAGCTTCTTGAACAACAACTACGCGGCCTGTTTTTTCAACAGAAGCAATGATTGTTTCGATATCTAATGGTTGAACTGTACGTAAGTCAACAACCTCTAAAGAGATACCTTCTTTTTCAAGTTCTTCAGCAGCTTTTAATGCAGCGTGAACCATAGCACCGTAAGCGATAACAGATACATCTGTACCTTCACGTTTGATATCAGCTTTACCTAAATCAATTGTGTATTCGCCTTCTGGTACATCTTGACGGAATGAACGGTACAATTTCATATGCTCTAAGTAGATAACTGGATCGTTGTCACGAATCGCAGAGATTAAAAGACCTTTTGCATCGTATGGAGTAGATGGAATAACAACTTTTAGACCAGGTTGTTGAGCCACTAATCCTTCTAAGCTATCAGCATGTAGTTCAGGAGTATGAACACCACCACCGAATGGAGAACGAACTGTTACTGGAGCAGTCCAACGTCCACCAGAACGGTAACGCATACGAGCTAATTGACCAGAAATTGAATCCATTACTTCATAAACGAAACCAAAGAATTGGATTTCTGGAACTGGACGGAATCCTTCAAGTGCAAGTCCAACTGCAAGTCCACCAATACCAGACTCTGCAAGTGGAGTATCCATTACACGGTCTTCACCGAATTCAGCTTGTAAACCTTCAGTAGCACGGAATACACCGCCGTTTACACCAACGTCTTCACCAAACACAAGTACGTTAGGGTCATTTTTCATTTCAACGCGTAAAGCATCAGTGATTGCTTGAATCATTGTCATTTGAGCCATGGCTTACTTCGACTCCTTTTCTTTGTAAATTTCATACTGTTCAGCTAAGTTGTAAGGCATTTTTTCGTACATGATTTCCATTAAATCAGTAACTTTTTGTTTTGGAGCTTGGTCAGCCTTAGCAATTGCTTGTTTGATATCTTCTTTAGCTTCTTCGATTACCTTTTCTTCTACTTCTTGAGACCATAGGCCTTTGTTTTCTAAGAATGCACGGAAGCGTACGATTGGATCTTTTTGTTCCCATTCGTTTTCGATATCTTTTGTACGGTAACGAGTTGGGTCATCACCAGCCATTGTATGTGGACCATAACGGAATGTTAAAGTCTCGATTAAAGTAGGACCTTCGCCATTTACTGCGCGCTCACGAGCAAAAGCAGTTGCTGCGTATACAGCTAATGGGTCCATACCGTCTACTTGAATTCCGTAAATACCTGCTGCTACTGCTTTTTGCGCTACAGTTTTTGCTGCAGATTGTTTTTCTACTGGAGTAGAAATTGCATAACGGTTGTTTTGAACAACGAAGATTGCTGGAGCTTTGAATGCACCTGCAAAGTTCATACCTTCGTAGAAGTCACCTTGAGAAGCACCGCCGTCACCTGTGTAAGTAATTGCAACAGATTTTTTACCACGTAATTTCATACCTAACGCAACACCAGCAGTTTGGATAATTTGCGCACCGATGATGATTTGTGGAGCAAGTGCATTTACATTTTCAGGCATTTGGTTACCCATGAAGTGTCCACGAGAGAATAAGAATGCTTGGTATAATGGTAAACCATGCCATACTAATTGTGGAACGTCACGATATCCTGGTAAGATGAAGTCTTCTGCTTCAAGTGCGAAATGACTTGCTAATTGAGAAGCTTCTTGTCCAGCTGTTGGTGCGTAGAAACCTAAACGTCCTTGACGGTTTAAAGAAATAGAACGTTGATCTAGTACGCGAGTATACACCATACGGCGCATTAATTCTTTTAATTGATCATCAGTTAATTCAGGCATTGCTGCTTCATTCACAACTTCGCCTTTTTCATTTAAAATTTGTAATGTTTCAAATTGAGCTGCGATAGCTTTCATTTGCTCATCAACATTAAATAGGGTCTTTTTTGTTTTAGTACCCATTCCGTTCACCTCTTCCTCTCTTGAACCATATTCTGAAACGCTTTCACTAGCAACTAGCTAGAAAGAAAACGCAACCATGTAAACCGACAAGAAACCTCGCCGGTTGAGAATAATTTTGTGTACCTAACAATCTGTACTAATGTTTTTTCAGAAACATATTAATACAATCTTGATCACGTTTTTTAGTTTACAACTATTCTAATCACGATGTCAATTACTTTGGTTACGTTTTTTTTTATGAATAACATTGAGGTTTCCACTGTACATAGGTGTTTTCATTTTCACATCTGTATTAGTAAGCAATAACCTACTGTTATATTATTCCCTTTTTAACCATCTTTTCATCGTAGAATAATATGTAAACGATTAATTCTTCTTAGTTTTTCTCTCTTTACAACAAAAATATGCAATCGCTTCTTCCTTTTCTAGGCGAATGTCTATACACTCCTAATCACTCTCCCATACATTATAATAACCGCAGTGTTAGCGGGAAATGATAAAGGAGGTCATCTCATGTACGGATACACATATTGCTATCCAACTTGTTCATATCCTTCCTATGGCTATGGAGGTTCTTGCGGAGGAGGATCCGGACGCGGCTTTGCCTTAATCGTTGTATTGTTTATCCTTTTAATTATCGTTGGTGCTGCTTGCATTCGTTAATGTAAAACAAAACAACTATAGAAAGAAACAGGCGGCTATGCCGTCTTTTCTTTTTACTAAACGAACTCTGATGAAGAAAGTGCCGTACCCGGCATACTCTTAATTCTCTCCAATTATATATAGAGGCTATGTACTTTATCATGACTTTTTTCAGCTCCTTTGGTAGACTAAAGGAGAAAGGAGAGATTGTGAATGCTTACAATGAATGATGTAATTCGTGAAGGAAATCCCATTCTACGAGCAGTAGCAGAAGAAGTACCTCTGCCAGCAAGTGAAGAAGATATACGTACTCTTAAAGAAATGATCGAACTTGTAATAAACAGTCAACACCCTGAAATGGTTGAAAAATATAATTTACGTCCAGGAATCGGGATTGCTGCACCACAAATTGGCATTTCAAAAAGAATGATTGCTGTTCATGTTACTGATACAAATGAGACATTATACAGCTATGCTTTATTCAATCCAAAAATTATTAGTCACTCCGTTGAACGTACATACTTATCGGGCGGCGAAGGGTGCCTATCTGTAGATCGTGAAGTTCCCGGCTACGTTCCGCGTTACACACGAATCACAGTTAAAGCGACTACTATCGATGGTGAAGAAGTAAAATTACGTTTAAAAGGGTTACCAGCGATTGTATTTCAACATGAAATTGATCATTTAAACGGCGTAATGTTCTATGACCACATTAATCAAGAAAACCCTTTTGCATCCCCTGATGATGCAAAACCATTCGAAAGATAAAATAACAAAAAAGCAGAAGCTTTAGCTCCTGCTTTTTTTATAATGAAATGGTTCCCATACTCTTTTGTTACAATAAATGAGCCCACTGTAAGCCGTGAAGAATCCCATCTTCACTAACATCTTTCGTCACATAATTAGCAAGTTTTTTCAAATCCTCATGACCATTCCCCATCACAATACCTGTTCCTACCGCTTCAATCATCTCTAAATCATTTAACCCATCTCCAAAAGCATAGACCTGTTCACGTTTAAATCCTAATTTCTCAATAAACTTTTCAATTCCCTTTGCTTTTGAACCACCATTTGGGATAATGTCCATCGAATATGCATGCCAACGAATAAAGTGAAAATCTGGATAATCATGAAGAAACTTTTCTTCTTCACCTGCTTGGCAAAAAAGAAGCGTTTGATAAATATCACGATTTTCATAAAAACCCGGTTCATATACTGGATGTTCAAACTCCAAACTTCCGAAACTTTCTTTTACATAATCATGATATTCTACTGTTGCCTTCATATCCTTATGATCTAAATAAACAAGCGGGTATCCCTCTTGCTTTGCAAATCTTGTAAATGTATGTAACGTATTAGAATGTAGCGGATTTTTAAATATAACCTCATCTTCAAATACAACATATTGGCCATTAAAACTAACATAATTATGAATATTAAGTTCATTACGAATATCTTCAAACATGAAAGGCGCACGTCCTGTCGCAATTGCCACATGTACTCCTTTTTCCTGCAACATACGCACGGCTTCTCTTGTAGATTGCGGGATTTTTTTATCATGATCTAGTAATGTTCCATCAATATCAAAAAAGACGATTTTATCATTCATTTTCAAAACCCTTTCTAGCCCTTCTATGTTCCTACCTTGACTATTTCTTTTCAAATCCTAAAAAAAAGTATAACATATTAAACATCTGTGAAGAAAGCGTTCACTTCCTAACCTTATTCGCACAATATGCATATACTATCAAAAGAACATTGATGTTTGTTTGAATGAATTTTCTTTTCTAATCTATCTCATACTATATTCATAACTGGGGGGCATACTGCCTGTGAGAGCCAAAAACGTAACATAAGATTACATCTGCACGAACCAATAAAACCCTTGAATATCCGGACAGCACTTCCCTCATTTCTCTTCTATGATTTCCTAGTATGTAGAGATGAAGAGTTACTACTGACTAAATAAAAAATAAGTATGCATGTTTGAAATAAGGAAAGGAAGGAGTAATCATGCTGAAGAAGCTGAAGAAAAAGTTAAAACGATATTTAAACGATTTAGTCCGTAAAAAGACCATGGCTTAAATCGTGCCCATTTCGGGCTTTTTCTTCATTCTCATTCGAAAAAACATGAAAATCATGACTATTTGCTTTATAATAGGTAACAGATAATGCAAAACATAGACAAGGAGAGGTTTTCCCAATGATTTTTAAAGTATTCTATCAAGAAAAAATGACTGAGGTTCCAGTACGTGAAAATACAAAAGTTTTATATTTAGAAGCGGAATCTGAAAGAGACGTTCGTACAAAATTACAAAAGTTCGCATATAATATTGAGTTTGTCCAATCTGTTACTGGCGCTCATCTTGAATACGAAAAGCAAAATGCTGATTTAACATTAACGGAGATCGTATAATTTATGAAATTCCTAAAAAATGATCAGGCGGCCGTTTTTGCTCTTGGTGGACTCGGTGAAATCGGCAAAAATACATATGCTGTCCAATTTCAAGATGAAATTATTATAATTGATGCTGGAATTAAATTTCCAGAAGACGAACTTCTCGGAATCGATTACGTGATTCCTGATTACACTTATTTTGTACGAAACGAAGATAAAATTAAAGGGTTATTTATCACACATGGTCACGAAGATCATATCGGTGGAATCCCTTATTTATTACGCCAAGTGAACATCCCAATTTATGGTGGGAAATTGGCAATCGCCTTAATTAAAAACAAGTTAGAAGAGCACGGATTACTTCGTAAAGCAAAACTTTACGAAATTCAAGAAGACGATGTTATTAAATTCAAAAAGACATCTGTTTCCTTCTTCCGTACGACGCACAGTATTCCAGATTCATATGGAGTTGTTGTGAAAACACCGCAAGGGCAAATTGTTCATACGGGAGACTTTAAATTTGATTTCACACCAGTAGGGGAACCAGCAGATTTAACAAAAATGGCAGAAATCGGTAAAGACGGTGTCCTTTGTCTCTTATCTGATAGTACCAATAGTGAAGTACCTAACTTTACAATGTCTGAACGCCGCGTCGGTGATAGCATTCAAGATATTTTCCGCAAAGTGGAAGGACGTATTATCTTTGCAACCTTCGCGTCCAATATTCATCGTTTACAACAAGTTGTAGAAGCTGCTGTTGAAAACAATCGTAAAGTAGCTGTATTTGGCCGAAGCATGGAAGCAGCAATTGAGATTGGTCATAATCTTGGTTATATTCGTTGTCCAAAAGATACATTTATAGAAGCGTCTCAACTAAATCGCCTACCAGCTAATAAAGTTGTTATTTTATGCACAGGTAGTCAAGGGGAACCAATGGCAGCACTCTCTCGTATTGCTAACGGTACACATCGTCAAATTCAAATTATCCCTGGTGATACAGTTGTTTTCTCTTCTTCACCAATTCCAGGGAATACAGTTAGCGTCAGCCGTACAATTAATATGTTATACCGTGCTGGTGCTGATGTTATTCATGGTAAACTTTCAAACATTCACACAAGTGGGCATGGTGGACAAGAAGAACAGAAGTTAATGCTACGTCTCATTAAACCTAAATACTTTATGCCAATTCATGGTGAATTTCGCATGCAACGTATGCATATGAAATTGGCAAACGATTGTGGTATTCCAGAAGAAAATTGCTTCATTATGGACAATGGTGATGTTCTTGCCTTACGTTCAGATGAAGCAAACGTTGCTGGAAAAATCCCATCCGGCTCTGTTTATATTGATGGAAACGGCATTGGTGATATTGGTAACATTGTATTACGCGACCGTCGTATTCTTTCTGAAGAAGGACTTGTTATCGTAGTTGTCAGCATTGATATGAAAGAATTTAAAGTTGCAGCAGGACCTGATATTATCTCTCGTGGATTCGTTTATATGCGTGAGAGTAGCGATTTAATCAACGATGCACAAACTTTAATTACTACTCATTTAGAAAAAGTAATGGAGCGAAAGACAACACAATGGTCTGAAATTAAAAATGAGATTACAGATACATTAGCACCATTCTTGTATGAAAAAACAAAACGCCGTCCAATGATTTTACCAATCATTATGGAAATATAGAAAAAGGACAATGCTTGCTGCGAGCATTGTCCTTTTTTATTTCACATTATATCCTATCGTAAGAAGTGCTTAAAGCGATTCACTTCATCATCATGACCAATTACAATTAAAATATCTCCTGATTGAATATTTTCTGTAGCTCGAGGAGAAACAATAACTTCCTTCCCTCGCTTAATTGCCACAATGTTTAATCCAAACTTCGCACGAATATCTAGTTCAATTAAAGAGTGGCCATCAATTTTTTTATTTGCGATAATTTCTACAATACTATGCTCATCTGAAAGCTCTAAGTAATCTAATACGTTACTTGAAGCAATATTATTCGCAATTCGTTTTCCCATATCGCGTTCAGGATGGACAATATGATCTGCCCCTATTTTAGTTAACACTTTTTCATGATAATCATTTTGAGCCTTAACAGTAATATTTTTTACGCCTAATTCTTTTAAAATAAGAGTCGTTAAAATACTCGCATTTAAATTGTCACCAATCGCAACAACTACATGATCGAAATTGCGAATTCCAAGGCTCTTTAAGACCATTTCATCTGTTGAATCTGCAATCACTGCATGCGAAGCAATATTTGCAAATTCATTTATCTTGTCTTCATCAGAATCAATTGCCATTACTTCCATACCTAATTGAGCTAATTCACGACAAATACTGCCTCCAAAACGTCCAAGTCCGATGACAGCAAATTCTTTCTCTTTCTCACTCACATGAATTCCTCCAATAACATCAAGTCCTGTCTACTTTTATTGTAGCATACTTTATATTCGCCACAAAGACTAGTAATCAACGTATACTTATTTTTGCTTTTGTATATAGAAATACTGCTGCAAATAAAATGCAATAATACAAATGAGCATACCAAAAACAAAAATATTTCCAAACGAACTAAACGTTTGAAACACAAATAATAATGTTTCTTGACCAAAAAAGGCAAATAAGAGCTGTGTAAAAGCAAATAAGAGCGCCCATTTATAATGCTGTTGATGAAATAAATAATGAGTTGCTCCTAAAAATGCACAAAATGAAATAATAAATATCCACCAGGTCTCTAAAAACACTTGCCATCCTGCAAAGTTATATCCATTTACAACAAGTGCAATGCTTCCAATGACTAACATCGTGGGAACACTCCAAAATAACGCTCGACTCCGAAAAAATCGAATCCCATTAAAATCACCTTTTTCATTTGCGCAATACGTTAAAAATGCTGTACTTATATACAGGACAGAAAGAATTGTTAATACGATGATTAACCAAAAATGTAACTGATTATATTCATGTTCTATATTCGTAACAATAGCTGCTAACATACTTGGAATCAGCATACCTGTCCATCCGTCAATTTTCCTTTCATTCCAAAACACAGCATTTCCTATTCGAATTCCTAAAAGCATAAAAATAGTGACACCAATTACAAATAATGTTGTCTTATTTCCAACTAGACTTGTCGAAAAGGCAATTAGACCAATAAATAAAAAAAGAACGAATCCATTCATAATCTCTAATACTGGTGATAAATAACCTTTCACCCATTTATATGTTTCTTCATATCCTCGTTTATTCGTTAAGCGATATGCGTAAAAACTTATCCCGAAATAAACTGCTGCAATAATAACATATGCGTATAAAAAGAAACACAAGATTGCACTGCCAATCTGCACCTGATTCCCCACCCTTTTTTCTATATATCACATTGATTTTACACATTTATCGCATAAAAAGTAAACTAAAACATACAGTTCCATTTCCTTCAGTAAGATTTTTATTTCTAAATTAGTATGTACACGTCCCATTTCTCATTTATCCTACTATTTATAAAGTGAAATTTTAATCAATGGAGGTTTCTTCCCCCCCACCTACCTTCTTTACTTTCGCTGCATGTTGAGGTGGAGCTCTTACCACCCATGAATAGCGTAATAAAACAAAAACCTCCTAATGAAAAGGAGGCTTTGCACATATCAAAAGAAACTTCTCCTTCCAAGTCATCTAGCATGTAAAGAGAAAGCTTCCCATCTTATTCAGCTTCTTTTTTCGCTTCATCTAACACACGATTTACTCGTTTTGTTAGCATTTTCATTCCACTTCCACCTGCTTGGAAATGACGAAGCACACCATTTTTATCAAATACATAATACGCTGGTACATATTGATTTTCAAATGCATCGGCAATCTTGTGTTGGTTATCCACCAAAATCGGTTGGGATATTCCATGCTCTTTTGCAACTGCTTCCACTTGCTCAAGATTTAAATCTTCTTCTGAACGTGGCATATGAACTGCAACAACATTTAATTGCTCTTTATATTCATCACGGAATTTATTAATATCTGGCATTGCTTCTTTACATAAGTGACAACTAACTGACCAGAAATGAATAAGTGTTGGCTTTTCGCCAATTAGTGATTCACGTACTACTTCTCCATTTAACACTGTTGTTGCACCGTCTAAAGAAGGCATTGGTTGACGTAATTTCATGATTCCCCCCCCTTACGAATGTAGAGAAAGGCCTAACAAAATATTGTTAGACCCTGCTATATTTCACAATAAAATTAAACGTTTAAAGTTGCTTGACCTGGTTTCCAGTTTGCTGGGCAAAGTCCACCAGTTTGAAGAGCTTGAAGAACACGAATTACTTCGTCAACTTCACGGCCAATGTTGTTGTGATGTACAACTTGGTACATTAATTCGCCTTCTGGGCTAATGATGAATAAACCACGAAGTGCGATACCTTCTTCTTCAAGTAATACACCGTAGTCACGAGATACTACATGGTTTGTATCAGCAGCTAGAGGGTATTTTAATTCACCTAAACCGTTTTTCGTACGGTCAGTGTTAATCCAAGCTAAGTGAGTGTGAATTGTATCAGTAGATACACCAATTACTTCTGCATCTAAATCTTCGAACTCATCATAACGATCAGAAAGTGCGATAATTTCTGTTGGACATACGAAAGTGAAGTCCATTGGATAGAAGAAAAGTACCGTCCATTTGTCCTGTTTCATAACCTCTTCAAGACTTACTTTACCAAATTCTTTGTTTGGCATAACAGCGTCCATTTCAAAGCGTGGCGCTTGTTTTGCTACCATACGTTCTGCCATATGTATCAACCTCCGTAAATTTTTTATCATATATTGTCTACTCTTGTATTATATAAGAGGAATTAGTTTTTAGTCAATTTTATTTGATAATTATTATAAAATAACTTACTAACAACTTGTTCCTCCACCTACCATTATAAAGTATTGTGTTAGAATTACAAAAAAAATGCATCATAAATTATAATTTTCCACATAAAAAGAACAGGCTTTAACCCCTGTTCCCTTTCCATTTTACATATTGATTTAAAAACGAAATGGTTTGTTCGATTGCCTCTTCTTTCGGTTGTAGCTTTGCATGATGTAAACCATATTCTGAGTCTACCCCAAGCCAAAACATAAATCCCGGGATATCACGAAGCATATACCCGAAATCTTCTCCTGTCATCGCCTCTGTACATGTAACAACATTCATATTCGTTTGCTCAGATGCAAACATCATAAACTCTTGCGTTAACTCTTTATGATTATATACTTGATGATACATTGCTCCATAATCAATAACAGCTTCACATTGAAATGCTGCTTCGATACCTGTGACAATCGCTTCTATTCTGCTCTTCACTCGTCTCATCGATTCAACTGATAGTGTTCGAATTGTCCCTTCTAGGCGAGACTTTTCTGCAATAATGTTTTGGACTGTACCACCTGTAATTTTACCAATTGTAATAACCGCACTATCAAGTGGATTCACATTACGACTAACAACCGATTGAAGCTGTGTAACAAGATGACTTGCCGCAACGATCATATCGTTCGCAGTATGTGGATATGCTGCATGTCCACCTTTTCCTTTTAAATCAATATATAGTTCCGATGTATTTGCAAATAGTAATCCTTCTTTTGTTGCGATTGTCCCCACTGGATACTCTGGTGCGATATGAAGACCTAGAATGATATCAGGCTTCCACTCTTGTAGTTCTTCGCTTCCTAACATAGGTAAAGCGCCACCTGGTCCTTCCTCCGCCGGTTGAAAAATAACTACAAGGTTATCATCTATCCTGTCATTTACAACCGCTGTTAAGAGTCCTAAGCCGATTGTAGCATGCACATCATGACCACATGCATGCATCATTCCTTCATGAATAGAAGCGAATTCATACCCAGTTTCCTCTGAAATCGGTAAACCATCAATATCTGCACGATAACCAATCGTTTTCCTTGGATTTCTGCCATTCACTTTAACGATTACGCCCGTTTTCCATGTTTTAACTTCAATATATTCCTTAGGAAGAGTATAAATATAATCTAAAATATATTGTTGTGTTTTCCATTCCTTAAACCCTAACTCCGGAATCTTATGTAAATCCCTACGAATTTGTACAAATTTACTGACTGTCATGTCTCCACCACCATTTATCTCGCTATTCGCGGGCAGTAAGACCTCCAACTCAAAATTCAGCGAAAGCAAAGAAGTTAGGTGGGTGATCAACTGCCCGTAAAAGTTTCACTTTATAAAAAGCGTAAGAGCTTATTTGCCCTTACGCTTTTGTACTTTATTTTTCTGGGTTTAATTGACGAAGTTCTTGTTTAATTTCTGTTTTTGCTTTTGTCTTCTCATCAATTTCTTTAATAACACGAGCTGGTGTTCCTGCAACCACTGTATATGGCGGTACATCTTCCGTTACAACTGCACCTGCTGCAACAACCGCGCCTTTACCCACTGTAACACCTTCTAGGACAACTACATTTGCACCAATTACAACGTCATCTTCAACGATAACTGGTTTTGCAGAAGGTGGTTCGATCACACCTGCAAGTACTGCCCCAGCACCAACGTGACAGTTTTTACCTACTGTAGCACGTCCGCCAAGCACTGCATTCATATCAATCATTGAACCTTCACCGATTACTGCACCGATATTAATCGTTGCATTCATCATAATAACTGCATTATCACCGATTTCAACATGGTCACGAATAATTGCACCTGGTTCAATACGAGCTTTAATACCTTTTAAATCAAGCATTGGAATGGCAGAATTACGACGGTCGTTTTCAACAACGTAATCTACAACGTGCTTTTTATTGTCTTCAAGAATTGTCTTAATCTCAGACCATTCTCCAAATAAAACACCAGATTTTTTATTTACAAATGCTTGTACTGTTTCAGGGAATGTTACTTCTTTTAAATCCCCTTTTATGTATACCTTTACAGGAGTTTTCTTCTCGCTTTTTTGAATAAACGAAATAATTTCGTTTGCATCCATCATTTTCATGCTTGTTGCCTCCTAAATCCATTTATAATGTTACTCTACCAAACGAAAGAGCTACTAGCAAGACAATAATCTTATTTTTCCATTTGAATTTCTTCTATAATATCTAAAAATGCTTGCACTTGCTTAAGTTGCCTTGCAGAATCGCTTGTCAATAACCACGTTTCTCGAGTCAATTGAACAGGCGTTTTATATGTCTTTTCTCTTACTTCTTTTAACACAGTAGAAGGCAACAGCGCATAACCAATTCCATTTAAAACGAGCTGCTTACATGTTTCAATTTGATCAACTACAATCGTTCGTTTAGGAGGATTAGAAAATAAACTATACCACCAATTTTGTATTTGTCCATAGTATGTGGAATCGCTTTTAAATTGTATAAACGGTCTGTTTGTATCTTTCAACATAGAAATATCTTTAATTTCTGTGTCAACTAAATACAGCTCATCCTCAAATAATTGCTGTTTATACCCTTTATATTCTTGTTTCCCTCGTAGTATAGCTACATGAACATCCCCTTCATAGAATTGCTTCTGTACTTCACTACTCCATCCTGTGAAAAGGGAAATTTTAACAAATGGATATTTTTGTACAAACCGCTTTAAAACAGGTGGTAACCAATATTGCCCAATCACAGATGCCACAGCTATCTTTAATGTCCCATATGTTTCCGTACGATAGATTGCTAATTCACTTTTAATTGCCTCTTCCCTTTGCAACATATCTTTCGCATAATTGGCCACTTTTTCCCCTTCTGGTGTAATTGTCAGGCCTTTTTGAGAACGGATAAAAAATTTCATTCCCCACTGTTTTTCCATTGATTGTAATCGTTGACTGAGTGCAGGTTGTGAAACGAATAAGCGCTCCGCAGCTTTTCTCATATTGGATTCCTGTGCTAAAACAACCATCATTTGAAAATCATCAATTTGCAACTTTCTCCCTCTTTCCTTATCTTACATCTAACCTCAATATATATGTTGCACTATTCTCTAACATGCGATATTTAATTTTTATTTTCAAGAAGCTTGGATAAATTGACATTTCACTTAACCTTTTATACTTGTTGACGCTGTTCCCTATACACAATGGAAAAGAGACGCATGATAAAAAAGCGACTTCTTTTTTATTCGAAGTCGCTTACCCTTCTTTATCGATTATACTGTCTTACTTTTTTGTTCAACAATTTTAAAATAGCACGCCTTGTTAAAATTCCCTCAAAGTACCCGTCATTGTTTACAGCACAAATAAATGGATGATCAATTGTCATTTCTAACGCTTTAGCAAATGAATCTTCAAGTCCAAGATTCGGAATGTCCTTTTTCATTACATTCTCCACTTTCATATCCTCAAGCTTTTCAAATTCAATGCGTTCTAACCCTAAAATACCATCCAAAATCATCGCAGTACTTATTAATCCATGCAATTTATACATGGGATCTAAAACAGGAATCGCAGAATATCCAGACTTTACAAGAACAAGTAAAGCATGTTCTAAGCTATTTCCAATTTGAACATGTGCAACTTTTTCTGATGAAATCATTAAATCCTTTACAAGAACTTGTTGAAACTCATCTTTCGGAATACTAATCATTTTATATCCCCCACTTTTTCTCCCTTTTTCCTGCTAACATGATCTCCAATAGACTATTCATAAGAACCTTACTGTTCGAAGTTAATCATATCCACGGCTAAAAGTTTCACTTTATTTCCCATTTCTACTCATATCTTATGATAGCGTTTTCATATTATTATTTTGTCCTTATTTATTACAACAAAAAATAATGATACACAGTTCATTTTACCATAGAACACAAAAAAAAGACTACCTTTCTGGTAGCTCTTAGTATCCTTCATTTTTTAATCGATTAAATAACCTTGTAATTCTTCTATATTGGGAAATATCAGCTTTTTTTAAACCAATTTCAATATCTGTAAGCTCAACAGCTAGAATTTCAGTAGCGTAGTTTTGACGAAATAAAATATCTAACAGCAAGCTTTTTTCTTCGTTTGTTAAAGTAACTTCCGTCTGCATATACTCCTCTCCTTATGCTTTTTTCTTATTATTTATTATATAAAATATTCGCTTAGTTTAATAGATAAAAAATTCAGTTTTTTACTTTGTATATCGATTTGCATAACTAAAAGCTGCATAAGCATCAGGTTTAATTTTTGCAGTCAGCCCCATCGCCTTCACCTTCATTGTCATATCCGAAATAAATTCTTTTGTTAATCCATTATTTCCTATATCCAAGTGAATTTCCATTACAAATCCAGCTCCTTCATGAGCGTATGGATGTAAAATCTCCCATATCCGCCTTATATGTTCCGGTGTAAACAAACAGGCGACTTCTTGACTAAACTGTGTTTCTAAATATATTTTCTCACGTAAGGTAGGTGGTCTTTTATGTACTACTTTATGTTTTAAACATCCCCATGCTCCTTTCCCAACACGATGAATGTGCACTGCCGTAATAAAACGAGTATCTTTTTGATGTGCTTGTGAATCAGTTCCAATAGACAGTCGATATAAATTGCGTGGATCTCTTTTAATAAAATTACAGATGCGTGAGAAAACCGTTTCAAAATTCATATTCCTCTCTGATACATTATAAAATAGATGCTCACCGTCCACATAGTCACGTCCCTTCGATTAGACAGACTTTTTGCATTCTCATTGTATGGGACAAAAGAGGAAAATATGACTTTATTATCCTTTACTTGTTTCTATATTTCGGATGGAATACTTACATGCTGGACAAGTATAAATTACATTCTGATTAGACTGAGCTGTTAGCACATGATCAATTTCAAATGACATATGACATTTTGGACAAACAACAATTGGTAATCGTTCCACACTCCACATTCCCTTCAAACTTTTAATACCAGTGTAGGAAGAACCAAAAAATCTTATACATATAAAATGAAACTTCCATCAAGCTTTTACAAATCGTTATCTCCACATATCTTCTTTAATTCCTTATCCTCTTACTACCCATTAATGAAGAATGAAGTTATTATTAAAATCACCAAAAAAGGTACCGCTTCTCGCGGTACCTTTTTTGTATGTATCAAGAAATAATATCGTAGATCTCAATTGCAACCATATCAATGTTATCGAATTGATACACTTGTGGCTTTTCGCCTTGCTGATACACTTCTAACTCATACATTTCACTTTTATCGAAAAATTTCACGCTACATTTGCGTTCACCGTTCACTTCAAAATAGCGTTGTGCTACTTCACCGCTTTCAGCTTGTTCTTGTAGACTAACAAGTCGAGTTAAAATTCCTTGGAGTAGAGACATGAAATCTCCCCTTTCTCTAATCTTCCTACCAATAGGTTTTACAGCTATACTCATTCTATCCGTCATAACAGAAAAAATGTTCCACACTCTAGGATAAAGCTTCTTGACGAGAAACTCAACTAAAATTTGTCGAAAAAAGAAGTAAAAAGCAGAAAGGAAATCTTTTTTTTCCTTTATTGCGGTTTTTGTAGCTGCGGAATATAATAAAAAGCAGAAAAAGAGGAGGATTTATAATGAAAAAAATAGAGGTTTATACACAACCAGATTGCCCACCATGTACCATTGTAAAAGAATTCTTAAAACACAACAACATAACATACAAAGAATTTGATGTCAAAAAGGATACCGCTGCTCGCGACCGTCTTTTATATGACTATAACTCATACTCAACTCCAACCGTTGTCATTGATGGGGAAGTTGTCTCTGGTTTTCAAATTGAAAAATTACAACAGTTACTAAATCTAGAACAGGAATAGGCAATGATTCACCTATTCCTGTTCTTTCAACTCTTGTAATTTTTTCATTTCTATTAAAAGCTCCTGACTCTCATGATAACCAGCTAATTTCCATTTCCCTTCTTCCTTTTGCAACGTGATAATTTGATATTGTTCATTTTTCACCCATTCATATACGTATAAAAGCCCATGTTCTTCGTCAAATGCTAACTTTGTTTGAGAAGTAAAAGAAAAAGGAGCTTCTTTTGTAGGAAGTAAATGTTCACCACTTTGTTTGTCACCGTTACTATTTTCATCTGTAAAAACTTGAAGAAAGTTATTTGTAAAATAAGGTGATAGTGCATCATACATCTTCCCCATTGATAAATGCTTCCCACGAATTGAAAATTGTACCTCATATCCCTTTTGAATGGTTGTAAACACTTCTTTTCGATCCACTTTTATTTCTTCTTTACCAAGAACCGTTGTAACACTATACCCAACTAGAAAGGCAACACATAAAAATAGAACAAACCAAATTCCATATTTTCTCATTTTTTCACCTTCCTTTAACAGAGCTTGTCTTTGTAGTATTCATTGTAACAATGATTATGTAAAGAAAGGGATGGTTTCGTTCGTAAAATCTTTACAATGATAGACAGCATTTTTGCCATCTTTTTCACTATTACCAATTTATGCTAAAAACAAACAAAAAAATGCACGAATTGCTTCGTGCATTAAAATAAAACATCTTCTTCGTATAAAAATTCATAGGACAAATCAATAAATAAAAAATGTTCATCGTCAATTGGAAAGGAAAACGTTCGTACCATCTCTCCTGTTTCTATATCTGCATATAAATCAGAGAGTCTTGCTTTATTTTCAAATCTCATTTTCATTATATTTTCTAAAAAATACGGACGCCAGCTCCAATTTTTCATATAATACTCTGGCATAACAATCCATTCACCATCTTTTTTCATAATGTTTCCTGATTGCTGAAAGCCGTCTTCATTACAAATAAAGATTCTAAAACTATAATGCGATACATGTTGACTAAAATGCAATAACCAATCATTAACGTCTTCATTCTTTTTCTGCTTAGATAAAACATTCCCAACTTGATTACGCAATGTTTCCGTTAATTGATAAATTTTTTGTAGTTTTTTCTTTTCATGTTGAATAAATTGATGACATTCATTACCAAGACGTTCTTTTAAAATATCCGCTTCAATAAAATCAGGTAAACATTTTTTTAAATAATCCCCTTGATAATATCTTCCACCATTTTTCCAAGCGTATTGCAGTTGGTAAAAAGCATCAATTTCTTCATATAATAATGTCGCACCAATTCTTCTTGCTAATAAAGACAAAGAATATAAAATATCTTGATAAGATTGTAAAAGTGCAGTTTGTCTTAAATTCGTTAAGTCCACCTTTAAAATATCAGGTGCCAGCACACTAATTCGTTCTAGATTACTCGTACCTGTCCCTACTTTATTAATTGAAATTTGAATGCCATATGTACGGTAATACATAAGTAAGTGATTAAATTGTTCTATATCTTCCTTACAATCATGCTCTGTTATTTCTAAAACGATATTCCCTAAGTTCAATCCTTTTTTTTCATACATTAACAGCAAATGAAGTAAACTTTCATCTTCATCATTCATTAATATGTTCGCACCCCGATGTATAAACAATAAAAATTTTTGATCTGTTTCCAAGTAACGTTCTAATGCTTTTTCTACTATGACATTATCCGCCTCTAGTTGAAATTCACCTGGAATGGAATCATCATGAAAAAAAGAAGAAAGACTTTGTATCCCTTCTTCCGTTTGGATACGTCCTACTACCTCATATCCAATTACTGTATGCTCATCAGCACTAAAAATAGCTTGATAATAAGGAAGGACTTTATCTAAATTACTCATCACATCTAATGCATCTACCAAAATGTTTCCCTCCCTTTACTTTTCAAAAATTATAACACGGTATGTATAGAAAAATAATAAAAAATCCCTTCAGTTTTCCTGAAGGGATTAGAGGGGTAAAATGCTAAGGGGAATTAGCAATTCTACTATGAAGAAAAAAGAGGTCTTAAATATACCTTATAAAAAACCTGTTGTAAACACTTTTCTTTCACATGTCACAAATCCGTCACATTTTACCTCACATTCATGGGCAGTAATCCCCACGTTTCACTTTATATAATCCCTTTAAAATGGATACTGATGCAAATGCTGTCCACCATCCATTGTCATACACGTTCCATTTATGTACGCTGCCTCATCAGAGCATAAATAAAAAGCTAAACCCGCAATTTCTTCTGGCGTACCAAGCCGACCAAGCGGGACGCTTTGCAGTGTACGATTGGCTGCCTCTTCTGAAATCCATAATTTATCCGCACCACCTGTTCGTTCAATTGGTCCAGGAGCAATTGCATTGACGCGAATACCATATTTACGCCCCCACTCAACAGCGAGCGTTTTTGTCATTGCCAACACACCTGCTTTCGCCGCAGCAGAATGAATGACACCCGGTCCTGCATCCCATGCATACGTTGCTACCATATTAATGATATTTCCTTTTATGCCCTTCTCAATCCAATACTTCCCTACTGCTTGACTACAATAAAAAGTTCCGTTAAGCACAATATTAATAACCGCATTCCAACCATTAATCGATAAATCTTCCGCAGGACAAATAAAATTACCTGCTGCATTATTTACTAAAATATCAATGCGTCCAAATTTTCCATCAACATATTCAATCATATTTTTTATATCTTCTATATTTCGAACATCCATTTGTACTGTCAATACTTGTCCTGAAAATTGCTCAATCTCCTTTTTCGCTTCTTCCAGCTTTTCTTGTGTACGCCCTGTAATAACAACGCGTGCTCCTTCCTTTGCAAAACGAGCTGCCATCCCTTTTCCCATTCCGCTTGAACCACCTGTTATAATCGCTACTTTTTCTTTCAAAATTTCCCCTCCCTAAAAATGAATACACATTCATTTTACCACTTTATTTCATAGAAATCTTTATATTTTTAAATTTTTCTGATATCTTTAGATAAGTAAATCACTTTCATTGCCATATTTCTTATAATCTATATAAATCCATTTTGGTTTTTCGACATATAATCCACTGCTATGCAGAACAAAAAGTGACCCGCACTTGTTTTCTCTCTTTGTTTTCACTTAGCATGGGGCAGGAAAAAAATCTGACTGCCTCTATGCATGGCCGGATGCTCTCTCCCACCTAAAGATTAGGTTTTTGTCGTTTTTTCAATTTGTATTTATATATACTACTTTTCGATATCTCAAAATATAATTCTAGAACAAGAAATAAACGGAAAGGAGAGCCAAGTGACCTATAATGATTTGCCTGTATATCTTATAAACTTCCTTTTGTATACTATAGGTTCGCTCATATTCCTATGAAACAAATAACGAGAAGAAACTTTATAAAAACAGGAATACGCACTTGTCTCTATACTTGTATTACAGCTGGTCTCGGCTATTACTATGCAAAATATATAGAGCCGAACTTTCTTTCTTTCACACATCATACCCTTCGTTCTCCACTTATTCCCAAAAACTTTCACGGTATGAAAATCGTCCAATTTAGTGATTTACATTTAGGATACTATTTTTCTCTCCAGCACCTTTCAACAATCGTTTCAAAAATAAATAGTGCTGCGCCTGATATTGTCCTTTTTACTGGTGATTTAATCGATGACTACCAAACATATAGCGAAACTCCTTTTGTTTCTTCAATTTTGCGAAATATTCGTGCACCCTTTGGTAAATTTGCAATCTATGGAAACCATGATCATGGTGGGTATGGAACCGAATACTATAGTCAAATTATGAGTGATGCAGGTTTTGAAGTATTACAAAATACCGAAAAACGTATTCGTATATTCGATAATAGTGAAATTTCTATTTTCGGAATCGATGACATCCTTCTTGGCAAACCAGAAATCGAGGTAACATTACACCATGTGCAAAAAGAGCTATATACAATTGTGCTCGTACATGAACCTGATATAGCACCTAAAATTGCAAACTTCCCAGTAAACCTCCAACTTTCTGGACATAGTCATGGTGGACAAGTACAACTTCCCTTTTTAGGAGCAATCATTACCCCAGCACTAGCAAAACATTACATTGAGGGATTTTATCATATTCAAGAATTACTCCTTTATGTAAATCGCGGTCTTGGAAGGACACGTGTTCCATTTCGTTTTTTGTCCAGGCCTGAAATTACAGTATTCACCCTTCAGCACCTGTAACCTATAATTGCCTATTTTCTCATATATCCTTCCTTGTACTCGCTCATCCATGCTTTTTCACCATATGATAACAATGAGTCCAATAAAGGAGGTTTTTACATGTACCCATATCCTCAGCCCTATCTAGTTCGTTCAGGACCCATTGGCCCAGTAAGTGACTCACGCTTCTTACCCTTCTTCGGTGTTCCATTCTTAGCAGGACTTGCTGGCGGTTTACTTGGCGGAGCATTAGCATTCGGTCCTAGACCATCTTACTATCCTCCATATCCGCCAACACCGTTTCCTTGTTACGGAGGGCCATGCCAGCCGTATTATTATTGATATAAACAAAAACTATGAAAAAAGCCCCTTATTTATATAAGAGGCTTTTTTCATTCATTTCTATTAATTGAAATTTTATTTGATCATTTTTCTATATGGATCCATTTTGATTTTCCAATATATAATCCGCTACTATACAGAACAAAAAGTGATCTGCATTCGTTTTCTCTCTTTGTTTTACCGTTGCACGGAGCAGGAAGTGGGATTGACCGCTCCTATGCATAGCTGGATGCTCTCTCCCACCTAAAAAAAGGAGTTATGTCGTTTTTTTCAATTTGTATTCATATATAATATCCTTATAATCTTAGTACTAGGTACTTACTCATAAGTTATTATTAACTATTTCATACTATACAAAACATTACTCTACATCAGTATTTTGATAAGCCATTTTAAATAATTTCACTTGGCTATCAATCTCTTGCGAACTATTATTGATTACATAATAGTATTCACCATCTTTGTTTTGTTCACGCGTTTTTACATTATCTGCTAAAACAAGCTGTAATATTGCGTTTATTCTTGCCTTCATTTCAAGGCCTAGAATTGGAAAAGATATTTCTACTCGCTTTTCCATATTCCTTGTCATCCAGTCAGCGGAAGATAAATAAATTTTTTCATCTCCATTATGATGGAAATAATAAATACGGCTGTGTTCTAAGTAGCGCCCAACGAGACTAATCACCCTAATATTTTCACTTACATTTTGAATACCAGGGCGTAAGCAACATGTTCCTCTCACGATAAGTTCCACCTTCACTCCAGCCTGCGATGCCTCATACAACTTTTGAATCAACGGTTTATCTGTTAATGAATTCATCTTAGCAATAATGTGTCCATTACCATATTGCTTATGATAGCGAATCTCTTCATCTATTAGCTCCATAAATTGCTGGCGTATATCAAAAGGTGCCACTGACAAATGATGAAAATGAGGTTTCGTTGTATAACCGCTCAAATAATTAAAGAAATTTGTTGCATCTACTCCAAAATCTTTCCGGGATGTAATATAGCCAAAATCTGTATATAGCTTTGCAGTCGCATCATTATAGTTTCCTGTCCCTAAATGTACAAATCTTTCAATTTTTCCGTTTTTTCTTCGTACAACAAGTGTAATTTTACTATGTGTTTTCAAATGACTTACACCATAAATAACGTGGCAACCCGCTTGTTCAAGTTCCTTTGCCCAATGGACATTATTTTCTTCATCAAAACGAGCCTTTAATTCAACAAGCACTGTTACTTGTTTCCCCTTCTCTGCTGCGGTCTTTAATGCCTGAATAATCGGAGAATCTCCACTTACACGATATAACGTTTGTTTTATAGCCAGCACATTCGGGTCATCTGCCGCATCACGCACAAAATCAACAACTGGCTGAAAAGATTCAAATGGATGATGCAATAAAATATCGTGCTCAATTGCTTTCTCAAATACATCTTCTTCATCGTCTAAATCTTGAGGCGGTTGCGGAATAAGAGCTGGATAAACAAGATGTTCATATAAAGGTGCTAATTTTTTGTATAAGGAAAATAAACATGTTAAATCTAATGGTCCCTCCATCATATATACATCTTCATCCTTTACCTCTAACACTTCATATAATAAAGCTAAAACTCTTTCATCTACGTGTTCTTTTCCAATTTCCAAACGAACAGCCGTCCCCCACTTACGTTTTTTTAACTCTTTTTCAATTACTTTCAATAAATCACGTGCACCCTCTTCATGTATTGTCAAATCCGCATTACGCGTAATACGAAAACGAGTGACCGAGGATACTTTATATCCTGTAAATAATTTATGAGTAAAACTACTAATTACGTCTTCTAATAAAATAAATTTATGTTTTTGATCTTCACTTGGCAAAAAAATAAAACGCTCGAGTAATGAAGGCACTTGGACAATACCAAGCTTTGTTCTGTTCTCTTCCTCTACCTGTTTCTCATCATAGAGAATAGTAGCTAAGTTTAAACTTTTATTTAAAAGCATCGGAAACGGACGATATGCATCTATCGCTACAGGTGTTAAGACTGGAAAAATTTGTTCATCAAAATATTCTTCAATAAACTCACGTTGCTCTTTCGTTAAATCTTGAAATGTTAACGGCTCAATACCTTCCATTCCAAGCGCTGGCAGCACAGTATTTTTAAATGTATTATACTGAACTGTCATCAATTCATGAGCTTTCGTAGCAATTTTATTTAGCTGCTGTTTTGGTGTTAATCCAGCCTTATTTTCTGGTTGATTGAAGCCCGCTTTTACTTGATCTTTTAATCCAGCAACACGTACCATAAAAAATTCATCCAAATTTGAACTAAAAATACTAATAAACTTTAATCTTTCTAAAAGTGGATTACTTTCATCTTGTGCCTCTTGTAACACACGTTCATTAAAAGCAAGCCAGCTTAATTCACGGTTATTATAGTAAGCAGTATCATTCAAATTTACAAAGCTTTCCTTCATCAATTCCAATTCCATTTCCCCTCACACTTCCCTTGAAACTTTTTCAATATAATTTAGTTACATTTATTGTAACAAATTCCAATTTATCGAAGTGTAAAACTTTTGTAAAGACATCCGTACAACTTAATATTCCTCTTCAAATATTAAATCAATATTCATCTTCAATGCTTTTTCTAACTGCTTTTTCTGCTTTTCTGCTTGTACCTTTTCTGCTAAAGCTGATTGTTTACAAACAATGTGGAATACAAGCTTCTCTTTATTTTTTTCTACGTTAATCTTTTCAATAAGCGCCCTTTGTCTCACATTTAAAGCAGCTGAAAATTGTAAAACTGCCCCTAACAATCGAATTTTTTTCTGTTCACTCTTATCAAACCAACCTTCAAATGGTGTTAAGTGCTGTTTAAATAGCATTTTCGACTTATAAGATGCGATGAGTGCAAGTCTAATACGTTCTTTATGCATCATGCCGTCGATTGTTTTATTCGCCAATAAATAGAATGTATGCAGACGGCTTGCTTCTGTATCTATGTATTTCCCGATATTAAATACTTTGGCAGCTTGATAAAATATACCCCAATCTTTTTCTGAAAAAGAAATAATTTCAGACTCTTCAAGTTGTGTACAAATTAACGTTCCTTGCTTAATAAGTTGAACGACAAATTTCATATCCATTTCATATTCATAGGACAATAAGTGTAAACTTTCCTCTACTACATTTGGATAATAAGAAATACCTAATTTTTTTGTAAGTTCCTCATAGAAAACACCTTCTCGTAACCCTTTTCTGCTTAATACAAATGATGGGGCTTGTATAATATTTGTTAGCATATAAAATACTTCTATCGCTGGAATAATTGTATCAGCTCGATCTTTTGCTAACCCATCTAACTTCTGTAATTCTGTAAAAGAAAGACTTTCTAGTTCCTCTCTTACATCCCTTATATCTGCTTCCTTCATTTTATATAAATGCAAACCTGCTATCGGATAAGAAATTGCATTTTGATGAATTTTCACCATATTTCGAGCACTCCCACCTATAGCAATAAGGGGTAGTCTTTTTTCCTTTAACCAAGGTAACGTTTGAAATTGATACCATAGATATCTTCTTAATTCTTCTAATTCTTCTGTGGTTGGTGTCTCACGATGAATAAATTGTTGTTTTAAAGAAAGCGCTCCAAAAGGAAAGCTATAATATTCTACAATTTCTCGGTCCCGAAAATATGTAACCTCTGTACTTCCCCCACCTATGTCGACAGTAACTCCTTCTGTAAAAGAAGTTGAATTCATCACAGCTAAGTAACCATAGCGTGCTTCTTCATATTCAGATAATACCCTAAGCACAAAATCAGTTTTTCCTTCTACAAGTTTTTTTATTTCTTCTTGATTCTTTGCTTGTCTAATTGTTGCTGTCGCAACACAAAGCACATTATGTAATCCGTGAAACCTTGTACTTTCTTGAAATTGAAGTAATGTTTGCAGCAGTATATCCATCCCTCCTTGTATTAACACACCATCTATTAGATAATTTCTTAATCGTGCAACAACCTTTGTATTTTCAACTTCCTTATAAAAGCCTCCATTTTGTTTTTCATAAATCACCAATCGCATTGTATTTGAACCAATATCAATAATGGCATATTGCTGTTTCAATATATCTTTCACACTTCTCACTCTTTCGTTATCAAATTTCTAGAAATCATTCCTATCACTATTATACAAAATAGTTGTTTTTTGTAACAATATTGCTTTAATATTGAAAATGTATACAATCATTTTTTGTATATAATAAAAACTACTTTTATTTATGCTATAATATTGAAAAACTAGAAAGGGGTCCCACTATGAAACCTTCACAACCACAGTCTCAATCACACAAACAATATTCTATTGATCAATTAGCTCAATCTATTTTCATTGTGAACCGTCATGCCAAAGCTGCTACAAATCCTAAATATTTATATTGGTTGAAAAAGATTGCTTTAGAACGTTTAATTAGTGAAAAGAAAGCAATAAAAGAAGGATTACATTTCTCTAGGAATCCACGTTTTAGTCAGCAACAATCAGATGTTCTCGTTCGGTTAGGTGACTATTTTTTCCATATCCCTCCTACAAAAGATGATTTCAGTACTCTCCCACATCTCGGTAGCCTTGAATCTTCCTATAGAAACCCCAAAACAACTCTTTCTTTAGTAGTAGCAAAAAAAACGCTTCAAGATTTTATTGGGCCGGAAGCGCTAAAACAGGAAAAAAAATTAAGCGAACCAATTCCTTGGTATCGGCGTACGTATACAAAGAAATAAAGCAGGCTTGGCCATAATGGCCAACCTGCTTTATTTCTTCTCTTCTTTTATTTTAATGTTCGCTTGTTTATAAAATGCTACTTTTTCTGTATTATATGATTTTGTATATTCGTTGAACTTATCTTTTTCAGCATCAATATCTTTATAAGATTGGTTCACCGTTTTTACTTTCTCACTAATATCTTTTAATTTTGCTCCTTTATCTTGAAGCATTGTGAATAATTCTTTTTCTAACTTTAATGATTTACTATAGTTGTCATACATCTTCTTAAAAGACTCATATCGTTTTTCGTAAGTATTCTTTACTTTGTCTGCTTGTTCTTTTAACTTACCATTCTCGATTTTTTTCACATATTTATCAACCGATTTCACTTCTTCTTGTGCTTTGTTTAATGCTTCTTTTTCTTTATCAATTACTTTTCCACGTTCTGCTGTATTTTTCATTGCTTGATCTAATTTTTCTTTCGCAGCTTGATTATTATCTTTTCCTTCTTGCACGATTTGACCGTATAATGTTTGGCCTTCTTTTTCTAATGCCTCTAATTTTTTCGCGTCTTCAAACATTGGCTTTTCTTGCTTCGCAGCATTTTCAAATGCTACATATAATTCCTCTTCTGGTTTTGGTCCGAAACAACCAGCTAATAATGTCATAGATAAAGCCGCTACAATTGCTATTTTATTATATTTCAACTTTTTTTCCTCCTACTTATATACGATCATCATGCCAAAAATTTAATGGAAAATGAGCAGCTTCTTCATACACTTCAAACTCATACCCTTTTTTACGAAGATCATCAATAATTGTTTGCAATGCTTGTACAGTTTGTTTTTTTTCATGCATTAAAATGACTTCACGTTCTTGTTTAGCCCCTGAAATGACATTTTGTACTACACCATTCGGATTCCCTGGTAATTTCCAATCTAAAGAATCAATAGTCCAGTCCCATTCTTTCATATTTACTGTTGCCATTTGGTCCCGCAATGCTTGATTAAGCCCTGGCATACTTCCGTACGGGCAACGAACAAGCTTAGGTTCCATCCCTGTAACATCTTTCACAATTTTCTGCGCTTGTTTCATCTCTTCTACAAACTGTCCTTGTTTATACAGTTTGGCATAATCATGTGTCATGCTATGAACACCTGGATAATGTCCTTCCTTTACTAAACGTTTCACACTCTCTGTATGAGAAGGGATGTTTCCACCAATCATGAAAAATGTTCCTTTTATTTCATTTTTCTTTAAGATATCTAAAATTTCTTTTTGAAATTCACTCGGCCCATCATCAAAAGTTAAGTATGCAACTTTGCGTACTTCCCCATTAAATTTCACCGGTGCTTTTTTATTCAACTCAACTTTTACCTGTTCACTAGCAAGCTGGATTTGGTTTACCTGAGTGGCTACAGCTCTTGCAGGTGATGTAAAGGATTGAAATATGAAAAACCCCGCCGCGATAGCACTAATTGCAATAGCAATTATAACTAGCCACCTGATCAAAGGTGATCGTCGGCTCCTCACGTCTATCATTCTACCATTCCCCTTCTCTCTTTCTATCAATCTTTTCTTGTTCATTTTACACAGTGTAAAGGTTTACTTGCAACAATTTACAAATATTCTTTTTGTTTCCTCAAAAGGAAAAGTGTAGAGATTGTTTTCCCTACACTTTTAAATAAAAAAACATTGTGCAAAATGTATTGACACATCCATTACAATTATATGATGTTTAAATCTATTTTTAAAGACTTTTGTTACAAAATATCATTTTTTTGTAACAAAAGAGATGAAATTGTTACGAAGAAACTTTTATAATTCTCTATTTTTTAAATCTCTATGTTATACGATTGAGTTCTCACTTTATTTCATAGCTCTTCTAATGATTTTCGCTCTCCTGGATAAGTTACCGTCTAAAATAATAACTGAATACCTTTTATATAATATAAATTATAAGTAAAGCAAAAAGGATTGAGCATCTATACATCTTGCATTACTAATCATACTGTATGCTTCTATATCAATAATATTTTTTTACAAAACAAAAATGTACGTATTTTTCGTACATTTTCTCTCTTAAACTTGTATTCATTTTCTTTTCTATTTCATATATATAGTATATATCTATTTTGATTTTCCAACATATAAATCGATGCTATGAAGAACGAAAAGTGACCGCTACTTGTTTTCTCTCTTTGTTTTAACTTGGCATGGGGCAGGAAAAGGGTTTGCATGGCCAGATGCTCTCTACCACCTAAAAAAAGGTTTTATGTCGGTCTTTCAATTTGTATTTATATAATATATATCCATTACCGAAAGGAGAAAAAGATGTTACAAAGAGAAAATATTTCAGACGTCATTCGTTTTTTAGCCGGATTTCTCTTATCATTAAAACTATTATTTGAATCATTCGGGCTTTCTTTTATTACAAATGACCAAATTGATGCTATCATAAATGTTGCTTCTTTCTTATTTATTTTATACTTCGGATATAAAAATAACTATGTAGGAAAAAAAGGCCTGGAACAAAAAGAATTACTAAAGAAGCATAATTTGCATTAAAAAAGGAACCCACTTCCCGGGGCTCCTTTTTATTGTTGTATCAATATTGCTTCTTTTGTTTGAAGTGGTCCATATAATCGGCCCTTCTGCTGAAATGTGTATGTAGCACGTAACGAAATATGAGACGGGATTTGTATACGTGATGCTTTCACCTGACAGATTAATTGAGCTTTTTCACCAGGTAGTAATTCATCAATTCTCCACCTTACAAGTTGGAATAAAAACTCTCCCGTCCCTTTACTCGTTTGTAATGTATTAGGGATATATGCAAAATGATCACGAATCATATGACTAACGATTACGCGAGAAATTTCTTCGCTTCCTATGTTTTCAACTTCTAATTGAATAAAAAGAATTTCATGTACATCATAAACAACTTCTTGTGAAAAACACTTTTCTTTTTTACTGCGAATTTGTAATGTTACCGCTACATTTGGATTAGACTGTTTGCTCGTAACTTCTTTAGAACCACCTTCCATCCACATAACAGGTTGTAAAGACAACGGAAACAATTCTTTATCTAGACTTATTTCCCACATTTTCACAATCACAATTCACCTCATTCCAGATGGTATTATCTGTACAAATTTATTCTGCTCTCCTAAATAATAAACTACCCTTCTCCAATTCGTTCACCTTAAAACATTCCCCTATTTATTCCAATAAAAATACACGTCTTCAACACTTTTATCTTTCTTCTTTATCTTATTCGACGACGTGATTAAAAAACCATTTTAAATAGCTATACACTCCTTCATTCGCTAGATTCCTTTTGTTTCTTCAATATTAAAAGCTATAAAGTGAAACTTTAATTCAGTAGAGATTTTCTTCATCCCCCACTGATTATTAGCTCTCACCTAACCTCTGAGCTTTCGCTAAATCTTGAGGTGGGAATATTACTGCCCCAAAATAGCGGGATAAAATAAAAAAATTTGCCTTTTAGTCAAATTTGACTATAATATGATTTATGCTTTCTATTCTTTATGGCACTATCTTCTCTTATAAAAGGAATAGTGAAATTATAGTCATACATAAAGACATGCTAAAGTACGAACTACTAATAAGATTTTCCTACAGAACAGTTGATCTTATATAAAAGGAGGGGTATGTTTGCAAGAACAAGCATCTCAAAACAAAGTAAGTAAAACAAAGTTTGTTGTTGCTGGATTGTTACTTGGTATTTTAATGGCAGCAATGGATAATACAATCGTTGCCACTGCCATGGCGACAATTGTTGGAGACCTAGGAGGATTTGATAAATTTGTTTGGGTCACATCAGCTTATATGGTAGCAACAATGGCAGGGATGCCGATTTTCGGGAAATTATCTGATATGTATGGACGTAAACGTTTTTATATCGGTGGATTGCTTCTCTTTTTGCTTGGTTCTATTCTTTGCGGTACAGCAGCAAGTATTGAACAGTTAAGTATCTACAGAGCGATTCAAGGAATTGGTGGCGGCGCTTTAATGCCAATTGCATTCACAATCATGTATGATATATTCCCGCCGGAAAAACGAGGGAAAATGACTGGACTATTTGGAGCAGTTTTTGGAACATCAAGCGTATTCGGTCCTTTATTAGGGGCTTATATTACTGATTATATAAGTTGGCACTGGGTCTTTTATATCAATATTCCATTAGGGCTTATTTCCTTCTTCTTCATCTCGAAGTACTACAAAGAATCTCTACAATATAGAAAACAAAAAATCGATTGGGCTGGTGCCATTACACTTGTAATAAGCATTGTTTGCTTAATGTTTGCTCTAGAACTTGGTGGTAAGGAATATGCTTGGAATTCTAATATGATTCTTGGCTTATTTGCTACTTTTGCTATTATGCTTATTATCTTCTTCTTCGTAGAAAGACGAGCAACAGAGCCAATTATTTCTTTCCATTTATTTAAAAAGCGCTTATTTGCAGCGAGCCAAGGTGTTGCCTTTTTCTATGGAGCAACTTTTATTATTTGTACAGTTTACATTCCAATCTTTGTCCAAGGCGTTCTTGGCGGTTCAGCATCTAATGCAGGATTAATTTTAACACCAATGATGGTCGGTTCTGTAGTCGGAAGTCAAGTAGGTGGACAATTGGCATCTCGAACAAGTTACCGTAACATTATGATCGTATCTGGAATTTTCTTTGTACTTGGGATTTATTCACTTGGCACATTAACACTAGAAACATCACGTACACTCGTAACAACCTTTATGATTCTAACTGGGCTTGGAGTTGGCTTCTCATTCTCTATTTTAAGTATGTCTTCTATTCACAATTTAGAAATGAGAGATCGCGGCTCTGCTACATCAACAAACTCTTTCTTCCGTTCTCTTGGAATGACTCTTGGTGTGACAATTTTCGGTACGATTCAAAATCAGATTTTCACTGATAAATTAAAAGCTGTTTTCCCTCCAGAATTAGCAAAAATGGTACCAACAGGTGGAGACACAAGCTTTTTATTGTCACCACATGCTACTGAAAAAATTCCACCTCAAATATTGGATGGAATTAAACAAGCACTTGGGACATCTATTGCCGATACATTTTGCTGGGCGCTTATCCCAGCTGTTCTAAGTATTATCTGTATTATACTGATGGGTAAAGAACGTCTCTTAACGGGAACAAAGAAAAAACAGAAACAGGTAAGTTAATACACGCCAAAATGAAACGGTATATCTCTTTCGATAAAGAGATATACCGTTTATAATATGTATAAAGTTTATATTACAGGAGTTGAGACAGCGTGAGCATGAAATTAGTCATTCTCGGCTTGCTACTCGAAGGAGATAAACATCCATATGAAGTGCAGCATATAATAAAAGAACGACAAATGAATTGTTATATTAAATACGCAAAAGGATCCCTCTATTACGCCTTTGAACAATTGGAGAAACAAGGGGCAATTGCGGTTACAAATGTTGTACGAGATACCAATCGACCAGATAAGACAATTTTCCATATAACTGAAACTGGAAGAGAATTTTTCCATACACTGCTTTTAAAGCAATTCGAGGCAAAAAACCAAATATATAAACCAATCTATTCAGCACTATCCTTCTCTCACTTTGGTGATGAAAAAACAATCATTCCTATTTTAGAAAAAAAGAGAGATGACACAATTCAATATTTACATACGATGCAATCCATATACGAACATAGCAAGGAAAATGTTCCGCGTGCACAGCTTTATATTTTAAACAGTGTTATTGAACATATTACTGTTGAATTACGTTGGTTAAATGAACTCCATAAAGATGCAAGTGCTGGTCGCCTTTCAGAAATAGGAATGAATGGAAATTGACACTTTATCAGTGGGGATTTTCCTCACTGATCATTCTCCCTACCATCCACCGCCTTATGCTCTTTATTATTTCTTCTCTCTTATTTAGACATAAATCCTCATCATTCATGTTGAAAACAAACATAGAACCTTTGATTCCATCCCATTTATAAAATCATAATTTTCACAATGATGAAAATTATAATTTTATAAATATTCTTATTTTAAAACAGTAGACAAAATTCAAAAAATTATGTTAGAATTTGTTTCAATATCATATTCGCTTGTTAAATTCCTTTCAAAAGGAAAATAGGTACACGACATTTCTGAGTTCGTGTTGAAAAGGGAAGTTTGGTGAAATTCCAACGCGGTCCCGCCACTGTAAGTGCAGAGACTTCTTTTCTATACCACTGTGAAAACGGGAAGGTGAAAGAAGTCATATGAAGCATAAGCCAGGAGACCTGCCTATTTTAACAACACTGATAGACTCACGGATGATGATTAGGTGTTATGAACGAGAAGAGAGGGCTATTTTCTGTACCTTTATACTTTTCGTTACATGCATTTCCGAGTAAACGGAAATGCTTACTTTCAATTAGGGAGGAATTTTAAATGGCAATTCAAACAAGTAATTTAGGGTATCCACGAATTGGGTTACACAGAGAATGGAAAAAAACGTTGGAAGCTTTTTGGTCAAATAAGATTGATGAGCAGCAATTTTCAACAACAATGAAAGAAATTCGTCTTCAACATGTGAAAGCTCAGCAAGAAAAAGGAATCAATTTAGTTCCAATTGGCGACTTTACATATTATGATCATGTGCTGGACACAGCCTACATGCTTGGCTTTATTCCATCTCGTTTTTCAGAGTTCACTTCTTATCTTGATGTATATTTTGCAATGGCACGTGGCTCTAAAGATCACGTTGCTTCCGAAATGACAAAATGGTTTAACACAAACTATCATTATATTGTTCCAGAATATGAAGAAGGATTGGAGATTTCTTTAAAAGACAATCGACCACTTCGCTTATACGAAGAAGCAAAACAAGAATTAGGCGTTGATGGAAAACCAGTTATATTAGGACCTTATACATTCTTAAAATTAGCAAAAGGATATAAACAAGAGCAATTTGCTACTATTTTAAATCAACTAGTTGCTCCTTATGTACAGCTATTAACTGAATTACACGAAGCTGGTGCAAAATTCATCCAAATTGATGAACCAATTTTTGCATCTTTAACAAAAGAAGAAATAGCAGAGGCGAAAGAACTTTACGCGACAATTCGTAAAAGCGTTCCAAATGCAATTCTTATCTTACAAACTTATTTTGATAGTGTAGAAGAGAACTATGAAGAAATTATTACATTCCCTGTATCCGGCATTGGATTGGACTTTGTTCACGGTAAAGAAGGTAATGTAAACACAGTTTTAGAGTATGGATTCCCATCCGATAAAATTTTAGCAGTCGGTTGTATAGATGGCCGTAACATTTGGAGAGCTGATCTTGACGAAGTCCTTTCTTTATTTAAAACATTACAAGATCACATTACACCGAAAGAGTGGATCGTTCAGCCTTCATGTAGCTTATTACATACTCCAATTGATAAAACGGAAGAAACACACTTATCAACAGAACTATTTGATGCCCTTGCATTTGCAAATCAAAAATTAGAAGAACTTACACTTATTAAACGCGCGCTTTCTGAGGGTGCAGAAAGTGTTAGTACGGAATTAGCTACTTACCGTAGCGCTCATGAAGCAATTCGATCTTCAGCTGCACGTAATCGTGAAGATGTACAAACAGCAAGAGCAACTCTTAAAGAAGAAGATTTCTCTCGTCCTCTTCCATTTGAACAACGTTATGCTTTGCAACAAGAAGCATTACAGTTACCGCTACTTCCAACAACAACAATCGGTAGCTTCCCGCAAACTACTGAAGTTCGTCAAACGCGTAAACAATGGCGAAGCGGTGACATTACAAATGAACAATATGAACAATTTATTGAAAAAGAAACTGAAAAATGGATTCGATATCAAGAAAAAATCGGCCTTGATGTGCTCGTTCATGGTGAATTTGAGCGAACTGATATGGTAGAATACTTTGGCGAAAGACTTGCTGGTTTCTCTTTCACTAAGAATGGTTGGGTTCAATCATACGGTTCCCGCTGTGTAAAACCACCTGTAATCTATGGTGATGTTGCCTTTATTAATGGGATGACAATTAAAGAAACCGCATATGCCCAGGGCCTTACAGATAAAGTTGTAAAAGGCATGTTAACAGGTCCTGTGACCATTCTAAACTGGTCATTCGTTCGGAATGATATTTCACGAAAAGAAGTTTCTTACCAAATCGCATTAGCACTTCGTCATGAAATTAAATTGCTTGAATCTTCCGGTATCCGTGTTATTCAAGTCGATGAACCAGCACTTCGCGAAGGAATGCCGCTAAAAGAAAAAGATTGGAACACATATATTACATGGGCTGTTCAATCATTCCTTCTAGCAACTTCTTCTGTAGCGAATGAAACACAAATTCACACACATATGTGTTACAGTAACTTCGAAGATATCGTAGATGCAATTCGTGCATTAGATGCCGATGTTATTTCTATCGAAACATCAAGAAGTCATGGTGAATTCATTCATACATTAGAACATACAACATATGAAAAAGGGATCGGTTTAGGAGTTTATGATATTCATAGCCCTCGTGTTCCAAGTAAAAATGAAATGTATACAATTGTAGAACAATCCTTAAAAGTATGTGATCCAAAATACTTCTGGATTAACCCAGACTGTGGTTTAAAAACAAGAAGAACAGAAGAAGTTATACCTGCTTTAGAGCATATGGTTCAAGCTGCTAAAGAGGCCCGCTCTCTTCTAAAAACAAACGCATAAGGAAATAAGAGTGTCCTTTAAAAGGATACCCTTATTCTATATTTCAACTAGCGTTCATCGCCAATAACAAGGTGGTACAAATAAAAATAAAATGAACTTCCTGACAATTACGCTAATTTATTCACATCATCAATTCCTAGTTCTTCTATATAAAGAAACACAAATAGAATAACCAAACTTAATCCGCACGATGTTGAAAAGCAGCCGATCCAATAAATGATAAGATTACGCCGCAAACTTGGCGTATATTTACACCTTCTTCCGTTCTTCATTGTAACGAAGTTTAAAAGAAAAAGCCACGATACCGTGGCCTTTTTTTTTTACTCTTTCTTTTCAAAAAACAATTCATATTGTATCTTGTACAATTCATCATCTGTTGGTTCCTCAAGCGGTATTGCTTGTAGTACCAACAGATAATCACCTTTTGGAATTGAAATGGGAAATTTGTCAGAAAGAATACTCCTTACAAAAACTCCTTCGTCCCCCACCCTAAAAGGGACTGATATCGTTCTCATTGTCTCTTCTTTCTCAATACGCTTCCCAACTGTTGCTTTGATTTCACACGTATAATCAGAAAGTGCCTCAAAAATAATTACTCCTTCTGCTTCAGCGTATCCCCTCTCAAAATCTTCATTCGTCCAGTCTACATAAGGCTGTTCCCCCTCATAATTCATCACGATTAATTGTGAGTAGGAAATTGTTAATTCCACAAGCACCATTCCCTTCTACTACTTAACCTCAAACTTCACACGTGTCCCATCTGGGTACTTATCTAGCTTATTTCCCACCCATGAACCTGCGCCTCTATTATCAGCAGGGTTAATATATTCAATATGCGCATCTTTTCCACCTTCTTTGCACATTGCCATTGGCCATTCATCACGATCGTACCCTTTTTTTGCTGGATATGGAGCTAGAGACAACTTTCTTCTATCAGCTGCACCACTTCGATCAATCGTACATACTTTAGAATGCCCTTCTTTAATCGCATCTGCTATATGTTTCCCCGTCTCTGGATAACGTTCTTTTGGAAATTCTAGAACTTGATCATATGTAACTTCTTTCTTACTCTTTGGTTCTGTTGGTATAAACGCTTCATAGACAGCAACTAAAATAGAAAGAATAGCAATAATCGAAATGATAATGCCTTTTAATTGTTTCATATATGTGCCTCCGTTTTTCGACCCAATTTCTTTTCCTAGGCTATTATAACAAACTTCCTCCATATATGTTTTCAGACATTATTTTATCCCTTCCTCCCCTTTACGCCAAAAACATTCATTTTTATGCAACTTTTCGCTAATCATGTAGAAAACTTCTAGACTTCCGACATTCTTTTTCAAAGGAAGTCTAAATAAAAGATGGAATTTGTATATACGATACTTTTTGGGGAGGAAATGTTATGGAGGCGACATATAAAACGAAGGATGTTACAAATAAAACAGGAATCCCGAAACATATAGTTCGAAAATATAGTCAACTTTTAGAACAACATGGTTATATGATTGCAAAAACTGCTGATGCTCGTATATATAAAATGGATGATATGAAGCTTTTAAAATCAATTCACGAACGAGTAGCCACTTTACAAGAAGATATTACAGAAACAATTCCTATCATTTTAAAAGAAAAAGATAGTCCACCTGTACCGATGTTAAAACAAAATCAAGAAGTACATGCGAAAGAAGAAGACCGAAACTTTGAAGAATTCATGTTAAAACTTGAGATGCTCGCACAATTAAACGAAGCAATTATTCATCAAAACTCTACCTTAATTACACAAAACCGCTTAAAAGATGAAAAACTAGATGAATTAATGCAACAAGTTTATGTAAAAGAGGGTACACAAGAAGAAATGCTGCAAGAACTTATTGATCACGCAGCTCAAACAGATGCCCTACAAAAAGAAAAAATGGACTTATTGATGAATCATATGTATAAGCGTGAATCAAAGCAAGAAGAAAAAATGAACAAGCTTGTCAATCACGTTTACAATAAAGACAACAATCGAGATGCACAGCTTATGCAAGTCATTCGTGAAATTCAAGAAACAAAACGACTAATCGCCGCCTCAAAGGAGCAAAGCTTATTTCAATCATTTAAAAATTTATTTATTCGAGTCAAACCAGAAAAAACAAATGAATAAAACCTTCATCGTTAGCTTTTCATCATCCAAGGTAGAAGCTTTACAAGCCTTTCATTTTCACGTATATAAATCTATTTTAGTTTTTCGACATATAAGTCGCTCACGCGAAGCAGAAAAAGTAACCGTTAGTTGTTTTCTCTTTCTATTTTTACTTGGCATGGGGCAGGAAAAGGCTCTGACCGCTTCTATGTATGGCTGGATCCTCTCTCCCAACTAAAACGAAGGAGTTTATGTCGTTTTTTTAACTTGAATTTATATAGATAAATAAAAAAGTTACCTTATATCGGTAACTTTTATTCCTTATTTCTAACTGCTGGTAATGTAATAATTGCTTCCGTTCCTTTTCCACTCTCGCTTTTATATTCCAGCGTACCATTATGTGCTTGTAAAATACTAAAGGTAACCATAAGCCCTAGACCCGTTCCTTTTTCTTTTAATGAATAATACGGTTGTCCAAGCCTTGCTAGCTGTTCTTTCGTCATTCCAACGCCACTATCTTTTACTCGCACTATAATCACATCATCTTTTTGAATGGCGGTTACTTTTAAATACCCTTTGTTTTCCTGAATCGCTTCAATTCCATTTTTAACGATATTCATAATCGCTTGCTTTAACTTTGTCTTATCACCAATCGTATAAAGGCTCTCAGAAATTTCAACTTGTAAATAAACGCCTTGCATTGCCGCAAATGAAGACATTAAAGTAGTCATTTCTATGAGCTGCGCTGATAAACATATATGTTCCTTTTTTTCAATTTGCGGTCTAGCTAAATTTAAGTAATCCGAAATAATTTGTTCGGCCCGATCAAGCTCAGCTAGTACAAGACGCATATAGTCCTTATTCTTCATATCTTCTGTACTCTCTAATAGCTGAATAAACCCTCGAACAACTGTGAGGGGATTTCGCACCTCATGTGCTACACTTGCCGCTAGCTCGCTTATAATGTTTAACTTTTCAGATTTTTGCATTTCTGTACGTAACAATGCATTTTCATTTAAATACTCTGTTAAATACACTTGAAATACCATTGTCATAACCATAATAAAGGAAGCAAATATGTATCCACTATACAAATGCGACATAGGTGGCGTAAAGCCTACTCTCAGTAAAATCCCAAACATACTACACACTAAACCGACAAAAACATACAAAGATGAAATAATAAAGGCCACAATAAGTTTTTTTTCTCTCGGAAAAACAGACCACTTTTTTGATAGCAGGAAAGGAATGATTGCAAGACATAAAACTTCTATTATCCGAAACCACTGTAAACCATTCAAAAACCATTCGTATACAATAAAAATACAAGCTGGGATAATCCCTACAATCCCACCATACAAAAAAGCACTCATAATCGGAATCGCATGGAAATTGTAACTACAAGCATCGACAAAACAAATCGGATACGTCATAGAGAGAACAAGCGTAATACTAGATAAGAACATAATAAAATAGCGATTGGGCTTTGGAAGCATATCTTGATAACGGTTTAGACGAATCGCTTCATATAAAAACAGTGGCAAAATAATGATCGCGACTTGGATCATTAAGTCACGAATTAGCTCCATAGCCTCTCATCCCCTATATGTATTTTGATATGATTATATCATTTTACAGTTGCTTTTGTTTTAAAATTTAGATTTTTCTTAACATATTTGTAAATTATTTGTGAATAAACGTTAAGAAATGTTACAACTTTCCGAAATGATTGTAAACCCTGTACCAAACTACCATGATGCAGTATACAATGAATACGGGTTAACAAATAAAATAAAACATAGTCCAATAAACAGACAACTATAATAACATACAGCATATAATCCATACTATCTACGTGTACAAAGAAGTGATTATTATTTTAGTAGGAGGATGATAACTATGACAGGAACTACGCTTGTTTTAAAAGAGGAGAATTTGGTCGTTCTCGAAAATGTGGATAAATCAGTATACGAAGAATTGCAAGACAAAGCTGGGGAAGAAAATTGCACATGCGCTGTGAATGAATCTGTGGTACACCTTGGAAAAGTTTCTTCAGTTCTTTGGAATGAAGATGAAATAGATTGGGAATATGGGTATTAAAAAGTCGCTTTAAGCGGCTTTTTTTTTGCGCTCCAAAGCGAAAATATAAAATTTATGATAAAATAAAAGAAATTTTGTAAACGGAAGAAAGGGAGACAAAATGGAACAATTCATTAATCCTAGAGTGAAGGATATCCAAATTTCCGGTATTCGTCAATTCTCTAATATGATTCAAAACTATGATAATCTCATTTCTTTAACAATTGGACAACCTGATTTTCCAACTCCTTCTTTAGTCAAAGAAGCTGCTAAACGAGCGATTACAGAAAACTATACGGGCTATACACACAACGCCGGCCTATTAGAATTACGCAATGCAGCTTGTCATTTTCTAAAGGAAAATTACGATTTACACTATTCACCTGAAAACGAAACCATCGTTACAATCGGTGCTAGTGAAGCGATCGATGTTACATTTCGTACTATTTTAGAACCTGGAACAGAAGTTATTTTACCAGCTCCTATTTATCCAGGCTATGAACCCATTATTAGACTGTGCGGGGCAATCCCTGTGTTTGTAGATGTTCGTGAAACTGGATTTCGATTAACAGCAGAAGCGATTCAAAATGCAATTACAGATCAAACAAGATGCATCGTTTTACCTTATCCTTCTAATCCGACTGGTGTTACACTGTCAAAAGAAGAACTAACAGATATTGTATCTGTTTTAAAAGATAAAAACATTTTCGTTCTTTCTGATGAAATTTATAGTGAGCTTGTATATGAAGATAGTCATACATCCATCGCTCATTTTCCAGAAATGCGTGATAAAACAATCGTCATTAATGGACTATCAAAATCACATTCAATGACAGGCTGGCGCATCGGTCTTTTATTTGCTCCAAGCTATTTAGCAGGGCATATTTTGAAAGTTCATCAATACAACGTTACATGTGCAACTTCAATCGCACAATACGCTGCAATCGAAGCGTTAACAGCAGCAAAAGATGCACCGCGAATGATGCGTCATCAATACAAAAAACGCCGTGATTACGTATACAACAGACTGATTCAAATGGGCTTAACTGTTGAGAAACCAACTGGTGCCTTTTATTTATTCCCATACGTTGGAAATCTTACATCCTCATCATTTGATTTTGCCATTGATCTTGTTAAAGAAGCTAGACTCGCTGTTGTTCCAGGAACAGCATTTTCAGAGTATGGTGAAGGGTATATTCGTCTTTCATACGCTTATAGTATGGAAACACTAAAAGAAGGCTGCGATCGTTTAGAAGAATTTTTAAAACAAAAAGCTAAGAGATAACACTCTTAGCTTTTTACGCATAATGATCACAAGTTTGGCGCTTCAGTAATTTATGCGGAATAATAATGCATTTTGAAGTGGACTCGGAATGCTCCACCTTATCAACTAACGCTTTTGCAGCCTCATACCCTAATTGATAAATATTCACATCAACAGTTGTAAGCGGCGGGCTCGCAATTTCAGATAATAAAGCATTATTAAAGCTCACGATTGAAACATTTTTTGGTACAGCAAGCCCTTTTTTGGCAAGCGCACTTAACACCCCAAGACCGATTAAATCATCTGTTGCCATAATTGCCGTCGGCGGCTTTTCAAGTCCCATTAACTCTTCTACAGCCTGCTGGCCACCCTCTCTTGAAAAATCAAAATGTAAAATATATTCATCTGGCAACATAATGTCAGCTAGTTTTAAAGCATCGCTCATTCCAGCTAAACGATCTTTCGTAACAAGTAAATCAGAACCACCGCCAATAAACGCTATCTGTTTATGTCCAAGTGAAATTAAGTATTCCGCTACTTCTCTTGCAGCTGTATAGTTATCATTATCTACATATGTAATTTCATCTTTTCTTTCGTATGGTTTTCCAATTAAAACAAATGGGAAATTTTGTTCATGTAAATATTGAATAATACGATCGTTCTCACGTGAATAAAGAAGAATAATTCCGCCGATTTGACGACCCTGTACCATCTTCACAACGCCATTAAAAATCTCCTCTTCTGTTTCACCGGTTGACATATACAACGCATAACCTTCGACATGTGCAAACGAGCTAATCCCTCGAATTACTTCTGGGAAAAATGGATTTTGAAATGCTTTACTTGCAGAACTCGGCATAACAAGACCGATTGTTTTTGTTGTTTGATTCGCAAGGCTTCTCGCATTTAAATTTGGATGATACCCTAGTTCACTCATTACTTTACGGACACGGCGCTTTGTTTTTTCACTTATACTTGGATTATCAGCAATTACACGAGACACAGTGGAAGGCGCAACATTTGCCTTTTTCGCTACATCTTTAATTGTAACTGTCATAAAATCTCCTCCTCTCTTCTAATTCTTCATTCATATCTATTTTTATCCTGCAGTTCTACAGGTAGTAGGAGAAAACGAAAGCCGCCATTACTTTATTTCATTCCTCAAAAAATTATATTAATGTAAACTAATATTCTCCCTCTTCATGTATTGTAAGGGATACAAGCTTATTTTCCTATACTATAATATACTATTTTTTTCACATCTTTCCCCTTACAATGTCATATGAATCGAAATTCTCCCTAAAAAAGAGAAATGGGACATAATGTCCCATTTTCATCCTTTCGTACCTCCAGCTGTTAAACCAGAAATAAAATATTTTTGCAATGATAAGAACAAAATTGAAATCGGTATAGCAATTAATACGGAACCCGCTGCAAATGTTGTAAATTCATTACCAAATTTCTTCGCTACCATTTCATATAATCCAACAGCTAATGTATAGTTTTCTGGTGTCCGTAAAATGATACTTGCTAAAATAAAATCTGTAAACGGACCAATAAAGGTAAATAAAGCTACAACTGCCACAATTGGTTTTGCGAGCGGCATAATAATTTGCCAAAAAATCCGGAAGTGCCCTGCCCCGTCCATACGAGCCGACTCATCTAATTCTTTTGGAATCGTATCAAAGTAACCCTTCATCAGCCACGTATTCATTGGAATTGCTCCGCCCACATAAATTAAGATTAACGCTAGATGCGTATCAATTAATCCTGTCAACTGCGCTAATACATAGAGTGCGATTAACGCTGAAAAATTCGGTATCATTTGTAGAATTAAAAACGTTAATAATCCATTCTTTCTTCCGACAAAACGATATCTTGAAAAAGCATAAGCGGTGAAACTAATGGATAGTACTGAGAAGATCATCGTCAATACACTAACTTTCAGTGTATTTTTGTACCAAAGTAAATAATTACTCTTATCAAGATTAAGTAGGTCTCGATAATGATCTAGCGTTGCATTTTTCGGAATAATACTTGATCCTGATAAACTATCTCCTGGATTAAACGATGAACCAACAATCCATAGTAATGGATAGAAAATAATGACACACATTATGAAAATGACGAAATAACTTAATGAAAGACGTAACATCTTCTGTCGTTTTATATTCATTTACATCATATCCTCTTCTTGGAATGATTTTGTTCTTTTAAATTGCCATAACGCCACAGAAATAACAATTAACGATAAAATCATCGTAAGTGCCGCTGCTTTTCCGTATTGCGCTGATGTCATTGTTAATTTATAGATCCAGGAAATTAAAATATCTGTTCCACCTGCATTTTGTCCCGAAACAGCAGGCCCCCCGCCATTAAATAGGTAAATAATACTGAAATTATTAAAGTTAAATGTATATTGTGTAATTAAGATTGGTGCTGTTGCATATAGAACAAGCGGCAAGGTAATTTTACGAAATTGTTGCCATGCCGTTGCTCCATCTACTGTAGCAGCTTCATACAATTCCCCTGGAATCGATTGCAGTATACCTGTTGTCATTGCAAAAATAAATGGGAAACCAAGCCATGTTTGAATAAAAATCAAAGCAATTTTTGCCCAAAATGGATCTGTCATCCAAGCAATTTTTTCAATTCCAAATAGCGCTAACACTTGATTATTAATTGCTCCAAATGATTCATTGAACATACCAGCAAAGACAAGGATGGATACGAATGCTGGAACTGCCCACGGTAAAATAAAGATTGTACGAATCACTGCTTTCCCTTTAATACCAGGCTGATTCACTAATATTGCTAAGAAAATTCCAAGTGCTACTTGTAAAGTAGTCGCGACAAATGTCCAAATCACAGTCCAAGAGAATACACTTAAGAATGTATCCCTCCACATTGGTAATGTGAAAATATCAGTAAAGTTTTTAAAACTAACCCACTCGACTAATTTCGCTGGAGGAGAATGATATAAATCATAGTTTGTAAATCCAATTAAGAATACGAAAATAATTGGAAACACAACTACAAAAATCAATAACAGAAATCCCGGAGAAACCATCAAATATGGAAAACCTTGATCTAATAAATTACGGTATTGTTCTTTCACAGAATTTAACGGTATTCCTATATCACGTTTTTTCCCATTTTGATAGGCATCATATAAATTAAAAGCATATATTCCTAGTCCAAACGCAATAACAATTAGTGCTAAAATCCCTTCTACTAATAGAAAGATAGAATGATCCCGAGGAACCTCTGTACCAAGTGTAACAATTCCCCACAATCCCATATTTAACAAATCTGCAAATGCTACGATAAATGAACCTGTTAATACAAGAAAGATAAGAGCTTTTACATATTGTTTATTGTATATTTGACCAACGCCTGGAATGATTGACAACATCGCGGCTGTTTTGCGGTATTTTGAACCATTTACCTCTTGCATTGGTTCAATGGATGCTTGCATATTTCTTCCCCCTTTTTTCTTCCCCTTGGAAGGAGGAGAATTCGTATCCCTTCTTTATAAGAGATACGAATTCCGTCTTATTTTTGCTTACTATGGTTTGCTTCAATGTTTCCTTTAATTTGTTTCACAGCTTCATCAAGTGCTGGTTTTGGTTCTTGTTTTCCAGCTGCAAGTAACTCTAATGCAAATCTTGCAGGCTCCCATACTTCTTGCATTTCTGGAATATTCGGCATTGGAATACCTGTCTCAGCCTGTTTCGTTATTGCTTTTGCAGCTTCACTGTCTTTAATCATTGGATCTTCCATTAATGATTTTACAGGCGGAATTTCTTTTGATTTTTCATAACGAATTTTTGCATTTTCTTCATTTGTTACCCAATCAACAAATTTCGTTGCTAAATCTTTATTTTTTGAAAAGCTTGTTACATGCCATCCTTTTACACCAACAAAAGTTTTCATCGGTTGACCATTTGGTAATTTTGGCATCGGTGCTACACCATAATCAATTCCGTTTTTCTCCATAGCTTGAAATGCCCATGGACCATTCATAATGGATGCAGCTTTTCCTTCATTAAACAATCCATCTGCAGCTGCCCCACCAGACTCACCAATAATACCTTTTGGGAACAAGTTCTCCTTGTACCATTTTTGAATATATTCCATCCCTTGTACCGCGCCACTACTATTTAATCCGATATCGGCTGTATTCGGTTTTCCATCTTTCTCACCAAATACATACCCTCCCATACCAGCCATAAATGCATTTGCAAAATATAAATTATCTCCTAGTGCTAAAAATCCGTACTTACCATCTTTTGTGAAATCTTTCGAGAAATTATATAATTCATCCATTGTTTCTGGTGCCTTTGGCATAAGCTTTTTATTATAAATAAATACAGGTGTTTCGATCGCCTTTGGCAAACCATATAATTTCCCTTTATATGTTTGAGCTTCTATAGATAAATCGGTAAATTTGCTCTTTACAGCATCATCAACCTTTACTTCATCAATTAACCCTTCAGTAACAACATTTCCAATATGATCATGCGGTAATGTTACAACATCAGGTCCGGTACCTGCTGGACCATCCAAACGTAGTTTTTTTGTTTGATCTGTCATTTGAATTTCGGCCACTTTTACTTTTACATTATATTTTTTTTCAAAGCTTTTTACTGCTGGTTCTAATGCAGGACCTTTTTTAAGATCTTCCCAAACAAGAAGGTCATAATCTTTCTTCTCTTTACTCGCTTCCTTTTTTCCTGAATCTTTCGGACCACATGCCGATAACATACCAATTGTCAAAGCTGAAACTGTTAATAATGATAATGCTTTCTTCACCCTCAAAACCTCCCTAAGTTATATGTAATAATCAACTAAAATGAAAACGTTTGCACTTACAAGTTTTATAGAAGCGCAAACAATCTTCTAATCTATGAAAACGTTTGCACTATTTGTCTATCATTATACATTCTTTTATATATTTTGCAAATATTTTCTTTATGTATTTTTCAAAAAATTCATGAAGTATTTCTTTATATCCATTGACTTTATATAAAATGAATACTACTCTTATAAGCAATATTGAAGTTATATAAAAAGCAATCGTTTGCAATATATTATTATTTATTGAGATATCAAAGGGGGATTTTCTATATGTTTAAAGAAGCAATATACCATAGACCGAAAGATAATTACGCATACGCTTACGATGAAAAAACGCTCCATATTCGATTGCGCACAAAAAAAAATGATGTAGATATCGCCTCACTCATTCATGGCGATCCTTATGAATGGCAAGATGGGAAGTGGATCACAGCAAACATACCGATGAAAAAGAGCGGCTCAACAGATTTATTTGATTATTGGTTCGTTTCAATCGAACCGAACTTTAAGCGCTTACGATATGGATTTGAACTAAAAAATAATACAGAAACGATCGTCTATACAGAACGCGGCTTTTTCCCTGAAACACCTAATGATGATGTTGGCAACTTTTTTTGCTTTCCATTTATTCATGAACAGGATGTTTTTAGAACTCCTTCATGGATAAAAGATACAGTGTGGTATCAAATTTTCCCAGAACGTTTTGCTAATGGAGATCCTTCATATAATCCAGCTGATACTCTTCCTTGGGGGAGCACTGATCCAACAACTACTAACTTTTTTGGCGGAAATTTCGCTGGAGTTATCCAGCACCTTGATTACCTTGTAAAACTTGGTATTTCCGGAATTTACTTCACTCCAATCTTTACAGCACACTCTAATCACAAATATGACACAATTGATTACATGGAAATCGATCCGCAATTTGGGACGAAGGAAACTTTTAAAAAACTTGTTAACGCCTGCCACAAGCGAGGTATAAAAGTAATGCTAGATGCCGTTTTTAATCATAGCGGATATTTCTTTGATAAATTTCAAGATGTTCTCAAAAAAGGAAAGCAATCTCGCTATACCAACTGGTTTCATATTCACGAATTTCCAATTGTAACAGAGCCACTTCCGAACTACGATACCTTCGCCTTTACACCATATATGCCTAAATTAAATACAGCCCATCCAGATGTAAAAGAATACTTACTCAAAGTAGGGCGTTATTGGGTACGAGAGTTTCACATTGATGGCTGGCGCCTCGATGTAGCAAACGAAGTTGATCATAGCTTTTGGAGAGAATTCCGTAGTGAAATAAAAGCAATTAACCCTGAAGTCTATATTTTAGGAGAGATTTGGCATGATGCTCAGCCATGGTTACAAGGTGATCAATTCGATGCCGTCATGAGCTATCCTGTTACAAATGCTCTGCATTCTTACTTTGCAAACGAAACAATTGGGGCAAGTGAATTTATGGAACAAATTACAGCTTCTCTTCACTCCTATTCCATGAACGTAAACGAAGCTGCTTTTCATCTATTAGACAGTCATGATACACCGAGAATTTTAACAACCTGTAAAGGAAATAAAAATAAAGTAAAACTACTTTATGTATTCCACCTTTCTTTCATCGGTTCACCATGCGTTTATTACGGTGATGAAATCGGTATGGATGGCGGAATGGATCCTGGGTGCCGGAAATGTATGGTCTGGGATGAAGATAAGCAAGATACAGTATTATTTAAGCATATACAAAGATTAATTTCATTACGAAGACAATATAAAGCATTTGGTGGACATGGATTATTCCAATGTATTGAAGCAAACGATGAACAAGGTTACATTTCTTATACGAAAACATACGGAGAAGAAACGATATTTTTTGTTTTAAATCCAACAAACCAAGAAATTTCAGCTCCTATACCTTTTGATATCGCCGGTAAAAAAATTGTAAATTTATATACAAACGAAGAATTTTCAGCAGAAGCAGACTCATTACAGGTTACACTTCCACCATATGGATTTTCAATTTTAAAATGGTAAAATATAAAAGCCTTGTGTCATTTCTGACCCAAGGCTTTTCATTATTTTAACTTGTATACCCTCGCTTCATATGGCTGTAAATCGATACTCTTAATTGTTTCATTTTGCACATCATAATTGTGTATCAATAATTCTGAACTATTATAATTTACCTCTTCTGGTATTTCAAATACACACTCATTCTCAGTAAAGTTCGCAATGACAAGTACTTTCTCATCTTTCCATGTCCGCATATAGGCAAAAACAGATGGATGTTCTTCAAAAATTAAATCATATGTTCCATACACAATGATTTCATGTTTTTTACGAAGTTCAATTAATTTTTTATAGTAATAAAAAATAGAATTTTTATCCTGCAACGCTTGTGTCACATTAATTTCTTTATAATTAGAATTTAATGCAATCCATGGTTCTCCAGCTGTAAATCCAGCGTGCTTTCCATCATCCCATTGCATTGGTGTTCTAGCATTATCTCGCCCTTTTATATAAATCGATTGCATTACTTTTTCTTCATCTTCACCACGCTCTATTACTTTTTCACGGTACATATTCAGCGTTTCAATATCTCGGTACTCATCAATCGAATCAAAGTGAACATTTGTCATCCCAATTTCTTCTCCTTGGTAAATATAAGGAGTACCTTTCATCATATGAAGTACCGTCGCTAACATTTTCGCTGATTCTATGCGGTATGTTTTATCGTTACCAAAGCGTGAGACAACACGGGGCTGATCATGATTGTTCCAATACAAACTATTCCATCCTGTTTGTTCCAACGCTTTCTGCCATTTTGTTAAATTACGCTTTAACGTTAAGAGTGAGCATGGCTTTACGTCCCATTTTCCTCCTTTTCCAGAATCTAAATCCATATGTTCAAACTGAAATACCATTTGTAATTCTTGACGTTCTTCAGCTGTATACAGTTTAGCCTCCTCTGTTGTTACACCCGGCATTTCACCAACAGTCATAATATCGTATTTCGACAATACTTTCTGATTCATTTCATGTAAGTATGCATGAATATTTGGTCCATTCATAAAGTATTGATGGCCTGATACATAACCTTCTTTCTCCGTTTTCACAGTTGGTAATCCCTCTGTTTTAGAAATAAAATTAATCACATCCATACGAAAACCATCGATTCCTTTTTCAAGCCAAAACTCCATCATCTCATAAACATCTTTTCGCACTATTTCATTATCCCAATTTAAATCTGGTTGCTTTTTAGAGAATAAATGTAAATAATATTCATCTGTCGCTTCATCATACTGCCAAGCAGATCCACTAAAAGCCGCTTCCCAGTTATTTGGCTCTTTTCCATCTTTCCCAGGACGCCAAATATAGTAATCTCGATACGGGTTATCTTTTGACTTACGAGATTCGATGAACCAATTATGTTCATCAGAAGTATGGTTAACAACTAAATCCATCATTAATTTCATATCACGTTGATGCATTTCACTTAATAATTCGTCCCAATCGTTCATTGTTCCAAACTCATCCATAATATTACGATAATCACTAATATCATAACCATTATCATCATTGGGAGATTCATAGACTGGTGATAACCAAATTACATCTATACCTAAGTTTTGTAAATAATCAAGCTTTGAAATGATTCCGCGAAGGTCACCAATTCCATCACCATTACTATCCATAAAGCTACGTGGATAAATTTGATATACAACACTTTCTTTCCACCATTGTTTTTCCATCATGCTACCTCATTTCATTTTTAAATCGAAAAATCCAGGCGCAAACGTTTTCATTAATGAATGATAACAGATTTTAAAACAAATGAAAACAGCGCTTACATTTTTCTATTTTAATTTAGCCAATTTTCACAGAGAAGAGGCTTTATTATTAAATATCCCCCCCTTTATGAAAACGTTTTATTTTTTTGTATCATTTTTATTTATTTTTTAAATACATTCGTTTATAATGAACTCAAAGAAAACGTTTGCATAATTTTTCTAGGAGGAAAAGTCATGGCAGAACTAAAGTTAGAAAATATTTATAAAATTTATGATAATAACGTAACAGCAGTAACAGACTTCAATTTACATATTCAAGATAAAGAGTTTATCGTTTTCGTTGGTCCATCTGGCTGTGGAAAATCGACAACATTACGAATGGTAGCTGGACTTGAAGACATTTCAAAAGGGGAATTTTCTATTGATGGTAAGGTAATGAATGATGTTCCTCCAAAAGATCGCGATATTGCAATGGTTTTTCAAAACTATGCACTCTATCCACATATGAGTGTTTATGACAACATGGCATTTGGATTAAAACTTCGTAAAATCCCAAAAGACGAAATTGACCGCCGCGTAAAGGATGCGGCTCAAATTCTAGGGCTTTCGGAATATTTAAATCGAAAACCAAAAGCATTATCTGGTGGACAACGCCAACGTGTTGCGTTAGGTCGTGCTATCGTTCGTGACGCAAAAATTTTCTTAATGGACGAGCCATTATCAAATTTAGATGCAAAATTACGTGTAGCGATGCGCTCAGAAATTTCTAAACTGCATCAAAGACTTGGGACAACAACAATTTATGTAACACATGATCAAACAGAAGCGATGACAATGGCTTCACGCCTTGTCGTTATGAAAGATGGGAAAATTCAACAAATCGGTTCACCAAAAGAAGTATATGAAACACCGGAAAACATTTTTGTTGGTGGATTTATTGGCTCACCTGCAATGAATTTCTTCCATGGTAAATTAACAGAACAATACTTTGTTATAGATGATAAGGTAAAAATCAAAGTATCTGAAGGCAAAATGAAATTATTACGCGAACAAGGTTATGTGCATCAAGAAATTGTATTGGGGATACGTCCAGAAGATATCCATGACGAACTTTTATTTTTAGAGGCTTCACAAGATACAACATTTACAACTCAAATTGAAGTTGCTGAACTATTAGGTGCAGAATCTATTTTATATATGAAACTTGGAAATCAAGATTTTGCAGCCCGTCTGGATGCAAGACATACCTTTACACATGGTGATCAAATCAAACTTGCATTTGATATGAATAAGGCACATTTCTTTGATAGTACAACAGAAAAACGTATTCGATAAAGCACCACTTTTCTTTACGTCATACAGATACAAAAAAACCGTCCACATATGTATTTCGGGCGGTTTTCTACTATTATATTAGGGTTCCTACTGTATGAAATGACTGTTCTTTTGTACTAATAATACCGAAAATAAGTAAATCAGTTAGCATTACTTCTTCTTGATGTTTCATAAAAGATACCGTCAATTGTTTTAGTTCTATCCAAACGTCATTAATACAAAGTACATTGGAATCGTTCTCTTGTTGACGTAAAAAAATAGAATCTATTTTATATAAACCAGCATTATTAAAGAGCATATCAATACGATTATAAGCGACAATAGCAACTCCAATGACACGTTGCCAATCTCCTTGTTTCGCCATATCATGAGTAACAAAAAGGGCTTCACCATCTAAATCTACGATTTCCTCCGCTGTTGCTTGTCCATTTTCCTGATCAATATCCGTCACAATTACTTTTGCACCTTGTTCTGCCAACAAAAGAGCCGTACTACGTCCAATACCGATGCCACCACCAGTTACAACGGCAACTTTTCCTGCAAGTTTCATCGTCATTACCCCTTCTGTAAGTCTCCCTTTCGCCCGTAGCTCTGCAAGCAGGAAAAGCCCACATCCCTTTTTGTAATCGCTTACTTATCTGTTTTCTCTTTTTCTTACTATTGTATTTATCAAAAGCTAGACCGATAAAAATAAGTACCCCCCAAAAAATTAAGTTACTTTCTGTCATTTCGATCTCCCCCTTGTTATACAACACATCTGTTTCATTTATCATATCTTTTTCCTAACTTTCAGTCTAATATAATAAAAAAATAGGATGTGTTAAAAAGTTTACTATTGCTTGCTTTTTAACACATCCTGCATCAATATGAAGGGTACTCTATAGGAGATGTCCGCCCTATATGAACTCCATTATACCAATTAAATTTATCGAATTTCGTAAAAATTTAAGGGTACATATATTTTTTAATACGTCCTAAATATAACTCTTTATCATTCTATCCTAGTATTCTTTAAACGAGACTCATCACTTTCGTTTTCATAATTAAGTCATGGAACCCACAATTATCGTGACGGAACAACATCATATATACGTTACAGATAGATGGAATTCCAAGCAACAATATGTTTGGTAATAACAATACAAAGAACCGTACTGTTAGTGTTTGAATTGTTAACTTTTCACTTGTTAATGATACAAGTCTTGTTCGGGTTATTTTTTTACCAATTGTACAGCCATTCCATATAAATGGAACAAAAATAAAATAGATAGCCATTAATATAAAAACAAGCGCAAGATCATATCGATAATCACCTAAGCTTATGTTAAAACGATTGAAAATGGCCCCATAATTCCTCGTTACAACTGCCACAACAGCACCGTACATAACCGAGATTAAAAACATATCGATAATGGAAGCACCTATGCGATTCATTACTACCGCTGGACGATGCATCTTTAACTTCATTTTATGTCGACTCCTTTGTATCCTTCTTTACCTGTCTCATCGTACCATTTCTAAAAACCATTGTAAACAACTCATATATTGGCGTTTCTTTTCCTTTTCTTGTACAATATGTTTACCACAAGCATTTTATAAGGAGGGTCTCATATTGAAGCGATTGATGACCGTAATTGCCATTATACTTTTGACTGGTTGCACAGCAAACTCTAGCCATTCAGCTTACACCATCAATGAAGAATATGAACTAATAAATACTTCCGGAAATGCATTTGAACTTTTTCCAAAACCAGACGCTGTATATGCTACACAATATGTCCCAGCTAAAATTGTAGAAATTGCATGGGACGATATATATATTATTGCAAAACAAATTGAAGAAAAATCCGATCCCAATAACCCAGAATCTAGTATTACAAATAAACGGAGCGAACATTACTGGATTATTGATATGAACAACAATCGTCGTTTTGGTCCTTATAATGAAAAACAATTTCAGGAACAAAAAGAAGCATTTCGAATTTCTGAACAATTACAAACCGTAGAAACCTATTTAAATGAGCAAAACAAACGGTCAGTAAACGCCTAATAACGGCTGTTTATTTCAAGAACCAAAAATAGTATATTTTTTTCAGTCCATTTGCTGATTTTTATAGCTTGGATGTTCCCCTGTTATCGCGATAACAGTACCGCATTTTTTACAAATTTCTACCACTGCGACTGCTTGTGCAAATAAAGTAAGATAACCTTTTTGGTCTGGTGCTATCGTTGCTTTTTCTATCTCCTTACTACCGCATTCGTAACATCTTTTTTCCATTTTTCTTCCCCCTTTGCACTTTATAATACATTCGCTTTGATTTGACAAATTTCCTGTTCTTTTTCTATACAAAAAACATCTCACTTAGACAGTGAGATGTTAAATGTTTGCGGTTCTGTAACCGTTTCATGTGTATCACCCGTTGCAAGAACATCTGTTGTAAATGAGATTTGAGTAATCTCTTTTTTCTCATCCTCGAGTATTAATCCAATTATCCCTTCCCTCGTCTCACCTGGTTTATACTCTTCTCTTGTAACACTTTTTGTACCTACAAGCGTATCCTCTTCATATAAAAAGTTTTGTTTTGGGACATTAAAGTGCTGCGTTTCATTAATAGTAATATCATTCATAGAGAAAAACTGCATGTCTTTATCTCCACTATTTTCTACCTTATATGTAATTTCAACATAACGCACTTTATCTCCAATGTCTTTTCCGCTTAACGAAGCGTACAACTCAGCATCTTCTCGATTGACTTTGTCTCCAAGTCTACGCTGCACTTCTTCTGGACTTAATGCTGTATATACTTTCAATGTATCTTTTGCATCTTGACTCATTTGTGATAATGCAATAACCTTTACATCTTGTACATGAATTTTCATTGGAGCTACTTCAAACGTTTGATTAACATGTTTTAACCTCTCTAATTTAAATGTTCCCCATCCTTTTTCTTTTACAACCTGTCCAACTTTCTTTAATTCCTTGCCACCGTATTCAGTTGTTTCTGGAATAGATTCTTTCTTTACTTCTTTTTTTTCTTCCTTTTGAAAACAACCGCTTAACAAAACAATAGAACTACATAAAATACAAATACTTTTCCATACTTTCATCATCTTACTCCTAACACTCTCATTCATACTAACTCGATTCTTCTCTTGTTTCGTATATTGCGGAAACAATGAATAGACCACAAAAAACACTTGTAAATCCAGAAACTATTATACTCCCTATTTGTAAAATTTGAAAATAGGGGTCTAGCAACACGTGCATAGTAAACACTACTAACGCCGTAATCATCGTCCATCCCCAATATTTCCTTTTCTCTCTTGCTGAAACTATATCTACTTTTATTTGAAAATCTCGATGTTTCCATAGAACATATATAAGCAGCAAAAAAACAAGACATGTACTCCCGTGCTGCATGAATTTATATATCGGCATGGAATATATATGTTGTTGTAGAGATGGTAAATTCATAACAAAATAACCCATCTTATGGGTAAAAGCATCCCAAACGAAATGTGTAAGCATACCGAATAATGCAGAATAGAGAAAAACAAAAATTTCTTTCCCTGAAGTAAGCCTCCATGGAATAGATGCTACATAACGATAGTAGACTGAAAACGAGCGGTAAGTTCAAATAAAAGAACCCTAAATGTATGTCCAATGACACCATATGGTCGAAAATGCAAAAAATATTCAAAATCGGGTACCATACTTCCTAATACTAGCGCTGTTACTGAAACATATCGTTGTTTCTTGCAAAAAGGAATGACAGCAGCAGGATGCGCAAATGTAAACGGCATATGTTACTCCCTTCTGAAACCAAAAAAATATTTCTATGTAAGACACCCTCTATCATAACGATATCGATTCTTGATATGCAACACTTATTTTGACATTGGAATATCCACAACTTACATGATACAATCCAAATGTAATATTTAGGAAATGGAAGTGATATCATTTTGTCCCTAATGTTTGTCTTTCTCCTTATTCTATTAGAACTTTTTATAACCACGTATATAGGCTTTTTTCTATGGAAATATATAAAAATAGTAAAGTATATTCCAAATCTACTAGTTTTTATAGCTACTATACTGATTTTTATTATAAAGAGACACACCTATGGCTGGGAAGGACTAGGTTTCTCGGCTTTGCAAGTTGCCTGATCCTTGTACTTGCTGCTATATTAGAAACAAAATCTTCAACGAATTGAGGTATATATTTTGAATGAGCGTACAGCCTTTCTAAAGAACGTCTCCTTACAAAAAGAACATATCCCTAATTTTTCCGTGTATCCATATTGCTTACCCGCTATCCGAACATTACAATCACTAGACTTCCATCCAAATGTAACATTTATAATTGGAGAAAATGGAACTGGGAAGTCTACATTGTTAGAAGCCCTCGCCATCGCTTTAGGATTTAATGCGGAAGGTGGAACAAAAAATTTCCGTTTTGCTACACATGATTCGCATTCATCCTTACACAAATATATTCGCGTAGCAAAAAGCGTCGCGACACCAAAAGACGGATTCTTTCTGCGAGCAGAATCATTTTATAATGTTGCTTCTTATATCGATGAAATTGATTCTGAACAATTTTTGGGAGGTAAGGTTATTGATTCATATGGTGGTATTTCCTTACACAATCAATCACATGGTGAATCATTTTTTTCTTTATTTATGAACCGTTTTACAGGACAAAGCTTATATATTTTAGACGAGCCTGAAGCAGCTTTATCTCCAATGAGGCAGCTTTCTATGCTCATTCGTATGCGTGAATTAGCAGAGCAAGGATCACAATTCATTATCGCAACTCACTCTCCTATTTTGATGGCTTATCCAGAGTCCAATATATATTCTTTCTCACAAGAAGGAATCACAGAAGCAATCCTAGAGGAAACTGAGCATTATCAAACGATGAAACTCTTTTTCGAGAATCGGGATCGCTTGTTTCATCATTTGTTCCAATCATAAAGAAAAAGGTAATATTACTCGTTGATACCCAAAAAAAGAAGGAGCAGCTCGCTGCTCCTTCTTTTTTATAGTGCTTCTATAAATAACGCTACTCCAATGCCACCACCGACACAAAGAGATGCAATTCCTTTTTCTAAACCTCGTCTTTTTAATTCGTGAATTAAACTTACCGTAATACGTGCACCTGTGCAACCAATTGGATGTCCAAGTCCAACACCACTTCCGTTGACATTTACTTTCTCACGATTTAAGCCAAGTTCCTTCTCAACCGCTAAGTATTGTGCAGCAAAGGCTTCATTGATTTCCAATAAATCAGCATCTTCTAATGACCAATTTACTTTCTCTAAACCTTTACGAATTGCTGGTGCTGGACCAATCCCCATAATCTTCGGATCTACCCCAGCTACAGAATAACCAACAATTCTAGCTAATGGTTGTAAGCCTTTCTCCTTAGCCTTTTCTTCACTCATTAATACTAAAACTGCACTTCCATCATTAATACCCGAGGAATTCCCTGCAGTTACTGATCCACCTTTACGAAATGCTGGCTTTAGCCCCGCCAATTTTTCTGCTGTAATATCTGCACGTGGATGTTCATCTTTTGAAAATACTACTTCTTTTCTACGCTCTTTTATTGTAATAGGAACAATTTGCTCATCAAAATAGCCTGATTCAATTGCCTGAAGCGCTAATTGATGGCTACGCAGCGCAACTTCATCTTGTTCCTCCCTTGTAATCTCATATTGTTCAACTAAATTTTCCGCTGTTTCGCCCATCATAATATGATGCAACGGATCTTCTAAAACTTCCCACACCGTATCACGAATTTCTCCGTGCTGAAGACGTTGTCCCCAGCGGTGCTGTTTCAATGCATAAGGGCTTGAGCTCATCGCTTCTACTCCACCTGCAACAACAACTTCACTTACGCCTAATTGTATTTGCATTGCCGCTGACATAATCGCTTGCATACCTGAAGAACATTGACGCTGGATCGTATAACCTGTAACTGTATCTGGAAATCCTGCTGCTAATGCAGCTGTTCGCGCTGTATTCGCCTCATCTGTTCTTTGAATACAATGACCTAAAATCACTTCATCAACTTCATGTGGTTCCACTCCGCCTCTTTTTACAGCTTCCTGAAGTACAGGAACAGCTAATTCCACTGGTGTTACATTTTTTAATGCTCCTCCAAAAGTTCCAATTGGTGAACGAACTGCAGCTGTAATGACAACATTATGCATCTTGCACTTGCCCCTCTCTTATGTACCCTAGTAAGTTTTTGGATGGTATAACATAAGATGTATATCTGCATTTATCATACTACAAATATACCAAAAAAATCAAAATATTTAATATAATAAAAATAGGAGGAATATTCCCTCCTATTCTGTTAGTGCATATAAAAATTTTTGTAAAATTTTCTCTGTTGTTTTATTTAAATTTGGCAACTTTTCAGCAGGAAAATATCGAAGGTCCAACCCTTCTTCATCAAGCTTTATTTCTCCGCTCACATAATGTGCTTGATATAGATGAATCACATTATAAATTTCATCCCCATTTGGATAACGATAATATACATCTTTCCCAGAAAGAACACCAAGAAACTGCAACATCTTCGCTTCTAACCCAGTTTCTTCAAATAGCTCTCGTCGAGCCGTTTCTTCCGTCGTTTCTCCTAGTTCCATCGCGCCACCTGGTACACCCCAATCATATGTATCCGAACGATATTGAAGCAATACCTCTTGTTTTTCGTTTAAAATAATCACAGCTGCTCCTACAAGAATGAGCGGCCTTGTACCAACTGATTTTCGTAATTCTTCAATATACCCCATTATATAAACTCTCCTTTCCTCTCCTTCCTTATCATAGCAAAATTCCTTATTTTTTTGTGTGATGTGAAAAAATATTCCTACTAACAAAAAAAGGAAGCATCCGCTCCCTTTTCATTACATTTATTTTCGAAAACTTTCATATTTAACTGCTTCAAATGCTTTTTCAATCTCTTCATTTCGATAATGAACGTATGTAAAGCGCCCTAATTCTACTAACCGAGCGATTTCTTGTAATGTTTTTTGCTGCTCATATGTCTCTTCAATCGTTACCTGTACATAAAATTTCATAAGTGGATGTTCATATAAAGACTCTCCAACTTCCACATATACATCCTTCACCCCTTGAACCACCTTTACATAACTTGCAAACTGGTAAACAGCTTCTCGGTCTGATACAATTTTTAATGTATACATACATTCTCCCCCTTTCTTTTACTATAGCAGAATAAATAACATATAATGTAATTAAACTATGAATATTTTTCGACTTCTTTTACTCATTCTTATATTCCGTTCTGCATTAATCTATATTTTGCTTGTCAGTCAAAAAAACAGCTATCAATAAACAAATTACACCAATGTACCTTTTCTCAATTTATATAAATATTGGATTTTTTCAATTTATTAAAATACATCCCTTTATAGGGTTTATATCCATACATAGTACTTTCCCGTCACATACAGTATAGCAATAGACTGTTTTCCATTTGAGGTGTTTCTAATGGATCCATACGTAAATATATGTATTTGCATTACTCCAGGCTCCGATATTACAGACGACCGTATTGCAAAAGACTTAGCAGTCGCCGAATCAATATGGCAGCCAATTTCATTTCAAATTAAAGACGTTATTATACTAAATGAATCATTTAGATTTCACGATGGTGAAATTAGTTATATTGATTCTATCCAAATCCAACCAAAAGTTTCTTCTTTTTTTAACACTTGCTCATCACGAATTCCAAATTGTGACATTTATATTTGTTATATTGGAAGCAATTATTTTAAAGAGCAATCCGTAATTGCATGTGCCTATTCATTCGTTATAAACCAAATCCTCACAGGTTATATCATCCTTACTAACGCCGCTTCTCCTATGAAAAATATATATACGCTTGCTCATGAAATTGGTCATATTTTATTCACACGACGTATAGAAGGGAAACTTACACATGCTGACCCTCACTCGCAAACCGGCTCTGAACATCACCCTTCTTCCACAAACCTCATGTATCCAATTGTACCTCGTCCTGATCAAGTACACATTGATTCTTTATTAACAAAAGAACAGCGAGCATTATCTTTACAAAGTTCTTTATTACACAAAGAAAAACAGTAACCCATTCGTTACTGTTTAAAATAAAATATTCCAGTCTATATGCCCAATACCGGCCACAAAGAAAAGGCGATCCTATATATTCACTTTTCTTGTCTCTAATTTTGTATAAATCATTACAAGAACAAATAAAATAGCTAATTTTATAAACCCTATCCGAAAAGCCATTTTACGGGAAGCTATATTAGGTGCTACAAGTGCGATCATTCATGCCATACCCAATACATTGAACGAATGAAATCTGTAATGGCCCGTTATCATTTACAATTAAAATGGAAGCAATAACCCAAAATACAACAATATTCATCACTGTATATCCGATTTGTTTCCCGCTCTCTCTTCGATCTTTTTCCATTACCCGAACAAGCTCATTTACATATACTTTCGGTGAGCTTCCAAAAATATCCTCTATACTTTCCCCATCATTCTCACCTTCAATTAAGTGTAGTTCTGCATCTTCTAAAAAACTCTCAATATCACTTTCTTTGATAACCTTTGCCGCCAAAAAGATTCGCGCCTCCCCTTTCCTTTCAGCAAACGCCCTACACTACTTTGCATCGCTTCCCAGCGATCCATAAATTCATCCAGTGTATCTTCACCTTTTTATGTTAATATATAATATTTTCGCTTTGGACCAGATGGAGATTCCTTCATTGTACTTGTTATTAGCCCTGCCTTTTGCATCCATATTAATAACGGATAAATACTTCCTTCACTTGTCATTGTGAAACCATACTTGGCTAGCTTTTCACTCATTTCATAGCCATATATTTCGCCTTCAGAAATAATGGCAAGGAGACCTCCTTCTAAAATCCCTTTCAGCATTTGACTTGTCGACATGATCCAAATCCTCCCTCTATCTTGTTATGCAAGATAGATAACCACATTTTTCCCAAAATCTTTGCAGGATTTTCGTTACACCTCCTCTAAATAGAGCAATAAGATAAATTCTATATAAAGGGGTGTTTTTCATTGTGGTTACAAATCGTGTTGTCTTTTTAACAGGTGCTGCAAGTGGTATTGGTTATGAAATGGGAAATGCATTTGCAAAAGAAGGAGCACAAGTGGTCATTAGTGATCGCCTTGAAGATCGTGCAAAGGAAGCTGCCGAACAGTTGCGCAAGGAAGGATATGAGGCAATCGGTCTAAGATGTGATGTTACATCTGAACAAGAAATATCAGAAGCTATTTCTGAAACTATTACTAATTTCGGCTCACTTGATGTGTTAATAAATAATGCTGGTATGCAACACGTCTCACCAATTGAAGAATTTCCAACCGATAAGTTTGAACTTCTTATTCAAATCATGCAAATTGCGCCGTTCATTGCAATAAAACATGCGTTTCCAATTATGAAAAAACAAAAGTATGGACGAATTATTAATATTGCATCTATTAACGGTCTTGTCGGATTTGCTGGAAAGGCTGCCTATAATAGTGCCAAACACGGTGTGATTGGTTTAACAAAAGTTGCTGCCTTAGAAGGAGCTGTACACGGCATTACTGTAAATGCTCTTTGCCCAGGCTATGTTGATACGCCTCTTGTCAGGAATCAACTCCAAGATTTAGCGACAACACGAAACGTTCCACTAGAAAGAGTATTAGAGGATGTCATCTATCCCCTCGTACCTCAAAAACGATTGCTAGCTGTTCAGGAAATTGCCGATTATGCTTTATTTTTAGCAAGTGAAAAAGCAAAAGGAATAACCGGCCAAGCAGTTGTTATTGATGGGGGTTATACGACGCAATAATCTTTGTTACAAAAGGCTTTGCTCATTGAGAGCAAAGCCTTTTGTCATTTTGTTTCGTGCGGAGCTTCATACTTTGTCATCTGTTGTGGTAATTTCTCAATTGCAACAATTACACCATCTAATTTACTTTCAATACGATGCAGTAAATATAATGTCACAACAATTGGAAATCCAACATTACCGATCATAGATATCCATTCCCCCATCTATTTCCCCTTCTTTCTTTTAAATAAATAAGCAAAAGAAAGGAAATTGGGCAATAAAAAAACAAGCTACTGTATATTATATATATCCCTTTTAATTTTCCGACATATAAGTCGCAGTTATGAAAACAAAAGAAGTTCTCCACTCATTTTCTCCTTCTATTTTCATATGGCATGGGGCTAAAAAAGGCATTGACCGCCCTACCCATAGGCGGATGCTCTCTTTCACCTAAAAGGAATGGCTTTATGTCGGTCTTTCAATGCGTATTTATATAGCTTGTTTTCTCAAATAATGAAGCAATCTCTACGGCATAATCTCCTTATAGAATTCCTTTTTCAGTAATAATTCCAGTAATTAGATCATGAGGAGTTACATCAAATGCAGGATTATAAACACCGACTCCCTCGGGAGAAATTTGTTTTCCAAAAATCTTTGTAACTTCAGTCTCATCTCGTTCTTCAATTACAATTTCAGCACCAGTTTTTTTCGTAATATCAAATGTAGAAAGTGGAGCAGCAACGTAGAAAGGAATATGAAAATATTTTGCTAGTATAGCTAAATTCAAGGTTCCTATTTTATTTGCTGTATCACCATTTGCGACAATTCGATCTGCTCCTACAATAATAACAGAAATATTTTTTGTTCGGATAGCATGTGCCGCCATATTGTCCGTAATGAGCGTTACATCAACACCAGCTTGTTGCAATTCCCATGTAGTAAGACGTGCTCCTTGCAAAACAGGTCTTGTTTCACATGCATAAGCTCGTAAATTCACCCCACGCTCTTTTCCAATATAAAATGGAGCTAGCGCTGTTCCATAACGAGCAGTAGCAATACTTCCGGCGTTACAAATCGTTTAAATATGGTCACCATCTTTAAACCTAGTTAAAGCATGCTCTCCAATACTACGACATATATTTTCATCTTCTTGCTGAATTTTAAGTGCTTCCTCTTCTAATATTTTTCTTGCTTCTTTTATTGTTGTTGCTTGCTTAATAGAAGCTGACATGCGATCAATTGCCCAAAATAAATTAACAGCTGTCGGACGTGAAGTTGCCAAATAATCACAATCACTTTTAAACTTTTTTTCAAATTCAGTGATATTCGTAACATTATATTTTTTTACTGCAAGTGCTAATCCAAAAGCAACTGTAATACCAATTGCAGGTGCCCCGCGCACTTCTAACATAACAATACTTTTCCACACATCTTCAATAGTGTTCAACGTTTTATATTCTACAACATGCGGTAACCGCGTTTGATTTAATAATGCAATAGAATCTCCTTTCCAACTTATAGAACGCGGAACGGCAACTGTTGTGTTCATGCTTTTACCCCTCCCAAAACACTATCTTGAAATAACGTTTGGAACAATCTAGCATTCGCACCTGTCGTTTCATGTAATAATAACTCTCGACCTAAATATAATGCATGCTTTTTAGCTTGAATTCTTCTATTCTTATCCTTAATTCCATCTAAATCTACTACATGCGCTAATCCAATTGTTCGACGAATGATTTCACAACCAGCAAATCCAACTGCATCAGCAAAAATATTTTGTAGTACAATCGCAAGCCATCGTTTCTCCTTTGTATATGGTTCTACCCCTTCTAGTACCCATAGCTTTGTAAATACTTCTACAAAATTACTCCATGTTTTTTCAATATGATAGAATAAAATATTTCGTTTCTCGTCTTCTCTTGATAGTGCATTCAACAATAAATTTGCAATAAATTGACCAAGGTCAAATCCAAGCGGTCCAAATGTTGCAAACTCCGGATCAATCACCTTCGTTTCAGAAGGTGATGAAAAAATACTACCTGTATGTAAATCACCATGAATTAACGCTTCTTTTCTAGTTAAAAATTTATATTTATACTGCGCTACCTGTAATTTTAATTTCTTATCACACCAAAGTTCATCTAAGACAGGTTGCAATTCTTTCTCATAATCGTTTGTTTCATAGTTTCCAAACGGATCTGTAAACACAAGATCTTCTGTAATTTTACAAAGATCAGGATTTACAAACTTTCCGTCTAACACCCTTTTCTCTTCTGCTGGTAGGCCAAAATCTGACGTATAGAACAAAACATGTGCTAAAAAACGTCCAATATGCTGAGATAAAAGCGGATAGTCTTCCCCTTCACTCAATCCTTTACGAGTAATTGTAAGAGTTGACAAATCTTCCATTACTGTCACAGCTAACTCTTCATCATGACCATATACTTTCGGAACGTATTCTGGTACATATTTTGCAAAAACTTGTAATGCTTGACTTTCAATTGTGGCTCTACTTAACGAAAGTGGCCAGCTTTCTCCAACGACTTTTGCATATGGAAGAGCCTGTTTTACGATAATACCGCGTTCTCCATCATGGAGCCTAAATACATAATTTAAATTTCCATCTCCTATTTCATGACAAGTTACCTTTGCCTTTTTCTCAAAGTATCCATGCTCTTTTACATATTGAACTGCTGTTTCTTCTGTTAATGAACGATATCCCATTTTCTTATCCCCCTTTTTTAATTCAGAGGTTTTTCATCATACGAAAAACCTCTTTCCATGAAGAAAGAGGTTTGAAGTTCAGCTTCTCCCCTCTTATCTGTCAGAAAGCTATCCTTTCTGCTGGAATTAGCACCGTGCCTTTTTGGCGCATAAACGCCCCATCTCACAATGGTATTACGGTCGGTTGCTGGGTTTCATCGGGCCAAATCCCTCCACCTGCTCTTGATAAGAGTTGCATGATTTATTTGAATTTTTAACTTTCTGCTACAGACTATAACAAGAATAAAAATCATTTGTCAATATTTTTTATTTATATAATTCTGGACGTCGATCAGTAAAGACAGGAATTCCCTTACGTACTTCCTTAACTTTTTCTAAATTTAGCTTCCCATGTAAAATAGATTCTTCTTCTCCTGCTTCTACTACAATTTCTCCCCATGGATCAACAATAAGAGAATGTCCAGCAAACATATTATCCGGATCCTCTCCTGCTCTATTACATGCAACCACATAACATTGATTTTCTACCGCTCTCGCTTGAAGAAGTAAACGCCAATGGGCTAAGCGAACAAGCGGCCATTCTGCTACAACGAATAATACATTTGCCCCTCTTACAGTATGAACACGCATCCATTCTGGAAAACGAATATCGTAACAAATTGTCCCCCCGCACTGCACATCATCTAACGTGAACTCACCGGTTCCATCACCAGCTATTAAATACTTATGTTCGTCCATTAACTGGAACAAATGTACTTTACTATATTCATTTCGCACTTCACCTTCGCGATTCACAACATACATCGTATTCGTAACACCTTGTTTTGTTTGCTTTGCAACAGAACCCCCAACAATATTCACCACAAATTGCTTCGCCCATTCTGATAGAAGTTCTTTCGTTTGTATTCCTCCTTCATCTGCAATTTCAGGAAGTCGTTTTAAATCATAACCAGTCGTCCAAAGTTCTGGTAATACAATAACGTCTGGTTTTCTTTGCATCGCTTCTCCTATTTTTTTCTTTGCATTTTCAATATTTGTGTTCACATCGCCAAAAGCAATATCCATTTGAATACATGCGACTTTCATTTTATCCGCCCCATTTTCAATTATTTTTTCTTTACAAAAACTTGGAAAGGTTATATCATTTGTCACTAGAATTGTAACAACTTTCAAAAGAGGTGGAAAGTATGAAACATTTTCAACCTTCCGAGATTGTAACATCCTTACCAACACAGTTTTTCGCTTCACTTGTTGCAAAAGTTAACAAAGTGGTTGAAGCAGGTCACGATGTTATCAATCTAGGGCAAGGTAATCCAGATCAACCAACACCGCCGCATATCGTAACAGCTTTACAACGTGCAGCAGAAAAAGCAATTCATCATAAATATCCGCCATTTCGTGGACATGAAAGCTTAAAAACAGCCGTTGCAACGTTCTATGAACGTGAATATGGAGTCAAAGTAAACCCTAAAACAGAAGTTGCTGTTTTATTTGGCGGAAAAGCAGGGCTGGTTGAATTACCGATTTGTTTTACAAATCCTGGCGATCCAATTCTTGTACCCGATCCAGGATATCCTGACTATTTATCAGGTGTCGCTTTAGCAAAAGCAAAATTTGAAACGATGCCGTTATTAGCAGAAAATGATTTCTTACCAGATTACACTAAAATCGATGATACTATTGCCAAACAAGCGAAATTGATGTTTTTAAATTATCCTAACAATCCAACTGGTGCTGTCGCATCAAAAGAGTTCTTTGAGGAAACAATTACATTTGCAAATGAAAATGATATTTTAGTGGTTCATGACTTTGCTTATGGAGCAATTGGTTTTGATGGTAACAAGCCAACTAGCTTCTTACAAGCAAATGGCGCGAAAGATGTTGGCATTGAAATTTATACATTATCAAAAACATTTAATATGGCTGGTTGGCGCATCGCCTTTGCTATCGGTAACGAAAGTGTAATTGAAACAATCAATTTATTGCAAGATCATATGTATGTCAGCATTTTTGGCGCTGTACAAGAGGCTGCTCGTGAGGCACTATTAAGTTCACAATCTTGTGTAACTGAACTAGTTGATCGCTATGAATCTAGAAGAAATGCCCTTATTTCAGCTTGTCAATCAATCGGCTGGAATGTAGTCGCACCAAAAGGCTCTTTTTTCGCTTGGTTTCCCGTTCCCCATGGTTTTTCATCTGAACAGTTTGCCGATGTATTACTAGAACAAGCACATGTAGCAGTTGCACCTGGAGTCGGGTTCGGCAAACATGGCGAAGGCTACGTTCGTATTGGATTATTACATACAGAAGAGCGACTACAAGAAGCTGTTCAACGAATCCAGAAATTAAAAATTTTCAAAAAACCATTGACATTCTAAAAAAACTCTGTCAAAATTCAGATATCATAAAAATTCAAATATTTCTAAATACTTCTTATCAAGAGCAGGTGGAGGGACGAGCCCGACGAAACCCGGCAACCGATCTACAATTGTAGGCACGGTGCTAATTCTCGCAGCATTACGCTGACAGATAAGGAGCTGGTTGTAAAAAAACCTCTCCTTAGCTGAGAGGTTTTTTTATTTAACTAGGAGGTTATAAAAATGAGTGGAATAACAGCAACCTATTTAATCCATGATGATTCTCATAATTTAAACCAAAAAGCAGAACAAATTGCTCTCGGTTTAACAATTGGTTCATGGACTCATTTACCACACTTATTACAAGAACAATTAAAACAACATAAAGGCAATGTCATTCATGTAGAACAATTAGAAGAACAAGAGCATGTAAATACGTATCTCGGAAAAAAAGCGACACGTGGACTCATTAAAATTCATTATCCATCACTAAATTTCAGCCCTGATTTACCAGCTATTTTGACAACAACATTTGGAAAATTATCACTAGATGGCGAAGTTAAACTGATTGATTTAACATTTTCAGATGACTTAAAAGAACATTTCCCTGGTCCTAAATTTGGCATTGGGGGCATTCGAAATCTCTTACAAATTCACGACCGTCCACTTCTGATGAGCATTTTCAAAGGAATGCTTGGACGCAATATAGGATATTTAAAAACACAGCTCCGTGATCAAGCAATTGGTGGTGTAGATATTGTAAAAGATGATGAAATTTTGTTTGAAAATCCATTAACACCGCTCACAAAACGAATTCATTCTGGAAAAGAAGTGTTACAGTCTGTATACGAAACATATGGTCATAAGACTTTATATGCAGTGAATTTAACAGGACGTACATATGATCTTAAAGAAAATGCAAAACGTGCCGCCACAGCTGGTGCAGATATTCTTCTGTTCAATGTATTCTCGTATGGATTAGATGTATTGCAATCACTTGCGGAAGATGATGATATATCGATTCCAATTATGGCACATCCTGCTGTAAGCGGCGCATACGCTTCATCGGAATTATATGGACTTTCTTATCCATTGCTACTTGGAAAGCTACTTCGTTATGCTGGTGCAGATTTCTCTTTATTTCCATCACCATACGGCAGTGTTGCATTAGAAAAAAAAGAAGCTCTTCTTATTACAAGTAAACTAACTAAAAAAGATCAATCTTTAAAACGAAGCTTTCCTGTTCCATCAGCTGGTATTCACCCTGGTTTTGTTCCGTTTATCCTTCGTAATTTTGGCAAGGATGTTGTCATTAACGCAGGTGGTGGTATTCATGGTCACCCAGCTGGAGCGCAAGGCGGTGGAAAAGCATTTCGAGCAGCAATTGATGCCACTTTGCAAAGAACACCATTGCATGAAGTAGATAACACTGATTTACATGCTGCACTGCAATTATGGGGGAATCCATCACGTGGGGTGAAACTATGAGTCTTCAAATTTTTTGTGACTTCGATGGTACGATTACGAACAATGATAATATCGTTGCGATTATGGAAAAATTCGCTCCACCAGAAGCCAAAACGATTAAACAAAAAATTCTATCACAAGAACTTTCTATTCAAGAAGGTGTAGGGGAATTGTTTTCTCTTTTACCTACAAGTTTACAAGATGACATCACTACTTTTATAAAAGAAACAGCGGTGATTCGGGCTGGATTCCAAGAGTTTGCACAGTTTGCCCAAACAAATCAGATTTCACTTCATATTATATCAGGAGGAATGGATTTTTTCGTCTATCCTCTTCTCAAAGGACTAATCAGCCCAGACCATATTTATTGCAATACGACTGATTTTTCAGGGGAAACAATTAAAGTAAACTGGCCTCACCCTTGCGATGAACATTGTAAAAACAACTGCGGTCTTTGCAAATCAACGCTAATTCAGCAATTAAGTTCAAACGGTGATTTTAACATTGTAATTGGAGATTCGATTACAGATTTACAAGCAGCAAAACTGGCTGATAAAGTATTCGCTCGTGATTTTCTCATTACAAAATGCCAAGAACATCAAATTTCCTATACAGCATTTGAAACGTTTTATGACATACAGACAGAAGTTCAGCAATTGTTGGAGGTGATAAAATGAGACAACTTTTTCGTCAATGGGAAGAATTGAGTAAATTAAAGAAAGAATTAACGGATCGCAACTGGTTTCCTGCTACAAGTGGAAACATTTCAATAAAAGTGAGTAACACTCCAATGACCTTTCTTATTACAGCAAGCGGAAGAGATAAAACGAAAACAACACCTGATGATTTTCTATTAGTTGATCAAACTGGAAAGGCTGTTTTAGAAACCGATTTACGCCCTTCAGCAGAAACATTGCTACACACTCATATTTATAATCATACAGAAGCTGAATGTGTCTTACATGTCCATACAATTGATAACAATGTAATTACAAACGTATACGACAAAGAAATCTCATTTTCTAATCAAGAAATCATTAAAGCTCTTAATATATGGGAAGAAGGAGCCACTATCAAAATTCCAATTATTGAAAATCACGCTCATATTCCAACGTTAGGAGAAGATTTCCGAAAACATATTTATGATGATGCTGGAGCTATATTGATTCGCAACCATGGCATTACCGTTTGGGGAAAAGATAGCTTTGATGCAAAGAAAAGATTAGAAGCATATGAGTTTTTATTCCAATTTCATATAAAACTATTATCAATTCAAGGAGGCGTTTCACATGGCGCAAATTCGTATTCATGAAATAAATACCCATATTGAAAATGAACAGGAAGTAAAGCAATTTTTACATGGAGAAGGCGTTTTATATGAAAAATGGAATATTTCAAAACTTCCTACTCATTTAAAAGAAAACTACTCCTTAACTGATGAAAACAAAAAAGAAATTTTAACAGTATTTTCCAACGAAATCACCGATGTTTCAGAACGTCGAGGTTATAAAGCACAGGATGTTATTTCCCTTTCAAATGCAATACCTAACCTCGATGAGTTATTAATTAACTTTAAACAAGAGCATCATCATACTGATGATGAAGTTCGCTTTATCGTCAGTGGGCATGGTATCTTTGCTATCCAAGGCAAGGATGGTCGCTTCTTCGATGTTGAACTTGAGCCTGGTGATCTAATTTCTGTACCTGAAAATGCAAGACATTATTTCACATTACAAGATGATCACCAAGTTGTAGCTATTCGTATTTTCGTTACAACAGAAGGCTGGGTTCCTATTTATTAAGGTAGTTAGTTGAATAAAAGGGATTGGATCCCCTTTTCCTTCCTTTTATTTACTCTACATATATACATCCTCCTATGGAACAGGCTTATTTCACGAATATGAAATAAGCCTGCTTTTTTATTTTCTCTCGCCTTGCAATATCTCCTGATGGATGAGGATTCATCATCAAGGGGGAATGGTCCCTCATGATATTTTTCATTTTATCAAGTATGTTTCTCAATAAATTTTGAACATTTTTTGAACTTTTTCTGAAAATTCTGTTTAAATTATGATATAATACAAATAATAGAAAATGAATTGAACAGAAAACCGCAAAAAGAGGAGGAAGAACATGAATTTAATTATAGCACTTATACTTGGGGTTACTTGTGGAGCTATTCCTGCTATTCTCGGGGCAATTATGGAGGAATTAGAAATCGGTATGTTAGGTTTTGTCGCATCTTCTGTAAGCGCTTTACTTTTTGGTTTGTACGGTGCTATACCTATCGCTATTCTCTTTGCATTATATATATTACGTCACGCTCGTACAAAGCAATTTAGTCGCAATCATATGGCCAAAATCATTCCATTTCCAATCGAACGCTCTCGTCGTGCTTCTAGCTTATAATCCCATTACATTGTATCTCACATTTTTATATCCTCACAATACATCTACCTTAATACAACCTGCCTTTATCAAAATTAGCTTCCAATTTTCCTAAAAAATATATTAAACAAAATAAAAAGTCCTCAAACGAGGACTTTTTATTTATTATCTTCCAAAAACTGAAATAGTTCTTGTAAGTGAAGAGCATCTTCTCCGTAGCTAACAGATACATAACATACTCCATCAATTTCAGCATGCATATAAAGGTCAATACCTTCCCGATCATACTTTAAAGCTAAATAAAATTCCATTTCTTCTAACATCTTCTTTGATGTTCGAATCACGTAATGGCCGCTTTCATCACGTCCATATTCAAATGTTGGCTCAAAATCATACTTTTGTTTAAATGCTGCTTGTTGCTTATCATTGATTGGCATACAAGTCGCACGCTGTACAGCATCAATCATCCCGTCAAACTTTTCTAAATTCATCACATTACTCCCTTATATATTTCTTATACAACACCTGTGTGCCACTATCCTCTTCTCCCTCTTCTATTAATTCATCATATAGCTCTTTTGCTAGAGCTAATCCAGGTACAGGTAACTTTAACTTTTCAGCTTCATCTAACGCAATTTTTATATCCTTCATAAAATGTTTCACATAAAATCCTGGTGCAAAGTCCTCTTTTAACATACGTGGAGCTAAATTACTTAATGACCAACTACCAGCTGCTCCAGTTGAAATACTTTGTAGTACTTTCTCTGGATCTAAACCTGCTTTCTTTGCATACGCTACCGCTTCACAAACACCTATCATATTCGATGCAATTGCAATTTGATTACACATCTTTGTATGCTGTCCACTTCCCGCTGGCCCTTGTAACTGAACGTTCTCTCCTAGTTTTTCAAACACAGGGAGACATACTTCATATACTTCTTGCTCTCCACCAATCATAATAGCAAGTCTGCCTTCTTTTGCTCCAATATCCCCTCCTGATACCGGAGCATCTAGCGTATGTACACTCTTTTTCTTTCCAGCTTCATATATACGTTTTGCTAACGTCGGTGTAGAGGTTGTAAAATCAATTGCAATTGTCCCTTCATTTGCATGTTCCAGAATTCCCTCTGTTCCAAAATAGATTTCTTCTACATCATGCGGATATCCTACCATCGTCATAACAACATCTACATTCTCCACCAATTCTTTTGGTGAATCACACCAATGTGCCCCTTCTTTTAATAAGGAAGTTGCTTTTTCTTTCGTACGGTTATACACATATACTGTATAACCACCTTGTAATAAATGATGTACCATACTTTTCCCCATAACACCTGTACCGATAAAACCAATTGATGAAATTACTTGTTTCATCTACTCATCCCCTTTGTTCTAATAAGTCGCTGACCATCTTCCGAAATTCCTTATTAAAATCATCATTTATGCCATTTTGCACATTTGAAAATAAAACAACAAACGTTCCCTTATCTTTATTAAAGTTATTAAATGTATTCCACCCAGCAACTACACCATGGTTATGAAAATAATCGGGATATATATAGAAACTAAATGCATATTTCTTTTCGGATGATGGTGTAAACATCACTTGTATACTTTTCTCTGAAAGAAGTTTTCCATTTATAATTGCTTCATCTAACTTCTTCATATCCCCAACTGTAGTATACATCTCACCACAGCCATATAGCCAGTTCATTGCTAATTTTGGTGCTGGTACAAGTACATTGTCTTTCTTTTTGTACCCTTGCGTGAAATGTTGCTCTCCTGGCACCATATTTCCCATACCTGATTCATGCATGTCCGCTCGTGCAAATATATTTTCCTTTACATATTCTCCTAAAGGCTTTTTAGATATATTTTCTATAATATAAGCAAGCACCATATAATTATAGTCACTGTATTTCCAACCAGTTCCTGGCGGAAAGGCTACTTGCTGCTTTCCAATCCAAGTAACCAAATTCAAACGTGATGCAGCATTCATTTTTCCCTTTCCCTTCTCTGGTAAACCAGAAGTATGTGTTAGAAGATGGTATAATGTGATATTTTTATCTGCTGGAAATAAAGGTATATATTTATTTACATTGTCCTGAATATTTAACTTTCCCTGCTCTTGCAACTGTAAAATCGATGTTGCCACAACAGTCTTAGTAATGGAACCAATGCGATATTTTGTTTGTGGTGTATTTTCAATTTTACTTTGAACATCTGCATATCCATACCCTTTATTCAGCACAACACGATCTTTATCTGTGACAAGAACCGTTCCATTAAAATCTTTATCTTTTAAATATTGATCTAACTTTTGTGCCACACTAGCATAATCAATTGGCGGTTCCTTTTTTTCTTCTAAATTATCCTGTAACTCAGACTCGACAGAAGGAGTTGCCTTCGAAGTTAGTGCTTCTTGCTTCTTGGGTATATAAAAAAAGTAATACACACTTCCACATACTATAAAGCAAATCAAGACCATAATAATCATTTTTTTTATCATTCAAAAACCTCCGCAGTTACTTCCTTATAAATGGCCCCTCTTTCTATTATCGAGTAACAGAAAAAAATCGCAACACTTTGTTGCGAAAAAATCACATTTTTTCTTTTCTATATAAACGTACTTGGTTTTTGCCATTTTTTTTCGCTTCATATAAAGCAATATCTGCTCGCTGTATCAATTCTTCTTTTGTCATTCCTTGCTCATATAAAGCAACTCCAAAACTTGCGGTTAATTTTGAAATGCTAGAGAATTGTTTCGTTTCAATAAAAAAACGTAGCGATTCAGCAACTTGGAAAGCCTCTTTTTCTGTTGTATTTATTACTAATATAATAAATTTCTCTCCACCCCACCGCGCGAAAATATGTTGGGATGCTATTTTAGATTTCATCAGTTCGGCTAACTGAATTAATGCTAAATCACCAAAATCATGTCCATATGTGTCGTTCACTTTTTTAAAATCGTCTATATCAAAAAGAATAAGCGCCATCGTTTGATTTACTCGTTTCTCACTTTTCCATTTTTCTTCTAATAATTGTTGAAACTTCAAACGGTTGTATATTTCTGTTAAAGAATCAATTGCAGCAAGCTGTTCTTGCTCTTGATATAATTCATCTAATTCCGTAATATCTGTACACTTAACAATAAACCTAGACAAATCTTCCGGTACAGGTGTAGCACGTAATAAAAAAACAAATGCTTCGCCTTCATGACTATACATTTTTATTTTTCTCGCTTGCGCTAAAGAATCATCAAGCCAAGTTATATCGTGATTTGTTGCGTAATATCCATGTTCTTGAATAAAATGTTCCGCAAATACCATATGATTCTCATGATATGAAAATAAATTTTCATATCCAAAAAAACTCAAAAAGTTCGTATTACAGTCGACGATCTCATCATCTTCTACAATGAATAATAAATCATTTTGAAAATCAAACATCATTTGAAGAAGCTCTTGTTGAATAGTCACTTGTTGCAATAGTGATAATTGATAGAGACTTTTGTTTACCTCTTCCAGCACAACCTGTGGTGTAACAGGAGCTATAACAATATTTCGTACTCCTATTGTAAGCAACTCTACAAATTTTGAAGTCACCGGCTGATCCCAGATAACAATAAAAGAACTCATCGAATTATATATGTGTTTTATACACTCTACTTGTGCACCATTCGACACATAAATGATCACAATTTGTGGTCGCACTTTTTCAAATAACATTTCCCCTTCTTCAAAACTATTTGCTATAAACATACATTTTGGATGTATATCATCAACCGTATACTGGTGATTACATCCTTCTTCTATATAAAGTACATTTACATGGAGATCCTGTAATACATTTTGAAAAACCGTATTCTCTAATAAAAAATGTAGTATGTTCACCACTGGTCTTCACTCACTTCATATATCCTGTTCTACTGAATTCTTCACTTTCCTTTTCTATAAGGGGCCGTTATCAAAAGAACTCGATTGGTGAGGGCTGTGCATCAGCAGGAACAAAGAACTCTCCCACTGACAGGAGCTTCACTTTACATATTTCTTCTTGATCTGCGAATCATCTTTTTATTGTATGACTACATGAATGACAGCGATTGTACGAATGTCCCCTTTTTCTTCTATTCTCAACAACTTGACAATTAAAATAAAGATATTATATTCTTTTACAGTGATAACTTACAAAATGTAAGTACAAAATTGTTACATATGGTATTTTTTTATAAATCCACATAAAACTTAGGAGGCATATTATGACACAGCAAGATTTCTTTACTGTTCTATATGAACGAACATCTAATCGTGCATTCAATTCTGAAAAAGAAATTTCAAAAGAGGAATTACAAGAAATTTTGAAAGCAGCTGGTCAAGCACCATCAGCTTGGAACTTACAACATTGGAAGTTTCTTGTTTTCCAAGGTAAAGATGTACAAAGCCGTTTACATCCAATCGCTTATAATCAACAACAAATTCTTGATGCTTCTGCAGTAGTCGCTATTTTAGGTGATCTAGAAGCAAATAAAAACATCGATTCTGTATATGGACCTATCGTAGAGCAAGGATTTATGAAAGAAGAAGCTAAAGAACGTTTGGCACAAAATATTGAATCTGCATATAAGCGTGAACAATATCCACGAGATGCAGCCTTCTCTAATGCATCCTTAGCCGCAATGCAACTTATGCTTGCAGCTAAGGCAACTGGCTGGGACACTTGTGCAATCGGTGGATTTAACCCACAAGCACTAATGGAAGAATTTAATGTTTCTTCTCGTTATGTACCTATCATGCTAATTACAATTGGTGAATCTACATTAAAAGGACATCCAGCACCACGTATGAATGTCGAACAAGTAACGGAATGGGCAAAGTAAACAGCCCCACAATAACATAAAAAAAACGAAGGGTATCTCCCTTCGTTTTTTTATGTTATTTCTTTGTAATATTCCAACATATATGAACAGTAGTTTATTTCTCTATCCCCTTTAAAATCACAGTATTTTGTCGAATTTTGTTATACAATGAAATATAAAGGATGTATTTTTGTTACAATTATGATACAATAGTAACAAATAGATAACAAGAGAGGGATTTTCATTGAATTCATATGGAAGCTTTATTGCATTTTTAAGCTATGCCGTAACTGTACTGCTTCTATACTTTATTGGAGATGCCACAAATATTACAATGCTACAATTCCCAAAAGAAAAAGCACTCCAGCTAGAAGAAGGATTACATATCTCACAGTCTATCGTACCATTACTGTTGGCTCTTCCCGTATATGCAATCGTTTTATATAAAAGTAAAAAAGTGTAAAGGATACCTCGTTATAAATAAAGGTATCCTTTTCTATGTATCCAGTTATGCGTGGATAGTAAGACTCACCTAAAGATTTTTATTGATTCAAAGATGATCATAACCAGTGGGGGTCTTACTGCTCTCAAATAGCGGGATCAATAAGGAAAAACTACCCGTGAATTTCAGATCCTTGAATAAAGAAAAAAAACAATAATAAAGGTTTCGACCTCCCTCCCCCTGTCATTTATCCTTATCCAAATACCATTAAGTAACAAATACCCATCTAGTTATTTAAAATAAGAAAATATCCCAGTAAAAATTCCACGTTCGGTCCAATCACCACATATACAACTTACATACATTATAAGTGTGAAGGGGGTGATGAGAATTATGTTTGGATCTTTTGGATGTCGTGAAGATTTTAGAGAATGTCATCGTGGTCATTGCTGTGATCGTGATCGTGAAAGAGAAAGAGAAAGAGAAAGAGAAAAAGAAAAAGAAAAAGAAAGACACCATGTATGTAATGTCCTTAGACACATTGCAATCGGAACAGAAATTTCTCTTTTAACTATTAAAGGTAACGTTACTTTCAGAAATGTTATTTTTGAAGGGTTTTCTAACGGCGTTGCTCTTTTCTCCGCTTTAAATACGGGAGATGACAAAGATAATAAAGATGATAAAAATAACATGAACACAAGTAAATTCACAGGTATTTTACGTGTTTGCCCAGAGGATATCATAGCAATCGCTATCTAATTCTGCTTCGTATCCTCAAAATCATAAAAATCAAATCTAAATTTAGTATATAAAAAAACCTGAGACCGATTTCAATCGACTCAGGTTTTCTTTTATTATTAGATGCTTTTAACTAATTCAACAACTTCTTCAGCAGTTGACATTGTTAATGCTTTTTGTGCTAACTCTTCCATTTGTGCTTTTGACAACTTGCTTAGTTGTGTTCTTGCAGGAAGGATAGATGTTGCACTCATACTGAATTCATCTAATCCTAATCCAAGTAGTAACGGGATTGCAAGTGAATCTCCTGCCATCTCACCACACATACCAGCCCATTTTCCTTCTTTATGAGCAGCATCGATAACCATTTTTACAAGGCGTAAAATAGATGGATTATACGGTTGGTATAAGTAAGATACACGTTCATTCATACGGTCTGCAGCCATTGTGTATTGGATTAGGTCGTTTGTTCCGATAGAGAAGAAATCAACTTCTTTTGCAAACTGATCTGCTAATACTGCAGAAGCGGGAATTTCTACCATCATACCTACCTCAATAGCATCAGAAACAGTTGTACCAGCTTGAACAAGTCTTTCTTTCTCTTCTAATAAAATTGCTTTTGCTTGACGGAATTCATCAAGAGTTGCAATCATTGGGAACATAATTTTTAAATTACCATATACGCTTGCACGAAGTAATGCACGAAGTTGTGTACGGAACACATCTTGTTCTTCAAGGCATAAGCGAATCGCACGGTAACCTAAGAATGGGTTCATTTCTTTTGGTAAATGTAAGTATGGAAGCTCTTTATCTCCACCGATGTCAAGTGTACGAACAACAACTGGTTGATCTGCTTTTACACCTTCAAGAACTGCTTTATATGCTTCGAACTGCTCTTCTTCTGTTGGAAGATTGTCACGACCCATATATAAGAATTCTGTACGGTATAAACCAACGCCTTCTCCACCATTGTCGATGATACCTTGTACATCATTTGGTGTTCCGATGTTTGCAACAAGCTCAACATGATGCCCATCACTTGTTACAGTTGCTTGATCTTTTAATTTCGCCCATTCAACTTTTTGTTCTTCGAATTTTGCTTTCTTTTCTTCGAAAGTACGAAGCGTTTCTTCAGATGGATTTACAATTACTTCTCCATCTAGACCGTCGATAATTACGATATCGCCGTTTTGGATTTTCTCCATAACAACTTTCGTACCAACAACAGCTGGAATTTCCATAGAACGAGCCATAATTGCAGAGTGAGATGTACGTCCACCAATATCAGTCGTGAAACCTTTTGCATAGTTACGGTTTAATTGTGCTGTATCAGATGGTGTTAAATCTTCAGCAATAATAATTACTTCTTCAGAAATCGTACTTGGATTTGAGAAGTTAATTCCTAGTAAATGTGCAAGAACGCGTTTTGTTACGTCGCGAATATCCGCTGCACGCTCTTTCATATATTCATTATCCATGTTTTCAAACATAGTAATGAACATTGTTGCAACTTCGTCCATTGCAAATTCAGCATTTACTTTTTCATTATTTACTTTATCTTTTACTGGATTTACTAGTTCTGGATCATTCAATACTAGTAAATGTGCTTCAAAGATAGCAGCTTTATCAGCACCAAGCTCAGCAAAAGCATGGTCTTTAATTGCTTCTAGTTCAGATTTTGCTTTCTCAAGCGCAGCGTCTAAGCGTACAATTTCTGCAGCTTCGTTCGTAATCGTTTTCTTTTCAATGTTAAATTCAGGATTCTCAAGTCTGAAAGCCTTCGCAATAGCAATCCCACTTGATGCAGCGATCCCTTGAATGTTAAGAGTCATTATTCTCCTAATCCTTCGTTTTTCATAGTTTCTTCGATAGCTGCTAGTGCTTGAGCTGCATCATCACCATTTGCAGTGATTTTAATTTCTGCGCCTTGTTGAATACCTAAAGACATAACACCCATGATTGATTTTAAGTTAACGTTTTTACCGTTATACTCTAAGTTAATATCAGCACCGAATTTGCTTGCAGTGTTTACAAGTAGAGTTGCTGGACGAGCATGAATCCCTGAGTCGCTAGTTACTTTAAAGATTTTTTCCATAATAATCTATCTCCTTTAAATACAGTATTTTTTCGGTTGTATAGACGTGAGTACTACATCATCTATTGTATATAATAGGCGATGTTCGGTCAACCACATCGCCCATTATAATTATAGACATTTTGCGTCAATTTCTTACTGAATGTCAATAATATCGGCTTCGCCTTTCTTGACATTGCCTTCTTTTTTCAATTCAACTTGTTGTCCTTGCCCTAAATTCGTAAAAATAATTGGTGTAATAATAGATGGTGCATTTTCTTTTACAAATGCGATATCTACTTTCAATAATGGTTGTCCTTGTTTCACTTTATCACCTTGCGTGACAAGTGCTTCAAAACCTTCACCATTTAATTTTACAGTATCAATACCGAAGTGAATTAAAATTTCTTTTCCACCTTCAGATTGAATACCAATTGCATGTTTTGTTGGGAAGACATTGACAATCTCACCGTCAACTGGAGAAACGACTGTTCCTTCTGCTGGCTCAATTGCGAATCCATCCCCCATCATTTTCCCTGAAAATACTTGATCAGGAACTTCTGTAATCGGTAGAATTTTACCTTCAATCGGAGATACAATTGTTTCATTTGTATCCGCTTTTTGTACAGTTTCTTCTACTTTTACAGGTTTTTCTTTTTCAACATGAGGTGTACGACCCGACATAATATCATGAATTTGTGATTTTAATGTGTCAGATTTTGGTCCAAAAATAGCTTGAATGTTATTTCCTACTTCAAGCACTCCCGCTGCCCCAAGTTCTTTCAAACGATCTTTGTTTACATTTTTTTGTTCGTTAACTTGAACACGTAAACGTGTAATACAAGCATCTAAAGAAGCAATATTCTCTTTACCACCAAGCGCTACTAATACTTCACGTGGAAGTTCACCTGCTTCTGTTTTCCCTGCGCCATCAGTATCTGTTGTTACTTCACGACCAGGTGTTTTTAGATCCCATTTGCGGATTGCAAAGCGGAATCCGAAGTAGTAAATTACTGCAAGTGCAAGACCAACAACAATTACCCACCACCATGCTGTACGGCCTGGTAAGACACCAAATAGCATAAAGTCAATTAAACCACCAGAGAATGTCATCCCAATTTTAACACCTAAAATGTGCATTGTCATAAACGATAAACCAGCAAATATAGCATGTATTCCGAACAATACTGGTGCTACGAATAAGAATGAAAATTCAAGTGGTTCTGTAATACCTGTTAGGAAAGATGTTAACGCAGCAGATCCTAAAATACCAGCTGCTAATTTTTTATTTTCTGGACGTGCTTCATGATACATTGCTAAAGCTGCTGCTGGAAGACCGAACATCATGAACGGATATTTACCTGTTGTAAATGTACCAGCTGTTAACTCAACACCATCTTTTAATTGTGCCATAAAGATCTTTTGGTCACCGTGGATAATGTCACCCGCCGCACTTGTATATTGACCAAACTCAAACCAGAATGGTGCATAGAAAATATGATGTAATCCAAATGGAATTAAAGAACGCTCAATTAAACCAAACACAAATGCCGCTAACGTTTTATTCGCATCGATCATTTGATGTGAGAATGCATTCAAACCACCTTGAATTGTCGGCCAAATAAAGCACATTACAATCCCTAAAAGTAAAGAGAATGTTGCTGTTGCGATCGGTACGAAACGCTTACCTGCAAAGAATCCTAAGTATGATGGTAATTCAATATTGAAGTATTTATTATAGCAATATGCTGCTAATATCCCGACAAGAATACCCCCAAACACTCCCGTTTGAAGTGTCGGAATACCTAATACATTTGCATACGCTTGATCTGTAAAACCAGTTTTAACTGGAACTTTGTCACTTACAATTGTAACAAATTTTTCTACTCCTAAGAATACGCTCATCGTTTTGTTCATAATTAAGTATCCAACGAAGGCTGCTAACCCAGCTACTCCGTCTCCACCTGCTAATCCGATGGCAACCCCTACTGCGAATAATAATGCAAGGTTTGCGAAAATAATATCACCAGATTGTTCCATAATTTTTGCAACTAGAACAAACCAATCTGCCTTTAAAGCAGGAACTAGATTTGTTAACTGTGGATTTTGAAATGCATTACCAAATCCAAGTAAAATACCTGCAGCCGGTAAAATTGCTACTGGAAGCATAAGCGCTTTTCCGACTTTTTGAAGAACACCAAAGATATTCTTAAACATGAAAACCCTTCCTCTCTTATCTATATTGTGCTTTTCGACAAACGCCAAAAAGGCATGAGGAAAAAAAGATAGAACGATAGCTATACAAAGGGTAGTATGTCCCTTTCTCTAGCTTACATTCCTGACTTTTCTCCACTCATGCCTGATCGAATCAGTAACACGTGTCAAAAATAGGTTTACGTATAAGTTCACTACTTTAGAGCAAACGTTTTCGTTGTTTGCCTTAACTTGTTTGTCGAATTTTGTATAACTTTGCATGACTTATTATACAAAACAATTGTAAGCGATTCAATCATTTTTTTTAACGTTTTCATTTTAGACAAAAATATATGTCTTTTACACATGTTCTGCTTTTACTAATCTTTGCAAATGCATCGTTAAATAAATACTCTCCGCTTCATATACAGGGAGCTGTAATTCTTTCTGCATCACCTTCACAAGCTTCCAAGCTAGATTATAACAAACTGGATACTCTGCTTTTAATAACTCAGCAAACCCTTGTGCTTCTTCTACCTTCTCTCCCTTTTTCACTCGTTCAATTGCATATTGTAAATGACGAATAAGGCGTAAATAATGAATACTTTCTGGATCTAATGTAAGGTGTAGATTTGTTTCAATTAATGAAACAAGCTTTGCAATAAGACGGGAGTTTTGATTAACAGCAGATACATCAGAATTTGTGAGTGAACTATAAATATGAAGTGCAATAAAGCCAATTTCCCCTTCTGGCAATGTAATTTGCAAACGGGAATTTAAAAGTTGTACAACTCCTTCAGCAATTTTGTACTCTTCTGGATACAGCATTTTTGTTTCAACTAAAAAAGGATTATCTATTGTAAAGCCCTGTTTCAGTCTTTTAATTGCAAAAGAAATATGATCGGTTAAGGCAATATGAATATGCTCGTTTAATGGTGACTGCGCCTTTTCTTGAATATACATCATAATATCGTTCATCAGTTCAATTAACTTTTCGCTCACATGTGGCACTAAAAGCTTATATTGTTCACGGTCACGTTCATTTTTTAAAACAAACATTTTTTCAATTTGCTCCGCCTTTAATACATCTTTCGTTTTCTTTCCAAATCCAATTCCCTTGCCAATCACTACTACTTCCTCGTGTTCCTGATGACTCGCAATGATTACATTATTATTTAAAACTTTTTTAATTTCTAGATAACTATTCATATAACACCACCCTCGTACTTAAATAGCCTACTTTTATGTTACAGAACATCCTTCTTTTTCGTCAATGCAAAACATCTACCATTTTAGAAAAATTCATTTTTTAGACATGATTGCACGAGATGCGTATAATGTAAGAGCAAATGTACATAGAAAGGAGAATGCAACATGATTAAAATGTTTGTAAGCGATATTGACGGCACAATGATGCAACATGGCGGCATGATTGATGAGCAAGATGTTACAGCTCTTCGCAATCTTGCAGAACAAAATGTGATTCTTTGTTTCGCCTCCGGTAGGCTTGATAATGAAATCGCTGGTTTAATGAAAGAGGTTGGTACCACCTTCCATCGCATTAGCGTAAATGGTGTATTCGTATATACCCATGAGAATAAACAATTATTGTCTGCAACATTTGATTCGAGCATTTTGCCAGATTTGTTAGCGGTGACGAAAGAAGAACCGTATTTTCGTTATGTAAGTGATGAATATAATTATTACATTGAGGAAAAAACACCATTTATTCATGAACTTGAGAAACAAGTTACAATGACTTCTGTTGAAGAACCAAACTTATTACAAAAAATTGATGATACAATTTTTCCTAATAAAATTTCTGTTGGAGGCACAAAAGAAGACTTACAAGTACTTCAGAAAAAAATCAATGAGAAATTTAGCGGCAAAGTCAGTACCTTTATCTCCGCTGAACAATGCTTAGATGTCATGCCACCAAATATTAGCAAAGGATCAGCAATCTCTATTTTATTACAAGAGTTCCAAATAGAACCTGAAGAAATTGCTTGTATCGGTGATTCTTACAATGATATTCCTATGTTCAATTTAACATCTCATAGCTTTGCCATGTCACAAGCTGACGATGCAGTGAAAGAACATGCACATTATGTCGTAGACTCTGTAAAAGACGCTGTAGAACACGTGGTAACTTACAACTCAAAACAAAACAAAAATACGACTCATTCCCTGTAAGGATGAGTCGTATTTTTGTTTCTCTACATACCCAATGAATTGAAAATTTAATGTATTTCACAAAATAAAATACACTACTTGTTTCGTGAAATACTGGTAATGAACTTATAACGATCACCACGATAAATACATTTCACATATTCTAACGGTAATTCACCTTCTGCATATGACCATTGTCTCATTACAAGCACAGGTGCTTTTTTAGGTATATGCAGATGTTCCGCTTCATCATCCGTTGCAATTGAAGCTTCAATTGCTTGGGTAGCACGAACAAGTTTAAAGCCTAACTTTTTCTCTAAATGTTCGTATAAAGATTGTTGCAAAATTTCTTCGTTAATATCTTTTACAAGAGTTGGCGACAAATATGTCGTCTCAAAAGCAATCGGTTCGTCATCGGCTAAGCGGATACGCCTCACTTCATACACCGATTCCCCCTCTTGAATTCTAAGCCGGTCTGCTATTTTAGCAGTAGCTGAAACTAGGCGGAAGCTTAATAACTGACTGCTCGGTTTCATACCACGGGAAAGCATATCCTCTGTAAATCCCGTCATCCCTTGCAGTTTTTGCTCCACTTTTGGAAGCTGAACAAACGTTCCAATTCCACGCTTTCGATATAAATACCCTTGTTCCACTAAATTATTAATTGCCTGTCTGATCGTCATGCGACTTACTTCGAACTTATCACAAAGTTCATTCTCAGATGGAATTTTATCTCCCGGCGTCCATTCACCGTCCTCAATTAGCTGTTTCACCCACTCTTGAATCTGATAATAGATCGGAAATGGTGAATACTTGTCGATGTTCATCAGCAATCGCCTCACTGCATAAAGATAGAGCTTCTGGATCTGCGATTACGGTTACATTCGGATGACGTTGCAGCACTGTAGCAGGACACGCTTCGCTATACTCACCTTGCAATAATTCTCTGATTGCTTCTGCTTTTTTCGGTCCCATAGCAACAAGTAGAATTTGTTTCGCTTTCATGATGCTTCCAATCCCCATTGTAATTGCATGAGTTGGTACATCTTCTTCTTTTTCAAAGAAACGAAGGTTTGCTTGGCGTGTAGACTCTGTTAATTCAACAATGTTAGTTGGAGAATCAAAAGATGTTCCTGGTTCGTTAAATCCGATGTGACCGTTTTCACCGATTCCAAGAATCTGTAGATCAACTGGGTTAGCTGCTAGAATGCCTTCATAACGCTTGCACTCTTCTTCTAAATCACTTGCCATCCCGTTTGGTACATAAGTTTCTTTAAAGGGAAGATGATTAAACAACTGTTCTTGCATAAAATAATGATAGCTGTTTTTATCTTCGTGTGGTAAATTTACGTACTCATCTAAGTTTACAGTGGTTACACGGCTTGTATCAAGTTTATTTTTTCGCATTTCTGCATAAATACCAAGTGGAGAGCTTCCTGTAGCCATTCCTAACGTTGGATTTTCCTTTGATTTTACAACTTCTTCAATTAATTTACAACCTGCTTCTGCTAATTCTTCTGGCGTTTTTACAACAAGAATATTCATCTATTTACTTCCCTTCCTTCATATGAATTCCTAATCGAACCGTATCATATACATGTAGATCTTCCGTCATGACAACAAAGTCCGCATCTTTTCCTACTGTTAATGCCCCTTTATTCGTTAATCCAAACTCTTCTGCTTGGTTAACTGATGTCATAAGTACAGCGTCCTCAATCGAGCATCCTGTAAATTCAATTACATTTCGGAATGCTTGGTCCATTTTCAAGATACTACCCGCTAACGTTCCGTCTTCTAAACGAGCGCTGCCATCTTTCACATGTACAGGCTGTCCACCAAGCTCATACAATCCATCTTCTAAACCTTTTGCACGCATCGCATCAGTAATGACACTTACTTTTTTAGGACCTTTTAATTTATATGCTAATTTCACCATATCTGGGTGAATGTGAATACCATCTGTAATCACTTCAACCATTACATTTGGGTTCAATAACACGTGACCGACAACACCTGGTTCACGGTGATGTAAACCGCGCATTTGATTGTATAAGTGTGTAGCATGTGTAATGTTTCTACTTTTCAATTGTGCATCAACTGCGTCTGTATGGCCCATTGTACCAACAACACTCGTTTCAGCAAGATACTTTTCAAATTCTACTGCGCCTTCTTCTTCTGGTGCATACGTTACTAATTTAATTAGATTGCCACTTGCTTCTTGCCATTGTTTAAATTGTTCAATATTCGCCGGAACGATATGTTCAAGAGGTTGCGCCCCTGCACGTTTTTTTGAAACATATGGTCCTTCTAAATGAATATATTCAAAATGCGCTCCTTTTTCTTTCGCTTCTTTTGCAGCACTTAAAGCCGCTTCAATTGCTTCTGGAGCTTGCGTCATTGTTGTTGGGAAATAAGTTGTAACCCCTTCTTTTAACATTTCTTTACCAAGAGTTACTAACCCATCGCTATTCGCATCCATCGCATCAATATCGTATCCACCATGAATATGAACATCGATCATACCTGGAATCACAATTTTTCCTTCTGCGTCAAAAACCGTTTCATTTTCTTGTGATACATATTGAGCCATCAAACCAATTTCTTCAATTTTTTCTGCGTAACGAATAAATCCACTTCCCATTACTTCGTGACCTGTATAAATTTTGGCATTGATGACAACTTGCGTTTTCATTTTCATCGATCCTCTCCCATGAAATACCTACTTGTTATTATTACCTATTTGCCTAACCCCATCTTAATATATACACGAGTAGTTGTCTATACATTCAAATGAAATTTCCTCTTCTCTTAGTAAAAAAGGAAATTTATCTTCTTTAATTATAATATATATTATTCTTTTTTTCCAAAAGGAGACAATGCATCTTTTATGAAAACGAATACCAATTCCTTGTTTCCATTTTCCTACTTAGCATTCTATTATACAGTTTTAACTACTTCTTTACTTTAACAATGGAAGCGGCGTATTTGACCATATAGCAATATGGTCTCCATCCGTTTCAATTTCTACCGTTCGTTTATCCGTTGTATATGTCATGACACCATATCTCTTTAACCTGTTTACTACACTTTGATGTGGATGCCCATATGGATTTTTTTTATCATAAGAAAGAATAGCAAATTGAGGGTTTGCCTCCTCTAAAAATTGTTCACTAGTTGACGTATATGAACCGTGGTGACCTACCTTTAAAACATCAGCATGTACATCATATTGCTTTATTATTTTCTTTTCAGTTTGTATATCCGCATCTCCCATTAGCAAAAAATCAGCCTTACCATATCGAACTTTTAAAACAATTGATGATTCATTATTTTCATCCTTTGACTTCCCATTATTTAATACTTGAATTGAAACTTGGGGATCTAACGGTATATGCTGTCCTTGTTTTACACGAACAAATGGAATTCCCCTCTTTTTAATATCGTTCCTATACGTATGATATGTAAAAGAACTATAGGTTTTGCCGCTATCTAATACAAGTGAAACTGGCATTTGTTCTATAATCGGTATAAGCCCTCCTATATGATCCATATCTGGATGCGTCCCTACCACAACATCTAAATGGTTAATTCCTTTTTCAATTAATTTCTGAATAATTACCTCTCCAGCCTCATAAGGTCCTCCATCGATTAACATTGTTTGACCATTAGGTAAAATAATAAGTGTGGCATCACCTTGTCCTACCTTAAAAAAACTCACTTTCATTCTTCCTAAATGTGGACGTTGCTTGGAAAAAGAGGACACAGTATGAACAGACGTCATATATCTTTTGACAGATGTGCTGTTTAATGAAAAACATATTAAAACAGAAACTAGCAATAGAATAATCCGTACAACTTTCATAATTCGTCTCCTTTTTTCATTTAGTATGGCACGAGTCGTATTTCATATACAAAAAAGCTTAGCAATGCGCTAAGCTACGATTTTGACAATTCCTGCAAGGATCCAAAGAATAAGTCAGCTTCATTCATTTGTTCATTTTCTTCAGAAAGGGTTGGTAAATCATCTAATGTTTGCAGTCCAAACGTATCTAAGAACTCTTTCGTAGTACCATATAAAATAGGGCGCCCTGGTCCTTCTGCCCGGCCCGTTTCTTTTATAAGTAAGTGCGATACCAATGTTTGCAGTGCTCGATCTGTTTTCACACCACGAATTTCTTCCATTTCCGTTCTTGTAATTGGCTGGCGATAAGCAACAATCGCCAATGTTTCAAGAGCAGCCTGGGAAAGAGACGCTGCTGTTGGTGTATCCATTAATTTTTGATAATAAGGCGCATGTTCTTTTTTTGTGGCAAAGCGATATACTTTTGCAAATTGTACAATTTGCAACCCTCGCTGTACACCTTCACATTCCCTTTGCATTTCCTCGATAATCTGAATTACATCTTTCACTTCAATTTCAAGTACTTTTGCAATTTGTTCCGGATAAACTCCTTCATCACCCGCAACAAATAAAAGCCCCTCAACAATTGCCATCTGTTCTTTTCTATCCAACATACAATCTCCTTTCTCATATCTTTCCATACAAAAATATCCACAATAAAAACCGAATCACAGTATATTGCGACCGGTCCAACATTCCTTTTATCGTTCCAAACAAAATTATGCGAAACCATGATCAGCGGGGATTATTTCCACTGATCATTCGTTTTGACTAATCAAATACTTACTGCTAGTTTTCCTCACAATTTTGAAATGGGAGTTTTACTAAACTTTAGAGCGAGTCAAAAAGATTTCATCAAAATTGTGTTCTTGCTCAATAATAATTTGTTGGTTTTTCATAAGTTCGAGTATGGCTAAAAACGTTACAACCATTACTTCGCGCTCTTCATCAACGAATAAATCATAAAAACTTTGGCGTCCTTCCGCTGTTTCTAATTGCTGTAAAATATCACTCATACGTTGTTCAATCGGTATTTCTTGACGAGCAATTCGCGTTGTTACTGGACGTTTTGATTTTTTACGACGCATAAGTTTTTGAAATGCTGCTAACATATCATACAGTGTTATATCGAGAGGTAAACTTGTCTCCTCTTCTTGCTGAAATGATGTAAAATCGATTGGTGAACGTGTATAAAGTTGTGCTCTTTCTTGTTCTCTCTCTTTTAATTCAGCAGCAACTTGCTTATATTTTTTATATTCAATTAACCGCTCCATCAACTCTTGACGGGGATCATCTATAAAGTCTTCACCATTATCAGGTACATCTTCCTCTTGTTTCGGTAACAGCATTTTACTTTTAATTTGCAATAGCGTTGCAGCCATCACCAAATACTCACTTGCAACATCCAGTTGCAAGTCTTTCATCGTATGAATATAAGATAAATACTGCTCTGTAATTTCCGCTACAGGAATATTATATATATCAATTTCATAGCGATGAATTAAATGTAACAATAGATCTAAAGGCCCTTCAAAAGCCTCTACTTTAAAATTATATTGCACAAAGCATCCCACCACATTTTTTCTATAACAACATAAGTATAGAGCATACTTATGTTCTATCCAACCTTTTTCAGAAATTTAGTTGAAAATAGACACCTGCCCATGCAACAATGCCCACCTCTTCATATGATAAAAGTGTAGTAAGTTCAATGTAGGAGGTAAAAAAACTATGGGCCATATTGATTGTGGTTTTAACGGCGGTTTCGCTTTACTTGTTGTGCTCTTTATCTTATTAATCATTGTAGGCGCGGCTTGCTTCTGCTAATGCAGAATATAATAAACGGCTAGAGATTCTCTAGTCGTTTATTATTTATCCCGCTATTCGCGTGCAGTAAGATCTCACCTTAAAATTCAGCAAAAGTAAAGAAGTAAGGTATGGGGCGGGTTGCCCGTAAAAGCCCGATTGGTGAGGGCTGATAATCAGTGTAGATAAAGAAAACTCCATTGATCACATCATAGTTTCACTTTATGATAAACTGTACGTAAGACCGTTTAGACAGGAGCGAAAAGGATGTATCCTACAGCATACATACAATTTTTAATTCATTTTCATGGAGATTATGATTACTTTGAATGTCACGAAGTACTAGAAGAATATTGGAAATTGAAACCACGAGGAGAGCGAGAAAACTACTGGGTTGGTTTTATTCAAATAGCAGTTGCTTTATACCATCACAGACGCTCAAATTGGAATGGTTCAATGCGAATGATGAAAAGCGCCATTGCTATTTTAAAAAAGGAAAGTATACAAGTACACAGATTAGGTCTTGATTACCCAAAACTTTTAACTATATTACAAAAACAATTACAGTCCATTCAATCAAAAGAACCTTTTGCACCTATATTTTTTCCTTTTTCAGATTCCTCTTTAGAAAACACATGCTTACAATTATGTACAGAAAAAATGATTCCTTGGAAAGATGCTCATTCACTACCTACTGAATACATTATCCATAAACACAAATTGCGTGACAGAAATGATGTAATTGCCGAACGAAACGAGCAACTAAAAAAAAGAAAGCAGAGATGACACAAATTCCATCTCTGCTTTTATGAATGTATATTTTGTTCAATTCCCTTACACTTTTCAAAAAAACTAGCTGTTTGTTCGTTTCCACAAATTGTAATACCTTGAAACTTATTTTTTAATTCTTGTACCATCTTTGTACCAATCCCCATGTGACGATGAGATGGATTCACACTAAGATGTTGAATCTGTAATACATTTTCTTCGTTGATAACTCCAACTATCCCAACAAAATCATCATTTTGTTTCCACAAATATAGTTGCCAACTATCATTTTTATCATATTCTTTCATTGTCAATTGTAAAATTTTAACATCTTTTTCAGTCGGCATAAACGAAAGAAGCCCCATTGCAATCTTTTCATAACTTTTTTTAAAACGAATTAACATAAACCTTATCCCTTCTTACAAAAGTTACAAACCATGTATCCCCTCTACCACTATTGCTATATCATCTCCATTTTACAATATTTTCACTATAGTGAGAAGGGCTGCCAAAACAACTTGATAATCATACAAAGAGAATGTAGGAAAGTCAAATGTATAGTAATAAAAGAAATTCTCTCATTGAGAATTTACTTTTCTCAAGCTAATGAATAAACTCCATCTAACTTTTTAGCTTCTCGCATAACGCATTGAACTACAAAACTTATAAACCACGAATAACGAAATAAAACTTTACTGTATCCTATGTATTTTTACAAAAATAGTTCTATCGCTAACAATTTAGTTAGCTATAATAACTTTATCATTTACTCTCTCTTATCATTTACTGCATATTGCCCACAAATTCCTGTTTATAGATTACAACTTTTCTTAATTTAAATTTTTTCTCCGATTGCCACTACAAATATGGAACAAAGCAAAATTTTATACTTACATGTTTTCAATCTTCTCTTAATATCATATAAAGCTTTTGAATGATGATTATTTAACAGTAAAAAAATAAAAAGAGAGCACTTTGCTCTCTTCAATTTATTCTTCCCAAACTTTAACTTCTTTCATTACATCGCCTTGACGCATGTTTAATACTGTTTCAATACCGCTTGTCGCTTTACCAAATACAGTATGTACACCATCTAAATGTGGTTGTGGCTCATGAACGATGAAGAATTGGCTACCACCTGTATTACGGCCAGCATGTGCCATAGAAAGTGATCCAACTACATGTCTATGCGGATTCCCTTCAGTTTCACATGGAATAGAGTAACCAGGACCGCCTGCACCTGTTCCTGTTGGGTCTCCACCTTGGCTTACGAAACCAGGAATAACGCGGTGGAATGTAACACCATTATAGAACCCTTGATCTGCTAATTTTTTGAAATTTTCAACTGTTTTCGGTGCTTCTTCTGGGAAAAATTCTAATTCAATTTTTTCACCATTCTCCATTAATATGTATCCTAAAGTTTTCATACGTATATGTCTCCTTTCAACTATCTCAGCACTATATTACCATATTCGTGCTCAGAAACAAAAAGAATCCGACAATCTGTATACTTCTTTTTTAAAATCAGCAAGAAGACGGATGACAAATTTTAAAAATATACTATAATTACTGTGTTGCCCGCAAATTTCAGAAAGAGAAAGGGAGCGATTTTTCGTGAAAACGAAACTATTAGCTTTGCTACTAGCTGTTACGGTGTTTATGATCCCAACAGCTTCATTTGCAGACGTGATTGAGGGAGAATCAATCGTTACATTAGGAGAAAATTTATCTGAACAACAAAAACAAGATCTTTTAAAAGAAATGAAAGCGCCAAAAGATGCGCAAATTATTACTGTATCTAATGCGGAAGAACATAAATTTTTAGAGGGTATTGTTCCAAAAGCACAAATTGGTACGAGAGCTATTTCCTCTTCTATAATTACGTATACAAAACCAGGATCAGGTCTTATTGTGCGAGCGAAAAACATTAATTGGGTAACAGATGCAATGTATACAAACGCACTCATCACAGCAGGTGTTAAAGATGCAGAGATCCAAATCACGGCACCATTTAAAGTATCAGGAACAGCTGCTTTAACAGGATTAATGAAGGCTTACGAAACAACATCGAAAAAAGAAATTCCTGAAGAAGTAAAAAAAGTAGCCAACGAAGAAATGGTACAAACAGCGAAACTTGGTGACAAAATTGGTGACGAAAAAGCTGTTCAACTTGTTGCGAAAGTAAAAGAAGAAATTGCTAAAGAACAGCCAAAAACAACAGAAGATTTACGTGCGCTAATTAAAAAAATTGCTGATCAACTTGGTATTACACTAACAGATGAGCAATTAGATAGCTTAGTTTCATTATTTGATAAAATGAAAAATTTAAATATTGACTGGAACCAAGTTGGTAGCCAATTAAATAAAGCGAAAGAACATGTTTCAGCATTTTTAGGATCTGAAGAAGGACAAGGCTTCCTAGATAAAGTAAAAGATTTCTTCTCTAGTATCATTGATTTTATTAAATCATTATTTAAGTAATAAAAAGCTCGTCATTGACGAGCTTTTTATTATATAAATCCAAATTAAAAAACCGACATAAAATCTTTCTTTTTAGGTGGAAGAGAGCATCTGGCCGTGCATAGAAGCGGTCAGATCCTCTTCCTGCCCCATACCAAGTGAAAACAAAGAGAGAAAACGAGTGCAGGTCACCTTTTGTTTTTCATAGCAGCTTATATGTGAAAAATCAAAATGAATTTATCTATTATATAAGCAACGGTAATTTCATAATCGCTTCCTCTACAGAACGAACAACATGACATGCCTTTTCCTTCACATATGGATGTGCATGATGAAGAGTAAAAGAATGTGGTGTTACTTCAAACATAGAAATGTCATTAAAAGAATCACCAATACATGCTACTTCATGCGCTTCAATTTTCAAATGCTCCATCAAACGTTTTAAAGCACTTCCTTTACTAACCCCCCTTGGCATAATATCTACATATCCTTTTCCAGAAATAAAAATTTCAGCGTGCTCATGAAAAGTGTCTCTTAGCTCTTGATCCAATGTCACAATCTTTTCTGCTTCTCCATACACAAACAACTTTGCAGGATGGATTGTTTTACCAAATTCCTCCTCTAATGTTTCTATTTCAGCAATATGCACACCCATATATTCTTCAAAAACATAATGATGTTCATTTTTCTTTTTCGTATATCTCTGCTCTTTTGCACACACAATATCAGCTAGCCTTTTTTCATGTATATATTGATATATTTCCTGGGCAACTCCATCATTGAATTTCGATTCATGGAATATTTGTCCGTTTGGTAATAGCATCGTAGCACCATTTAATCCTGTCGTGTAATATGGAAATGAGAATTGCCTAACTGCATCATGAATTCGATGCGTAAAACGACCAGAAGCAAAGCAAATATTTGTCCCTTTTTCCGCTAACCAACAAAGTGCTTTTTCATCTTCCTTATGAATATTGCTTACATTATAAAAAAGTGTATCATCTAAATCACTTACAAATAATTTAATCATGCCCTCTTCCCCTTTCATACACAATGTCTACTCTAAGTGTACGAAAAAAATGTTGTGATTTTGTTAAAATACGTTAAATTTCTAATAAAAAATAAGCAGGAAGATTGATTCCTGCTTATTTTTGTCTACGTATATTTTGTGGATGTACAATGCTTGGGCGTACTTTTAAACTAGACATGGCCGGGCGTAATAATATTGTTTTTAATGCCCCCCAGTCAAATGGCAAAAACGGCCATAAATATGGTGTTTGTAAACTTTTGATAGACGTTAAAAATAAAATTAACATCGTCATGCCAATTATAAATCCTATCTCATGGAACAAACCAGTTAAAATAATGACAAATAATTTTCCAAGTTTGTTTCCAAGTCCTAATTCATAACTTGGTGTTGCATATATTCCAATCATTGAAACCGCTGTATATAAAATAACTTCTGGAACAAATAACCCAACGTCAATTGCAATTTGCCCAATTAAAATCGCTGAAATTAATCCGGTAGCTGATGATAAGGGAGTTGGTGTATGAATCGATGCCATTCGCAAAAACTCAAGTCCAATATCGGCCATAATTATTTGTAATATAATAGGGAGATGGGTCATTTTATTTGGTCCAATGAAAGCAAGTTTCTCTGGTAACAACGTTGGATCGAACACAAAAACGAGCCAAAACGGCAATAAAAACACAGAAAATATAATACCTACAAAACGAACCCATCGTAAAAATGTACCCACTGCCGGGTTTTGTCTAAACTCTTCTGCGTGCTGCACATGATGAAAATAAGTTGTTGGTGTAATCATTACACTTGGAGATGTATCAACAATAATTAATACATGCCCTTCTAATAAATGATTTGCCGCTACATCTGGTCTTTCTGTATAACGAATAAGAGGGAAAGGGTTATAACCCTGCTTCACTAAAAATTCTTCAATCGTTTTGTCAGCCATTGTAATTCCATCTACTTCAATACTTTCTAGTTCTTGCTTAATGATTTTTACCAAATCTGGATTCGCAACGTCCTGAACATAGGTAATACAAATATCCGTTTGTGACCGATCCCCAACCCGGATAATTTCGTTTCGAAGGCGCGGATCGCGAATACGCCTTCTTATTAGTCCTGTATTTACAATGATATTTTCTACAAAACCATCTCTTGCCCCGCGCACTACTTTTTCTGTATCTGGTTCTGTTGGTGTTCGTCCTGGATAACTACGAACATCGATTGCAAAGGCCTCTGTTTCACCTTCCACAAAGATAATAACAAGTCCCGATAATACTTGTAGCATTACCTCATCCATCGTTTTTACTTTACTTACTTGTTGATGGATAAGGCGATTTTCTAAAAGCTTAACTGTATCTTCTTCAACATCTCTTATTTCATTTGTATCTACTGCTTCTTCCAAAATGTGAATGAGGTAATTTGTATCACACAATCCATTTACAAATAATACACCGATTTCTTTATCAAGAATTTGAAACTTACGAATCCCGACATCAAATGTGACGCCAAGCCCAACTGTTTGTTTTAAATAATTTTCATTATCACTCAAGAAGGAAGAAATCGGAATATTAACTTTCTTCTGTTTCGTCATAAAACCCACTTCTTTCTAAAATTAATTGAATTGCTTTTTTGGTAATTGGTGATCCTCGCTCCCACTCATCATTTCCACACATTTTCCCTATATCACCAATTCCAACAATTACAGGCACATTTAATGCATCTAAACAATAAATCGTATCCCCATTAATTCTCCCAATTTCACCATCAGGAAGTCCAAATTTATCAACACCGTATTCTGTTAATCTGCCTTCTCGATCTACGCTGACATCTACACGCGCCCACTCCCAATGATGTGTATTAGATGCAACAGCTAAAATGCCAAGAACATCAATTTGTTTATGCATTGCCACATATTTTAACGCTTTTTCACCTGAACCTTCTCCTATAAATCCACTATCATCAAACATGACAAATACAGGGTCATATGGCGTTTGCATAATTAGCTCCACAATCTTTTTCCCTGTCAATTTCGTCGGATTACTTTGCGATGCTGAAATACACCTTCCGCCAAACTCCTTTGTTAACAGCTCAATTGCTCGCTTTGCATATTCATCTCCATCTGTCACCAAAATAACCCTTCGTCTCATTTGATTTATCCTTTCGGTTTACATATAAGTGCTACAAAAAATGCAAATAATATCGATGCTGAAATACCTGAAGAAGTCAAACTAAACATACCCATTCCAATTCCTAAGTAACCATGTTTTTCAGCCGCCTCTAGTGCTCCATGCAAAAGGGAATGTCCAAAGCTCGTTATCGGAACAGTTGCTCCAGCACCTGCAAATTTTATGAGCTTATCATATAGTCCAAAGCTATCTAAAACCGCTCCAATTACTACAAAAGTTGCCATCAAATGTGCAGGAGTTAATTTAGCAAAATCCAATAAAAGCTGTCCTACTACACAGATAGCTCCCCCAACGATGAACGCGTATACAAAATCCACAATTCACACCCCTTTTATCCTTTCAAATACAACGCCGTGTGCAATTGTCGGAATCGTTTCTTTTTGTTGTATCATAATCGGGCTTAACAATGCTCCTGTTGCAACTACAAAAATACGCTGTAAGTTTCCTTTTTTCATTTCTTGTAGTAAATGACCGTATGTTACAACTGCCGAACAGGCACAACCGCTTCCACCTGCAAAAACCTCTTCTTGATCTTTGTTATAAATCATTAATCCGCAGTCATTATATACATTTCCTAAGTCATACCCTTCCTCAAGTAAAAGTTGCTTCGTAATTGGTGCCCCAACACCTGATAAATCCCCTGTAACGATAAGATCATAATCAGCTGCACTTCTCCCTAAATCTTCAAAGTGCTGTTGAATCGTATGGGCAGCAGCAGGTGCCATTGCTGATCCCATATCAAAAGGATCTGTAATTCCTAAATCTTGCACTTTTCCAATGGTTGCAGCCGTTATTTTAATATTGCTCTGTTCTTTACTAATTAAAGCCGTCCCTGCCCCTGTAACAGTTGAAGTTGCTGAACCAGGTCTTTGCCCCCCGTATTCTGTCGGATAACGAAACTGCCGTTCTGCAGTTGCATTATGACTACTAACCGTAGCTATCACACGATTAGCAAAGCCTCCATCAATAAAGGCCGATCCAATCGCTAGTGTCTCCATTGATGTTGCACAAGCGCTGAACATTCCTAAAAAAGGAATCCCAAGCTCCCTCGCCACATAATTTGCTGTAACGGTTTGGTTTAATAAATCTCCCGCTAAAAAAAAATCAATTTGCGAAGGCTTTATATCCCCCTTTTGTATGACCTGCTGAATTGAATCATTCATCAATCTTCTTTCAGCAAGCTCCCAATTTTCTTCCTCACAATGCAAATCATCATATGAAATATCAAAACACTTTCCAAGAGGACCTTCCGCTTCTTTTGGACCGACAGCAGTACCTGTTGCATTCACAAATATATTATTTTGAAATACCCATGTTTGCTTCCCTGTCAATCTCATATCTAGTCTCCTTTAAGACAACCAAAGTTTAAACGTATATCGAATTAGACCAACAATGTATGCTCCAACAACTCCAAATACAATTACACTTCCAGCAAGCTTAAACATATTTGTAGCAACTCCGAGTACAATTCCCTCACTACGGTGCTCCATTGCCGCACTTGCCATTGAATTTGCAAATCCAGTAACAGGAACTGCTGAACCAGCCCCTCCGAATTGACCGATTTTATCATATACACCAAATCCAGTTAATATGGCTGATAATAATACAAGTGTTGCTATCGTAGGATTTCCCGCATTTTGCTCATTAAAGTGAAAATAATACATATAAAATTTCATCAAGCATTCACCTACTGTACAAATCAGTCCACCTACAACAAAAGCTTTTACACAATTCATCACATAATTTGGCTTTGGATGATAATTTTTCACTTTATTTATGTAATCATCTTTTAATTTATTTTGGGCCATCTTGATACCTCCTATCTTGCAAAATAAATCCAATGAAATAAAGAGCCCATTACCTTTCCAAGTACAAGTGCAACGAGTAGAATGACAATTTTCCCATCTACGCCTACTCGTTTTGCTAATATAGGTAAAACATTCAATACCTCTGTCAAAGCCGCAGCAAGCATACCAATAAATGTTCCACAAAATAAGCCAAGTAAAACGAGCCAATACTGAGATGTTTGAAAGGTTATATCTCTTAAACTGCACCATGCTCCGGCCAAAGAACCACCAATTACGGCCCACTCAAAAAATTGAACCCGATGGCCACTCCTTGTTAACTGGGCTAAACGTGGGATTACACCAAGCACAGCTAAAAATGCCACATATCCCCCTCCAACTGCGATCCCACCAGCAAGCCCAATTACTATCACTACTCCATACTCAATCATCTGCGATTTGTTTTGCACTCTCTTTATTTTCATTGATCATGACATATTGATCGAGTGACTGTTGATACTGGAACATTTCCACTTCTAACGGACTTGGTTCTTCATTAATTCGTTTTTGAAACACATGATTAAAAAATAAGACCATCCCTAATCCCAGTCCTAAAGAATACGGAATTTGAAACAGGAGCGGTTTATAATTGATTTCTCCCGTAATCATGTAATATAAGCGCCAGTGTACTTGCTGCATACTTACATCTTCATGAAAATAAATAATCGCAAGAGCCGCACCGACAAAAAGTAACATCCAAACCAATCCAAAGAAAATGGGGTGTACTTTCTTTTTTTCATAGACGATTTCTACAAGTGTTTGTCCAGGACCAAATAAATTAATTTGTATATGCTGCGTAGTTTGTTGAATCACTTGAATGATTTTCATCGCATCAATTACAACATGTGTTTTATCACGTTTTGTGATTTTATAGACATGTTGCTTTTTTATTTTTTCTACTAAGCCAGAATCTCCAACTACTTGTGCAATATCTTCAATCTTCACCTCATATGAAGGGGATACTTGCAGACGATTTCGCATTTTGAGATAGATTGTTCGCTCCACTCCGTTCACCTCTTTACTATTCCTCGTAGTTGTAGTATGGTTTCTGGAAAATTTTCTAATACAACTTTTTTTATAAAATGGAACTTTGCACGTTGGATTTTTAATGAATAATCACTCGGTGAATAAAGTAACTGTATTTTTTTAGAAGCGTTATTTTCATATTTTGAACTTTCAAGTGAGGTTTATTAAGGTTTCCTTTCCCCTCTATGACAAGTTTATACTTGAATTACATCCCCAATTTACATAATTATCAATAAATTACATAAATACTTCTGGGTGAATGAAATTTTTTGATTTTGGAAAGGATAACAACAGTAACATAAGATGCGATTTTTTCTTCTTCTCAATCTTATTTAAACTATCACTGGTTTCTAGTTCAAAGCAAAAAAATCGAATAGATGGCTATTCATCTATTCGATCTTTCATCTGTTTTAATATTTTCTTTTCAAGCCTCGATACTTGGACTTGTGAAATTCCAATTCGCTCTGCTACTTCTGATTGAGTTTGATCTTTATAATAGCGCAAATATACAATTAAGCGTTCACGCTCATCCAGTTCTCTAATTGCCTCTTTTAAAGCGATTTTATCAAACCATTTCGTTTCTGTTTGATCCGCGATTTGATCTAGTATCGTAATAGGATCTCCATCATTTTCATAAACTGTTTCATGTATGGATGATGGTGTGCGACTCGCTTCTTGCGCAAGAACAACTTCTTCTGGTGTCAACTCAAGCGCTTCTGCTACCTCATTAATCGTTGGAGCTCTTCCATATTCTTTAGAAAGCTCATCTTTCATCTTTCGAATCTTATTTCCAGTCTCCTTTAAAGAACGACTTACTTTCACGGATCCATCATCACGCAAAAATCGCTGTATTTCTCCAATAATCATTGGAACTGCATAGGTTGAGAATTTCACGTCGAAAGACAAATCAAATTTGTCTACCGATTTCAAGAGTCCAATACAGCCAATTTGAAATAAATCATCTGGTTCATATCCTCGATTGAGGAAACGTTGCACAACTGACCATACAAGACGCATATTACTTTGGACTATTGTATCTCTTGCTTGTTGGTCTCCATCTTGACTTTTTTGAATTAACGCTTTTAACTCGTGGTCCTTTAACTGAGGTTTCTTCTTCTCATTTCTGACCTCAATGTCCATAGGCAATTCTCCTTAATTGCATAGAGCGTTACTATTTGATAAGTATTTTGTCAAATGGATTGTTGTCCCGAAAGATTCATTTGAAATAACTTCTACTTCATCCATAAAATTTTCCATGATAGTAAATCCCATTCCGGAACGCTCTAATTCAGGTTTAGTTGTAAAAAGAGGTTGCCTTGCCTCATCTAAATTAAAAATGCCAACCCCTTCATCTCGAATCATGAGTTTCACCATTGCTTCTTCCAAAATCACTGAAATGTAAACAACACCTTCTGCATTCCCTTCATACCCATGAATAATTGCATTTGTGACTGCTTCAGACACAACTGTTTTTATCTCTGTCAATTCCTCCATCGTTGGATCCAATTGTGCAATAAAAGCAGCAACTGTGACGCGAGCGAACGATTCATTTTGACTTAATGCTGAAAATTGAAGGTTCATTTCATTTCTCATTTATGCCACCCCCAATGTCGCGAGCGCATGCGCTTCACTTTCTTCTAAGCGAATGATTTTAAACAGACCTGACATTTCAAATAAACGCTTTACAGGAGGTGAGATTGCACAAACGACCATCTCCCCTCCTAAACCTTTAACATGCTTATATCTGCCTAATATAACACCAAGACCAGAACTGTCCATAAATGTTAGTTTTTCTAAACTTAGTACAATATGATGAACGCGATGCGTCTCAATCATATCCGTTACTTTTGCTCGCAACTCTTCAGCAGTATGATGATCTAATTCACCCGCTAGCCGAACACATAAGACATCACGCTTTACTTCTAAATGCATGGAAAGACTCACACGATTTCCTCCTTATGCTTAAACTTGACTCATTTACATAAGGTTTTCGTGAACATAAAATAAGAATCCTTCCTACTGACAAAAGAAGTACTATTTCGTCATAATGTGAATCTTTCAGCAATTATTCTACCTTTTTCATGCATGAGGGTAAGAAAGTAGTAATACCTTTGCTTCTATTTCGATGTTGAAAACATCCCTAAACTTCTTTTAAATAGTTCCCACCAGCTCGCTGCAGCAACATCTTCTTTCGCTACAATCGTTTGCTTTAGTAAAACATCTTTATCTTTTTTTATAACAAGTGTACCGAGTGCATCACCTTTTTTAATTGGTGCTTTTACTTTCTTTTCAGCGATAACTTCCTGTTTTACCTTGTCCATATTCTCGCCTTTTTTCATCAGAAGAGATACGTTATCCGATGAAACTAAATCTACCTTTTCTTTCTTCCCTTTTCCTACTTTTACTGTTTGAATTTTTTCACCACGTTTATACAATTTTTTCGTTGTATATTGTCCAAATGCATAATCAAGGAGCTTTGTTACCTGGTTGTTACGTTCTTTTGATGTTGGCGCTCCCATGACAACAGAAATGACACGCATGCCATTTTTTTCAGCTGATGCTGTTAAACAATATTTTGCTTCTGTTGTAAAACCTGTTTTCACCCCATCCACCCCAGGATAAAAACGAACTAATTTATTCGTATTCACAAGCCAAAACTTTTTCTCTGTATTTTCACGTAAGTAATCTTCATACTTTCCTGTATATTTTCGAATGAGTGGATATTTCATCAACTCTTTCGCCATAATTGACATATCATATGCTGTTGAATAATGGTCTTTCGCTGGAAGACCCGTTGGATTTTGAAAATGTGTATTTTTCAATCCTAAATCCTTCGCTTTTTTATTCATCATGTTTACAAAGCCTTCTTCTGAACCAGCGATATGCTCAGCAACCGCAACAGATGCATCATTTCCCGATGCAATTGCAATCCCTTTTAGCATTTCATTCACTGTCATCTCTTCACCCGGCTCAAGAAAGATTTGTGAACCACCCATTGAAGCTGCATGTTCACTTGCTCTGACTTTATCCTCTAGTTTTAGTTTTCCCTTTTCAACTTGTTCCATGATAAGCAACATTGTCATAATCTTTGTCATACTAGCAGGCGGCAGTTTTTCATTTGGACTTTTCTCAAATAAGACTTTACCTGTATCTTGCTCAATAACAATTGCTGACGATGCTTCCTCCGCTAACTTCGGTGTCTTTTCTACTTCTGTTTTCTCAGACTGCGCTTTCTCAGATTGTGCAAAGCCAACTAAAACACTAGAAAATAGCAACATGAAACAAACAAGTATTCCAAAAACTCGCTTCATGACTAACCCTCCATTCTATATCAAACCTATTTTTTCCAAACAATATGTTTTTATACCATATTTTTCTATAAATTTGTGTTGACAAACAAATCTATCATATATATTGTATTAAGTGTATTACATCTAGTAGTACACTTAAATTTCATCAGGAAGGAGACATTGCTCTTGCACATTCAACTTGATCCAAGAAGCAGCACTCCGATATGGGAACAAATTGTTCAAAGTATAAAAGAACTCGTACTAAAAAGCATGTTAGCACCAAACGATAAACTACCATCTGTACGTGAACTTGCTTCACTTCTTGTCATTAATCCGAATACAGTAAGCAAAGCGTACCAAGAATTAGAACGACAAGGAATTATTGAAACACTGCGAGGAAAAGGTACATTTGTCTCTCAATCGATTACACCGACATGGGATGAAAGGAAAATTGCTATGGTCCAAAAACAATTTCACCAACTATTACTAGAAGCTTCTTATCTTGGAATTACGAAAGAAAAAATTCACGACTGGATAGACTCATACTATAAAGAACTGGGAGGGAATACAGATGCTAAAAGTGACGAACATCAAAAAAACAATTGATAACCAAGTCATTTTAGACAATATTTCTTTCACATTACAAAAAGGAAGTATTGTTGGATTACTCGGAAGGAACGGTGCGGGGAAAACCACTTTACTTCGGACGCTTGTTGGGATTTTAGATCCGGATGACGGAACTGTTACATATGATGATATGGATGTTCATAAACATCCAGAAATTAAGCAGAAGGTAGCTTATGTACCGGATTCTACTAATATATTAAGTGGATATACAGTAAAAGAAATTGCGAAGTTTTATAAGACTGTTTATACAAACTTTAATGAAGAATATTTTTATCAGCTGCTAGGGCGCTTCAATCTACCTGAAAAACGCATTCGTAGCTACTCACGCGGTATGAAAGCACTTCTTGCTATTATTTTAGCTTTTTGTACAGGTGTAGAATACATTATTTTAGATGAACCAACCAATGGACTTGATCCAATTGTAAAAAGACAATTTTTGCAATTTTTAATTGAAGAAGTGGCAGAACGGGAGATTACCATTCTCATTTCTACTCATCATTTAGATGAAGTGGAAAAAATTGCAGACACGGTTATTATTTTAAAAAATCATACGATTGCTTCGATTACAGCGTTAGAAGATACAAAATCTCGCTACGCAAAAATACAAGTTGCCTACGAACGTTCATTGCCGCAAAAACTAGAAAATTTAAATAATATAAAAATATTAAATCAAACAGGAAAAGTATATACCATTTTAATTGAAAGCAATGTAGCAATTACGTTAGAAAAATTCCATAAAGAGCAACCTCTGTTACTAGAAGAATTACAAATGTCACTCGAAGATATATTTGTCACAACATTTGAGGAGGATTCGCATGTTTCATAAAGCTTTATGGATACGACAATGGAAACAGGGGAAATATATTGTTTTATTGTTTTGGTTAATTAGTTTGTATCAGCTACCTTATAAATATTATCAAGCAGCACAAATGGAGATAAACCAATCAAAAATGAAGCTTGATGACTATATGTATTACTACTCCTACTATTTTCAGACATCTGATGGTGCCGTCCTCTTTCAAGGAGCTGCTCTTATTGCACTTGCTTGTCTTTTAATTGGGTGGGAACGTAACAATCAATCAACCGATTTTCTATTCTCGATGCCTTTTAAACGAAAAGATATTTTTTTAACAAAATGGTTGCTTGGCGTTTTGAATATTATTACAGTGCAAATTGTTTGCTGGATTAGCATGTACGGAATAAAAAACATGTCGTTTCACAATGAGTATCAAATCTTTACTCCGTTCCATAGTTACTTTTTATATGCTACGGTTGTACTCATTGCTATTTATACATTCACCTTATTTATCGGAACCATTACTGGACATATTTTCTCGCAAAGTAGCTTAACGGCAATTTTATTATTTTTACCATACGGTTCCGTATTATTAATTTCTGGATTCATTTATACCCATACACAATGGTCTTTAGAGGCAATGGGAGAAATAGAGCGACATACTCATGAGTACTTACAACATGTAGGCATCATTTCACCATTAGAATCTTTTTCAATTACTTTTGATTACCACCCGATAGAAACATTTGATGACCAAGGAAATAAACTTTCTAGTGTCCCACAGGACGATCCAATGGAACATACTTCTATCCCTTCTCCTTGGACACTATTAACGCCATTTACTTACATTATTACCTTGTTACCGATCGCAACTTTTCTGTACACACATACACCTAACGAACAAAACGGAAAAATACTATTGTTCCCTAAGTTACAAAAGTGGTTCATGCTTTGCACTGTTCTATGCTTCGGACTGCTTGGCGGTAGAATATTTGGAGGACGAGATGCACTCCTTTCTTATTATATTGGATTTTTCCTAGCTGCTATCATTAGTTACTTTGTGTTTACACGTCTATTAAAATTGAAGTTTTCTTTTGGAGGAAAATAAGTATGAATTGAGGTAAATATATGTTTCATAAAGCTTTATGGATACAGAATTATAAACAAGGAAAATATGTAATTTGGCTCTTTTGGCTAAGCACTTTATACGTCTTACCATATAAATATTACACGGACGCTCAGCATATGGCTGAATATTTACGCAAAACAACAGATACTTATTACGGGTATTTTTTACAAGGAGCTGGCATACTATTCCCAGCTCTTCTATTAATGGGATTAGCTATTCTATTAATAGGACGGGAACGCAATAATCAAAGCATTGACTTCTTATGGTCTATGCCATTTAAACGTTCACATCTATTTTTGTCGAAATGGTTACTAGGTATCGTTCATATTGTGGGCGCACTGAGCCTGAGTTGGCTTTTTATGTATATCATCTATAGGAATACGATACATGCTCAGTATCAATCCTTTTCACCTTTTCATTTGTACTTTGTATATACAATCATTACGCTTATTGCAGTCTATACGTTCACACTCTTTATTGGAACAATTACAGGGAACGTAATCTCACAAGGCGCTTTAAGTTATATTATGATCATTTTACCTTTATACATCTTTAGGCTTACGTTCCCTTTTTTCGCATTACATGTAGATTTATCACAAGAAGAGTACAATTATAATTACAATAAATATGCCCATTATACCGAAAATGTAAGTGTTGTAGCTCCTCTTAATTATTTTCATATTCATTATAACTATGACCCACAAAATGGACCTTTTAAAGATGAATTTGGAGACCTACAGACGGGACCAACTTATCATCACATCCCATCTGTTTGGACATTGTTAAGTCCCGCTATCTATATACTAATTTGTCTTCCGTTAGGATCTTATTTATATACGCGTGCGCCTAATGAGCATAACGGAAAAATATTGTTATACCCAAAACTTCATAAGTATTTCTTAATCTGTACTTCTATTTGCTTCGCACTTCTTGGCGGCGTTGTTTTTACTGATGGCAGTAATTCTTTGCCTCTTTACTATATCTACTTTATGGGCTCTGGCCTACTAACATATGTTACCTTGTACCGACTGTTAAAACAGAAGCTCTCTTTATATGCAAAATAACCTCCTCACCCGAGGAGGTTATTTCACATTCTCTCTTCTTTTCCCATATCCCTTCTCTTCTTTCATTCCAAATCCATCGCCATTCTCTATCATTTGATCTGTCGGTGCTATAATACTTTCAGCAACTTTCCAATCTCCTTGTTCCTGCACAAACACTTGAAGAAAATAATTCATTCCATTTAATTGATATGGATTTTCTTTTTTCACTTCATAACGAACAGCAACGTAATACACTTGAACATTTTTATTTTCAAATTTAGAGACGTATTGAGATAACCTCGGGATGTAATGCGAAGCCTTTTCAAGTGAAAGTTGTTTTACTTTTACGAGAGAAGAATTTGTGACATTGCGCAGTGTATCTTGCTCACGAATATTATTACTATGGTGAAAAAGAATAGTATTCTGCATAGAACGAACCCATAATTTCGAATATAAAACGGGCTGATCACTCGCAATATAGTGCAGTTCTTTTTGAACAACTTGGATTGGTGTTTTTGCATAAATTAATGTGCTAGAGCATATAAAACTTCCAATAATAATTACGAATGAAACGATGTATTTCATTATTTTCCCTCCGATACTTTTTACTTAAAGTATTGGAGTTTCAAAATATTTTTATTCAAAAGAAAAAGGATAGGAAAGCACTTTGCCCCCCTACCCTCATTTATTGTAATTATAGTACGCGACCAAATAGTTCTAATACCATCTCAATCTCTTGATCGCTCCACCCTTTAAATTTTTCTTTATAGTATTCTTTACGTACAGCTTCAAGTTCTTGTGTAACTTCTTTTCCATGTTCTGTAATCTCCAAATACACAATACGACGGTCTGAATCAGAACGTTTTCTTGTTACAAAACCTTTTCTAACTAAACGATCTGTTACTGCTGTAATATGACTGGATGTTACGTTCACTTCACTAGCTATTTGCGAAGCCATTTGTGGGCTTTTCAAAAATAATGCACGCAATACAGAAAATTCATTATATGGCATATGCTCTGAAAAACGTGTATTAATATCATTTTGTAATAAACGTATCATCTTTCGAAATGATGTAGATAAATCTAAAATCAGTGCTTCTCTTTTTTCGCTCACTAGCCTCGACCCTTTTTTATCATATTTACACATATTATAATCTATAAATACCTACATTGTATATGCTTTCTTTCCTTTTGATTCTCAATTATGTAACTTTTTACATACAATTTTCTCTCTCTTTTGTTCATATACATATAGAAAGGATGGTGAGCAAAAATGCAAGTTGGCATGAATCCCTATTCACCCGATATCCGCAATGGAAAACAAGCAACTATTACTGTACAAGGAGAAGGAGTTATAAAAGCGAAACCAAATGTCGTTGTATTAACAATTGGTATTAGAACAGATAATAAAGATGTGAAACAAGCACAGGAGGAAAATGCAATCCAATCTAAACAATTACTTGCTGCACTTAAACAAATCGGTATCGCTGATAAGGATATAGAAACCATTTCCTATACAATTACTCCTCAATATGAATACGTAAACGACAAAGCATTATTACAAGGGTACCGAGTAGAGCATTTGTATGAAATTACCGTTTTAAATGTACAAAAAGCTGGGGAAGTATATGATATAGCCGTTACAAATGGAGCAAATGTAGCAAGAGGATTACGCTTCCGCATTTCCCATCCAAACGCTTACTATCAACAAGCACTATTACAAGCAGTCCAGCACGCTCAAGAAAAAGCTCGTACAATTGCGAGTTCGTATAATTTAAATATTAATCCCGTCCCACTTTCACTCGTTGAAGAATCAGCACAAACACCGCGTGAATTTATGTCTCAAGCTACTTTACACGCACAAGCTGCTCCTCCAATTCAATCTGGAGAACTAGAAATCATCTCTAATGTCCGTGCCATTTTCACATATTTATAGCACCAGTTACCTTTTAAGTAAACGTTCTCATTTTATTTATTGTAAAAAGATTATGTTCTGATATAATAAAGGACGGTGAGCTCTTTACAAAAGAGATATCACGGGTGGGAGAGGGATATGAAAAAGAAGGTTTAACATGAAAGGAATACTTGAAAGAACATTTAAATTAGACCTACACCATACATCACCAAAGCAAGAAATATTAGCTGGAGCAACATCATTTTTCACAATTGTTTATATTATGATTGTCAATGCTTCCATTTTATCAGATGCCGGCATTCCACTTGAAGCAGGAATTTTGGCAACTGTTTTTAGTTCATTTGTCGGATGTCTAATGATGGCATTTTGGGCAAATGCACCTGCTATTCTTGTACCAGGTATGGGTGTAAATGCATTCTTCACGTACACAGCTGTGCATACGCTTGGATTAAGTTGGCAAGAAGCATTAGCAGCTGTCTTTATCGCCGGTATTATTTTTGCAATCGCCGCGTTTACACCGATTGCTCGTACTCTTTCATTATCAATTCCAAAGTCATTAAAAGAAGCGATTACTGTCGGCATCGGTTTATTCTTAGCTTTCATTGGTTTGCAAAAAGGCGGTCTTGTCGTTTCGCATCCGAACACTGCTGTTGCATTAGGAAAATTAAGTAGTCCTGTTGTTTTGGCAACACTGCTTACTCTTATTGTGGCACTTGTGTTATTTATTCGTAACGTACGTGGGAACTTTTTATGGACGATTGCAATTGGAACCGGTATTGCATGGCTATTTGGTCTTGTTGATACAAGCCAAGTAGGAAATAGCTCATTTTCATTCGCTAACTACGGGGATGTGTTTGGTGCTATGTCATTTGGGAAACTTTCTTCCTTACCGTTTTGGATTGCAACATTTTCCTTAAGCATGGTGCTTATTTTTGAGAACATGGGACTTTTACACGGATTATTAGAAGATGACCGTAAATTTCCACGTGCTTATCAAGCAAATGCAATTTCAGCAATGACATGTGGTCTATTTGGCACAAGTCCTACCGTTTCAACAGTAGAAAGTGCCGCAGGTATTACAGCAGGCGGTAAAACAGGTCTGACGTCTATCGTTACAGGGATGTTATTCTTTGCATCACTGTTTGCTCTTCCGTTTGTAAAATTAATTCCTGATAGTGCCATTGCACCAATCTTAATTATTATTGGCGGTCTAATGATTACAAACATTCAGGAAATCCCTCTAAACGACTTTTCAGAAGGATTTCCAGCGTTCTTAATTATCGTTATGATTCCGCTCACATATAGTATCGCTGATGGCATTGCGTTCGGATTTATTGCTTATCCTATTTTGAAGATTGCTCTTGGAAAGCATAAAGAAGTCGCACCGTCTATGTATATCATTACATGCCTATTCTTAGCCATGTTTGTGTTACATGCTATTGGCTAGAAAAAACGCCGGGGAATCCCCTCGGCGTTTTTTTACTTAAACCATCCTTTTTTATAGAACCAGGCCATCATTCCTCCACCAATTAACGCCATAATAACTAAACAAATAAAATAGCTATATTTCCCTGCTAACTCTGGCATATGCGCGAAGTTCATCCCATACACCCCTGCAATAAATGTTAATGGCATGAAGATGGTCGAGAAAACCGTTAATGTTTTCATAATATTGTTCATATGATGCGAATTCAATGAAAAATAGCTATCTCTAATATCAGCTGTTAATTCTCGGCTTGCTTCAATCATTTCAGAAAGCTTTAGTAAATGATCATGTATATCCTTAAAGTAAATTTCATGATCACTTACACCGTAAAACCGAGTTGAATTTAAAATACGATACAAGAGGTCACGCATCGGTATAATTGTACGTCTAAGCTTAGATAAGTCCGTACGAATATCGAATACTTCTTCTAGTACACGCCCTGCTGTATCCCCTGTTAAATTATCATCAATCGCATTTAAATGATCTTCAATATAATAAACAGGTGCAAAGTAGTCATCCACAATTTGGTCAATGATTGTATGTGCTACATGGAGGGGACTCTTCTTGATACGTTTCCTCTCGCCAAGTGTTGTCCACACTCTTTCAATCGCATTATTATGTGAAAAATGGAAAGAGACAATATAACGATCACTAACAAATAGATCGATCTCATGTGGCTCTAATCCATCTTCTCCAAATGCATGGAGAACTAAAAAGTTATATCCATCATAGAAATCCACTTTTGGTCTCTGTACATATTCTACACAATCTTCAATCGCAAGGGGATGGAACTTAAAATGTTTTTGTAAAATGTATGTATACTCTTCTTTTGTTGGCTTATATAAATCAAGCCAATACCATGCGATATCTTCTCGTCCTGTTTCTTCTAACGAAACATCGTATAATACTTCATCTTCTTTCGTTACTGCACAAATTTTAATCATAATTTCACCCATTATTATTATAAACAAAAAACAGTAAAAAAAGCCAAGGAGAAGGCTCCTTAGCTTTTTAGCTTATTTCGTTACAATGCCATGCACGAGTTTCGGTGCATCAACATGGTCTTTCGCAATTTTCATGTTCTCATAAATTTTCGCTTTTACATCTTCTACATTTTCGCGATTCGCGTAAATCGTAACAAGTGAGTCACCTTTTTTCACGCTATCGCCCACTTTTTTGCGAAGCATAAGTCCAACAGCTAAATCAATCTCAGATTCTTTCGTTGCACGGCCTGCCCCTAAAAGCATTGCTGCTGTTCCAATTTCATCTGCAACAATTTCAGATACGTATCCATCTTCTTTTGCCTCTACTTCAATTTTAAATTGTGCTTGTGGCAGTTTAGAAGGATCATCAACAACAGAAGCATCCCCGCCTTGCGCTGCCAGGAACGTTTTAAACGCTTCTAACGCTTTTCCATTGTTCATTACTTCGATTAGTTTTTCACGCGCATCTTCTAAAGAAGAAGCTTTTCCAGCAAGGTATACCATTTGACTTCCAAGTGTTAAACATAACTCTTCTAAGTCTTTTGGTCCTTTACCTTGTAATGTATCAATTGCCTCTTGTACTTCTAATGCATTACCAATTGCCTCGCCAAGCGGTTGGCTCATATCAGAAATAACTGCCATCGTTTTACGACCAACATTATTACCAATACGTACCATTGCTTCTGCTAAACGTTTTGCATCTTCATCCGTTTTCATAAATGCACCTGCACCTGTTTTCACATCAAGTACAATTGCATCTGCACCAGCAGCAATTTTTTTACTCATAATAGAGCTCGCAATAAGAGGGATCGAGTTTACTGTCGCTGTTACATCACGAAGTGCATATAACTTTTTATCAGCAGGTGTTAAGTTTCCACTTTGTCCGATAACTGCAATTTTATTTTCATTTACAAGACGAATAAATTCATCATTTTCAATTTCCACATGGAATCCTGGTACTGCTTCTAATTTATCGATTGTACCGCCTGTATGCCCTAATCCTCGACCAGACATTTTAGCAACTGGTACATCTAAAGCAGCCACTAATGGACCTAATACAAGCGTAGTTGTATCACCAACACCGCCCGTTGAATGCTTATCTACTTTTACTCCTTCAATCGCTGATAAGTCAATTGTATCGCCGCTATTCACCATTGCCATCGTTAAATCGGCACGCTCTTGATCATCCATATCTTGGAAGAAAATTGCCATTGCGAATGAGCTCATTTGATAATCTGGAATGTCACCATTTGTATAGCCTTCTACAATAAATTTCACTTCTTCTGTTGTTAATGCATGTCCATCACGTTTTTTGGCAATTAGGTCCACCATTCTCATTGTAAACTCACCCCTTCATTTGTTTTACAATTGCTTTTACTAATGCTAAGAAATTAGATTTCACACGTTCTGTCGTTTCAATTACTTCATCATGATGAAGTGGCTGATCTAAAATACCAGCTGCCATGTTTGAAATACAAGAAATTCCAAGTACTTTCATACCAGCATGGCGCGCTACAATAACTTCCGGTACAGTAGACATACCAACTGCATCTCCGCCAAGTGTACGAAGCATACGAATTTCAGCAGGTGTTTCGTATACAGGACCTGTCATTCCAACGTATACACCTTCTTGCACTTTAATATTTAAGTCTGCCGCAACTTGTTTTGCCATTTCGCGAAGCTCTTCCGTATACGATGTAGACATATCAGGGAAACGTACGCCCATTTCAGCATCATTTGGTCCGATTAATGGATTCGTACCCATGAAGTTAATATGGTCTGAAATTAACATAAGATCGCCTGGTTCAAATGATGTATTTACACCACCAGCTGCGTTTGTTACAACAACTGTTTCTACACCTAGTTCCTTCATAACACGAACTGGGAATGTTACTTTTTGCATGTCATATCCTTCGTAGAAATGGAAACGTCCTTGCATCGCAACTACAGTAACACCTTGAAGTGTACCAAATACAAGCTGCCCTGCATGACCTTCTACAGTTGATACTGGAAATTCAGGAATTTCGCTGTATGGTACTGTTACAGCATTTTCGATTTCATCTGCTAAGACACCTAGTCCAGATCCAAGGATAAGTCCTACTTGTGGTGTTTCTTGGAATTTCTCTTTTAAGTATGAAGCTGATTTTGTAATAAGTTCACGATTCATTATGTTGTCCCCCTTATTTCTTTAAGTTGTTTAAGAAACTTGTTCCGTATTCTGGCATTTTCACACCGAAGTTTTCTGCTACAGTCGCACCAATATCAGCAAATGTTTGGCGAAGTGTTAATTCTTGTCCGCCGTCTTTCATGCTTGGGCTATATGCTAGTAATGGTACGTATTCACGTGTATGGTCAGTACCATGATGAATTGGATCATTACCATGATCTGCTGTAATGATTAATAAATCATCTTCTTTTAGTTTTTCAAATACTTCTGGAAGACGTGCATCATATTCTTGCAATGCTTCTCCGTATCCTTGAGGATCACGACGATGACCGAACATCGCATCAAAATCAACTAAATTCAAGAAGCTAAGACCTGTAAAGTCCATATTCAATGTATCTACAAGCTTATCCATTCCATCCATATTAGATTTTGTACGAAGAGATTCAGTTACGCCTTCCCCATCGTAAATATCAGAAATTTTACCAATTGCAATTACGTCATAATTGCTATCTTTTAGTTCGTTCATTACTGTACGACCAAATGGTTTTAATGCATAGTCATGACGGTTTGGTGTACGTGTGAAGTTTCCTGGTTCTCCAACGAATGGACGAGCAATAACGCGGCCCACCATATATTTTTCGTCCAGTGTTAACTCACGTGCAATTTTACAAATGTTATATAGCTCTTCAAGTGGTACTACTTCTTCATGAGCTGCGATTTGTAATACGCTATCAGCAGAAGTATACACGATCAAAGAACCTGTCTCCATTTGCTCTTGACCAAGTTCATCAAGAATCTCTGTTCCAGAAGCAGGTTTATTACCGATGATTTTGCGCCCTGTTTTTGCTTCTAACTCATCAAGTAACTCTTTTGGGAATCCTTCCGGGAACACTTGGAATGGTTTATCGATGTAAAGACCCATGATTTCCCAGTGGCCTGTCATTGTATCTTTACCAGTAGATTTTTCTTGCATTTTTGTATAGTAACCAAGTGGCTTCTCTACTTTAGAAATCCCTTTCATTTCACGAATATTACCAAGGCCTAATTTCACCATGTTTGGCATTTGTAATCCATTCATATGTTCAGCAATATGACCGATTGTATCAGAACCTACATCACCAAACTTTTCAGCATCTGGAGCTTCTCCGATTCCTACAGAGTCCATTACGACTAGGAAAATACGTTTATATTTATTCATAACTGCAACCTCCTATATGTTCAGTTCTACTTCTTGTAGTATGTTCAAAACGTTGTAAAGTGAAACTGTTATCAGTAAGAATTCTCTCGTTTCCCCACTAACTAAAACACTTGTTCAAGCCATTCTCCAACCCGCTTCGCTCTATTTTCAAACGAAGCAAAAAACTTTCCTGTTTTTTCTAAGTCAGATGTCAGACATCTCATACTGATATCATAACATGTTTACGCTTTCTTTTTAATACATTTTCGTAGAAATTCTTATTTTTGTCACACTTTCTATTGTAATCCATTCTGCACAGAAGTGCTAATGAAATTATGATATATTTCATTAACCTAAAGAAAAAAGCAGCTCTAAAGAGCCGCTCCTTATTTTACCTCTACTGTTTCTTCCTTATGTTCGTGAAGTTCACCTTTTCTCACATGAACCTTCACCTTATAAGCACCTGCGTCTTTAAACGTATGTTTGCTTTCATACTCGCCTTTATTACCTTCTTTTGCTGGAATAAACTCATGTTTTTCCACGCCGTCTTTCCAAATTTCAAGTTGTACTTCAGCTCCAGTTAATGCTTCTTCCTTTTGTTTCAAATGAACTTTCATTGTTGATTCAGCATTTGCTTTTACATCGCCAGCCATAAGGTGAATCATCGTATCACTCTTATGTTTGCCATGTCCTGCCTCATGACCACCATTTTCTTTCTTCGTATCCTCAACTTTTGCATTTCCTACAGCAATTTTTTCTTCTGGCATAACATGCATTTCACGTGCATTTGTATGTGCAATAACATGATACACGCCGTCAGATGGGAATGTCTTCTCTACCGCATAAACACCTTTCCCTTTATGCTTACCGTTTAACATTTCATGTTTTTCTTCGCCATCTTTCCAAATTTCAAACTTCACATCGTCAGCATCCGTTACTTTTTCTTTTCCTTGCGTAACAAGTGCCTGTACTTCTGTTTTTTCATTTGGCTTAATTTCTTTCGGGTTTGTTTGAACTGCTACTTTAACTTCTTCAAGTTTCTCTTTTTTCGGCGCTTCTTCTTTCTTTGTATTACAACCAGCTAATGCTAGCATCGCAATAAATAACGTAATTATCAGTTTTTTCATTATCATTTCCTCCTTCATACTCTACTTAGTATAGAGGAAAAGACTAGTCGTATTCTAGCCTCCTGCTGAAAACAATATAAGAAATGTTTGTGAAGTTTTTGTGAAGTGCTTTTTTCTACTTATTTTCCATTTTCAAAATGCATTCTATAATTACTAGAATGCGAATCGTCAAAACTACCTAACTCTTACACTCCCGCCTTACATTACCATAAAAAAAGAGCATAATCATTATGCTCTCGGGTGAAACTGTTTATATACATCTTTTAATCTAGCTTTTGAAACATGCGTATAAATTTGTGTTGTTGAAATATCTGCATGTCCCAGCATTTCTTGTACAGCACGCAAATCCGCTCCATTTTCCAATAAGTGTGTCGCAAACGAATGACGCAAAGTATGCGGCGTAAGCTCTTTTTCTATATTCGCCTCTTTTGCTAGTCGTTTTAAAATTTTCCAAAAACCTTGGCGTGATAAGCGGTTGCCATGATGGTTCAAAAAAAGTGCATCTACTGTTTTTTTGCCCATCAATTCTTTTCTTCCCTTTTCAATATAGCGCTGAATTGCTTCCGTTGCTAAGCTTCCAAGCGGAATGATTCTTTCTTTATTCCCTTTTCCGACGCAGCGAACAAATCCCATTGTCAAATGAACATCCTCTAAATTTAGTGCAATTAATTCGGAAACACGTAGTCCTGTTGCATACAATAACTCTAGCATAGCCTTATCGCGAATACCGAATGCACTTGTCTCTTTTGGCGTTTGAAGCAATGCCTCTACCTCACTCACTGACAATACTTTCGGTAATTTCCGCTCACCTTGAGGTGTTTCAATATGTACAGATGGATCATGTTCTACCACTCGTTCACGAAGTAAAAACTGATGAAACGAACGAATAGAGGCAATGTGGCGTGCCAACGTTTTTGATGATTTTCCGTTCTCTTTTAAATACTGCAAAAAATTCACAATGTGTATCCTTGTCACTTCGTGAAATGTTTTGATTTGCTCGACATGTTGTAAATACTTCACATAACTTTTCAAATCACGCTCATAGGATACAACTGTATTTTTAGCTAACCCTTTTTCAACAATCATATAATGAATAAAATCTTTTAATTGATCTTCCAATCTGCACTACTCCCCATTTTCATAGAAAAAAATCATTCTATTTACGAAAACATCTTTTGCTGGTTCCTCATTCCCTGATACTTTTTCTATTGTCTCTTCTTTTGGTTTTTCATAACGATGATAACTTTCATATTCTTCATTTATCCATAGTATAGCGAAATAAAACAAAATCGTACAACCTGTAAATAATAAAAATACTTTCATCCCATCAAAAGTTAATTTTAAAGCTCGGCGCATTGTAAACTCCTCCAAAATATATGTTATTACAACATATGCCAAGCTTTCTGCGATTTATACCTAAATTCAAATAAAAAAACCTTTTCCTAGCTAAATAGGAAAAGGTTATTTTTCATCCGTTTCATTTTCTTGACAATTTTTACAAATCCCATGGAAAGTTAAACGATGGTCTTTTACCTTAAAGCTCCAGTCTCGTTCTACTTTTTTCTCCACTTCACCAAGTAAATCCTCTTGAATTTCTTGTACAGCACCGCATTGTGTACAAATTAAATGATGATGGAAACGCTGTGCACCTTCTTGACGTAAGTCATAGCGTGAAACACCGTCTCCGAAGTTAATTTTATCAACAACTTTTAACTCAGATAATAACTCTAAAGTTCGATAGACGGTTGCTAGTCCGATCTCTGGCGACTTTTCTTTTACAAGGAGGTAAACATCTTCTGCGCTTAAATGATCTTCTTCATTTTCTAGCAGCACACGAACCGTTGCTTCACGTTGTGGTGTTAACTTATAGCTCGCTGCATGCAATTGCTTCTTAATTCGTTCAATTCTCTCTTCCATTCGGTACTACTCCCTCCTCGCCACTCTTACACCATTATATCAGAAGAAGGGCTTCTGTCAAAAGAAAAAACAATCAAAATAACTTGATAATTATTCTCAAGTAGTATTTATTTTTTATTAATAGACTCCACGACTTCTTTCATTAAAACTGGTGAAGCATACACTTCAATACTAGAGGCAATTGCTAATATCACTCCAATGATTAGAAAAAAGCAAGTGTAACGTATTAACATCGGCAATAGCGGCTCGTTGATTTTTCGAATAAATTGATGCCTAATCATACGTAAAGAAAAACTTGCAGCAACTGTCGTCATTACAAGAAACGCTGGAATGATAATTAAATTTTGTGGCAACACGGATACAAATGCTAATAACAATCCATTCCAACCGTGCTGACTCACTAAAAAACCTACTGTAAACCCAACAACTACCCCTTTTAAAAATAATAAAATAAAGATCAGTGGTAATCCAATAATTGAAATACCTAACAGCCAAATAAATCCAATATATTTTAATTGTGAAAAGTAACTTTCTCGAAACATTTCACTCGCAATTGCAAATTCACCTTTGGAAACTTGTCCAAAAAATCGGTTCAAATAAAAAGATAAATCTTGCTTTTGATTCACCTGCAAACTATTTACAAGAATTGCCCCAAATACTACTCCCATCAATAATAAAACGGAAACAAATATGTAAAGCGAAGAATTCTCTTGGATATGAGAAATTACACGATTTTGCCAAGTTTTTCGTAACATTTTTCTTCCCTCCGTTCACACTCTTACTAAAATGTATGAAAGAAAGAAAAAAGTATGACGAATTAACATTGAAATTCCGCTCTACTTTGCTAAACTTAAAAGTAGAGAATAGGAGGGATTTTGCTTGAAACCATTATTATTAGATTTTCCTACATTATTTCAAACTGAGCGCCTACAAGTACGCAAACCATTTCCAGGTGATGGAACAGAGGTGTATGAAGCAATTCAAGCTTCTGTAGAAGACTTACAACCTTGGATGTCCATTACATCTGAAACAGAAGAAAGTGCTGAGGAAATAGTTCGGGAAGCTCATGGACAATTTTTACTTCGTGAAACATTAGCTTTTCACTTATATGATAAAGTATCTGGTACGTTTATTGGAGCTCTTACCCTTCATCCAGAAAACTGGGATATTCCAAAATTTTCACTTCGTTTCTGGTTACATAGCACTTATACAAAACAAGGTTATATGACAGAAGCAGTAAAAGGCGCTGTCCAGTTTGCTTTTGATAAACTTGGTGCGAGACGACTTGAAATTCGCTGTGATGCTACAAATGTAAATGCATGTGCCTTAGCAGAACGTCTTGAATTTATTTTAGAAGGTACACTAGAAAACGACTTTCTTGCTCCAGACGGTAGCTTACGTGACACACGCGTATACGCCAAAATTAATTAAAACACTCGCCTTGGGCGAGTGTTTATTTTTGTAATTGCAAGTATTGCACAGCGAACATAGTCTTTGCATCATGGATACGTTGATTTTTCATAAGTTCAACTGCTTCTTCTAATGAAACTTCCATTAATTCCACAAACTCATCTTCATCTAAAGCTGCTTTATTTTCCTTTTTCTTCAATCCAGTTGCTTTGTATACATATAGAATTTCATCCGCAAAACCAGGTGATGTATAGAAAGATGTAACAAATTCCATTTTGTCACATACATACCCTGTCTCTTCTTCTAATTCACGAGCCGCTGTTACCTCTGGCTTTTCTCCAGGCTCTAATTTTCCAGCAGGAATTTCTACAATCTCTTTTTCTAATGCTTTACGGTACTGCTCAACAAGCACGATTTTCTTTTCATCTGTCACAGCAATTATAGCAACCGCACCAGGATGATTGACAATCTCACGTTTACTCACTTCTCCATTTGGCAATACTACATCATCAACACGAACTTTAATAACTTTCCCATCAAAAATCGGTTCGGTTGCAATCGTTCTCTCTGCAAGATTACTCACAATATTTCATCTCCCTATTCTATTTCCTACTTGTTCTTCATACATTTTACCACACTGAAAGGAGCGTGATAAAAATGAAAGTATATATTTTACCAAATCGTATCACGTTGGTCGGAAAGGCTTGGCAAATTCGGCATCAGCTAAAGCAATACGGAAAAGAGTATAAAACTGTAAAAGAATGGATTACAGCAAACGAAAAGTAAACATTTGTCAACCTTCTTCTGCTTTCGTACAATACAAGTAAGGAGGTTGGCCTATGAAAAAACGTCAATTAGGAAACTCAGATTTATATGTTACTGAAATGGGACTCGGTTGTATGTCCCTTGGCACCAATGAACATGAAGCGATCCACATCATCCATGAAGCAATGGATTTAGGAATTAATTTTTTTGATACAGCAGACTTATACAATTATGGATTAAATGAAGAATTTGTCGGAAAAGCTCTTAAGGGAAAACGCGATCAAATTGTTCTTACAACGAAAGTAGGAAACCGCTGGATTGAGGAGAAAAACGGCTGGTCTTGGGACCCTTCTAAAACTTATATAAAAGCAGAGGTAAAAGAAAGTTTACGCCGCCTGCAAACGGATTATATTGATTTATATCAACTTCACGGCGGTACAATCGAAGATCCTATCGATGAAACAATCGAAGCATTTGAAGAATTAAAACAAGAAGGTGTGATTCGTCATTACGGAATTTCTTCTATCCGTCCAAACGTCATTCGTGAATATGCAAAACGTTCTAATATCGTTAGTGTATTGATGGAATATAGTCTTTTAAATCGCCAGCCTGAAGAATGGTTTCCACTACTTCAGGAGCATCAAATTAGCATCATTGCACGAGGACCACTTGCGAAAGGATTGTTAACTGATAACAATGAAAGAAAGATAGAAAAAGTGAAAGAAAAAGATTATCTTTCTTATTCTTATGATGAGTTAATAAAAACATTAACTACTGTAAAAGAAATTACAAAGGAACGTTCGTTAACTGAAACAGCTCTTCAATATTGTTTACATGACCCGATTGTGGCAGCTGTTATTCCTGGCGCTAGCTCCATCCAGCAACTACAAGAAAATGTACAAGCTAACAATCAATCTCCATTAACAACTGAAGAATATAAACAAATTCAAGCAGCTGTTAAATGCGATACATACACATTACACCGATAAAAAATGCTACCGTAATCGGTAGCGTTTTTTTACATCGTATCGTATTTATCAGGATTTGTTCCAACATGTAAATTGCGATCAAGCGTATCAATTTGTTTGATTTCTTCTTCTGTTAATGAAAAATCAAAAATAGTAAAGTTCTCTTGAATACGCGATGGTGTAACAGATTTAGGGATTGTTACAATGCCACTTTGAATATCCCAGCGTAAAATAATTTGAGCAGGCGTTTTTTCATACTTTTTAGCAATTTCTTGAATAATCGGATGCTGAAATACTTCGCCGCCTCTCATTAACGGGCTCCATGCTTCCATTTGAATTTGTTCATTTTGACAAAAATCACGTAATTCAAACTGTGCAAGCATCGGATGAAGCTCTACTTGGTTCACCATCGGCTTCACATTACAATTTGGCAACAACTGTTCTAAATGGTGCTGATGAAAATTTGAAACACCAATTGCACGTACTTTTCCTTCTTCATATAATTTCTCAAGGGCACGATATGTATCTATGTATTTCCCCCTTATTGGCCAGTGAATCAAATATAAATCTACATAATCCATTTGTAATTCCTTCAAACTTTTGTCAAATGCTTGAAGTGTTGCTTCATAGCCTTGATCGTCATTCCATACTTTTGTCGTAATAAACAATTCTTCACGTGCGATTCCTGATTCACGAATTGCTTCTCCGACACCGCTTTCATTTTCATATACAGTCGCTGTATCAATAGAGCGATATCCAACTTCTAAAGCTGTTTTTACCGCTTGCTTTACTTCTTCTCCCTCTTTTGCTTTATATACACCTAAACCAAGCATCGGCATTTTCACGCCATTATGAAGTGTAGTTGTTGGAATATACATGATAGGCCGTTCCTCCTTCTTCTCTCCTGCGAATTCTATAGACAGGGTGCCGCTAAATTTTATAACCGTCACTTTATTTGAACAAGATTCTTGAAAAAAGTCAAAAAATATATACAGTTAACATAATAATTTTATTAAATAAGATAAGACTGTTTCATCTTATAGCTTTTGTAAAAACTCCTCTATTTCAGCTGAAGATTTGAAAATAACAATATTTTTCTCAGCAGATACAGCTTGTATTTTCCCAAAAATAGCAGGTCGTTTCACTTTTGGATACGTCCATACCCACTTCAAGAACTCAAAATCTAATTGTTCTTCACACCCTTCTCCCATATCAGGACGCGTTTTATTATGATATTGTATCCTTCTTTTTATTACGCGATATAAACATTGTATTCTTGGCAAATCAATAAAGATAATGGTATCCGCTGCCTCTAATCGTATATTCATTGTAAATCCATAGTTTCCATCGATAATCCAAGCTTCCTGCGTTACTAATTCTTTTTGTACCTGTATTTGTTCTTCGCGACTTGCTAGCACCCAATCTTTTTTCCAATAGAGTGCATCAAGATGAAATACTGGAAGTTGTAGTATCTCCCCTAATCGCCGTGAAAAAGTTGATTTTCCAGCTCCCCCAGAACCAATAATCATAATCTTTCTCATCTCTTCTCTCCCCTTGCAAAAAATAACGCAAGCTTACTCGCTTCCGTTATTTTTTCTCCACTCAAGTGCTTTCTCATCAATGTTACGCACGAAGTCATTCTTTCCTTCTGTATATTGATCTCCATCATATAATCGCGAAATGCTAAATGACGTGTAATTTCCGGATTTCCTGTTCCGAAAACATGTAAATGATACGATCGTTTTTCTTCTGTTCCATGAATAAAAAAGCGGCGACCCGGGATACCATTCTCACCTTTTACAATGTAGCCAAGTTGTTGAAAACATTCATTCCAATGATCTACGCTCTCAATGTTCTCTACTTCCATAATCATATCAACAATTGGCTTTGCTGCGAGTCCCGGTACTGATGTGCTACCAATGTGATGTACTTTCACATGTTCTGGCATCGCTGCTTTTAACCTCTGTGATTCTATTTGAAATTTCTCACCCCAATGGTTTTCATAAGGAACGACTACAATCTTTCTCATCCCAATTCCCCTTTTCTTATCAAATCGCTAAAAAATCATCAGGACAATTGTACTGATGATTTTTTACATTATTTAAAGTCTTTCCAAGTGAGATTACTTTCACTTAATAATTCTTCAAACGATTTATTCTTTTCACGTTCCTTTTGCTCTTTACGCTTTCTTTCTTGTTCTTCTATTTCTTTTTGCTCCACTCTTACTTGTAATTCTTTCTTCTTACTTTTCAATTGATTCATTAACGATTTATTCAATTGATCACCAATTGTAATGGAATCTTTCTCTGGCTGATTCATTTGCGTTTGTCTTTGCATTTGTCTCTGTTTCTTTTTCTTCATACTGCTCACCTTTTACTTTTTTCTCCATTATAGGGGAAATACCTTACTCTCGACAATAAAAAAGACCATTCACTTTCGATTTCCCTATTATTTTTATTTTGTAAAGATGTAAAGAGAAAAATAAAATTTCATTAATTTTTATAATAAAAAGAATTTTTATAGCAATAACTCTCTTAATCTATTAAAATTATGTCGTATGATGTCAGATTATAAAAAAGGGAGAGAAAACTCATGTGGAAAAAAGTCATTCCTGCAGCTTTAGTATTAAGTACAATTACTTTTTCAAGTGTATTTGCTGCACCTCCATCTCAAGTACCAGCAGAACAAAATCGCTACATAGACGTACAAATGCTTGGTATTAACGACCTTCACGGTCAACTAGACACTGTAAAGAAAATTAACAACAAAGAAGCAGGGGGAGCTGAGTACTTAGCTGCTTATTTACGTGATCGTGAAAAACAAAACCCAAATACACTTATGGTTCATGCTGGCGATATTGTCGGAGCAAGTCCTCCAGTTTCTGCATTATTGCAAGATGAACCTACAATCGAATTTTTAAATGATCTAGGTTTTGATGTTGGAACTATTGGAAATCATGAATTTGACGAAGGTATTAACGAAATGAATCGCCTTATTTACGGTGGGTATCACGAAAAAACAGGGAATTTTAAAGGAGCAAACTTCCCTTATGTTGCTGCAAATTTCTACAATAAATCAACTGGACGCTTATTTCTACCACCATTTACTGTAAAAATGGTACAAGGAGTTCCTGTCGGCTTTATCGGGGTTGTAACAACGGATGTTCCTAACGTTGTTATGCCTACTATGCTAAAAAATGTACAAATTACAGATGAAGTTGAAGCAATTAACACATCCGTAAAACAACTGAAAAAACTAGGTGTTAAATCGATCGTTGTTCTTGCACATAATGGAGGTACAACGGATGATAACGGCGTAACAAATGGCGATATCGTTCGCTTAGCAAATGAGACTGATCCAGAAGTCGATGTCATTTTCGGCGGTCATAGTCACACTTATGTAAATGGAACCGTTAATAACAAACTTGTCGTACAAGCAAATTCTTATGGAATGGCTTTCGCTGATGTCGATGTAAAAATTGATCGTAAAACAAAAGATATCATTGAGAAAAAAGCAGAAGTTGTTACAACCTACCATGAAGGAATAAAACCTGACCAACAAGTGAAAAAGAAAATGGATCAGTATAAAGAAAAAATTGCTCCTCTTGTAAATCAGGTTGTTGGAAAATCTACCGCTCCAATGGATCGTAAACAAAATGCCGCGGGTGAATCTACTCTTGGAAATTTAATTGCTGATGTTCAGCGCTCGACCATGAATACTCAAATTGCCCTCATGAATCCTGGTGGTATTCGCAATGATCTAGATGCTGGCGATATTACCTGGGGAGAATTATATGGCATTCAACCATTTGGGAATCAATTGATAAAAGTTAATTTAACTGGTCAAGACATTCGAGATATTTTAAATCAACAATGGCAAAAAGACATAACAAGAATGCTTCAAATTTCAGGTATTCAGTACACTTGGGATGCGAATAAACCAAATGGTGAAAAAGTTACAAATATCCACTTAACAAACGGAGAAGAGTTAGTTGCCTCTAAAACTTACAGCGTCGTTGCAAATGCTTTTCTAGCTTCAGGCGGTGATGGATTTGTATCCTTTAAAAATGGAAAAGATGCCGAAACAGGACCAACTGATTTCGAAGCGTTAGTGGATTATGTAAAACAAGTAAAAGAACCGATTCAACCTATTATTGATGGGAGAATTCAAAAAGTTAATTAACTTTTCTTTTAAATAAATTTATAAAAAAGAGAGAAACTATATTATTAAATTATGATTTTCCAAAAATTAATCTTTATGATAAGAACCCTGTATTCCATTAGAATACAGGGCTTTTTATTGGTCTCTATGGAGAAAGGACATGCAATAAAAATTCACTTTCCCCTAAATAACCTTTTAAAGGATATGCACTCAGTATATTGATTTCTCGTAGGATATATGAGCAGACACTGGGAGGTGAACATATGTATTCTTATTCAAATGATTGCAATTTGATATACAGACAAAACGACAAGCTAATTCATGACATTGAAAATGCAATTAACGGAGAGTATAGTGCAATAAATTGCTATGCTAAATTAGCTAATTTAGCTCCACAAGATAATGAACGCAATCAAATACTCGAAATCCGACAAGACGAAATAAAACATTTCCAGCAATTTGTACAAATTTATATTCATTTAACCGGTAAACAACCTCAGCCAAAAATTATTGAACAATGTCCAGATTCTTATGTGAATGGATTAGAATACGCGCTACAAGATGAGCAACGAACAGTCGATTTTTACTTGAAAATTGCAGATGATACTACAGATCAATATATTAAAGAGACATTTCGTAGAACAGCAGCAGATGAACAAAATCACGCCGTTTGGTTCCTATATTATTTTTTAAAAGCTAAAAAATAATAATTGTTTTATACAAGGCAAATGCCTATTCCATGAAGATTTTCTCATCCCCACCTAACTCCTTTACTTTCACTAAAAACTCTAACTATCCACAAATAGCTAGATAAAAATACAGAGGATACATGCTCTTACATTGAACATAGTATCCTTTCTTTCATTTATCCTGATACATTTCATCAGCTTCTTCATATTTCCGCAAAAATTCTATCAACGCTTCTTCTACAATTCTAGATTTATGAATACCTGTTGCATCCGATACAACGTCTAGTTTCTCTAAAATTTCCGTACATATAGAAAAAGTACGTTTTTTCTTCTCATTACTTTTGACTCTTTTGGGGATAATAAGTTCCTCTCGTTTTCGCAGTAATTCATAAATTTTTTGCAATTGTTCATAAATCAAAACCTGATAATCTGTTTTTACATATTGAAGCGCAGTAGCTTCTTGAAGATATAAATGGCGGGGCTCTTCTCCCTCTCCAATGAATATTCGTTTCTTCTGTTCACCATCATATTCATATCCAAGCACTCTTAACTTTTTCGACAATGCATATGGGCTCATGTCGAGGCGTTTCGCAATAATAGCAAGTGGTTCACGTTTGTTTAAGCAATCTATAATTTCTCCAACCGTCACTTCCTTCCCCCTCTCCCTGAGCTCTCATAGTTGAAATACAGTCGGCATGTTATGATACAATAATTTCTTAATAGTATATGCAAAATCGTACACCCTTGCGATACATACCATTAGAGAAAAGGAGGTTTTTTATATGCTGTTTCGTAGCCACACTCCACAGTTTTACAACGAATTTAAGAATCCAACTCCAAATAGCGTCGCTACGATAGAAAGCGTGACGATTAACAATCATCAGCAATCTCTACTCATTCGCGGTCAAGACGTAAATCAGCCTATTTTATTATGCTGTCATGGCGGTCCTGGTATGGCGCAAATTGGGTTCATTCGCCATTTTCAAGAAGACTTAGAAAAGCACTTTATTGTTGTCAATTGGGATCAACGCGGAGCTGGAAAATCCTTTTCTTGGCGGGATATAAAAGCACCTTTCACAATTGAACAATTTGTTTTAGATGCACTTGAAGTAATAAAATACCTTCTTTCTCGCTTCAAAAAACAAAAACTATTTCTCGCTGGACATTCTTGGGGAAGTATTATCGGTCTACAAATCGCAAATCAATATCCAGAATACATCGAAGCCTACATTGGCATCGGTCAGATTGTACATATGAAGCAAAACGAAGAATTGCTCTATCAGCATTTAATTCATTCTGCAAAAAAACATGGACACGAGCGGGCATTGACCTCTCTAACAAAACTAGGAAAACCTCCTTTTCTAGATATGCGGCGTCTTATCATTCAAAGGAAGTGGCTCGGTACATTTGGAGGAGCAGTTCAAAACGGGACTTCGTTTTCTTTCATTCGTAAAGGACTATTTTCTTCAGAATATACATCGCTAGATTGGGTGAGATTTCTCGCAGGAAATATGAAATCCGGGGCATTATGGGAAGAAATGCTGACAGTAGATTTCTTTTCTTCAATCTCAAAACTTTCCGTACCTGTTTATTTTTGTTCTGGTCGTTTCGACTATCAAACACCTTATGCACTCGTTCAACAATATTGCGATACAATTCAAGCACCCATCAAAAAAATGATTTGGTTCCCAAACTCTGCTCATTCACCAAATTTAGAAGAACCTAAACTGTTTGCAAAGTCTTTATGCTCTATTAAACAAGAGCTATCTTTTCCACACTAGTAATCGTTATACCTTTTACATTTCACAGAAAACATTTTATAATTACATGTCGCAACTTTACTCAAGTTAGTAAGCATTTCTATCCAGAATAAGCTGCACAAACAGAAAAAGATCAGGGAGATTACATTTATTATGAACGCTGTACTCATCGCAGTAGCAGTGATGCTACTGCTTAGTTTATTACGTGTCCAAGTCATTGTCGCTATTATCGTCGGTGCCTTAACAGGTGGACTAATTGGTGGACTTGGAATTTCAGAAACAATCAATACTTTTACTACGGGTCTTGGAAACAGTGCTCCAATCGCTTTAAGTTACGCCATGCTCGGAGGATTTGCTATTTCTCTTTCCAAAACAGGTCTGCCCGATGCTATGATTCATACTGCACTGAACTTAGTTGGTAATGAAAAAGACACACAAAAGCAAACATATTCAAAAATACTCATTTTATTTATTATTTTGGCAATGGCTTGTTTTTCACAAAATGTTATTCCGGTTCATATTGCTTTTATCCCTATTCTAATTCCAGCGCTTTTAAAAGTACTAAATGAACTGAAAGTGGACCGCCGGCTTGTTACATGTATTATTACATTCGGATTAATCACTCCTTACATGTGGATTCCAGCTGGATTTGGAAAAATTTATCACGATGTACTACAAACAAATGCACAGCAAAGCGGACTTACATTTGATGTAGCGCTTATCCCAAAAGCAATGACAATTCCAGCAATAGGAATGATTATCGGTCTATGTATCGCTGTTTTCATTACATATCGTAAACCACGTACTTATCACACCGAACCTATTCATGCCACATCTGATGAAGCCGCTCCTTATACAAAAAGAAGCATTTCCTTTGGGTTATTGTCTATTATCGCAACACTAAGTGTGCAGCTAGCAACAGAATCCATGATTTTTGGCGCACTAGCTGGAATCATTGTATTATCCGTTAGTGGTAGCCTTCCTTTAAAAGAAGCTGATGCTATTTTAACAAGTGGTATGCGAATGATGTCATTTATCGGTTTCGTCATGATTTCTGCCGCTGGATTCGGAGCAGTTCTTCGGAAAACAGGGCATGTTGAATCACTTGTTCAGACAAGCGTCAATTTAATTGGAAACAGCAAACCGCTCGCTGCCTTTCTTATGCTTGTTATCGGTCTGCTCGTTACGATGGGAATCGGTTCTTCCTTTTCTACCATTCCGATTTTAACAACCATCTTCGTCCCGCTATGTATCCAACTTGGGTTTAGCCCGATGGCAACCATCGCGATTATCGGTACAGCTGGTGCATTAGGTGATGCTGGTTCTCCAGCATCTGATAGTACACTAGGACCTACCTCAGGTTTAAATGCTGATGGCAGGCATCATCATATATGGGATACGTGTGTCCCAACTTTTCTTCACTACAATATTCCGTTACTTATATTCGGCTTTATTGCTGCTATAACATTATAAAAAAGGTGCGTTTACTAGACGCACCTTTTACTTTGTAGATTCTCGTTCGATTAATATAAACTCTTGCTTCACTTCCTCAAGTTTTACTTGTTCCTTTTTCATTTTCCCTACCAATCTTTGTACAGCTAATACTCCTTGCCTTTCAAAACAACTTCCAATTGTTGTCAAAGGCGGCGTAACCCATTCACCTTGTAAACTTCCCTTAAAACCAATGACTTGCAAATGATTCGGTATATGGAGATCAAGAGCATTCGCCGCGCGAATTGTAGCAATTGCAATCGCATCGCTAGCAGCTACTATACCATCTATATAAGGATGCTTCCGTAATAATTCAGCAATTTGACTTTCCTCATCTTGTCCCTTTATTTTTTCTTCTCGATAAGCAATTCCTTCATCCCAAACAGCATCTAAAAAACCAGCAGTGTGCTCTTCCATTGCTTCGTCTTCTATCTTATCCCCAATATAAGCAAGAAAATGACAACCTTTTTCTTTCAATACAGTAACGGCCTTTCTACCACTTTCATAATATGTAGAAATAGATGCTGCCTCTGTTCCGCCCTCAAGTACAACAAATGGAAGGGAAAGTTGCTTCACATGCTCAAATACATCTTTCGTCATAATAACGCCAGCAATATTATTTTGCATTAATATATCTATATATCCTGTTTTATTTTCTGTATTACAAATAACAATTTGATATCCTTCTTTATATGCAGCTTCTTCTACTGAACGAAGTAATGTTATATAGGATGGATCTTCTAAATTTGATACTAATATAGCAATCATTGTCGAAGATTTTTTAAATAACGCCTTCGCTACAGCATTTGGTTTATACTGTAGTTCTTCAATTGCTTGTTTTACTTGTTTTACTGTATCCTCATGAACATACCCTTTTTCATTAATGACTCGTGAAACGGTTGCGACTGAAACACCGGCCAATTTTGCAACATCACGTATGGTTGCCACATCGTCACCCCTTAATATGGTAATAGCTTACAATTTAAACCTAAAACAAAGTAGGGTATTCGTCAAGGTTATTATTTTATATTTCTGAAAATTGTTACATAAAATACTTCTTACATTTTCCATCTTCAACATATATAAAGATGGATTTTATAAATTCATCTTTTCTAGTTGAATTTCATGTAAAATCGCGATGTTATCATAGCCAATAAGCGGAATTTCTCGCTTTATCTTCCTTGCTTCCTTGACCGCATCAATATATAAATTCGTCATCATAAAACCACGTTTCTGATAAAAACGAAGTGCGTTTGTATTATCATTTGTTGTAATAAGCCACACCTTTTTACAACATTGTTTTTTTGCAATATCAATTACGTACTCTACAAGCTTAGTTCCAATTCCCTTGTTCTCCTTAAAGCTATCTAAAGAAACAATCTCACAATCATTTTCTTTTATTTCATATGTAATAATTCCTATTATTCTGTTATCTTCAGTTGCAATAAAACCAGGCAATTGATCTAACTGATGTGCTCTTTCACGTGAAACCATCAACGTGCTTCCCCAATTTTCATGCATAAAAAGTTCAATTGTTTTTCTCATTTCCACTGTGATTTTTTGTATTCGAATCATGTCCCACTCTCTCCCCCTTTTACATCATTATGATACAATATAAGTGTATCATATGCAGAGATATTTGGAGGATGAGGGAAGATATGAAACGTTTTTTTACAGCATTGCTAACCATAATAGGAGCATTAATTGGTATCGGTATTTTCTTTACCAATAAAGTAATGTATTTAAAGAAAAAAACAGAGGAAGAAATTTTAGAACGTGAAACAAAAAAACACTTTCGCTTAGAGGATTTTAACGCCATTCCAAAAGAAGAGGTTCGTATCCCGTCTCAATTTAAATACGACCTTCACGGCTACTACATTTCTGCAGGCAATTCTAATAAATTTATGATTTTTTGCCACGGTGTAACCGTAAATAAAATAAACTCTGTCAAATATGCAAATTTATTTTTAAACAGAGGCTACAATGTATTTATTTATGATCATCGTCGCCATGGTAAAACAGGTGGTAAAACGACAAGTTATGGCTATTACGAAAAATATGATTTAAAGACGGTAGTTGACTGGCTCAAAGACCGTTTTGGTACAAATATTATACTTGGTGTTCATGGAGAATCAATGGGAGCAGCGACATTGCTACAATACGCAGGTATGGTGGAAGACGGTGCTGATTTTTACATTGCAGATTGTCCATTTTCTGACTTCTACGAACAATTACACCATCGCTTAAAAGTCGAGTTTCATTTACCAAAATGGCCACTACTACCATTGGCAAATGCCGTTTTAAAAGTACGAGACGGTTATACAATACGTGAAGTTTCTCCTATCGATTGTGTAAAAAACATAAATAATCCAGTCCTTTTTATTCATAGTAAAGACGATGACTATATTTTATGTGATATGACAAAAGCCCTTTATGAAGCAAAAGAAAATAATAAACAGCTCTTTATTGCAGAACACGGTGCACACGCTTGCTCTTATAACGAAAATAAACAAGAGTATGAGGATGCCGTTGATCAATTCATAGAAACATATGTAAAAGAAACAAAAAACAGGCTTGCATAAGCCTGTTTTTTCATATTACTGCGCTAAAACATCTGTAACTTGTTCCATATTTTCAGAAATCCATTTTACCGCTTCATCAAGCGTTTGAAATTCTGTCGTTTGAAATGTTACCTCATCTTGCAAAAGCCACACATCTTTTGCTTCTTGTCCCACACCTGCAATCGACCAATGAAGTAAGCTATATGGATGATTATCATTTAAAAACGATGCCCAAGTGCGCTCATTTGCAATATTTTGTAATGTACGTAATTGTTTATTCATGTTTCGTCACCTTACTGTATTTCAGTTATAAACGTTATTATAACATTCTCTGCCCCTACACACAAAGAACTGTTTTCTTATTGTCAAGTGCTTCCTACAATTATATGATGAACATAAGCGTTTGAGAGGAGGGGAATAACGTTGGCAAAAGTTCAAATTAAAGTAAATGATAATGGTTCATTTCGCATTACAGGGGATGTGGAATTAATCGACTCACAAGGGAATGCTTTCCCGGCAAAACCTGCATTTTCTTTATGTCGCTGTGGCTTATCAAAAAATATGCCTTATTGCGACGCTTCGCATAAAGGCATATTTGAATCTGTTGTTCGAGCACCAAAGGGAGAATAATGATATAAGAAGCACGCGCAATGACTTGCGCGCGCTTCTTATATATGCCCTATATAAAAACCTAAAAATGCTGAAAAAATGCCTAGCATATAACTCATTATTAAATACAATACAGCCTTTTGTCCTTCTCGCTTATGTATCAATTGAACAATTTCAAGCTTAAATGTTGAAAACGTAGTAAATGCTCCCATAAATCCTGTTCCGCATAATAATAGCCATGTACTACTCACCTCAGCTCCATACAATAGACCTAGTAAAAATGAGCCTAATATATTTACAAATAGTGTTCCATATGGAAACAAGCTTCCGTACTTTTCTTTCATTGCATTACTAATAGAAAATCTAGCAATTGCTCCAAAAAAACCACCGATTCCTACAAGCAATATATTCATAGTGCTCCTTCTTTCTTCATGCTTTTTTCATATAATGCATTTCCAAGATAAAATCCAAATAAAGAAAAGAGCAATCCTCCAACTACACTTGTACTTACATAATAAAATGCCATAAGAAACGCTTCATGCTGCATGAATTTCAATGTCTCTACGTTAAATGTTGAAAAAGTGGTAAAAGAACCAATCATTCCTGTTCCAATGCTACTCATTATCACTTGTGAAACATGTTTCATACGAAACAAATACATCGTTAAAAATGCCAATAAAAAACTACCAATCATATTCGCTGACCATGTTGCCAGCGGAAAAGAATCGACTGAATGAATACCAGCCCATTGTCCTAATTCGTATCGTGCTAAAGCTCCAACAATACCACCGATTCCTACTGCAATATATTTCATATTTCCACCTCGTTTACATATACTGAAATCTTTCCCATACTATATATACATTTTGATTCTCCAACATTTAAGTCGCGGCTATGAAAACAAAAGCAGACCTCCATTTATTTTCTCCTTTTGTTTAACATGGCATGGGGTGAACCGCCTCGGACTCTCTCTCCTCCCCTAAAAAGAAAAGGTTTTCTATCAAGTTTTCAATTTGTATTTATATAGTATAACAAAATTAATTCCCCCCTTCATTTTCATACAATTCTTCACATTCGAATATTTTTTACTATCCCTTTTTCTTTTTTGTGCTATAATGTGAGCAAACAGCATCCTTCGGGGTCGGGTGAAATTCCCAACCGGCGGTGATGAAGTGCACACTTCTAAGTCCGTGACCCGTTTCCAACTCGGAAACGGTGGATCTAGTGAAATTCTAGGGCCGACAGTATAGTCTGGATGGGAGAAGGATATGTTTTCTAGTGCTTATATAGCGAATACACTTTTATTTTGGCGTACACATTTTTACTGATTCGTTTTGAATCACTGTATATGTTTTATTTCATATACCTATTTTTCTATGCTGAAATAAAAAGATACGACTAGCGTATAAAAAATTGATAGTTTGCTAGGCTTTTTTCTCGTGCAAAAATATCAATTATCGTTAGGCTTCTTTCCTATACTCTCGTATTCGAACTATATTACTAGAAATCACGTCTCCCAAACCCCAAGGATACTATTATCCTTGGGGTTTTTTGATTTTTCTTAGGAGAGGTGAAAAGAATGACAGACCAAGAATATATGAGGATTGCCTTGCAATTAGCACAAAGTACTGCAGGTCAAACAAGTCCAAATCCAATGGTCGGTGCTGTTGTTGTAAAAGATGGAAACATCGTTGGAATGGGAGCGCATCTGCGTGCAGGCGAAGAACACGCTGAAGTTCACGCTCTTCGCATGGCCGGTGATAAAGCACACGGCTCCACTGTATATGTAACGTTAGAGCCGTGTAGTCACTTTGGAAAAACTCCACCGTGCTGCGATCTACTTATTGAAAAAAAGGTGAAACGTGTTGTAATTGCCACACTTGATTGCAATCCGCTCGTTTCAGGTAGCGGCGCAAAACGTTTGCAAAAAGCTGGTATTAGCGTAACTACTGGTGTTCTCGAAGAAGAGGCCACCGCATTAAACCGGTACTTTTTCCACTATATGAAAACGAAACTGCCGTTTGTAACAATAAAAACAGCGATGAGTTTAGATGGAAAAATAGCAACTACTACCGGGGAAAGCAAATGGATTACAGGTGAAGTTGCTCGTACAGATGTCCATCAATATCGTCATACGCACGATGCCATCCTTATCGGAGTGAATACTGTCATAGCTGATAATCCATCTTTAACAACACGCCTTCCAAACGGCGGCAAGCATCCGATTCGTATTATTTTAGATACACATTTACGAACTCCGCTATCCTCTCATGTCATTACAGACGAGATGGCACCAACATGGATTATTGTTGGAAAAGATGTAAATAAAGAAAAAATAGCGGGCTACGAATCTCAGGCGGTATCTGTACTTCAAATGAAGACGAGCCAAATTGAAATACGCGACCTTCTCCTCCTTCTCGGTGAGAAACAAATCCTTTCACTCTTTGTTGAAGGTGGACAATCGGTACACGCGAGCTTTTTAGAAACAAAGTGTTTCAATGAAATTGTGACCTATATAAGTCCAAAATTAATCGGCGGAAAAGATGCTCCAACTATGTTTGGTGGCACCGGCTTTATAAAACTGCAAGATGCAATTTCCTTGCAAATTCAAGAGATGAAACAAATTGGTGATGATATAAAAATCGTTGCTAGTGCGCGAAATGAGGTGCCTGCATGTTTACAGGAATTGTAGAAGAACTTGGAACTGTTTCGAATATCAGGCAAAGCGGAGAAGCGATGAAGCTAACAATTACAGCAAACACAATCTTGTCAGACGTAAAACTAGGAGACAGTATTGCTGTAAATGGGATCTGTTTAACCGTCACTTCTTTTACAGCGTCTTCTTTTACTGTTGATGCGATGCCTGAAACGGTGCGAGCGACATCATTACGTATGCTCGACACCAGTTCTAAAGTAAATTTAGAACGAGCAATGGCTGCAAACGGACGCTTTGGTGGACATTTCGTCACAGGGCATATCGATGGAATTGGAACCATTTTAAATAAAAAACAGCACTACAATGCTATATATTACAAAATTGGAATTCCAGATGATTTACTCCGTTATTGTTTACAAAAAGGGTCCATTGCTGTTGATGGCACAAGTTTAACAATATTTGATATAGATGAATCTTCCATTACAATCTCGCTCATTCCACATACCGTAAGCGAATCTATCATTGGTAAAAAAGCGGCGGGAGATATTGTGAATATTGAATGTGACATGATTGGAAAATATATCGAACGTTTTATTTCAAAGCCAACAAAGCGAAGCACTTCAGTTACAGAAAGCTTTTTACAAGAAAACGGATTTCTATAAGGAGGAAGCACAATGTTTCATCGTATTGAAGAAGCACTAGAAGATTTAAAACAAGGAAAAGTCGTCATCGTATGTGATGATGAAAGCCGTGAAAACGAAGGAGATTTCATCGCTTTAGCAGAGAACATTACACCAGAAACAATTAATTTTATGATTACACATGGCCGTGGCCTTGTCTGTGTACCGATTACAGAACAATATGCGGAACGCTTACAGTTAGAGCCTATGGTTTCTCATAATACAGATTCTCATCATACTGCGTTTACAGTAAGCGTTGACCATATTTCTACAACAACAGGTATTAGTGCTTACGAACGTGCAACGACTGTGCGCGAATTATTAAATCCGGATTCAAAAAGAACAGATTTTAATCGTCCGGGTCATATCTTTCCTTTAATCGCCAAAGAAGGTGGAGTCCTGCGCCGCGCTGGGCATACAGAGGCAGCTGTTGATTTAGCAAAATTATGTGGCGCAGAACCAGCCGGAGTTATTTGTGAAATTATAAATGAAGACGGCACGATGGCACGTGTTCCTGATTTAGTACAAGTTGCAAAACAATTTAATATAAAAATGATTACGATTGAAGATTTAATCGCCTATCGCCGCCATCATGAAACGCTCGTGACAAGGGAGATTGAAATTACATTACCGACAGATTTCGGTACATTTCATGCAATCGGTTATTCCAACTCATTGGATCAGAAAGAACATATCGCTCTCGTAAAAGGAGACATTTCTACTGGTGAACCTGTTCTCGTTCGTGTGCATTCTGAATGTTTAACTGGCGATGTTTTCGGTTCATGCCGCTGTGACTGTGGTCCACAGCTTCATGCTGCTCTTTCTCAAATTGAACGCGAAGGAAAAGGTATTCTTCTTTATATGCGCCAAGAAGGCCGCGGGATTGGCTTGCTGAATAAGCTCCGTGCATACAAATTACAAGAAGAAGGATTAGATACTGTTGAGGCAAATGAAAAACTAGGATTTCCTGCCGATCTTCGCGATTACGGCATTGGTGCCCAAATCTTAAAAGATCTAGGGTTACAGCAATTGCGTTTATTAACGAATAACCCAAGAAAAATCGCAGGTTTGCAAGGTTATGATTTAGAAGTTGTCGAACGCGTACCATTGCAAATGCCAACAAAAGAAGAAAACAAAACATATTTACAAACAAAGGTAGAAAAATTAGGTCACCTATTAAACTTATAATCTATTAATTATAATTAAAGGAGAGATATCTTATGGTATTCGAAGGTCATTTAGTTGGTACAGGATTAAAAGTAGGGATTGTTGTTGGACGTTTCAATGAATTTATTACGAGCAAACTACTAGGCGGTGCACTAGACGGTTTAAAACGACATGGTGTAGAAGAAAATGATATTGATGTTGCATGGGTTCCAGGCGCATTTGAAATCCCATTAATCGCAAAGAAAATGGCAAACAGCGGCAAATACGATGCTGTCATTACACTAGGTACAGTCATTCGCGGTGCTACAACTCATTATGATTATGTTTGTAATGAAGTTGCAAAAGGTGTTGCCTCTTTATCATTACAAACAGACATCCCAGTTATTTTCGGCGTATTAACGACTGAAACAATTGAACAAGCAATTGAACGTGCTGGTACAAAAGCTGGCAACAAAGGATATGAATCTGCAGTTGCTGCGATTGAAATGGCTCATTTATCAAAACAATGGGCATAAAAAAAGAGGCTTTCGCCTCTTTTTTCTTCTATTTATTTTCCCACTTTTTTCCGCACATCTTTTATCAATTCAGCCATCGTTTTTCCTTCTGTCTTAATACGAAGATTTTGAGCTGTTTTCCAGACATTTTCTCGCTTCTTTTCTTCCTCTACAATATGTAGCTCTTTTCTTACTTCTTTTAGATCCTTCCCTTCAGTTTCAATACCAAAATGCTCAGCTTTTGTTCGAAAATGCTGTTCGATTCTTTGCTGCATTTCTTTCTGTTCCGGATTTTCAGCTGCCTTAACAGGATCGGTGCTTATTGCCTTTAATAAAATAAGAAAGGTCATAATAGCTAGTATATATTTGTGCATTTGAAATCCTCCAACCCGAAATAAATTACACCTTTACTATGTACAATTACAGGGTGGAAAATTCGCCCACACAATTAAATTTTTTACTAAAAAGCTACTTATCTGAAGGACTAGAGGTACTTTATTACATTTTATTTACAATAAAATTTCACGAAAGACTACATTCATAAAGCTACAATCAATTTTTATTCATCTCTTAATTAAGTAACATCGTTCAAAACTTGAACGGTGTTGAAATAAGCTAAATTTCTAAGAAAGCTAATGTTAATATTTCACAATTATTGCTTAATTAAGACGAAGTAATAGAAAACGTTCACAAGAAAAAACGACTTTTTTAACATTTAATTATTAATCTTCCTAACATTCAAGATCACTGTCATCCATACTATATGGGCAAAAATCTTCTTGAATAAATCGTACTGCATTTAAAGCGATTATCTGTGCAGGCATAGAAGGATTACCATCTGGCAATCTAAGTTGCCGCCCAATTACTTGCTCTATTTTAGACAAAATATTAAATGAAAACTTATTATCAGTAGCTAAGGTAAGTGCATTCACCACAGAAGGATTACTTAATTGATTCGTCATATTTGTCCCTGCTTCAAGAACTAGCACGGAAGTACATTTATCATCTGTCAATTCTTTAGCGATTACCCCTCCGGTAGTTCCAGCACCAATCACAATATAATCGAAATATTTTTTTATTTACCTTTTTATTTCAATCACCCCTCCTTCATTTTCCATATGTGTTATTTGTTAGTGAAAAAAGGTGTTTGTACACAAAAGAAAATATTTTACTTTGTAATGGAAACCATAAAAACAGCCATCCTTTCATAAATATTCCATGAAAAAATGGCTGTTTTGTATAAACTTTATTCGATTATTCTAATCTACAAAGGGGCTTTCCCCCTCATTTTTACAGCGCACATTCCTCAATCTCAAACCCTAAATCTTCAATCATATTCCAATCTGCTGTTGGCTCTTGCCCCTCTGTTGTTAAATAATCACCAACAAAGATTGAATTTGCTGCGAATAAGCCAAGCGGCTGCACAGAGCGCAAATTAATTTCGCGGCCACCGGAAATTCGAATTTCTTTTGATGGATTGACAAATCGCATCATCGCTAGTACTTTTAAACATTCTACTGGTGTTAATTCTTTCTGTCCTTCAAGCGGTGTTCCTTTTACAGCAACAAGGAAGTTACATGGAATAGAATCCGCATCTATACGTTGTAATTCAAGCGCAATTTCAACGCGCTGCTCTTTCGTTTCCCCCATTCCAAAAATCGCACCAGAACATGGGGAAATACCCGCTTGCTTTGCTTTTTCTACTGTATCTACACGATCATCATACGTATGTGTTGAGCAAATGCTATCATAATTGTTTGCATGTGTATTTAAGTTATGGTTATAACGGTGAACACCTGCTTCTGCTAAGCGTCCTGCTTGATCCTCATTTAAAAAACCTAAGCAGCAGCAAATTTTCAAATCCGTTGTTTCACGGATTTCTTTCACTGCACCGATAACATGATTTACTTCTTTATCAGTTGGACGACGACCAGATGCAACAATACAGTATGTACCCGCTTTACGGCGAATTGCTTCGTGTGCACCTTCAATAATTTTTTCCTGTGTTAACCATGCATACTTATCGATTGGTGCCTCTGAAACGATAGACTGTGAGCAATACCCACAATCTTCTGGGCATAATCCAGATTTCGTATTAATAATCATATTTAATTTTACTTTTTTACCAAAATGATGATGACGTATGATATAAGCTGCATTCATAATCTCTAATACTTCTGTATCATCTGCTTCTAAAATAGCTATCGCTTCTTCTTTCGTTATACTTCTGCCCTCTACTACTTCAGATGCAATTTGCTTCCAATCTACTTTTGTTTGTACTTGTTTCATTTCTTCTCTTCCCCTCTTTTTCAATATACGCAAATAAAGCATGGTACGTTGCTACAATTTCCCCTTCTTCCGTGAAATCTTTTTCGTATATGCGGAGCATAGTTCGAAAGATAGACGGGCTTTGACAGTAAGATTCTGCATTGCTATTCGTCGCGCCTACTTTCCGAATCGATTGCAGAAACTCACGAACTGTAGCAAACTTCTCTATGTAACATGTTTCAGAAACATGAACATCCTCTGTTACACTTTCACATACATCTTGCAGCTGTTCTCTCGTTAAAAAATGTTGTCCAACAGATGCATCATTTTGCATATTTCTTTCTTTTTTAGCACTTTGAAATGCCGTATGAAGTTCTTGAAATGTTTGCTCTCCAAATGTTGAAAATAACAACAAGCCATCCTCAAATAAATGATGATGATATAAACGTTTCACCGTTGTTTGCAAATCGTTTAGCCATTGAAATGTTGCACTTGAAATAATGACATCAAATGACTCACTTAATGTAAGATGTTCAATATCTTCACACCGAAATGTCACAGATTCCACGTGATTTCTCGTTTTCGCAACAGCAATCATACTTTCAGCAAAATCAATTGCAGTAATTGCTGCATTTGGAAAGGAAACAGCTAATTGCTCAGTCAAATAGCCTGTGCCACATCCGAGTTCTAAAATACGGATAGACGACATCTTGTGATAGTGTTTTTTCATTATAGAAATTAATTGTTGCGCCATCTTTTTTTGTACACTTGCATATTGATCATAGGATACAGCTGCCCCATTAAATCGTTTTTGTAATAACGTTTTGTTGATCATTTTGTATCCCCTCTACAAACTGGATGATTTCATTTGCGCAATATTCGGAATCAGTTACACAAAGTGCATGCCCAGCTCCATTTATTACTTTAAGCGCCCCATTCGTATTTTCTTGTATATAGCGAGCAGCAGATAGTGGACATATCGCATCCTGTTCTCCATGAAGAAGTAATACCGGCATCTTTACATGCTTTAACTGACTTCTCATATCCATCTCTATTAAATAATCAAGTCCCAGCTGTAAAGATTCAATGAAATCACCTTGAAAACGTTCTGCAATGTCTTCAAATTGTTCACTATCTTTTATCTCTTGTTTTGTAAACATACTTTTATAGAAACGCTCCAATGTGTGGTCCTTTCGCTTCACTAAACTTCTTTTCATCCGCTCTACAAAAGGAAGTTTCCATCCACTCTCGTAATTTTCATCCACTGTAAACTTTGCTGTACCACCTATTAAAATCATCCCTTTTACCCGCACTCTATCACATGCTTGAAGGGCAGCTAATGCACCAAGTGACCATCCAATCAAAATCACATCCTGCCCTCTTGCAGCTTCTGCTACTCGTTCTGCAAACTCACTAAGTTCTTTTACACCACGCCATTCAACATGCCAGACAGAATATTCCTGAAAATACGGAAGTAATGGATCCCATACTTGTTTTTCCATCCCCCATCCAGGAATGAAAATAAGCTCGGGCTGTTTCATCTCATTCCCCCCTCTTCTTTACCAATTCGAATGATTTTCTCAATAGCCCATTGTAAGTCAGCTTTTGTATGTTCAGATGTAACTGCGAATCGGATTCGCGAACTATTATAAGGAACAGTTGGTGGCCTGATAGCAATTGCAGCAATTCCTGCCTCCTGCAGTTTTTTACTAAAATGTAGTGTAGCTTCATTCGACGCCACAATAATTGGTACTATATGTGTTGAACTATCACCAATATTGAAACCAACTTCTTCTAAAGCATTGCGGAAATAAGCTCCATTTTCTAAGAGCCGCTGCCGTCTTCCCTCATCTTCCTTCACAATTTCAATTGCACGTTTCATTGCGCCAAGTGTCCCTGGCGGTAATGCTGTTGTGAAAATGAAGCTTCTCATCGTGTTTTTCATATAATCGATACAAATTGCATCACCTGCTAAATAAGCTCCATAACACCCTAGCGCTTTACTAAACGTTCCCATATGAATGTCGATTCCTTCAGAAAGTCCCTGCTCTACATGCGCTAAACCAGCACCATGCTTTCCATATATTCCACCTGCATGCGCCTCATCAACCATCAATAATGCTCCATATTTTTCTTTCAGCATAATCAACTCTTTTAGATGCGCAACATCTCCATCCATGCTGAAAACCGTGTCTGTTACGATTAACTTTCGCTTTGCGACAGGTGCCATCTGCAACAATCTTTCCAAATATTCTAAATCATTATGTCGATATCTTTTATGTTCTGCACCGCTAAGCATAATCCCATCAACAATGCTGGCATGATTTAACTTATCGCTAAAAACAATGTCGTGACGCCCAACTAAAGAAGAGATTGCCCCGACATTTGCTGAATATCCACTGTTCACAATGATTGCTTTTTCAGTTTCTTTCCAATCACAAACACTCTGTTCTACCTCTTCATATAGTGCATAATTTCCTACAACAAGTCGTGATGCTGTCGCTCCTACTCCATATTCCTTTGTCGCTACAATAGACGCTTCTTTTAATCGTCTATCTCCCGCCAAGCCTAGATAGTTATTCGAAGCTAAATTTAACATACGTTTTCCATTCCTAATAAGCCATGGTTCTTCAGCTTGCTCAGTCATAACTACATGTCGATATTGTGATTTCTCTTTCAAACGATTTAAACTAGAGTGAAAGTGTAGATTCCACGTTTGATCCATGTTTGACGAACTCCTCTAAATTTGAAATCGTAATATTCTCTTCTGCTGCTCTCAATAGTTCTTCACGCGTAAACCCTTCTTGAAGCTCTGGTAGTAAACCCAAAACCGGAATACCACTTAACTCCTCAATCATTTCTTTATTCTCTTGCACACGTTCCTTCTCACATTCCTTACAGCCGGATAAAATAACACCCGCAACTGTTAAACCATGGGCTTTCGCATACGAAATCGTTAAAACGGTATGATTCACAGTACCTAACGCCGGACGCGCGACAATAATAAGTGGTAATTTCAATTCCTTTGCAAAATCAACCACTAAAGCATCTTCTGTATATGGGACTGCAAGACCACCTGCACCTTCTACAAGCAAACTATCAAATTCTGTCATTAACTCATTATAATGAGCCGTAATTTGTGCTAGTGTCACAGTTCTTCCTGCTCGCCGCATTGCCAATCTTGGCGCGAGAGGTTCTTCAATAGAATAAGGACAAATGCGATCAGCCTCTGTCATTACTCCTGATGCCATTTTCAATCTAACTGCATCCCCTTCTGGATTCGAAGCGATGTGCCCGCTTTGCAATGGTTTATATATCCCTACGTTATACCCGCGATTTCTAAATACTCCTGCTAATGCACCTGTAACAACTGTTTTTCCCACTTCCGTATCCGTTGCCGTTATAAAAAAGCCACCCATTATTCTCCCTCCGTAACATCTGCAATTGCTTGATATAAAATGTGCAGCATTTCATCAATCTCATCTACTTGAGATGCTAACGGTGGCATAAATACAATGGTATTACCAAGCGGACGTAAAATCATTCCTAGTTCTCTTGATCGCTTACACACTTCCACGCCTACTCGCTCCGTCCACTCAAACGGCTCTTTCGTTTCTTTATTTTTCACAAGTTCAATTCCTACCATCAATCCACACTGACGAATATCTCCAACATGTTTGTATTCATAAAGTGCTTCCAATTGTTTCCCTACATATTCTGCTTTGTATGCAACATCTTTTACTAGATTTGTTTTTTCATAAAGTTCTAAATTAGCAATTGCAACTGCGCAACCTAATGGATTGCCGGTATAACTATGACCATGGAAAAATGTTTTCTGCTCTTCATAGCTACCTAAAAAAGCATCATAAATTTCATCTGTTGTCACAGTAATAGCTACCGGTAAATACCCACCGGTTAAGCCTTTTCCAGCTGTTAAAATATCCGGTGTAACATTTTCATGTTCACAAGCAAACATTTTTCCAGTACGACCAAATCCCGTTGCCACCTCATCTGTAATAAATAAAACATTATATGTTGTACAAAGATCTCGAAGACCTTTTAAATATCCTTTCGGCATTGTAATCATACCGCCTGCACCTTGCATTAACGGCTCTACAATAATCGCTGCAATCTCATCATGTTTTTCTTTTAATAACTCTTCCATTTCTTCCAAATGTTTTTGAACAATTTGTTCTTTGTCATCCCCATAAGGAGAACGATATGTATATGGATATGGCATTTTTATTGCTTCAAATAAGAGCGAACTGTACACTTGGTGAAACAAGTCAATCGCTCCTACTGAAACAGCTCCAATTGTATCTCCATGATATGCTTCTTTTAATGTAATAAACTTTTGTTTTTTAGGTTTTCCTTTATGCTGCCAATATTGAAAAGCCATCTTAATTGCAATTTCAACAGCTGTAGAACCAGAATCTGAATAGAATACTTTTTTCAAACCTTCCGGAACAACTTCAATGATCTTTTCTGCAAGTAAAATCGATGGCACATTTGCAAGTCCTAGCATAGTCGAATGCGCGACTTTATTTAATTGTTCACGAATTGCATTATCTAATTCAGGAACATGATGTCCATGAACATTAAGCCAAATGGATGAAACGCCATCCCAATAACCATTTCCATTTACGTCATATAATTTACGGCCTTCTCCTCGCTCAATAATAACTGGATCTTCCGCTAAATAGTCCTTCATTTGCGTAAATGGATGCCATACGTATGCTTTATTTTTCTCAGCCAACTCTTCATATGTATAGGTTGTTCTTTTACTTGTATTGCTACTAACAGTCACAATTGTCACCCCTAATGTTAACTTTTATATAAATATAGTTAACATTAAAATTAAAATACTGTCAATTATTTTAAAAGGTAAATGTTCTTAAAAAAGAACGACTTATCATAAGATAAGTCGTTTTATTTTCCATGCTGAATCTTTCCGATTTCCAAAATAATCTCTTCGTCTTTTTTCCCTTCAGTATCAATTCCAAGTTTTTTTGCATGTTCTATAAGCAGCTCATGACGCTTTTCAAACCTTGCTGTATTTAACTCTTTTTGAATTTCTTTTTCTGTTTTTCCTTCAAGAGGAACACCTAATTTAGCAGCTGTTTTCTCTCTATTCTTTTCTTCTTTGACTTTCTCTAATTCCTTTGTTTCTACTTTTTGCTCAACCTTTAATTTCGGTTGATCTGGTGATGCCGCAAATACTGTATAAATTCCAGCACCTCCACCAAGAACAAGTAAGGTTGTCAAAAGAAATAATTTTTTCTTCATTCACTCCCCTCCTTTCTATTTTCATTATAACGCACAAATAAGAACTAAAAAAAACATTCTCTCGTTATTTTCTTTAAAAAAATAATAAGTATATATGTTGACATATGTGATAGATATGTGATAAAAATTTAACTAACATCATATGAATCGGCGATGATAGGATTTAGTAGTATTTCGTTTCCTGATTTCAGAGAGCTGGTGGTCGGTGCGAACCAGTACAGAGCGAATTATGAATTACCCCCTGGAGCTTCTTTTACGAAACGTTTGGAGTAGTGAAAGACGGTTATGGACCGTTATTTCTACAGAGTGGTGAAATGAAACTGTTTCACAATTTAGGGTGGTACCGCGATTTTTTTCGTCCCTGCATATACTGCAGGGGCGTTTTTTATTTTCTGTTGGTGCATATTATACGACTCTTTATTTTGTGCTACGTTCATTTCACAAGCTAGGGTGGTACCGCGATTCTTTTCGTCCCTGCATATTTATATGCAGGGACGTTTTTTTATGATGCTAAACAATTACCGGTAATTTGTCGCAAAATTCTAAATTTTAGAAGGAAATATACAATATTGGCGAATTTTATATAAAAAAGAACTATTTTAGATTATTAGGAGGGGCAAACAATGGTTTCAAAAATTGAATCTATTCTTTTAACATTTTTCATCTTTTTCTGTATTGGCTTTAGCGTTATTCAATTAGGAACATCACCACACATTCCAATTTTATTTGGCATTATTGTATTATTAGCATTTGGATTTATTAAAAAAATCCCTTGGTCTACTATGGAAAAAGGAATGATAAGTAGTATTTCAGCTGGTATTCCATCCATTTTCATCTTCTTACTTGTCGGTGTATTAATTAGCGTTTGGATCGCTGCTGGGACAATTCCAACATTAATGGTATACGGATTCGGGCTTGTAGCACCAAAGATTTTCATCCCGACAGTCTTTGTTGTTTGTGCAATTGTCGGAACAAGTATCGGCAGCGCCTTTACAACAGCAGCGACAGTAGGACTTGCTTTTATGGGAATGGGTACTGCTCTTGGATACGATCCAGCACTTATTGCTGGTGCAATTGTTTCTGGAGCTTTCTTCGGGGATAAGATGTCTCCTTTATCGGATACAACAAACTTAGCTCCTGCTGTAACAGGAGTGGATCTATTTGAACATATTCGTAACATGCTTTGGACAACAATTCCTGCTTTCATTATTGCCTTTATCGCTTTCTTCATTTTAGGAAGTGGTTCTTCAGGAAATGTTGATTTCTCTACTTTTACAAATGCGTTAGAAAAGAATACAATCATTTCAATTGTCACACTTATTCCGATTCTATTACTATTCGTATGCGCATTTAAAAAAGTACCGGCTGTTCCAACTTTACTTGCTGGCATTGTAGCTGGTATTATCATTCTCTTTATTTTCAAGCCGGGTACATCACTTGCTGATTTGATGAAAATTATGCAAGATGGCTATGTTGCTAAGACAGGCATAAAAGATATTGATAGTTTATTATCACGCGGTGGATTACAAAGTATGCTTATGTCAATTGCACTTATTTTCCTTGCTCTTTCTATGGGTGGGTTACTACAAGGAATTGGCATTATTACTCAGCTTATGAACATTATTTCTAATTTCGTTAAGACAAGCACTCGTTTAATTATTTCTACCGCTTCAACAGCAATTGGAGTTAACTTCTTGCTTGGTGAGCAATACTTATCTATCGTTTTAACAGGACAAGCATTTGCTAACAAATACGATGAAGTCGGTTTAGAACGCCGTAATTTATCACGCGTACTAGAAGATGCAGGCACAGTTGTTAATCCTCTTGTACCATGGGGCGTAAGCGGCGTCTTCTTAGCAAACGTACTAAGCGTTCCAACAATTGATTATGTTCCATACTCAATTTTCTGCTTAGCTTGCCCAATCGTTACAATTATCGTTGGATTCACAGGATTCGGGCTTTCATGGAAAAAAGAAAAAACTGTTTCAGTTTCTTAAATGAAATATAAAGAAAAAGGGATTACCGATAGTGGTAATCCCTTTTTTCTTTATTCCTCTATTTGCGAACGTTATTATCTATTTGCTTTTTTTCGTCTAAATAACATAAACACGCCTGCTCCAACAAACGCAAGTCCCGCTCCAATTGTAGAGAAGACACTCGCTCCCGTTTTTGGTAAATCACGATCATCTTTGCTTGTTTCTTTATCCTCACTTACATTGGTAGGTGGTGTCGGTTTGTCCCCGCTGTTTCCTTCATCTGTTGTTGGTGGCGGTGTTGGTTTGTCCCCATCGTTTCCTTCACCTGTCGTTGGTGGTGGTGTTGGTTTGTCCCCATCGTTTCCTTCACCTGTCGTTGGCGGTGGTGTTGGTTTGTCCCCATCGTTTCCTTCGCCTGTCGTTGGCGGTGGTGTTGGTTTGTCCCCATCATTCTTTTTCGTTAAATCAATCGCATACTTCGCAAACTCATTTTCAGATGGACCAACATAAGAGATTTCCCCATCTTTTGTAATATACTTTTGCGCATTTGGTGAAGAGTCAAATGTCGTATTTAATTTTTCAGCAACGATTGGTTTAAACGCCCAGTTTTGATCTGCTGCCGGGTTAATAACTGGTGTTTCTTTCATATATTTCGCAATGATTTGACGTGTTTCATCTTGAGATTGATACACAACTTCTCCCTTACTTACACCTGGGAATGTTTGGCTACTACCACGGTAGTTATTGGTAGCAACAATAAATTCTTGATTATCAGCGATTGGTTTCCCATCATATGATACGTTCACAATACGATTCGCATTTGGATTTACTACTTTTCCATCTTTATCATATTTTGCTGGTTGTGTAACATCAATTTCGTATTTTACGCCATCTAAAATATCAAAGTTATATGTAGGGTAGTTTACATTTACTAATGACTGTTCTTCTGCTTTAGCTGGATCAATTTGATTAAACTGGCCTGCAGACATTTCAAGCCATTCTTTTACTTGTGCACCATTTACTTTTACAGCATACAGTGTATTTGGATATACATATAAATCAGCAACGTTTTTAATCGCTAAAGTTCCTGCTGGAATATCAGTATAATAAGTTGCACCATTTCGGCCGCCCGCTTTAAAAGGTGCACCTGCTGATAAAACTGGGATTCCTTTATATTTACTGTATTGTCCATTTTCTGCAAATAGCTTTTCTACATACCATTTTTGGGCATTCGTAACAAGCTGTACAGATGGATCATCTTGTACAAGTGAAAAATAACTATTAATTGGTGCTGTTGTTTTACCGACAGGTGTATTTACATATTTAATTGTCGCTTCATGATCTTCTTTAATTTCATCAACTAATTTCTTATCAGATTCTACTAATGCATTTCCTTTACTATCAGAAATCGGACGAACACTTGGAACTGATTTATCTTTTTGTACTTCCCACTTGCCGTTTACCTTTTTCAGCTCCATATCAATGATACCTAAATTACTTCCAAAAACACCTGGCATCACAACTGGAACACCGTTAAACTTGTCCGTTATTACCGTATGAGAATGTCCCATTAACACTGCATCAACACCAGGCACTTTTGTTGCTAAATAATATGATGCATTTTCCATGCCAGCATTATAACCACTTTGATCAACACCAGAGTGGGCTAATGCAACAATAATATCTGCACCTTTAGCTTGCATTTCTGGAACCAATTTCTCTGCCGTTTGTACAATGTCTTTCGCTTTTACTTTTCCTTCTAAATTCGCTTTATCCCAGCCCATAATTTGGGGTGGTACAAAGCCCATTACACCGATTTTCACTGTTTGTGTTTTGCCAGCTTCATCTGTTACTACTTTGTCAAAAATATGGTACGGTTTAAAGTAGTTTTCATCATTCTCTTCAATATCATCGCCATCGTATTTATATACATTTGAATTAATAACCGGGAACTGCGTTTTACTAGTCGCCTTCTTTAAGTAATCCAAGCCATAGTTAAACTCATGGTTTCCAAGAGAAATGACGTCATACTTCATTAAATTCATTACACGATATAAAGGGTGAACATAGTTTCCATCCAAACCTTTTTGCGCCACATAATCCCCAAGCGGCGTCCCTTGTAGAGCATCCCCATCATCAAATAGTACAGAGTTTTTCGCTTTTGCACGTTCCTCATTTACAAGAGTTGCTGTCTGAACTAAACCAACTTTATTATCTGTTTTCGTTTGATAATAGTCGTAGTTCATTAAGTTAACATGAATATCCGAAGTTTCCAATATTCGTAAATTAACTGTACTTTCTCCTGCTTGTTCCTCTGCATGAGCAATAGTTGGCATTACTTGAGGTGCGATAACACCTAATGCAAGCGTCGCTCCTGCTAGCGCTTTCTTTGATTTCTTCACAAAAAATCCCCCTTATTAAATTGTCCCTTTAAAAACAAATAAAATGAACTTTTCATCAAACTCTAATAAAGTATTCTCTACCTTCATTCTCTTATTTCCTCATATTAGAATATTAGAGTGATGCCTATTCACTTATCCCGCTATTTGCGGGCAGTAAGATCCTCACCTCAAAATTTAGCAGAAGCAAAAAAGTTAGATGGGGGATCAACTGCCCGTAAAAGCCCGATTGGTTCAACTAACCATCAGGTGAAGGGATGAAGAAAATCCCCCACTGATGGAAGTTTCACCTTATCTGACATTATCATATCGAACATACTTTCATATCGTCAATAATTTTTGACATACTTCTACAAATTTTATGTAAAGTTATTGTAAACTTTACATAAAGATATAATATAACCTTCCATTGCTTATACAGCTAAATATGATACAATAACCAATTACAAGGAGGATAATTTTATGAAAAAAGTCATCTTAACTATACTTTGTCTCCTCCTTCTAATCATTTCTTATTCGTATTTCGAAAAGAACGATGAGACAAAACAAAAGGAAAAAGAAACAACATCTGCCCCTCGTTGGATTGATAAACAAACAAATGATTCCTTCTATCATCTTGTCCTAGGCGATTCTCTCGCAAAAGGATATGGCTCTACACAAGGGGGATATGCGGAGCTAGCCTCTAATCAAATAGGGGAACAAATTCATAAACCAATTACAGTAGAAAACCTCGGTGTAAACGGGTTAACAACGGATCGTCTTGTTCAGAAGGTTCAATCAGAAGAAGTAAAACAAAAAATTCAAAAAGCAAATTTAATTACCATTAATATTGGAGGAAATAATTTATTCCGTTTAAATCGTGATGTAGGTGTTATAGATGGTATTAAAATGTTAAATAAAGAAAAAACTCATTTTGAAGAAGACGTAAAAAACATTGTAAAGACAGTTCGAACTCTCAACCCAAATGCTTTACTCATTCTATCTGAGCTCTATAACCCTCTACAACTCGATGATTCAATTGCTTCTTATGCAGATATGTTTTTAGATGGCTGGAATGATGCGGTTTACTCAATTTCAAAAGCGAATCAACCGTCCATTGTTTTACCAATTCGAAAATTAATACCAAATGATAAAAAAGAATTACTGTACGATCAAGTACATCCAAATGATAAAGGTTATGAAATTATTGCCAACGCGTTTACTAAACAAGTTCTATCCTACAAATATTAAAACAAAAACGAACAATTCTATTTTTATACGGTACCTTTTTTTGTTACAATGATAATGGAAGGGGGCCTTTATATGGAATCACGCGAATGGGAACGTATTGTTGATCATCTTCTTTCGTTAGTGCCTCTTTTTTATCGCAAATTTATGCTTCCTGGAGAGTTTTCTTCACAAAGGCACATGCCACCGTCACATACACAGGTGTTACTGCTATTGCATGAACGTGGCACATTAGCAGTGTCAGAAATCGGAAAGCGATTAGCGATTTCAAGGCCCAACATGACACCTCTATTAAATAAATTGATTCAAGAAGAACTTATAGAGCGTCATTACAGCGAAAAAGATCGACGAGTCATTTTAATTTCTCTAACACTAGAAGGGAAATCGTTAGTAAGTCAATATCAACAATTCATTTTAGACAAACTAAAAGAAAACTTTCAAACATTATCGGAAAGCGATCGTGAACAACTCATTCACTCGCTTCAAACGATTCAAAATTTAATTTTGAAAACAAACGTATAAAGCTGCTTCCAAAGGAAGCAGCTTTATGATTCATAATAGTTTCCATAATATACATTTGAATACGGCCATGTTGTTAAGTATGGTTTTTGCTCCGGAGAAGGCTGCGCTTGCTGATATGTTTCAAACTGTTGCCTTGTATAAGGAACAGGATAATAATGCACATATGAGTATGCTTGAGGTACATAGTAATAATACATTCATTCACCCTCCTTTTTTAAGCATATTCAAGGCGGAAAATGAATGTGACATTCTTTATATTTGTACAAGTGGTTCTCTCGCGCGTTTTTTTCTTTTTTTCAAACGTAACTTACGGTTCTTTTCATATAAATAATGCACAACAAAATAAGATATTACTCCAAATACAACCCCGAAAATTGTCATCCCAATTAATACATATACTTCACTCTGTAATAAGCTCTTTAACATAATAAAAATATTACTCGAGAAAAGATCAGATATTGTATATGGTTTATGCTGAATTACCTTTATTTCAAATGGATATAAAGTTTTCCCTAATGCATATGCAAACGGAAACAAAATTACCGGAAGAAATGATATTTTTCCGATAATATTACCAATAACCGCTGCTGGAAAAGATCCCTTTGCTAAGCGTACAATTGGATAAAAAATAAGATAAACAAGTGACGCTGTATAAATCACCAACATTTCCAAAGCAAATCCAATCGCAAATCCACGTGACACTTTCTTCGCTCCTTCTGGCGACCGGAGCAACTTATAATAATGAAATTTAAGCACTCTCCAAATACGTTGAAAAAATGAATATGTTTTTTTACCTGTTTGCACAATTATCATCTCTTTAATAGTTTTTTCTCTTCGTAGTATGAACTTAATACTACGACACAAACAACCCTATTTAACTTCACTTATACTAACTTCATCTTATTATAAATGATACAAAGAACATTCACCAAATATACATCAGACATTTCGTAACAAAAAAACCTCCCCGATTAGGAAGGTTTTTTGATGTTTTGAAGTAGACTTACCAATAATGCTTTTTGAGCGTGCAATCGATTCCCTGCTTGCGCAAAGACAACAGAATGCGATCCATCTATAATTTCTCCTGTTACTTCCTCTTCACGATGAGCGGGTAAACAATGTAAGAAGCGATACGTTGCTTTCGCATGCTGAACAAGTTTTTCGTTCACTTGAAACGGTTGAAATAATTGGTATTTCCCTTCCGTATCTTCTTGCCCCATGCTCATCCAAACATCGGTATAGATAAAGTCAGCACCTTTCACTGCCAACTCCGGATCATTCAAAACTTCAATATTTGCTCCCGTCTCATTTGCAATTTCTAGCGCACGCTTTACAATTTGTTCATTCGGTTCATACCCTGGGGGAGTCGCCACTGTCATATGCATACCGACTTTTGCACTTGCTAGCAGTAAAGAGTGACATACATTATTTCCATCCCCTAGGTAAGCAAGTTTAATCCCTTTAAATGTATGAACTTCTTCATAAATTGTCATCAAATCAGCTAATGCCTGACACGGATGATGATCATCTGTCAATCCATTAATAACAGGAATACTTGCTTCTTTCGCAAGCTCCTCTACATCTGCGTGCGAGAATGTACGAATCATAATTCCATCAATATAATGAGATAATACTTTTGCTGTGTCTGAAACACTTTCTCCTCTGCCAAGTTGCATTTCTTTTCCACTTAGAAACATTCCATGTCCACCGAGTTGTACCATTCCTGCTTCGAAAGAAACACGCGTACGAGTTGAATGTTTATCAAAAATTAATCCTAATATTTTCCCTTCTAATAAAGGTTCATGCTTCTCTTTTTTTAAATACATTGCAAATTCAATTAGCGCAATTATCTCCTCTTGCGTCAGTTCTTCTAATGTTAAAAGATCTTTCGTTTGTAATTTCGGTACTTGTATAGTTGACATAGAATTTCCCCCTTATAATATTGGTGATTTTTGTGTACAAATCACTCTTTTTATCATATTTACTGCTTCGTCTATTTCTTCATTCGTTACAATGAGTGGTGGTAAAAGTCGCAAAACATTTGTTCCAGCTTGCAATACAAGAAGCCCCTCTTTTTCTAACTGTTCTATAATGAATGTGACGTCACACTTACAAACGACTCCAATCATAAGTCCTCTCCCTCGAATATTAGTGATCCATTCAACATCAAGTAATTCTTTCTTTAATTTTTGCAGGAAGTATTCTCCCTTTTCTTTTACTTCTTGTAAAAATGAAGGTTGTTTTATAATTTGTAGTACTTCTTTTGCTGCTGTCATTGCAATGTAATTTCCGCCAAATGTTGAACCATGAGTCCCCGCTGAAAAAGCAGTCATAAGCTCTTTCTTTCCAAGCATTGCCCCAACCGGGATCCCATTTCCAAGCGCCTTTGCCGCTGTAACGATATCTGGGGATGTTCCGGTCTGTTCATAAGCAAACAACGTTCCCGTTCTTCCCATACCCGTTTGCACCTCGTCGATTATATAAAGAGCACCATATTGTCTACATAACTTCTCAATCTCTTGCAAAAAGGAAATATCAGCAGGTAAGACGCCACCCTCACCTTGAACAACTTCCACCATAACTGCAGCTACTTCTTCATTCATTGTCTCCCTGAGCGCGGCTATATCATTAAAGGGAATATGTGAAAAAGATGGAAGAAGTGGACCAAATCCCTTTTTTACTTTCTCTTGCCCCGTTGCGCTCATCGTTCCAAATGTTCTTCCATGGAAAGATTGCTGAAATGTTAAAACAAGAGATTTCCCCGTATGCTTCCGCGCTAGTTTAAGCGCTGCTTCATTGGCTTCTGCCCCGCTATTACAAAAAAACACGTAATCTAACTCACGCCCCTCTGTTAGCAATTCAGCTACCTTTTCTTGTGCCTTGTGCGGAAAAAGATTTGATATATGCCAAATTTCCTGTAATTGCTTTTTTACTGCTTCTACAAGTACAGGATGACAATGTCCTAAATTACATACAGCAATTCCAGAAGTAAAATCTAAATACTTTTCCCCACTTTCATCTATCACTTTTGTTCCGGTTCCTTGAACAATTTCAACACTGCGTCTCCCATATGTCGGAAATATATGACTACTCATACGATATTCACCCCTTTTGTTACCGTCGTTCCAACCCACTCCCCTGATGTTCCTACAAAATGTTTTGTACCATTTACAATGCTGACATGCTCGACTCCCATCTGTATTGAGGTGAGAGCAGCCTGCACTTTCGGAATCATCCCCCCTGTAATAATTTCTTTTTCTATCAGACGTAGGATCTCAGCTTCATCCGCTTTCGTTAACAACTTCCCTTCGAACAATATCCCATCTACATCCGTAATAAAAATAAGTTCTTTCGCCCCCAGCGCAGCTGCAATTCCGGCTGCGGCTGTATCTGCATTTATGTTATAAACCTGGTTTCCTCTTACCCCAATTGGAGCAATAACCGGAATATAATTCAAATCTAGTAACCCTTTTAATAGTGAAGTCTCTACACCGCTAACTTCACCAACATATCCAATATCCTCATCAAAAGGCTGAACTTGAAGTAATTTCCCATCACAACCAGAGACTCCGATTGCATGCAAGCCATGCTTTTGAAAATTCATCACCATTTTTTTATTCGTGCTTCCGCATAAAACCATTTGAACAACATTCATCACTTCTTTTGTCGTCACACGTAATCCATTCTTCTTTTCAATTGGAATATTAAATCGCTTTAGCTTTGCATCAATTTCTGCTCCACCGCCATGAACAACAATAACTTGATATTTTTTCTTCAGCTGCTCTATACATTCAAAAAACACATGTTCTAAACGTTCTAGCATACTACCACCGCATTTTACTACGATATACTCGCTCATCTTCTCTCTCCTTACGTACGATAACAAGCATTTATTTTCACATAGTCATAGCTTAAGTCGCAGCCCCAAGCTCTTCCTTTCTCCCCTCCAAGGTGCAAATGAGCATCAATAACAATTTCAGATTCCTTTAATTTTTGTTTCATTTCCTCTTGAGAAAACGCTTGTGGCTCGCTGCTTTGTAAAACAGGAATAGACTGAACAGCAATATCAACAGCGATAGGATCAATAACAACTCCACTTTGACCAATCGCACTAATAATGCGGCCCCAATTTGCATCTTCACCATACATTGCAGTTTTCACAAGACTTGAGCCAACAATTTGTTTCGCAATCTTATTCCCTTCTTCTACTGTTCGTGCTCCGTATACATTTACTTCAACTAACTTAGTAGCACCTTCACCATCTTTAGCAATTTGCTTCGCTAAGTCCTCACATACCTTTTGCAAAGCAAACATAAACTTCTCCCACTCCGTATGATTCGTATAAATAGCAGTTGTTCCTGATAACCCACTTGCCATTACAACGACCATATCATTTGTAGATGTATCACCGTCCACAGTAATTTGATTAAATGTATGATTCGTAACTTGTGATAATGCTAGCTGGAGTGCTTCTTGTTCTATATTTACATCTGTTGTAATAAAGCTAAGCATCGTTGCCATATTCGGATGAATCATACCAGAACCTTTTGCTGCCCCTGCAATCGTCACTTCTTTTCCTTCAATCATAAACTGATAACATGATTGCTTTATAACAAGATCCGTTGTTAATATCGCTTCATAAAAGGAAGCCGCCTTCTCTTTTTCTTTCGATGGTACGAGATAGGAAATACCAGTACGAATTGCTTCCATTGGTAAAGAAACTCCAATGACACCTGTTGAAGCAACTGCTACATGATTTTCTTTTAGCTGGAATTGTTTCGCAGCCAACGTTTTCATTTCATACGCATCTTGTAACCCCTGTACACCTGTACATGCATTTGCATTTCCGCTATTTACAACAATTGCTTGTAGCTTTCCTTCCACAGCTATACTTTCTTTTGTAACTTGTACTGGCGCAGCTTGAAATTGATTTGTTGTATAAACAGCTCCGCAATTAGCAGGAACATCACAAACAATTGCTCCCATATCTTTTTTCCCTTTTTTCAACCCAACCTGGGTACCAATCGCTGCAAAACCTTTTGGCGTTACAATTGATCCACTTGCAACTTTTATAATAGAATCTGTTCCAATCATCATTCTTCCCCCTTATGGATAGAGCGGCATATATTGTAATCCCGCCGTTTCCTCCAGACCTACTAATAAGTTTGCATTTTGAATTGCTTGCCCAGCCGCTCCTTTCATCATATTGTCGATAACGGAAACTACTGTAATACGTCCTGTTCGTTCATCATAAGCCGCTCCAATGTCACAATAATTTGAACCCCTTACTTCTTTTGGACTTGGAAACTCTCCTTTAGAACGGATACGAACAAAAGGAGCATGACAATACGTTTCTTCATATAGCTTCTCTAATATCTGTGCATGGATATCTCGTTTTGCTTTTGCATAGAGAGTAACCATAATCCCTCTCGATATCGGAATTAAATGTGTACTAAATGTAATTGGTTTCGCCTGTTTATTCCACTCACCAAGCATTTGTTCAATCTCTGGAACATGCTGGTGCTCATTCACTTTATAAATATGGAAATTATCATACAGCTCTGGAAAATGAGTCATTGTTGTCGGTGTTTTTCCCGCTCCTGACACCCCTGATTTCGCATCGATAATAAGTGAGTCTTCCTCTATCATCCCGCCCCGCATTAATGGCGCAGCTGCTAGCAGTGCCGCTGTTGCAAAACATCCTGGATTTGCAACCAATTCCGTTTCTTTAATAGCTAACTTTTTCCATTCACTTAATCCATACACTGCCTTTTGAAGAATTTCTTCCTTTGCAGCAGGCCTTTTATACCATGTTTCATATGTACAAGGATTCAACATACGGAAATCACCTGATAAATCAATAACTTTTAAACCAGACGCTAGCAAGCGTGGCGTCAGCTCCGCCGAAACCCCTGCTGGTGTCGCTAAAAATACAATACTAGCCTCCTTCGCTATTACATCCACGTCGATTTCTTGTAACGTATGGACAATAAAATTTTGTAAGTGCGGATATACATTTGTTATTCGTTCCCCTACTTGTGAAAAAGAATGGACAGATGTAATCGAAAAATATGGATGATGATGTAACAACCTTATTAACTCAATTCCTCCATATCCAGTTGCTCCAATAATCGCGACTTTCATATGCTCCTCCTTATATCGATTCTTTAAATTAAATATGATTATAATATTGTATATTTATAGAGTCAATTAAATATTTATTAATTTTAAAAGTTTTAAAAACGTAATTTTTCTAGAAAAACAATAATTATACATGAATTTTTATACACCTTTGATGTACGCTAGTATTTTTTCTATACTTCAAGTACAATAAAAACAATACATTTATACATGCAAGCGGGGGAAAAACATGAATGAAAAATTAATTGAAAAGATGTTGATAAAAAGTTTTCGGCAATATCAATGTAAACCTATTTCAAAAGAGGATCGGGAAACTTTAATTCAAAGTGTCCAAACAACCATTGGTTCGGAACCTAATATCGATGTATATGAAGCAATTGAGGATATTGTTTATGAATATATTACGGGAAAATAAAAAATAGGAGATTTCCAAATGGAAATCTCCTATTTTTTACTTAATGATTTACCTGCTATACGTTCAAAAAAACCTGGAAATAACGCAAAAAGTTTTGGCCCAACACTCATCCATTTTGGCAAATTCACTTCACGCTTTTTCGTTTGCATCACTTTTACAATTTGCTCTGCTACGTATGTTGGCTTTAACATGTAACGTCCCATATTTTTTACATATGTACCTGATTGATCAGCAATATCAAAAAAGTTTGTGTCAATTGGCCCTGGATTAATCGCTGTTACATGAATATTTGTATTTGAGAGCTCCATGCGTAAGCTATTCGTAAATCCTAATACCGCATGTTTGCTTGCTGCATACGCACTAGATTTTGGCGTTGCAATTTTCCCTGCTAACGAAGCAATATTAATGATTTGTCCACTATTTCTCTCTAACATATGAGGTAATACTGCTTTCGTACAAGCTACTAATCCAAATACATTGACCTGAAACATATCTTTCACTTCAGTCATGGACGCTTCTTCAAACGTTTTGAAAATACCAAAACCAGCATTGTTTACCAATATATCAATCTGCCCTGCATCCTTTAATATTCTTGCAAAAACAGTATCGATCTCTGCTTCTTCACTTACATCTAATACGTAATAATAGCAAGGCGTATTGTAAGTCGCTTTAATCTTTCCAGCTAATACTCGTAGTTTTTCTTCTGTCCGCGCTATTAATACAGGAATCGCGCCTTGCGCTGCAACTTGCATCGCAACTTGTTCTCCAATTCCACTAGAAGCTCCTGTAATGACGATTACTTTTTCTTGTAAACGTCCCGTCATCGCTGTCACCTACTTTGCATAATAAATCGATTGTGGCGACGATTCATCAATCATCACTTGTTGATTATATGCTAAAAAGTCCAATTGTCCAACTGTTTCCGAAATCGTAAGTGGCAATTGTTCTTTATATAATACAGGAAATAATTTCACACATACTTCGAAGGCTGTCATCGGTTTTTCTTTTAATAATTCTAACACTTTGAAAGCACGTGTTTCTTGTTTTTGCAATCTTCCCTCTATCAGCTCTTTCACATTCACAATGTCTTCTCCATGACCTGATAAAATACGTGAAATCTTCATGTTACTTAAACGTTTTAATGTTTGATTATATTGTAGTAAAGGTTGCGCTCGCTCTGTCTGTCCTTCATATGGCGGTTCTAGTATCGGATTGGAGGAAATATGACTGATTAAAGCATCCCCACCAATTAATAGTCCATCACGCTCCCTGTATAACGAAATATGAGTCGAAGCATGCCCAGGTGTTTCAATAACTGTAAACTCCGGTAACGATTCAATACTGTCTCCCTCTCGTACAGTATGTGTTAACGATCTATTACAAGAATATTTAAGTGTTTTCGTCGTAAGTAATGCTTCATTCTTCAAAAATGCTTCTGGAACTCCGAACTGTAATGCGGCTTCTTTAAAAAATTGTTGATAACGTTTCAAAAATTGAGAATCCTGCGTAATCCACGGCTCATTCCAAGGATGGCCCACAATATTTGTCTTCTCAGAAAATGTATTTAAAAGTCCACAATGATCAGCATGATGGTGTGTAATCACTACTGTTTCAATGTCTTCTATCCTATATCCTAAAGTCCTTAATTGTTTTTCTAATGCTGCCCTGGCCTCTTTTGTATTTGTCCCTGTATCAATTAATGTTAATGATTCTCCCTTTACTAAAAACACATTAACTGTCTCAACTGCAAATGGAACAGGAATCTCCATTCGATGAATTGCTACCATGTTTATGCCCCCCGTCTCTCTCCGGTTCAAAAATGAATCCCTCTTCAGTTTACAACTTCTTTAAAAATTTGTCATTATTTTCAGATAAAAAGAAGGTGTTTTCTATAATAAAACGAATGTATGTAAATTTATAAGTTTTTCTTACAAAAATTAAGGAGGCTTCATCATGTCTATTCAAAATATTTCCTTTCTAGGTGCCGGATCTATAGCTGAAGCAATCATCGCCGGTTTATTAGATGCGAAGGTTGTAACGGGTGAACAAATTACAGTAAGTAACCGCTCAAATGAAACAAGATTACAGGAATTACATACAAAATACGGTGTCAAAGGAACACATAACAAAGAAGAACTACTTGCTCATGCGGATATTATTTTCCTTGCAATGAAGCCAAAAGACGTCGCAGAAGCACTTCAACCTATAAAAAAATATATAACGAATAATCAACTCGTTATTTCATTATTAGCAGGTGTTTCTACAAGTTCTATTACAAGCCTGCTTCAAAAAAATGTTCCGATTATCCGAGCAATGCCAAATACATCAGCCGCTATTTTAAAATCAGCCACAGCTATTTCTCCATCCTTGCATACAACAGAGCAGCACATTTACATTGCTAAATCTTTATTTGAAACAATTGGCCTTGTTTCAGTGGTGGAAGAAGAACATATGCATGCTGTTACTGCACTATCTGGGAGTGGCCCTGCGTATGTGTATTACGTAGTTGAAGCAATGGAAGAAGCCGCAAAACAGATCGGCTTAGAAGAGTCTGTGGCTAAATCACTTATTTTACAAACAATGATCGGTGCCGCTGAAATGCTTAAAGCTAATACTAAGCACCCTTCTATCTTACGAAAAGAAATCACCTCTCCTGGTGGAACGACAGAAGCTGGGATCGAGGTTCTTCAAAGTTTTAATTTTCAACAAGCACTCGTCGCATGTATTACACAAGCTACAAAACGATCACATGAACTTGGAAAAACATTAGAACAATTAACAAACGAAAAATAATAAACGGAGCTCAGAAAATAGATCTGAGCTCCGTTCTTTTATCACGATTGTATTCTCTTATTTGCTACTCTTTCCAAAAATCTCTTCTTGAAGGCGACGCCCTGTTGGTGTTGCTGCTAGTCCACCTTCAGCTGTCTCACGAAGTGCAACTGGCATTGTTTGCCCAATTCTAAACATCGCTTCAATAACTTCATCGCATGGAATTGTACTTGTTACACCAGCTAGTGATAAATCCGCTGCAATCATAGCATTTGATGCACCTGCTGCATTACGTTTTACACAAGGTACTTCTACAAGTCCAGCAACTGGATCACATACTAACCCTAGCATATTTTTTAAAGCAATCGCCATCGCTGTAGCTGCTTGCTCTTGTGTTCCTCCAGCCATTTCAACAGCTGCCGCTGCTGCCATTCCACTTGCTGAACCAACCTCAGCTTGACAACCTCCAGCTGCACCTGAAATGCAAGCATTATTGGCAACAACCATCCCAAATGCTCCTGCTGTAAATAGAAATTCAATCATTTCTTCACGTGTTGGCTGTAATTTTTCTTTGAGCGCAAATAGTACGCCTGGTACAGTCCCAGCTGATCCAGCTGTTGGTGTTGCACAAATGATTCCCATTGCTGCATTTACTTCGTTTGTTGCAACCGCTTTGCTCACTGCATCCAACATCGTATGCCCAGATAAACCTTTCCCGCTCTTCATATACTCTTGTACTTTCACCGCATCTCCGCCAGTTAAACCAGTCGGTGATTTCACACCTTTAATACCACGCTCTACCGCTTGTTCCATCACGACTAAGTTTTTCTCCATGCCTGCAAGTACTTCTTCACGAGAGATACTTCTTGTCTCCATTTCACATTGAATCATAATTTCTGCAATTTTTACATTCTGTTCTTTAGCTTGCGCCACTAGTTCCGCTGCGTTCCGAAACATGGTGTGTCCCCCCTGCAATTAATCCATAATAGTTACTTGACAAATATTAGATTGTCCTTTAATTTCTTCGATAACTTCATCTGCCAACAATTCATCTGTTTCAATGACCATAAGCGCTCTTCTTCCTTTTTCCTTACGTGAGACACTCATCGTACTAATATTAATTTCATGTTTGGCAAGTATAGAAGCTACAGATGCAATCGCTCCAAAGCGATCATTATTTACAATAAGAAGTGCCGGACTTGTTCCTGATAGTTGTAAATCAAACCCATTTAATTCCACCACTTCAATCTTTCCACCACCAATTGAACAAGCAACCACTTCAATCTCCTCTTCTCCTTTATACAAACGAATTCTCGCTGTATTCGGATGTGGTGCATTCGCTTCTTCTTCAATAAAGTCCACTTCAATCCCACGCTCTTTTGCAATTTCTAGCGCACTTGGGATACGTGTATCATCTGTTTCAAATCCTAGTATACCACCAATCAATGCTACATCCGTTCCATGACCACGATATGTTTTTGCAAACGAGCCATATAACGAAATCGTAACTCTTTTTGGTTCATGACGGAAAAGTTGACGAGCAACTTGCCCCATTCTTGCTGCACCTGCTGTATGTGAACTGGACGGCCCAATCATAACTGGACCGATAATATCAAATACTGAGCGATATTTCATCATGATTCCCCCTAAATCTTTTATAAAAAACTGCTTACTACTATTCTATTAAGCTGCCGATTCTGTTGCCTTTCCTCCCGTACTACGAATTTGCTCCGCTGTACGAATTGGATAGTTTTTGAATAGAAGTAAGCCAATATATCCTGCAATAATACCAGACACCATAATACATAAGAAACATAGCGTTACTTTCATCGGATCATTAAAACCATACATAACCATAAGTCCGGCAATCGCACCAGCAATAAATCCTGGTAGCAATCCAAATTTTAACACAGAAGCCCCTACAAGCATAGCATAAACAGGTGATACCCCCATTCCTAACGCAACAAGAGTTGCACCAGCTACTCCGCCTAGACTACCTGCTGATTCTCCAAGAAACTAAAGAGTGAAAAAAGACTGAGTACAAATAATAATAATACGGTTCCCTTAATAATCCCCATGATGCCCTCTCTCTTTTAGTCAATTTCGTTTCGTTACGAAAAATGGCTAAAATGCACGCTGTAACTCCCGACGAATTGTAATTTGCCCTCATTATAGCTTGTTTTTTATGAAACGCTTACTTTTGTTGAATTTCAAAGTTTCAGAATTATTTTTTTTTACTTCTCTTGTAGTAACAATAAGACAAACTATCTATATAACAGTTTTTCAAAATGACCGATGTTATGTGTTTTTCTCATATTCATCTAAAAATCTTAAAATCCCTGTATTAGTTCATATAGATATCAAATGATAACAGTTTCAACTATCTTGTAGAGAAAAAATTTTTTATAAAAAATAAAACAATGGCAAACTTATGTTGCCATTGTTTGTAAAATGTTATCGTTCTACTGGAAAACATTTCAAATCCATAGCTATTTCTGTATTTGCAAACAACAACTGAGCTTCTTGTAACAATTCCTTATATGTATCTGCTTGATAACGCGAACTAATGTGAGTCAATATTAACCGTTTCACATTCGCTTGCAATGCAATACTTGCTGCCTGTTCTGTTGTTGAGTGAAAATAATCATGTGCCTGTATTTCATCTGCTGCTGCAAATGTCGCTTCATGTACAAGTATATCTGCATCTTGCGCAAGGATTCTACTTGCTTCACAATAACGTGTATCCCCTAAAATCGTAATGATTCTTCCTTTTTGAGGTGGACCAATAAAGTCTTTTCCGTGTAAAACCCTTCCATCCTCTAATTCAACTACTTCACCGTCTTTTAAACGTTTAAAGATTGGCCCTGGCTTTACGCCAGCTTCTAGCAGCTTCTCAACAAGGAGATGTCCTTGTATGTCTTTCTCAACGATTCGGTATCCAAAACATTCAATTCCATGTGACAACCTCTTCGTTTCTACATGAAATTGCTTGTCTTCAAAAACAATACCCTCCTCAGTAATTTCTACAATTTCAAGTGGATATTTAACATGTGTTGTACTCACCGATAATGCGACTTCAATGAATTGCTTAATCCCTTTTGGTCCGTATACTGTTAATGGAGTTGTTCCTCCTTGAAAGGAACGACTTCCTAATAAACCAGGTAACCCAAAAATATGATCTCCATGCAAATGTGTAATAAATATTTTTTCAATGCGACGTGGACGCACTGATGTATGTAAAATTTGATGTTGTGTTGCTTCACCACAGTCAAATAACCACGTTTCACCTCGTTCTTCTAACAACTGCAAAGCGATTGCCGAAACATTTCTCCCTTTTGAAGGGACGCCTGCACCAGTTCCTAAAAATACAAATTCCACTTTCTTTCCTCCAGCTCTTTATAGAATCTATCTTTCATCTTACGGAATGTTATTTCAAATGGCAAATGAATTTCTACGAACTACTCATCTAGACAACTATAAAACACGAACGTTAACGATAAAAAAATAGCAATCGTTCGTGTTTTATAGTAAAATAATTGTATTACAAATAAAGGGAGCGTTTAACTATGAAAGAAGTATTTCGTTTACAAACTGATTTTTCATCTTCATTTGATCGCTGGGTAAGTTCTTTCGTGTCTGATCACCCAGCACCACTAGAATGGACGACTTTAAAAGAGTTAATTCATGAATACACCACATCGCATACAAATCGAACGTTACCTGAATACATTTCTTCATCTATCACATATTATGCACGACGTATTTCAACAACAAACAATTCAGAGATTGTGATTTATGAAAATCCCTCCATCTCATAATCTATAAAGTGAAACTTTAATCAGTGTCGCTTCATCCCCCACTGATTATTAGCCCTCACCAACCGGGCTTTTACGGACAGTTGATCCCCAATCTAACTTCTTTGCTTTCACTGAAATTTGAGATAGGGGTCTTACTGCCCACAAATAGCGGGATAAAAATATACAAAATATCATCCCCTTTTTACTATGAATAATAAATGGCCAACTGGTCATTTTAAAAACATAGTATTGTAAAGGAGAGATATCATTGAAAAAATTAAAGATGTTTTCAATCATTTTTTTGGCAATTATTTCATTGCTTGGATGTGCAGGAAAGCAAAAGGAGAAAGCATTGGATAATCGCGAAAACAATGGCGTACGAAATGTTACATACGAAGGAAACAACACTAACCTTCAAAGAGTAAAAAATAATACGAACGGTGTCACGAACAATGAAACACGACTGCATATAGCAAATAAAGCGGCAGATCGAATCGTTGAACTAGAAGAAATAGACAAGGCAAATGTAATCGTCACAAATAGAAATGCCTATGTTGCAGTTGTTTTACGTGAAAATGTAAAAGGACAAATCACAAAACAATTAGAAAAGAAAGTTGCAGATCAAGTTAGAGCTACCGACCCAGATATTCGTCATGTATTTGTATCTTCAAATCCTGATTTTGTAGATCGAATGAGAGACTATGCGGACAAAATTAACCAAGGCAAACCAGTAACAGGGTTATTTGAAGAATTTACCGAAACCGTTCGAAGAGTATTTCCTAATTCTCGGTAACAAATCAAGTAGCCTTAATCGAGAAAGTAGTAAATCAAATGCTTTTGGAATCTGGAGTAACGACTGCAGGATGGAAAACTTCATTAGATTTAGAAGCGAGTTAAATATAAAAAGTGTCATGAGTACTAAATTACCATGACACTTTTTTACATAAATTTATTTTCCAATTTCTGCCGAAAAGATTTCTCCTGCTTTCGAAATAACTGACTCCCTCTTTGTAAAACAGGAGTTCCATATTTATCATTAATCTGGTCAATTACAGCTAATAGTGGCTCTTCTTTCGCATCTTCTTCAAATGAAAATAAATCCAATTGTTTAATTGATTCTGTTTTCCATTCTAATTCCGTAGCTGTGACACCAAGCAATCGAATCGGATCGCCATCCCAATGTTGCTTCCATAAACGTGAAGCAGCTTGAAAAATATCACATTCTTCCCAAATTGCATTTTTTAATTGTTTACTCCGCGTTACTGTACGCCGATCATAGTATTTCATCATAATTTGAATGTTATAGCTGACAAGAGTCCGTTTTTGTAGCCTTTTGCTAACTGATTTCGATAAGCGCTCTAACATATCAAGCAATTCCTTCTCTTCATCCATATCCTTCGAAAATGTTGTTGAATTTCCGATACTTTTATGTTGTCCCATTTGATTTGGATCGACTTCTCTATCATCCATACCTTTTGCCCGTTTTTGTAAATCAACGCCGTGCTTTCCTATTTTTGCACGAATCACATGCGCTTCTCCCTTTGCCAACTGTTCAATTGTATGTATATGGATTTCTTTTAGCTTTTCTGCTGTTTTCTCACCAATTCCATGCATTGCTTCAACAGGACGTGGCCAAAGTAATTCCTGAATATCTCGTTTCCGAAACACAGTAATACCAAGCGGCTTTTTCATATCTGACGCAGTCTTCGCTAGAAAAAGATTTGGGGCTATTCCAATGCTACATGGCAACTCTAATTCTGTTAATAATGCTTGTTGAATCATCTTAGCAATCTCAAGAGGTGAACCTAATCCATAACAATCTGTTATATCTAAGTAACCTTCATCTATAGAAACTGGCTGAATCTTTTCAGTAAAGCGTGAAAGAATTTGAAACATCTCAAATGACGCCTCGCGATATAATTTAAAATTCGGGTGCTTCACAACTAACTCTGGACATAACCGCTTCGCTTCCCAAAGGAGCATTGTTGTACGTACTCCGTATTCCCTTGCTTCATAACTACATGTTACAATAACCCCTTTTCGTTCTTTTTCATTCCCTGCAACCGCTAATGGTTTTCCTTTTAATGATGGATCATGGGCAATTTCAACTGACGCGAAAAAACAATTCATATCAACATGTAGAATGACACGACCGTTTTTTGGATACATTTCTCTCATGTTTCTCACCCCCGAAAAAGAACGTTTGTTCCTGAATTTATTATATCAAATTCCTCAAAAACAGTGGAGCTTTTCAATCACAAAAACACGTTCTTTCCGACTATTTTTTGATATACTGAAATCAGCAATGGATAATTATGTAAAAGGAGAGGGTGGTATGAAAAACCATAGTAAACTCAATTACACGTTCCTCGTTATTATATTAATTATTGCTATTAATTATTTACTACTGCCGATTTTTAATATTAATGTGAATACCTTCGCACTGCTACCTCACTTAGTACGTGTTGCAACAACGTATATACTCCCCTGGATTTTTTTATATTGGCTCATTCGCCTTGTAAAAGCAATCGAATCCAAATGAAAATGGCGTGTAAACCTATGATGGTTTACACGCCATTTTTTTCGTATGCTTACAATTATTTCGCTATTTCTTCAATAATTGCAACAACTAGTTCAGCTGTTTTTACTAATTCTTCAACAGGAATTTTCTCGTTTGTTGTATGAATCTCTTCATAACCAACTGCTAAGTTTACTGTTGGAATACCATGCCCTGCAATTACGTTTGCGTCACTTCCGCCACCACTTTGGTGAAGAGAAGGTGTACGACCAATCTTTTCAGCAGCACGTTTTGCAACTTCTACAACATGATCGCCATCAGCAAATTTAAATCCTGGGTACATAACTTTTACTTCAACATCTGCTTGACCGCCCATTTCTTTTGCAGTTGTTTCAAATACTTCTTTCATTTTTGCAACTTGCTCTTGCATTTTTTCATCTACTAAAGAGCGAGCTTCTGCGAAAATTTGCACATGGTCACAAACGATATTTGTTTGTGTGCCACCTTCGAAACGACCGATATTTGCAGTTGTTTCAGAATCAATACGACCAAGGGGCATTTTTGCAATTGCTTTTGCTGCGATTGTAATTGCAGATACACCTTTTTCAGGTGCTACACCGGCGTGAGCTGTTTTCCCGCGAATAATCGCATTTACTTTTGCTTGCGTTGGCGCTGCAACTACGATTTCGCCCACTTTTCCATTGCTATCTAATGCATAGCCATATTTTGCTGTAATACGTTCACGATCTAATGCTTTCGCCCCAACAAGACCTGATTCTTCACCAACTGTAATAATAAACTCGATTTTTCCATGAGGAATATTTTCTTCTTTTAAAACGCGGATTGCTTCAAACATGGATGCTAATCCAGCTTTATCGTCTGACCCTAAAATTGTAGTACCATCTGATACAATATAACCATCTTTAATAGAAGGCTTAATTCCTTTACCAGGAACTACTGTATCCATATGAGAAGTGAAGTAAATTGTATCTACTCCTTCTTTCGTCGCTGGCAAAGTACAAATTAAGTTACCTGCACCATGTCCAGTTACACCCATCGTGTCATCTTCAAATACTTCAACACCTAAAGCAGTAAATTTCTCTGTTAACACTTTGCAAATTTCTGCTTCATATTTTGTTTCAGAATCTACTTGCACAAGTTCCATAAATTCATTTACTAAACGTTCTTGATTAATCATGAGAATGCGCCTCCTGCATTGCATTAAGTATGTAACATCGTTAATTATAACAGAATTTCGCAAAAGTTTCGAAAGACAAGCTAAAAAAACAGATGGTTCACACATCTAGATAACCATCTGCTTTCTTCTACTCATTTAAAAGGACCCACCGCATATGATCTTCCCAAACCCCATTTACCATTAACATCTTCCGGGACACCCCTTCATATTGAAAGCCAATCTTCGTTACAACTTGAATAGATGCTAAGTTACGGGGCATAATCGGGGCTTCTATACGATGTAATTGGAATTCTTGAAAAGCCACTTCAATTGCTTTTCTAAGCGCTTCTGTCGTATAACCTTTGTTTAATTCATCTTTATCTAGTTTATAACCAAGAACACAGGACTGATAAATTCCACGCACAATTAAATTGAAAGAAATACAACCGATAATATTCGTATCATCACCTTTTTTAAAAATCCATAATCGAATAATTTTCCCTTCTACAAATTCTTTCTCATCTTTTTGCAACCGTTTTCTTTGATAATCCAATGTAAAAAAATCATCTGGTCGATATTCTTCCCACGCCTTTAAAAACTCACGATTTTTGTCGTAATATTGAAGAACTTGCTCTGCATACAACTCATCGATTTCTCTTAATTGCAAACGTTCTGTTTCATATATTTTCATTATCGTATCTCCATTCTTCAGCTTGCAAAACTTTTTTAAAAGGCACCGAAAAAACTGTGTCCTATGCTGTTTATATTCTCTGTGTATTTCAAATTTTCCTGTTATATTTTAGATACACTTCTCGAATTTTGTCTTCTCTATACCCTTGTCCATGTTTCCATTTCTCGATACAATAAAGTGAAACTTTAATTATTGGGGAGTCTCCATTCCCCCAATAATTATTAATCCTCACCAATTGGGCTTTTACGGACAGTTCATCTCCCACCTAACTTCTTTGCTTTTGCTGAATTTTAAAGTGGGAGTGTTACTGTCCGCAAATAGCGAGGGAGAGTTGGAATGATTGTAAGGAGGTTTAACATGAATAAGAAAGCACAAAAAGTTATGATATACGTTATGCTAATTTCAATGCTTGTAACAACATTACTCACTGGAGCAAGTATGTTTTGGTAAGGAGGACGATATATAATGTCGTCCTTTTTTAGCACAAACAGGCTGTTTATTCTCCTGGATAGAAAATAAACAGCCTGTTCAATCACAATCATTTTAATGAATGATTTATATTTTATTTTATTATTAGTACAAGCGCTACAATACTAAATGAAAAAGCCATCACAAGGGCCATAACAAAGCTGGTATAATGTTTTTGCTGAAACGCTCCTATAACAAAAGTTACATTTAAAAGTGCCATGAACACAATTGACACCAGAAAAGAACATACATTAAAAGTTGCCAATATGAAAGTCACAATGAATAGAAAGCCAATAAAAAACTGCATATAAGAAAGCCTTGGATTCAAATACATACGAGCAACTCCTTTTCCAATAATCTTCGTATATCCTCATTAATACATGGATATGTACACATGTCAAGACAAGTTCGTGGAAAGAAAAAGCCAACTTGTTCGGTTGACCTTTTCGTAAACCAGAGCTCCTTTTTCTTTTGCAAGCTGCTGAAATGTTCTTTTCGATTTTACAATCCATACCTTTGTTCCAATTGGAATGCGATCAAATAAATATTCCACATCATTTTTTTTCATTCTAATGCATCCTTGTGAAATATATTTTCCAATTGAGCTTGGCTGATTTGTACCGTGAATACCATATTTACTCCCGTCAGTATCTCGTGCATTAAACCCCATCCACCTAGAGCCAAGTGGATTTTTTGGTGAACCACCAGGGATATCCTTCGCAATATAATAAGGATTTTTTGCCTTCATTACAATATCAAAACTTCCCTCTGGCGTTAACTCGTTTGTTTTTCCCGTCGCTACAGGAAAGACCTTTTGTATTTTACCATCATCAATATAAGCAAGCTTGTTCGTCTGCTTATTTACAATAATAAATGGATCTCCAGCACGCGGATTATCTCCAAGAGGCCATATCGGTGAAAGAGAAAAACATAATAGTAAGGACAGAAAATACGACATGATTCATTCCTTCCCTATATATATAAATCCATTTTGATTTTTCGACATATTAGCTGCGGCTATGAAAACAAAAACTACTCTCCACTTATTTTCTCTTTTATTTTCACACGGCATGGGGCGAAAAAGAGCACTGACCGCTTCTATGCATGGCCGGATGCTCTTGCCTACCTAAAAAGAATGGTTTGATGTTGGCTTTTTAATTTGGATTTATATAAGTTCTTTCACATTATCCTTCCCTTTAAACCTACTTTTAATAAGTAAATATTGCTCCATTTCATAAACAAGTTGAACAAGCTTCGCACGCATTTCAAATTCTTCACGTGTCTTAGGAAGTGGCATTTCTCTAAAAATCTCTCGCATTTCTTGTAATTGTCTAAGTGAAATAAGACCTGTGCTTTCAGGACGAATAGAATTCCCCACGTTTCCAATCACTTCCGCAATCATATCTGATTGCTCATATGACCACGATAAGGAAGCTGCAAGCGGCATAATCCGCTCTAAAATTTCAAATTGTTGTATACGCATATCAAAATACCGATAATAATAATCATCTTCTCGCATAAATTGATTTTCAAGTTTTTTGAAGGATAACTCTTTTGCTTGCTTTAAAATGTCCTCTGTTTCAATTAATTCTTTTCCAGCCCATGTACTATCTCGATTTCGTAAATATACAGCCATCTCAAATAAAATCGTTTTAAAATTCCATTCTACTTTTTCCTGATACCTTTTTAATTTTTTTTCTGCACTTGGCATATACATATTTACCAATAAAGCCACACTAATTCCAATTGTTAAAATTGCAATTTCATTTCCAATCGCTAACCATGTGATATGTTTTAATGAATACAAATGCATGACAATAACTGAACTTGTAACAATTCCTTCTTGAATTTTAAGCATAACAGCTGTTGGGATAAAAGTAAGAAGTAACAAACTAATAGCAAGTGGTGTATAACCAATTGTTTCAAAAATACAAAACGAGAATACCATCGATAATAAGCAAGCTAAAAACCGATGCAAAGATGCTTGGAGTGATTTTCGTTTCGTATTTTGCACACACAAAATAACCAAAATGCCCGCAGAACTATAAAATTCCAAACCGAATAGCTGCGCAATAAAAACTGCCGCACCTGTTCCAACTGCTGTTTTCACTGTACGATATCCAATTCTAAACATATCATTGCTCCTATATGTATAAACGTATTTACAGTAAGTATAAAAAAAGGATGACAAGCTGTCATCCTTTTCTCCTTATTATTCACGTAACTTTTACATGTTACAATATTTTTTGTAAAAATTCTTGTGCGCGTTTGCTTTTTGGTTCTGTAAAAAACTGTTCTGGACTTGTATCTTCAACAAGCTTTCCACCATCTAAAAAAAGCACACGATCAGCTACTTCTTTTGCAAATCCCATCTCATGTGTCACAATTGCCATTGTCATTCCTGTAGTCACTAAAGATTTCATTACTTCTAATACTTCTTTTACCATTTCAGGATCTAGTGCCGATGTTGGTTCATCAAAAAGCATAACTTCCGGTTCCATTGCCAATGCTCTAGCAATGGCTACACGCTGCTTTTGTCCACCTGAAAGACGGTTTGGATATGCATCCTTTTTATCGAGCAATCCTACCTTTTCAAGAAGTTCCTTCGCCTTTTTCTCTGCTTCTGGTTTTGCCACACCTTTTACATTTACTGGTGCGTACATAATATTTTCTAATACTGTCATATGAGGGAATAAGTGAAAATGTTGAAACACCATTCCAACATTTTCACGAACACTCATAATATTTGTTTTTGGATTGGTCACTTCTTCATTCCCAATCCAAATGTGACCATTTGTAGGTGTTTCTAGTACGTTCATACAACGTAAAAATGTTGATTTTCCTGACCCAGACGGTCCAACAATCGCAACAATTTCGCCCTTTTCGATTGTTGTCGTAATTCCTTTTAGTACTTCATTTTGTCCAAATGATTTATGAAGGTTTTCAATTTTAATCACTTTTCTTCATTCTCCCTTCAATTGCTTTCCCGACTAATGTAAGAATAATTACTAGAATATAGTAAACAAGTCCGACAAATAGTAACGGTTCAAGATATTTAAACGTTTCACCGCCTACAATATATGCACGGCGCATTAAATCAGTCGCACCAATTACTGTCACTACTGCCGACTCTTTCGTAAGTGTTGCAAATTCGTTCACAAGCGCTGGTAATATATTTTTTAATGCTTGTGGTAAAATAATATTTTTCATCATTTTTCTATATGGAACACCGAGAGCCATCGCAGCTTCAGTCTGTCCTTTATCAACAGCCTGAATTCCTGCACGAATTACCTCTGACATATATGCACCCGAATTTAAACTAAATGCAAGTACTGCTGCTAAAAATGCTGGTATATCATATCCAATCATTTGCGGAACACCGAAATAAATAATCATTAATTGCAAGACAAGTGGTGTACCACGAAATATCGATGTATATAAATCAGCAGCGATATTTAACACTCTTACTCTAGCAATTTTACAAAGTGCTAATAACGTTCCAAGTATAAAACCAACTAAAGCAGATACTGCTACAATTTTCAGTGTAACTTCTAGTCCCTTTAATATATATGGTATCGACGGAGTAATTGCCGAAAAATCTAAGTTCATCTTTTGTCATTCCTCTCACAGAAAAGAGAAAGGCAGCTTATTTTTTGCTGCCAAACCATTTCTTCACTAATTTGTCCATTTCACCATTTTCTTGCATCTTCTTAATCACTTTATTAAATTCTGCTGTTTTGTCACTATTTTTCGGAAGGGCAATTGCTGCTCCTACTTCTTCTGGAGCTTCCTGAATTTCAATTCCTTGTAAACCTTTGATTTTTTCTAAATAATTTTTAGCAACTGTATCTTCTAAAATAGCAGCATCAAAACGTCCAGCCTGAATTTCTTGTACGATTTCTGGTATACGGTCACGCCCCTCCGCCTGGAAGTTCACTTGCTTGTTAAATTCATTCGCTTTTTCTTCTTGAATAGAACCTGTTTGTACCCCTACTTTTTTACCTTCCAAATCTTGTAATGACTTAATACCTGAATCCTTTTTCGAAACAATCATGTTTTTAGCAACAAAATAAATATCTGTAAAATCCGCATTTCCCTTACGTTCTGGAGTTGGTGTCATACCAGCCATAACAAAGTCAACTTTCCCCGAGCTAAGCGATGCTAATAATCCTCCAAAATCCATATCTTTCACTTTCACTTCATAACCAAGTTCTTTCCCAATATACTTTGCAATATCAACATCAAAACCGATAATTTCATCACTCTTTGAAGCTTCCACATATTCATAAGGTTTATAGTCTGCTGAAGTACCCATAACGAGTACTTTCTTATCTTTCTTCGTATTCGATTCCTTTGTTTCTCCCTTACTACAAGCACTAAACATACTTATTATTAAAATAAGTGCAAATGAAATTGATAATAACTTCTTCATATTTCTCCCCCTAATAATGTATATTTAAAAGTTTTATAGAATTTTTATTCGATGTTTGTATTGTAGCAATAATTTTATTTTTATGCAACAATTAAAATAAAAATAAAATACAAATTCTATTAAAACGGTTTTTCTAGGTTGATTAATGTATAGATTAGTGTATAAAATATACATTTCATGTATATTCCCTCTCATTACAAATGATTATAAACAAATGTTATTAACTTCACCTCCTAATAAAGTGCAACTTTAATCAGAGGGGGGACTTTCTTTAACTTCTATTGATTATTAGCCCTCACCAATCAGGATTTTACTGCTCACAAACATCCTAATAAATGGAACAAAATAAAAAAACGGTACATACACTTATAAGTGTATGTACCGTTTTTTTATTTTCTATTAAACCTCTTTACAATTCTCTTCAAAGTACGATTGTAATTTTGCAATGACTTGCATTGGCTCATGGCCTTCGATTTCATGGCGTTCAACCATCGTTACAATCTTTCCATCTTTTAATAATGCGAAAGACGGAGAAGATGGTGGATATCCTTCAAAATATTCACGTGCACGTGCTGTTGCCTCTTTGTCCTGCCCCGCAAATACTGTTACAAGGTGATCTGGACGTTTATCATAATGTACGGAATGCGCAGCAGCAGGGCGAGCAATACCACCTGCACAACCGCATACTGAGTTTACCATTACAAGTGTCGTACCTGTTTGCTTAAATGCCTCATCAACTGCGGATGGTGTTGTTAATTCTGTATATCCAGCGGAAACAATTTCTTCACGCGCTTGACGGACAACATCATTCATAAAAAAGTTAAAGTTAATCAATGTTTTCCCTCCTCTAGATCTCTCTCTCTGTATCTTACCAGTTACCGTTTTAGAAATACAAGTAAACTTACTTGTATTCTTCTTATGCGTATAGAAAAAACGTCCTAGAACAAGTGTCCTAAGACGTTTTTTCTTAATGTCCGCGATGCTTTTGTTTTGCTTTTTGCACTTTGATAAGGCGTTTTTTCTGCTTTTCTGCTTCACGCTGTTCCTTAGATTGCACTCGCTTTTCTTGCTTATGCAATTCATAAGATAAACTAATTGCCTCTTGTGCCTTCGTAAAGCTTTTTGTATGCATTTCTTTTGCAGCTTCTCTTATGATACGTTTTATACTTTTCGGACGCTTTTTCTCTTCCACTTTAACACCGCATTTGGCAAAGTGATTAAAATACGTTAGCAACGTATTATTTACAAATACAAGTATCTCTTCGTCTGATGGCTCAGCACCAAAAATATACCTCGCTGCATACAAAATCCCTTTATGTGTATCCTCAATCATTCCTACAAAAAACTGACCATCATGATATACTGTCAATTTCATCGACAGCCCCTCCTTAGAAAAAAATTAGAAATACTGGACATCCCGGAGGGGAAGGTTACTGACATACTAGTATGCGTCTGGACTACCAACCAGAACTGTGTTTTTGTATTTCTATAGCTATTATATATTATTTCTACTTTCTTTTTCTATCTTCTCATATGCTTCAATCATTTTTTTATGTGATCCTACAATGTACTCAGGCAATTCTGTAACGGGAAAGAATTTAAGCTGAACCGCTTCCTCTTTATTGACAGCTAGCAAACCTTCATATTCATTTGTATAATAAGCAGTCGTTACAGATTGAAATTCATCACCATTCGCTAATTTTATAAAGTAATTAGCTCCAGAGAACACATTAATGAGTTTTAAATTTTTCACATAAATTCCTGCTTCTTCATATACTTCACGGCAAGCTGTCTCTTCTGTGGATTCTCCAAGCTCCATTAAACCACCAAGCAATCCCCATTTTCCATACGGTTCTGTTCGTTGTTGTAATAAAACATGTCCACCTTCATTTAATACGAGAACAACAGCACCAACTAAAATTAAAGGGCGATGACCAACTACTTTTCGTAACTCCTCTACATATCCCATCGAAACAAACCCTTCTTTTTTTATTTCGTTGTCCACACTATTGTATCATATGCATAAGATGGTAAAATGCGTATTCATTTCATTTTTTTAACAAAATATTTATTTTTTCCATTTCATCTATCGTTGCTAATTGAATCAATTCAATTGATACTTTTTTTGATAATTCCTCCTTTGCCCATGTTTCCGTTTTCCCCAATAAAGTAAGCACATCCTTTTGAATTTTCCCGTCTTTTACAAGAATAAATGAAATAGGTGATTTTTTACCAGCTACTTTCATATCCAGCCGAGATACCGTTTCATATTCTGGATACTGAAATACCGAAACAACACCACTTGCTTCCCATAATGCTAATTTTATTGTTTTAATATCACTAATATTTTGTAAGCGTAGTTCAGAAAATAAATACTCTACCGTAATTCTTGCTTTTTTCAAATTGCTAAAATCGATTGAACCATTATGTATGAGAATAACCGGAGCTGGTTCTAAAAAACGTCTCCACCGATCCCATTTCAACATTAAAATCGAACTTATGATATGAAGAACAACGAGCATAAAAGTTGTAATCATCGAGCCTGTTAAACCCACTTTTTCATCGGATAGTGCATTGGAAATATTTCCACCTAACAATAAAACTAATACCACATCTAAGAAGCGGAGTTGTGCAATGGAGCGTTGTCCCATTGCTTTGGCAACAATAATTAGAAAGATATATGCTATTATAGCTCGAATCATCCATTCTATATGGGAAAGATGATGTGCTCCCTCAAAAATATGCATATGCATGAATTTGCACTCCTTAATCATCACAAACTTTCACACTCCCTTTAGTTTGTGATGATTAAGATCATCTATACAAAAAAGACCGATTCGCATGAAAACGAATCAGCCTTTTTACATAAAAATTAACTAACTGAAAACATATACTTTTTGTATGTTTTCCGCACCGATAAGACGAGCCCCATCATCATCATATTCGAGAATAAGGAACTTCCTCCATATGATAAAAACGGAAGCGCAATTCCTTTTACCGGCATTAATCCAACAATCATACCAACGTTTTGGAAAATTTGTAATGTTAAAACACCAATTACTCCAGCACATAATAATGTACCGAACAAATTATCTGCTGAATACCCAATTATAATTGTTCGATATAAAAGAAGCAGGAACATAAATACAACAAAAGCTGCAATTAAAAATCCACCTTCTTCAGCAATTGTAGCAAAAATGAAATCGGTATGCTTTTCAGGAATATATACACTTCCATATCCAAATCCTTTTCCATCCATTCCTCCACTACCAACCGCTAAAATCGATTGTTGTGTTTGATAACCTTGATCCACGTGCTCAAATGGATCCAGCCAACCCAAAATTCGTGACTGTTGATGCGGCTTTAGTAAAGTAACCAATTTGTTGAAAAAAATATCTGGGTATTTCAAAAATATAAATACTAACGTGGACAATATGGTCAGTGGAATAACTGTACATATTGCAATTAATTTCTTTTGAATACCTGACATAAACAAAATACATGCAATCCCTGCAGCATATAGGAAAACCATCCCTGTATCAGGCTGACTATATACAAGTAGAGCAGGTGGAATCGATACTAAAATAATTTTACCTATTAATCTTAAATCCGTTTGAAAAGTCCGTACCATATATTTTTCATTATGCTTGACTGCTAAACTAGCAACTAAAATAAGCAACGCAATTTTGAAAAACTCTGATGGCTGGATCGCCCCAAGAACTGGGACTTTAAACCATCTTTTTGCCCCTAATATTTCAGGGGTTAAAGCTTTAAATGGTGAAATCTTAAGTATAATAATCGAAGCAAACCCAACAATATAAAATGGCCACGCTAATTTTTGCAGTTGATCTAAATCAATACTTGCAACAAGTAGTAATAAAACAATACCGATTACATAGTTAATCCCTTGTTTCATTGCAAAATTTGAATTTCCATATTGTCCTGTTTGTTGACTGCTATATATGGCAGCTATACTCGTGACGCATAATATACACAAAATTAAAATTAATTTTACATCTAAACTTTTTAGAAATTCGGTACTTCTCTTCATGACATCCTCCTGAAACATTGTTAAGGCAAAATAAAAAACCAGGAGTCAACATTCTTTATATTTTGACGACTGATTGCACATTAATCTATAAAATACTTATATAGAATAACTTTCTTTTTTAAACAATACAATACATTATACTACAGTTTCATCAGTAAGATTTTCCAAAAAAATATTCTTTTCTTATTGTATATCTATATACTGGATATCAGCAATGTATTTTCGTAAATTCATAATACATTATTATTCATTGTCACATTAATGGAAGGCATTTTTTATTGTGGGATAAAAAGTGAAGAAATATATTTTTTCTAAAGTAAAAAGCTCGCAGACGCGAGCTTTTTATTAATATACAGACGTATTATTCTCTGATACATTTTCAAGAATTTCTTTTACACGTCCTAAGAATTTACCACAAATTAAGCCATCCAGTACACGATGATCAAGGGATAAACATAGGTTAACCATGTCGCGTGCACCGAACATACCATTATCCATAATAACTGGACGCTTTACAATAGATTCTACTTGTAAAATAGCAGCTTGTGGATGGTTAATAATACCCATAGATTGAACAGAACCAAATGATCCTGTGTTATTAATTGTAAATGTACCGCCTTGCATTTCGTCTGCTTTCAATGATTTTGTACGAACTTTTCCTGCAAGTTCAGTAATTTCACGAGCAATACCTTTAATTGTTTTCTCATCTGCTTGTTTAATAACTGGTACAAATAATTCATCTTCTGTTGCAACAGCGATAGAAAGGTTAATATCTTTCTTTTGAACAATCTTGTCACCAGCCCACATTGAGTTAATTTGTGGGTATTCTTTCAATGCTTGTGCAACTGCTTTAACGAAAAATGCAAAGAATGTTAAGTTGAAGCCTTCACGCTTTTTAAATTCGCCTTTAATTGAATTACGGTATGATACAAGATTTGTTACATCTACTTCAATCATCATCCAAGCGTGAGGTGCTTCGTGTTTACTACGCAGCATGTTCGCAGCAATTGCTTTACGTACACCTGTTACCGGAATCTCAATATCGCCAGGTACTGTCGGTACAGATACAGGTTTTGCCGCTTCTGTTTTTGGAGCTGATGGTGCAGTCACTTTTGGTGCTTCTTGTGATGCCTGCATAGATACAGGTGCTGCTTCTTTCTTCGCACCAACTACCGGAATGTTTCCAGATTCCACAAGCTTCAGAATATCTTTACGTGTAATACGACCATTTGCACCCGTACCTTCTACTGCATCTAAATCAATATTATGCTCACCTGCAAGTTTTAATACAGCTGGTGAGAAACGAGGTTTGCCATCAGTTGGTTGCTTCACTTTTGGTGCTTTTTCAGCTGAAGCCACTTCTGTTTTTGGTTCCTCTTTTGTTTTCTCTTCTACAGCTGTCGCAGCTACCTCATCCGCGCCCTCTACTTGGATCACACAAACGACTTCACCTACAGCAAGTGTATCACCTTCAGCAGCGACTAACTCCTTCACAATTCCTGTGAAAGAAGATGGTACTTCTGCGTTTACTTTATCTGTCATTACTTCTGCAAGCGGATCATATTTATTTACGTGATCGCCAACATTTACGAGCCATTTACTAATTGTACCTTCCGTTACACTTTCCCCAAGCTGAGGCATTGTGATATTTTCTACAGCCATGTATAGTCCCCCCGATTAAAATTCCGCAAGTTCACGCATTGCTTTTTCCACTTTATCTGGATTTACCATAAAGAATTTTTCCATTGTTGGTGCATATGGCATTGCTGGAACGTCTGGACCTGCAAGACGTGCAATTGGTGCATCAAGGTCAAATAAGCAATTTTCTGCAATAATTGCTGCTACTTCACTTATAATGCTTCCTTCTTTGTTATCTTCCGTTACAAGAAGAACTTTACCTGTTTTAGAAGCTGCTTCAATAATCGCTTCTTTATCTAATGGATATACAGTACGTAAATCAAGAATGTGAGCAGAAATGCCATCTTTCGCTAATTTTTCAGCAGCTTGAAGAGCAAAGTGAACACATAATCCATATGTGATGACAGTAATATCATCACCTTCACGTTTTACATCTGCTTTTCCGATTGGTAATACATAATCATCTTCTGGTACTTCGCCTTTAATTAAACGATATGCACGTTTATGTTCAAAGAATAGTACTGGATCTTCATCACGAATTGCCGCTTTTAATAATCCTTTTGCATCATATGGTGTAGAAGGAATAACAATTTTTAAACCTGGTTGGTTTGCAAACATTGCTTCTACAGACTGTGAGTGATACAATGCACCGTGAACGCCGCCACCAAATGGTGCACGCACAGTGATCGGACAAGTCCAGTCATTATTAGAACGGTAACGAATTTTTGCTGCCTCAGAAACAATTTGGTTTACTGCTGGCATAATAAAATCAGCGAATTGCATTTCAGCAATTGGACGCATTCCGTACATCGCTGCCCCGATTGCTACCCCTGCAATTGCAGACTCTGCAAGCGGTGTATCAAGCGCACGATCTTCACCAAATTGATCATATAATCCATTTGTCGCTTTAAATACGCCACCTTTTTTACCAACGTCTTCTCCTAATACAAATACTTTCTCATCGCGTTCCATTTCCTCGCGCATTGCTAATGTAATCGCGTCAATATAAGACATTACAGCCATGAAACGTTCCCCCCTATTCTGCGTATACGTGCTTCAATGCATCTTCAGGTGCTGCATACGGAGCATTTTCTGCATATTCTGTTGCTTCGTTTACGATATGCATAATTTCATCTAACATTTGTTTTTCAGATTCCTCTGTTAACACGCCAACCTCTTTTAAGTAAGCAGCAAATGTAAAGATAGAATCTTTTTTCTTCGCTTCTTCTACTTCTTCTTTATCACGATATACACGATCATCGTCATCACTAGAGTGTGCTGTTAAACGATATGATACTGTTTCAATTAAAGTTGGACCTTCGCCGCGGCGGCCACGATCCGCTGCTTCTTTTACAGCTTTATATACTGCAAGCGGGTCATTTCCGTCCACTGTGTATCCTGGCATACCGTAACCAATTGCACGATCTGATACATTTTTACATGCTAATTGCTTTTCAACAGGGATAGAAATTGCATATTTGTTATTCTCACACATGAAAATAACAGGCAATTTGTGTACGCCAGCAAAGTTAGCACCTTCGTGGAAGTCACCTTGGTTAGAAGAGCCTTCACCGAAGGTAACAAACGTTACTAAATCTTTCTTTTCCATCTTCCCTGCTAGTGCAATGCCTACTGCATGAGGCACTTGTGTTGTAACTGGTGATGAACCTGTCACAATACGGTTTTTCTTCTGACCGAAGTGACCAGGCATTTGACGGCCACCAGAGTTTGGATCTCCTGCTTTTGCAAAGCCAGACAACATAAGCTCTTTTGCTGTCATACCAAACGCTAGTACTACACCCATATCACGGTAGTATGGTAATGCATAATCTTTTTCACGATCAAGTGCAAATGCTGCGCCTACTTGTGCAGCTTCCTGTCCTTGACAAGAAATTACGAATGGAATTTTCCCTGCACGGTTTAACAGCCACATACGTTCGTCAATTTTACGTGCAAGCAACATCGTACGATACATTTCTACTACTTGCTCATCACTTAAGCCAAGCTCTTCATGGCGCTTTTCTTTTACTTCTGCCATTTTCATAACCTCCTAAATCCACATTTTTATGCGTGTAACGCTTTTCCATCTACTGCTAATGCAGCTTCACCAATTGCTTCTGATAATGATGGATGCGGATGAATTGTATGTGCAACTTCCCAAGGTGTTGCATCAAGTACTCTTGCAAGACCCGCTTCAGAAATCATATCCGTTACATGTGGGCCAATCATATGAACACCGAGAATATCATTTGTTTCTTCATCAACTACAAGTTTCACAAAACCATCTGATTCTCCATATACAAGTGCTTTTCCGATTGCACGGAATGAGAACTTACCTACTTTTAACTTATAGCCTTTTTCTTTTGCTTCCTGTTCTGTTAAACCAACAGAAGCTACTTCTGGACTACTGTATACACATTTCGATACCATAGAGTAATCGATTGGCATAACTTCTTTATCAGCAATATGTTCTACAGCAACAATACCTTCATGAGAAGCAACGTGTGCAAGTTGTAAACCGCCAATTACATCACCAATTGCATAAATATGTGATTCTTTCGTTTGATAAAACTCATTTGTTTGAATGTATCCTTTTTCCACAATGATATCTGTATTCTCTAAGCCGATATTTTGCGTATTGGCTTGTCTTCCTACAGATACAAGCATTTTTTCTGCCTTGAATTCTTTATTTTCACCATTGTGTTCGGCTTGAATTGCTACTCCATTATCTTTTACCAATGTTTCTGGTAATACTTTTGCACCTGTTACCACTTTAATTCCCTTTTTCTTCAAGAGACGTTGCATTTCTTTCGAAACATCTTGATCTTCAAGCGGTAAGACATGTTTTGCATATTCTAATACGGTAACTTCAACACCGAAATCAGCAAGCATAGATGCCCATTCAATTCCAATTACGCCACCACCAACAATGATAATTGATTCCGGAAGCGTTTCCATTTTTAGGGCATGATCCGATGACATTACGTATTCTCCATCTAGTTCTAACCCTGGTAAAGAGTTTGGACGAGAACCTGTTGCAATAAGCACATTTTTAGGAATCAACATTTCATTCTCTTCTCCACTTGCAAATTCAACCGAAATTGTTCCCGGCATTGGAGAGAAGATAGAAGGTCCAAGAATGCGGCCGATACCTTCAAACACATCAATTTTACCTTGCTTCATTAAATGCTGAACGCCTTTATGAAGCTGCGTTACAATCTTTTCTTTACGCTCTTGCACTTTAGCAAAGTTCAACTCTACATTGCTCGTTACAACGCCAAACTCTTCACTCTTTTTCGCCGTTGCATATACTTCAGCACTGCGCAGCAATGCTTTACTAGGAATACAACCTTTGTGTAAACAAGTGCCACCAAGATTATCTTTTTCAACAAGTGCTGTTTTTAGCCCTAATTGTGATGCACGAATAGCAGCAACATATCCGCCAGTACCGCCGCCAACGATGACTAAATCATATTCTTTTGCCATTATCTCAACCCCTAGCTACCGTTTCTTTTTCTCGTACAACATACTCTTTTGAAGCTTCTTCCTCACGTAATACACGAAGTGCCCCTTCTGCTAATGCTTGTAATTCATCTTCACCTGGATGCACAATCACATCAGCAATCCAATGAACGCGCTCCTTGATCTCATCAACAAGAATTTTGCTATATGCGAGTCCTCCTGTTAAAACGATTGCATCTATTTTCCCATGAAGAACCGCGCTGGCTCCGCCGATTTCTTTTGCAACTTGATATGCCATCGCTTTATAAATAAGTGTTGCCTCAGGATCACCTTTCTCAACCATGTTCTCAACTTTAATTGCATCGTTTGTACCAATAAGGCTTACTAATCCGCCTTGTCCAACAATCTTTTTCATCATTTCATCGCGGTAATACTCACCTGAGAAACACATTTCTATTAACTGTCCAACCGGCACTGTTCCAGCACGTTCTGGACTAAATGGACCTTCACCATTCAAACCATTATTTACATCAATAACTTTTCCTTGCTTATGAGCACCAACCGTTATCCCGCCACCCATGTGCGCAATTAATAGGTTTAAATCTTCATATTTACGACCAAGTTCCTCTGCAACTTTACGCGCCACAGCTTTTTGGTTTAACGCATGAAAAATACTTTTTCGCTCCATGCCAGAAATACCACTAATACGAGCAATTGGATCCATTTCATCAACAACAACTGGATCGACAATAAATGCTGGAATATTTAATCCTGAAGCGATTTCATACGCCAAAATACCTCCAAGATTTGAAGCGTGATGACCGCTATATCCATTTTTCAAATCTTCTAACATTGCTTCGTTCACTGTATACGTACCACCTTCAATGGGACGAAGTAATCCCCCGCGGCCGCAAACAGCGTTTAATTTCGAAATATTAATACCGTGAGAATGTAAAACCTCTAAAATTGTTTCTTTTCGAAATTCATATTGATCAATAATTCGTTTATATTTACCGATTTTATCCACATCATGACGAATGGTTTCTTCTAAAACGGGTCTTTCATTATCAAAAACACCTATTTTTGTGGATGTACTACCCGGATTAATAACAAGGATTCGATTTAAGGACAATGTTGCTACCTCCACCTATAAATTCAAAAGGAAGTGGAAACCTCGTAAGAGGTAACCACAGCTTTTGTAGAAGTTGTATATGATAGATTAGCGACGGCTAATAATGTCATGGCCGTTGCGTAAGAACGTGCTACGAGTATTTTTCAAGCTTGCAATACGCTCTTCAGCTAGACGATCTGCTGCAACATAAGTTGGTACACCATCACGTTTTGAAATCTCAATTACTTTTGCAATTGTGTCATAAATAGACTCTACACGTTTTAATGCACGTTCTCTATTGTATCCATATAATTCATCTGCTACGTTAATTACACCGCCTGCATTAATTACATAGTCTGGTGCGTATACAATTCCCATTTCATGGATTGCGTCACCGTGACGATCTTCTTTTAATTGGTTATTTGCAGAACCTGCAATTACTTTTGCTTTAAGTTGTGGAATTGTTTCGTCATTTACTGTCGCACCTAATGCGCATGGTGCATAAATGTCACATTCTACACCGTAAATTTCATTTGGTTCAACTGCTGTTGCACCAAATTCTTCTACTGCACGTTGTACCGCTTCTTTATTAATATCTGTAACGATTAGTTGTGCACCTTCAGCGTGTAAATGTTTGCATAGGTGATATGCTACGTTACCAACACCTTGAACAGCAATTACTTTACCTTCTAGGCTGTCTGTACCAAATGCCTCTTTCGCTGCTGCTTTCATACCGCGGTAAACACCATAAGCAGTTACTGGAGATGGGTTACCAGAAGAACCGAATGAAGGTGAAATACCTGTCACAAAATCAGTTTCTTCGTGGATAATATCCATATCATCAACAGTTGTACCAACATCTTCTGCAGTAATATAACGCCCGTTTAAACCTTGGATGTAACGTCCTAATGCACGGAACATTGCTTCACTTTTATCTTTACGTGGATCGCCAATGATAACTGTTTTTGCACCACCTAGGTTTAAACCAGCTGCTGCGTTTTTATATGTCATCCCTTTTGCAAGACGCAATGCATCTTCAATCGCCGCTTCTTCAGAATCATATGTCCACATTCTTGTTCCACCAAGGGCTGGTCCAAGTGTTGTATCATGAATTGCAATGATTGCTTTTAATCCAGATTCTTTATCTTGACAAAATACTACTTGCTCATAATCATATTTTTCTAAGTATTCGAAGATTTCTAATGTCATTGTCATTTCCCCCTAATTGTTTTACCCTTTTGGTTTATTTAGAAGCAGTCGCAACTGCTAAAGCTAATGAATATACTTTTGTTTCTGCTGAATCTGCACGAGATGTTAAAACAATCGGTGCTTTTGCGCCAGCAATCATCGCTCCTACATTTGCATTTGCAAAATAGACAAGCGATTTATATAGCACGTTTCCAGCTTCAATCGTTGGGACGAGTAAAATGTCTGCCTTACCTGCTACATCACTTACTATGCCTTTGTGCTCTGCTGCAATTTGTGATACAGCATTATCTAAAGCAAGCGGTCCATCAACGATACAATCTTTAATTTGTCCACGACGATTCATTTGGGTTAACATCGCTGCATCGATTGTCGCCTGCATCGCTGGATTAATAACTTCCACCGCTGCAATTGGAGCCACTTTTGGCAATTCGATTCCTATTGCCCGGGCAACTTCAACAGTATTTTGTATAATAGCAGCTTTTTGCCCTACATCAGGTGCAATGTTCATCGCTGCATCTGTAACAAAGATAAAGCGATCGTAATTTGGAACTTCAAACGCTGCAACATGTGATAACACACTACCCTTGCGAAGTCCCCACTCTTTATTTAATACTGCTTTTAAAATACTTGCTGTTGGGATGTTCCCCTTCATAAGTACGTCTGCTTCACCATTTCTTACAGCTTTAACAGAAAGTTCCGCGGCCTCAGCACTTGATGATGCCGCAATCACTTGAACGTGTTCTGAAACTTGTAAGTCATGCTCTTGTAGCATACCCATAATTTTTTCTTGATTTCCATATAGACGAAATTGAGCTAACTGTAATTGAATTGCCTTAGCAACTGCTTCAATTACTTCATGATCTTCAGCCACTGCTACAGCCACAGTTTTTTTAGGCTGCCCTGCTGCTTGATCAATTAAGTGTTTTAACTTCATATCTTGTAATCAACCCTTTCCGTCGTCCCTCGTCTATTTAATAAGCAAATATCGTGCCAACTTTTCAAATTGGTCATACCAATTATGAAAACGCATACAAAATACAGTGAAATCAGTACTTTGGAAAATTACATAATATCCTGTCTTAAATTGTTGTTTTTTGCGTACCATGCAATAAATTGCATGGTGCGCAATTTATTGCATGCTATTTTTTGCATGGTCATACTTTTCTAACTTGTAATATAAATTTCGAACTGAGATTCCTAACACTTTCGCTGTCTTTGTTTTATTCCCACCAAACTTCTCTAAATATTCATGTATGATGTTCCCTTCAAACTCCGTAACCAAATGTTCAAGGGGCTTTTCTTCTAATTCCGGCAATAAATTATTTCCTTTTAATTCCACTTGGTCTTCCTTATGCAAAGAAGGCAAATGATGTACATCAATATACATCTCATTATAGTTCATAAAAATAATCGCCCGTCCCAAAATATTCTCAAGCTCCCTGACATTCCCCGGCCAATCATACGATCGCAAATATTCAATAGCCGATTCTGTTAACCCTTCTACATTCCGGCCATAATCTTGATTAATTTTTTGAATCAATCGTTCTGATATAGCTGGAATATCTGCCTTTCGCTGACGAAGAGACGGAATTTGAATTGGAATTTTATTTAGGCGATAATATAAATCTTCTCTGAATTCACCTTCCAAAATTGCTTTTTCTAAATTTACATGCGTCGCTGCAATCACCCGAACATTAATAGGAATTGGTTTTGTTCCTCCAACTTTTACAATTTCTTTTTCCTGCAAAACGCGCAATAATTTCGCTTGCGTATTCGCAGACAGTTCCCCAATCTCATCTAAAAAAACACTCCCATTATTTGCTTCTTCAAAGAAACCTCTTTTACCACCTCTTTTCGCACCAGAAAAAGCTCCTTCTTCGTAACCAAATAATTCACTTTCCAATAAAGTTTCCGAGATAGCAGCACAGTTTACACGAACAAACTTATTGTATTTCCGATTACTCCCGTTATGAATAGCGTGCGCAAATAACTCTTTACCAGTCCCTGACTCCCCGCGAAGTAATACGGTTGCTGGTGTGTTTGCTCCCAGCTTTGCTTGCTCTATTGCAGCCATCGTTTCATCAGACGTTCCTACAATATCCTCAAAAGAATATTTCGCTTCTAGCGTCCGAATAATTTGTCTTGCCCGGTTTAATTCATGCGTTAATTTTTGAATTTCGGATACGTCACGAATAACACCAACGCTACCTTTCAATATACCATCAACAATAACCGGTGCGACATTTACAATGACATCTCGTTTTTTCTGACCAATTTTCATATGAATCCCTCGTACCGCCCTACGCGTCCGAAGTACTTTCATATGCATACTTTCCCCCTCTACAATATCAGTCGTTGCAGGTTTTCCAATTATGTCATCCTCTGTAAGGCCTGTTAACTTTGTATAAGCAGGGTTGATGACAAGACCTCTTCCTTTCTCATCTACAACAGAAATCGCTTCCTCAGATGAATAAATAATCGCTTCCAATAAGGTTTGAATTTCTTTTAAATCTGTAACTTCTTCCGCTAAATCTACAACTTCTGTAATATCTTTAAAAATTGCAAATGCCCCTTGCACCTCTCCATCTTCTTTTAAAATAGGAATACGCGTTGTAATAATCTTCTTTTCATTTCCTAACGTCAATTCATGATTTACTTCTATTTGTTTCGTTCGTATAATACGAAGTAACTTACTAGTCGGAATTACTTCTAAAATATATTTCCCAGTCGCTTCTTTCGCTTTATAACCCGTTATACGTTCTGCACTTTTGTTAAATAATTTCACATAACCTTCTGAATCAATGACAATCATTCCATCATGAGTAGAATTTAAAATCAAATTTCCTTGCTGCGTTTGGCCTTTCAGTTTTTCAATTAAATTCTCTTTCTCATGTGCCAACTTCGTAACGATCTTCGCAACATCCCCTGGTATAAGGAGTGTATTTTCTTGCTTTTTTGCGAATAGAACCTTATGTAAATGGTAATCACCACTCATATCAAAAATTACATCCACATCCACTGTAAGAAAAGAATCTAAATTTTCTCCAACTGCAATACCTTGTTCTTGCGCAATCTGTAATCCTTTTGCATTCGGATTTATATCGATAACGCCAACGACTTTAAATATATTCGAATTTTGCAGCAAACCAAGAATCGTACTTCCACCTTCGCCCGCTCCAATAATTAATACTTTTTGTTTCACACATCCCACTTCCTCTCGAAGTATCTCTGCAAAATTTTTCACACCTTTATCTTACTCGTTCAGCAATCACTTGACAAATCCCCTTTCTATATAACATCATTTGATATATACAAAATTATCTGAAAAGGAGCGTTATCTATGCAGCGTTACCTTGCTCTTCTATTAGCACTCATCCCCATCTCATTAGCAGTGCTAGGTATAAAATTGATGAGAGATACTGTATTTGGTATTCTTTTATCTCCAATCCCTGTATTATGGTTACAATTTTTAATAGGTGTATTCTGCTTTGCAATCGGTTTTTATATCTTTGGAGGCTTTGTTGTACATCGTGATCGTAAACGAAACAAAGTACAAGCTCGTTTCAGAAGATAAAAGAACATAAAAATGAGACCCTTCTAATGAAAGGTCTCATTTTTTCGCTTGTAATAACACTCTCGCTGCTTCTGGATAATCAGTAATAATCGCCGATATGTTCATATCAAAATACTTACGCATAACCGTTTCATCATTAATTGTATAAGGCCGCACTTCAACTCCGCTCTCCATTGTTAATTCAGCTATTGCATCCTGAAGATAACGATAGTTCGGATGAATCGCAGTAGCCCCCATTTTTCGCGCATACGCCCACGGGCTATGTAAACCTTCTCGATACAAAATGGCCGTTTGAATATCCGGAGCCATCATATGACATCTTTTCATACTGTAATGATTAAAAGAAGAAAAAATAACTCGATCTTCTAGGCCAAACTTTCGTATAAGTGTTATAACTTCTTCTTCTAAACCACAATATGGAATTTTATTATTTTTAAATTCAATATTGAGCAACAAACAATTCGATTTTAGCCATTCTAGCACTTCTTCTAATAAAGGAATTTTGCAAAAACCTACCTTTTCCGAAAACTGGTGACTCGCATCCAATTTTCGCAAATCTTCATATAAGTAATTACGAACGGCACCTTTTCCATTCGTTGTACGATTGACAGTTTCATCATGAATCACAACAACTTTTTTATCCTTCGTAAATTGAACATCTAATTCTATCCCGTCTGCCTGAAACGATTCCGCAGCTTTAAATGAAATCATTGTATTTTCTGGATACGCCCCCGCCGCACCGCGGTGCGCGAATATAAGAGTCATCCTCACTCCCCCAATCTTATGCTATACTATACGAAAAAGGAGGTACTTCTATGAAACCATTACAAATTTCTCCGGATACTGCAATTCGTTTATCAAAAGCTCTAGGTGTTCCACTTGAGCAAATTATGCATATGCCGCAGCACATTTTAGTTCAAAAGTTAGTTGAGCTAGAAAAACAAAATAAAGATGAAGAATAATCCAGTCCTGTTTTGCAGGACTGTTTATTTTCTCTATTCACCATATTTCCACCCATATATATATCATAATATCATAAGCAGATTCTTACATAAACTTCAGAAATATATTTATCCCACTATTCGCGGGCAGTAAGACCCCCACCTCAAAATTTATTGACCTTCCTTCTTTATACAGTATTTTATAAGAAAATTTTACTGTGCCAAATATTTGAATTTACTAAACAGGTAGAATGAATATGGTCAGTTATCTAATTGAACATAAAATTGTTACACAAATATTGAGAAATATGTAAATTTAATTTCTTTACATCTTATTCTTGCTATCATTTATAAGAATATTCAAAAAATGATAAGGGATTTCATGAACGTTCAAATGAAGGGGAATGAACAGGTTACAAAGTTGCTAAATGACTGGTATCAATCTATGTTGTCACAACAAAATATACAGGCAACAAAGTTAAAACAAGAAGTAGAAGATAGACTTTCCAATATCAAGGAAGATGAACATTTATCATTATATTATTCGTTACTAGATTTTAGATATAAAGTATTAACAGATGGACTTAACATCACAAAAGATAGCTTCGATAAAATTAATTCCTTTAAAATACCTAATAACAGCTTTCTTTCTTATTATTACCACTTCTTCAAAGCAGTTCACAGCACAATTCTTGCAGACTACAATGAAGCGAGAGAACATTTTGAAAAAGCAGAAAAGCTATTAATGTATGTTGTATCCAACGAATTAGAGGAAGCGGAGTTTAATTATCGTTTGGCTTCGTTCTATTATCAAGTTTACAAACCACTTTTAGCAATTGACCACATACGAATGGCAAAAGATATATTTTCTAAACATCTGGGCTACGAAATCAATGTAGCTTTATGTGATAACATTTTCGGGCTATCTTGTATAGATTTAAGACAATTTGAACAAGCCGAAGAAAGCTTTAACACTGCTATAGATAGCCTAAACAAGAATAATGAAAAAACATTACTACTACGTGTTAGAAATAACATCGGATTAATGTATGCGAATCAAAATCTTTCATCTTTAGCAATTCGTCACTTATCAGAAGTTACGGAAAATATGCCAAACCATTTTAAAGCTTTATATTTACAAGCTGATGAAAATATAAAATTAGGTGAAACGGAAATCGCATCTCAATTAATCGAAAAAGGCTTAAATATCTGTAACGAGTTAGAAAACAAAGAGTATCAATATCGCTTTAAGATTTTAGAAAAATCAAACAAGTCATCCGATACTCTAGAATTAGAAACTGCTATATTGGCAAGATTTTCATACTTTAGGAAAGAAGAACTATGGGATTGTATTGAGGAATACACCGAACGACTAGCAAATAAATTTTATGCTGAGGAAAACCATTTAAAATCAAGCAAATATTTCTACATGAGTAATGAAGCGAGAAAAAAATTATTAGCTAAAGGGGTATTAAAGTAATGAAAAAGATTGGATTAACAATAACAGGATTAGCATTAGCTGGAATTATGACTTTTGGTGTTAGCAACAACCCAGGATTTTCGTCATTGAACAAAGGTGACACACCTGCACCTCAAAGACCTGATTTAGCATTAAACATAGGTGATACACCCGCACCTGCTTATGACCATGGACAACCTTCCTTGGGGCTTAGCTGATGGAAACACTGGTGCAAGTATTGGAGACCACGGTGGTATTGTAGCACAAGATACTCACGCGGATTTGTAATCAAATTATCAAATAAAGAAAAGGAACGCCAAAACCCTCGCACTAGGCGTTCTTTTTTATTGTAAAAATAAAAACCACGAATTAAATCGCGGCTTCTTGAAATACTTCTTGGGCATCTATCATAATATCGGAAACATTAACGCCTCTACTCTCGCACATCCCTACCATTGCAGAAATAATTATTTTAAATATTTAATATACGTCCGAATATGAAGAGGTTTTACCTTATCAACATCCGTAATCTTTAATTCTCTTTCTAAATATGAAGCAAATAACTTCAACGTTTGGTCATATGACCGAATTATTTTCCTACTTAGATACTTTGCATTACAATGAAGTAAAAAGTTTTCAACATTCATCTGAAAGTTGTTCATACAACAAAAAACCTCCTAGCTATTAGAATAAAAATTTCAATCCAATAAATAGAAGGTTTTTAAATTAACCGCCAATTATCTACGTACTTTATTGCTTACATACGTAATTCATCGGCTATTAAATTTTGTTATGAAATACACTTAACATCTTGATACAACAACACTTACGAAGCCTTATGTTCAAGCCTCAACTTATCTGCAACCATTGCGATGAATTCGGAATTCGTAGGTTTTGCTTTTGACATCGATACAGTATAACCAAATAAGGACGAGATTGAATCAATATTCCCACGACTCCACGCTACTTCAATCGCATGACGGATTGCGCGTTCCACACGGCTTGCTGTCGTATTATATTTTTTCGCAATATCCGGGTATAAGACTTTCGTAATAGAACCAAGAAGCTCGATATCGTTATATACCATAGAAATTGCCTCTCGCAAATACATATATCCTTTAATATGAGCTGGTACACCAATTTCGTGAATAATGCTTGTAATACTCGCATCTAGATTCTTCGGTTTTCCATCTACTGTTGTTGCAGATCGGAAAGATGGTAGTGGACGTTTAATTGTAGTATTCGTTTTACCGCTTACTTGACGAATATGACCCGTTAAATTTTCCATATCAAATGGCTTTAAAATGAAATAAGAAGCACCTAAATCAACTGCTTTTTTCGTCACATCTTCTTGTCCAAATGCCGTTAACATAATCACATTCGGCTGTCTTAGTCGTTCAATATGACGCATTTTTTCCAGCACCGCTAAACCATCTAAATGTGGCATAATAATATCTAAAACAAGTACATCAGGTTGTTTCTCCTTCAGTAAATTCAAACACTCTTGACCATTATAAGCAATTCCGATTACTTCCATATCATCTTGAGCAGCAACATAACTTTCTAGCATTGATACTAGTTCCTTATTATCATCCACAAGACACACTTTAATTTTCTCCACAGCTTTTCCTCCCTTACCGAATCGATTCTCCCGACATGTGTAAGCTTCTAGGCTACATGAATTGTTCGACAATTGTGTGAAATTTCCCTTTTAAAGTTTCTTAATTTCCGATAAAATCACAAAAAAATATGTTTATCGTTCATTTATTTTCTTTCTTTACACATTCCATCATAGGTTTACAACGAAACGTTCACTCTTTTCTTTTATTTTACAACAAAAAACAGCTCTTGCGGAACTTTTACAAAATTTCAACGAATTTCTCAAGAAAAAAGCAAGCTGATATTAATCAGCTTGCTTTTTTCTCTTGCTCATAAATATTAATTCCAGCTTCATGTAACATCCATTCAATATGGACACCATACCCTGAAGTTGGGTCATTCACAAATACATGTGTAACAGCACCAATCATTTTTCCATTTTGAACAATCGGACTACCACTCATCCCTTGAACAATACCACCTGTTTTAGCCAATAAACGTTTGTCTGTAACTTTTACAACCATTCCTTTTGTAGCTGGGAACTTTTGTGGTACCGTGCTTACGATTTCAATATCAAATGCCTCTACTTTATCTTGATCGATAACTGTTAATATTTTCGCTGGCCCTTCTTTCACTTGATGAGATAATGCAATCGGCATTGCTTCATCCATTATGCCATTTTTTATACCTGTATTTAATTTACCAAAAATACCAAAAGGACTATTTGTTGTAATATTACCAATCACTTCACGATCCGGTGAAAATCTTGCTAATTTTTCTCCTGGATTTCCATGACTACCACGTTCGATAGAAGTAACTGTCGAACGAACAATCTGTCCATCTTCTACTTGAATTGGTTTTTTCGTATCATTATCAGAAATAACATGACCAAGCGCTCCATATTTCATCGAATCCGGATGAACAAAAGTCATCGTTCCAATACCAGCAGCTGAATCACGAATATATAAGCCAATCCGATAAGACGATTCACCATTATCTTTTTCTGGTGTTAGTTTCGTATGAATATACTTACCATCTCGTAATAAGACGAGGTTAAGCGGTTCACCTGTTTTTCCGCTATCATGAATAAAAGGTGCCACATCGCTCATTCTTTCAATTGTTTTTCCATTAATTTCGGTAATCATATCCCCAACTTGTACACCAGCCACTTCTCCAGGCGATACTTTCCCTCTCTCTGTTTGAATTAAATGATGTCCAACAACAAGTACACCTTTTGTATTCAATTTCACTCCAATTGATTGCCCACCTGGAATCACTTTAAAATCTTTTAATACTTTCACATTTACCTTTTTTACTGGAAATCCAGCAAGTTGAAAAACCATATCCGCTTCACCATTTTGATGCGAATTTACTACAAGTCCAGATTTCTGTTCTTTATTTGAACTCACTGTAAAAACATGATGATTTGTCGATGAAGCCTGGAAAACTGGAAATGATGCTATTTCGGATTGTTGACCCTCAAAAATAACGAGTTGCTTCGGGGATGAAATAAACGTACGAAGCGGTTTAAAACATCCAATAAAAATTAATGAAACAAGGAGGCAAAGACCTATTATTTTTCGGAATTGCTCTAATTTCAATTCATTCACTCTCCTCGCTCCTACCCCACATTCAGCCTAACGACTTCATCTTTTAATTTCTCCTTGCAACGCTTTGTTTATAACCGGAAGAATCAAGAAATCGTCATTTGAGCAAAAAAGCTATCCATTATTGGATAGCCTCTGCTGTCTGTTTAAAACGATGTGCTTGCGTAAGTAACTCTTTCGCATGTTCCGTCGTTAAATCGGTAATTTCCACGCCAGAAATCATTCGAGCAATCTCCGTTACCTTATCCTCTGTACTTAATACAGTAACTGATGTAATCGTCCGATCATTCGCAACTTGTTTACGGATAAATAAATGTGAATCCGCCATTGATGCTACTTGAGGTAAGTGCGTAATACATAGTACTTGTGAGTTTACAGATACACGATAAATTTTTTCCGCAATCGCTTGTGCCACTCGGCCACTCACTCCCGTATCTACTTCATCAAAAATGACCGATGCAACACCTTGATGCTTAGAAAAGATACTTTTCAGAGCTAAAATAATACGAGATAACTCTCCACCAGAAGCTACTTTTGAAAGTTGTTTTAATGGTTCACCTGGATTTGTTGAAATATAAAATTCCACATGATCGTATCCATCTGCCGTAAGTTTCACTGGTGTCCCTTCTAGAAATGGATCATCATGGCTTCCTTCTCTTTTCTTAATCCTCACTTCAAATTTCGTTTTTTCCATATACAATTCTTTTAATTCTTGGTGGATTGCGTTCGTAAGACGATCTGCAAGTTGATGACGCATATTGCTCAATATTGTTGCTTCCTTCAAAATTACACTTTCTAATTCTTTTAATTTCTTTTTCGTCGTTTCAATATGTACATCTTTATTTTCGATTGTAAAAATTTCTTGCTCTATTTTATCAGCATACGCTAAAATCTCTTCTACAGTATTTCCATACTTTCTCTTTAGCATACGAATTTCATTTAAACGCGTTTCAATTTCATCTAAACGATTCGGGTCATATTCCATTATATCTAATCTTTCACGGAGCTGATAGGCAACCTCTTCTAATAAGTAGTAGCTATTTGCAATCGAATCATGGTTCTCTTGATACGCCTCATCTAGGTGTGTAATACTCTCCATTTGTCCCATCGCATTTCGCACATGATCAAGTCCACTACCATCTTCGCTTAACGAACGGTATGCATCACCAAGCGCTTTATAAATCTTTTCGAAATTAGAGATTTTTAATCTCTCTTCCGTCAATTCATTTTCTTCATCGACTTTCAAATCCGCTTTACGAATTTCTTCGTGCTGGAATTGAATTAAATCTAAGCGATGTGCCATCTGCTGTTCATTCTCTGTTAAGGATTTCAGTTGTTTTTTTAACTGCTCATACTTACCGTATACGCCCTGATATATTTCTAATTGGTTCACGATACGATCCCCATCAAAATGATCGAGCATAAACAAATGGCGTTCCTCATTCATCAAATCTTGCGTTTCATGTTGTCCATGAATATCAACAAGTGTTTTCCCAATTTCTTTTAATATACTCAATGTAACAAGTTTACCATTTACACGACATACACTTTTTCCATTCGCAGCGATGTCACGTTTTAAAATGATCATCCCATCTTCAATTTCAATGTCCAGCTCTTCAGCTTTCGTAATACATGGATGTTTATCATCCTCTATATAAAATAAACCTTCAATTTCAGCTTTTTCTGTTCCATATCTAACAAATTCTGCTGAACCGCGGCCACCAACAAGTAAGCTGATTGCATCAATAATAATTGATTTTCCGGCACCTGTTTCACCACTTAAAACTGTTAAACCTTTTTGAAAAGAAATATTTAATGACTCAATAATAGCAAAGTTTCTAATCGATAATTCCGATAACAATGCCCCATTCACCTCGTTATAAACTAATCCCCTAAAAAGGGCTTTCGCTAAGCGCTTTTCACTCTGCGTTTATCATATATATTGTATGTATAAATTACTCTTCTAGCCCGCTCCATTGTACCAAACATTCGTTTTACGGGTCAATCCATCGATTTCCTAACTTCATTCTAGAAAAACACCATATTTCACTTCACATTCATCTATTTTTCCTAGAATAAAAAATATCTTGTTTACTTTCTGCTTTTAGCAAAAGAGTAAACAAGATTCTTTTGTTACAACATATTTAAGAAACGATCTGATACAACACCTGTATCCTCAGGCGTACGGCAAATAATTAAGCAAGTATCATCACCACAAATGGTTCCAATAATCTCATCCCATTCTAAATGATCAATAAGTGCTCCAAGCGCGTGCGCGTTACCAGGTAATGTTTTTAACACAAGCATATGTCCTGCTGTGTCTAACTTTACAAACGAATCGACTAGATTACGTTTTAATTTTTGCAACGGGTTAAATCGTTGATCTGCTGGTAAGCTATATTTATAGCGACCATCATGCAATGGCACTTTTACTAAGTGCAACTCTTTAATGTCACGCGATACAGTTGCTTGCGTTACATTAAAGCCTTCATTACGTAAAATATCAACTAGTTCATCTTGCGTTTCAATTTCTTTATTCGCGATAATTTCTCTGATTTTAATATGGCGCTGACCCTTATTCATACATTTGCACCTCACACTATCTCTTACCATAGTTTAAACATTGGTATACTTCACTTATTTATGTTAACTTATAATCGTTTACTTGTACATAATTGTTTTTACAATCATTATACAATTCCAACAAAAAGAGGAACAACAACCGTTATTCCTCTTTCCCTTTTTGTTTTAAGACCTCATGAGCTTCTGTTACAACTTGCTCTACAGAAACCAGAGAATGCTTTTCACCAATCTCACGTTCACCATGCCACTTTAAATGAACTAAAAACTCAATATTTCCGTCCCCACCTGTAATTGGAGAAAATGTTAAGTTTTCAACATCATACCCTTCTTTTATTGCGAAATCAACAATCATTTCTACGACAGCTTCATGAACTTTACGATCACGAACGATGCCCTTCTTCCCGACCTGCTCTCTTCCAGCTTCAAATTGTGGTTTAATTAAAGCCGCAACATCACCATTTGGAGTCAATATTGTTTTTAAGACTGGAAGAATTAATTTTAACGATATAAACGAAACATCAATGCTAGCAAACTGCGGCAAGCCACGCTCTAAATCAGTCGGTGTTACATAACGAAAATTCGTCCGTTCCATAACAACAACGCGCTCATCTTGACGAAGCTTCCAAGCAAGTTGATTGTACCCTACATCTAAAGCGTAAGATAACTTCGCACCATTTTGCAGCGCACAATCTGTAAAGCCACCAGTTGATGAACCAATATCTAACATAATTTTATCTTGTAAATCAAGATGAAAAGTCTCTAATGCCTTCTCTAACTTATAACCGCCACGGCTCACATATGGCATAACTTGTCCTTTTACCGTAATCGGTGTATCTTGTGGAATTTTTTCCCCTGGTTTATCGAGTCTCATTTCATTTGCATATACAAGACCCGCCATAACAGCGCGTTTTGCCTTTTCACGCGTTTCTATAAGTCCTCGTTCTACTAATAGTACATCTACTCTTTCTTTTTTTACACTCATTTGTTACGCCCTTTTTTGTTTTGATGGAATCATTGTATGAATGCGGTCCACAACAGCATCTGTCGTTAAACCAATTTCTTCTAACAACTTTGTAACACTACCGTGTTCAATGAAATGATCTGGAATTCCCATTCGTTCGATTAAAGCACTATGATACCCATGCTCAGTAGCAAATTCTACTACACCTGTACCAAATCCACCGATTAAACAAGCTTCTTCAATTGTTAAAATCGGCATATTCTTACCTAGGAGTTCATGTAAATATGATTCATCCATCGGCTTAATAAAACGAGCATTCACGACTTTCACTGAAACTCCAGCTGTTTCGAGACGCTCCGCCGCTTCCAGCGCCATCGGAATCGTTGTACCAAATGTCAAGATTGCTGCTTGCGTACCTTCTTTTAAGGTTTCCCATGTACCAATTGGAATAGCTTTGAGTTCTTCATCCATTTTAACTCCAAGTCCATTTCCGCGCGCATAACGCAGAGCAATTGGACCATCTTCATATTGCATTGCCGTATATACTAAATGCTGCCCTTCATTTTCATCTTTCGGCATCATGAGCACCATATTTGGCAAGTGGCGTAAAAACGCGATATCAAATACACCTTGATGTGTTTCACCATCTGCTCCAACCAATCCAGCACGGTCAATTCCAATGAAGACATTTAAATTTTGACGGCATATATCATGAACAACTTGGTCATATGCACGTTGTAAGAATGTTGAATAAATCGCTAAGAACGGCTTCATTCCTTGCGTTGCCATCCCAGCGGCCATCGTTGTGGCATGTTGCTCAGCAATTCCCACATCAATCATACGATCTGGAAATTCTTGATGAAACTTTTCAAGCTTAGAACCAACTGGCATTGCTGGTGTAATCGCAACGATACGCTCATCAGTTCTTGCAAGCTTACGAACTGTCTCACTTACAACCGCACTCCACGCCGGTGCAACTTCTTTTGGCTTTACAAAATCACCAGATTCGATTTTATATGGTCCTGTTCCATGCCAAGTTCCAATCACATCGCTCTCTGCTGGTTTATAGCCTTTTCCTTTTTTCGTAATCACATGAACAAGTACCGGGCCTTTTGTTTTCTTTGCATATTGAAGCGTTTCAAATAAGTTTTCATAACTATGCCCATCAACAGGACCTAAATATGTAAACCCTAACTCTTCAAAGAAGACACCTGATACAAGTAAATATTTTAAACTATCTTTTACTTTTTCTGCGGTTGCTGCAACTTTCCCGCCAACTGCTGGAATTTTCTTGAGTAAATACTCTAGTTCATCCTTCACCCATTGATATTTTCCAGCTGTACGCAGGCGACCAAGAACGTTATGAAGAGCTCCAACATTTGGAGCAATTGACATTTCATTATCATTTAAGATAACAATCATATCTGTTTTTTCATGCCCGATATGGTTTAATGCTTCTAAAGCCATTCCACCAGTCAAAGCACCATCCCCAATAATTGGTATAATACACTCTTTCGTTTTCTTTAAATCACGTGCTAAAGCCATTCCCATTGCAGCAGATAATGAAGTCGAACTATGACCTGTTTCCCATACATCATGCTCACTCTCGCAACGTTTTGGGAAACCACATAGACCTTTATATTGTCTTAATGTGCCAAACTCTTTTGCACGCCCTGTTAAAATCTTATGCACATAGGATTGATGTCCTACATCCCATAAAAATTTATCTTTTGGACTGTCAAATAATTTATGCAGAGCAATTGTGAGTTCTACTACACCTAAGTTAGGAGCAATATGTCCACCTGTTTGAGAGAGCTCTTCAATTAAAAACTTCCGAATATCCTCACTCAATGCCTCTAGTTCGCTGATAGACATATCTTTCAAAAAACTAGGGTTTTGAATTTGCGTTAGATCCACATGGATCACTCACTTTCGTTTCATAATCTGTCAATATGGCAAATATTACAAAAAAACATTTGCACAACACAAGAAATTCTTCAATATCATTCCTATTTTCTATCCTGCTTGAACAGACAATTCGTCATCTTTCTCTACATTCTTAGAAAACGAAGTATCCCTTTCAAGTAAGAAGCCTACATGAATCATAGCTCCTCTATCCGATGAAAAAAGAGCCGCTAACACAAAGTGATAACGGCAACGTAATCTAGATATATTTTTGCCAATAACAAGAAAAGAAAAACCTTTTTCTACATTTATACCACAAAATAATAAATGACTCAACAAATGAAAACGTTCTTACATTAGTTATTACGCTTTGCGATCAAATCACAAATAGATAATAAATACTCATCTTGTAATTGTAAAGATGCTATCGCATCTTTCGCTTTAACAATTGTTTCTTCTAAGATACATTTTGCCTCATCTATAGTAAATAACGTCGTATATGTACTTTTTTCATTGGAAGCATCACTACCAATTGGTTTTCCAATTTCTTCTTCCGTACCTTCTACATCTAAAATATCATCTCGAATCTGGAAAGCCAGACCAATATATTTTGCAAATGCAAGTAGTTTCTTCTCTTGTTCTGGTGTTGCTCCTGCAAGTACCGCTCCTGCAAGCACGGCATATTCTAATAACCGCCCTGTTTTATGCTTATGAATATATTCTAATTCACTAAGCTCAAGCCGCTTTCCTTCCGCTTCCATATCCGCTACCTGTCCAGCAACCATTCCTTCTGGTCCAGCTGCTTTTGCAAGTTCAAGCGCAAGTCTTAGCTTTGTTTCTGTAGAAATGTCTTGATGATGATACGCTGTCACTACTTGGAAAGCATGTGTTAACAAGCCATCTCCCGCTAAAACGGCCATCGCTTCACCAAACACTTTATGGTTTGTTGGTTTTCCCCGTCTTAAATCATCGTCATCCATACATGGTAAATCATCATGAATTAACGAATAGGTATGAATCATTTCAAGAGCACAAGCTGCTCCTATGCCCAGTTCTCTTTCCTTTTCAAACGCTTGCAACGTTGCAAATAAAAGTAACGGACGGAGACGCTTTCCGCCTGCTTCCAATGAATATGTCATCGCTTCGCGAAGTACATTTGGACATTGTAATTGATTTGCATAGCGTGCAAGCTGCTCCTCGACGAAAGTTTTACTCTCTTTCACAAAAGCATCAAAAGCTACATATACCACTATGCTTCATCTCCTACAGCAGTAAATGGTTTAAGTTCTCCATCTTCTCCAAGGATAACTGCCATTTGTTCTTGTACATCTTTCAATTTCTCATCACATAGCTTAGACAACTCCATACCTTCTTTAAAATATGAAATCGCCTCTTCTAAAGGAACATCGCCTTGTTCGAGCTTAGAAACAAGATGTTCAAGCTGAGAAATTGCTTCTTCAAAGCTTAATTTATTTTCCATTGTTCAATTCACGCTCCTCTATGCCCGATACGTTACAATCTAACACTCCATCTTGTAATTGTACTAAAACAACATCACCAAGGCCGACATCTTTCACACTTTTTAACACTTGCTTTTTTTCACTATATACGAGCCCATATCCTCTCATCATTACTTTAAGTGGACTTAGCGCCTCTAATTTTTGAGCCGCCCTCATAAACGCAAACTCTTTCGTTTGCAGTAATGTTTGCATTTCACGTTGCAATTGCTTTTGCAACGTTTCTACCCTTGTTTTTGTTTGTACAATCTTTTGAGAGGGATGATGCTTCTCCAAATAAAATGAGAGCTGTTTTAACTGATTTACCTTTTTCTCTACATAGCGTTCTTTCACCAAAATAAGCTGTTCAAGAGTACGATCTAACTGTTCTTCTTTTTGCTCATACACTTGCTTTGGATAACGAAACGCATACGACTTTTGAAGTGTTTGCAGTTGTTCTTGCTTTTTATGTAACACCTCTCGCATTGCCCTTTGCAGGCGAAGGGTTCGTTGTAACACTTTCTCTTGTAATTCAATTATATTTGGTGCTGCAAGTTCTGCTGCTGCCGTTGGAGTTGGTGCACGTAAATCTGCTACAAAATCAGCAATTGTAAAGTCTGTTTCATGTCCAACTGCCGAGATGATTGGAATTTCACTTGCAAAAATCGCCCGTGCAACCATTTCTTCATTAAAGGCCCATAGCTCTTCAATGGAACCGCCCCCACGACCGACAATTAAAGCATCTATATCCTTCATCTCATTCGCTGTTTGAATCGCTTGTACAATTGAGGGAGCCGCAGACTCCCCTTGTACAAGTACCGGAAATACAATCACATTCCCAATTGGATAACGACGTTTAATCGTCGTTATAATATCCCGAATCGCAGCTCCTGTTGGAGATGTAATGACACCAATTGTTTTCGCATAGGCAGGGATTGGCTGTTTATAAACTTGAGAAAACAGCCCTTCTTCCTCTAATCGAACCTTTAATTGCTCATAAGCTAAATGAAGATTACCAATTCCATCAGGCTGCATATCATGAACATAAATTTGGTATGAACCACTTGCTTCATAGACAGAGATTTTCCCTTTTACAAGTACTTTCATTCCATCTTCTGGTCTGAATTTTATATTGCGATTATGACCCGCAAACATAACCGCTGCTATTCTTGCATTTTCATCCTTTAATGTGAAATACATATGGCCACGGCTATGACATTTAAAATTTGAAATTTCTCCTTTTAACCAAACAGACTGTAAATGCGGGTCATACTCTATTTTTGTTTTTATATAGCGTGTTAATGCTGTAACGGTTAAATATTGCTTTTCCATCTTTCTCTCCTCATAGCCGATTCAAATTATTTACAAACAACTCCTGCGCGTTTTGCAGATTCTACTGTATTATGAAGGAGCATTGTAATTGTCATTGGGCCGACACCTTTTGGTACTGGTGTAATGTAACCCGCAATATCAAGTACATTTTCAAAGTCAACATCACCGCACAGCTTACCTGTCTCTAAACGGTTGACACCAACATCAATTACAACTGCACCTTCTTTTATATAGTCAGCTGTTACCATTTTCGGTCTTCCAACAGCTACAATTAAAATATCAGCTAACTTTGATAATTCTTTTATATTTTTCGTTTTGGAATGGCAATATGTTACAGTCGCATTTTCATTTAAAAACAGCTGTCCCACTGGTTTTCCAACGATATTACTTCTTCCGATTACAACAACGTGTTTTCCTGAAATATCAAGATTTGTTTCTTTTACTAATTCTACAATGCCATGCGGTGTACATGGAAGAAATGTATCTTGACCTGTCATCATACGGCCAACGCTGATTGGATGGAATCCATCTACATCCTTTTCAGGTGAAATTCTTTCAATGATAGCTTTCTCTTCAATATGTTTCGGTAAAGGCAATTGTACTAATATACCATTAATACGGTCATCTTCATTTAAGCGATCAATTTCAGCTAACAAACGTTCTTCTGTAATTGTATCTGGAAACTCAATTAACTCTGAATAAATTCCAGCTTGTTCACAGCCCTTTTCTTTTCCTTTTACATAAGAACGAGATGCTGGGTCTTCTCCAACTAAAATAACGGCTAATCCTGGTACAATCCCTTGCTCTTTCAACTTCACAACTTCTTCTTTCAATTGTGCTCGTTTTTTCTCCGCAACTTCATTTCCTTTGATGATTACTGCTACCATTTAAGATTCCCCCTTAAAGAAATTACAGTGTGTCTTTTATATTAGATAAAACGCCGTTTATAAAACGACGAGATTCCTCATCCCCAAATGTTTTTGCAATTTCAATTGCTTCGTTAATTGTTACATTGTGTGGAATTTCTTCCATGTACTTCATTTCATACACAGCTAGACGTAAAATACTGCGATCTACAATACTAATACGTTCTAATTTCCACTTCTTTAAATTTTGACGAATTGCTTCATCAATTGCTTCTTTATGTTCTACACAACCAACAACAAGTGATTCTAAAAACTCATTTGTTTCTTCGCCTTCTTCTAGCGTATTTTCCACCGCTACTTTCGGCTCTAATTCTCCAGTAATATCCATTTGGTATAATGCTTGCATGGCTCTTTCTCTAGCCGTCCTACGTTTCATTGTAACTCTCCTTTATACTTCAAGTCTTTCCTTATGTTTTGTTATATTATTATAATTTATAAGCCGTCAATTTACTTACTCTTACAGTTTTCATTGATTTTTCAACCTTATAATACAATGATAATAACACAATTTATCGTTTCATACACGAGTTACAAGGCTGAAAAATAATAAAAAGATTAACTTCAAGTTCCATACCCTATCACAATGTACGTTTTTTGAAAAAACGTATCATTCCCTTTTTATATTTTGTATTTTTTAAAATAGTATAATATTTTAAAGGTTTCGTGCATGAAGAGATGAAACGAGAAAAAAGGTGCCTATTTGACAAGGCACCTTCTCATTTTTATACTGGCTCGATTTCTGTTTTTTGCGTTTCGAATGTTACGCCAACGATGTGAATATTTACTTCTTTCGGCTCAAGACCCGTCATTGTAAAGAGTGCTTGGCGAATATTATCTTGAATTTTTTGTGCAACAACTGGTATTGCTACACCAAAATACATGACAACATAAACGTCAACGATAATATCGTCGTTTACTAATTCAACCTTCACGCCTTTACCGTGATTTTTCTTTCCTAACTTCTCAACAACATCTGTAGCAAAGTTGCCGCGCATTGCCGCTACGCCGTCTACTTCAGCAGTTGCGATACCTGCAATTACCTCAATTACTTCTGGTGCAATTTCTACTTTTCCAAGGGTTGTATCTTGACCCATATCTAACATATGTTCAGCCATGAAAAAAACCTCCTTTAAATGTATCACTGCGTCACAAGTTCATGCTCTTCCAAAAATTTAGTATTAAATTCCCCTTTTATAAAATCAGGATGATCTAGCAATTGTAAATGGAACGGGATTGTCGTATGTACGCCTTCAATGACAAATTCACTAAGTGCTCGCTTCATTTTTGCAATTGCTTCTTCACGTGTTTTTCCGTGAACAATTAATTTCGCAATCATCGAATCATAAAAAGGTGGAATTGAATAACCAGGATAAACAGCTGAATCGACGCGAATACCAAATCCTCCTGGTGGTAAGTACATTTCCACTTTCCCTGGAGATGGCATAAAGTTTTTGGCAGGGTTTTCCGCATTAATTCGACATTCGATTGCCCAACCTTTAAATTGTACTTCTTCTTGCTGTAGCGATAGCTTTTCTCCTGAAGCAACACGAATTTGCTCTTTAATTAAGTCCATCCCTGTTACCATCTCTGTAACCGGATGTTCTACTTGAATTCGCGTGTTCATTTCCATAAAGTAAAAGCTTTTCGTTTTATATTCATAAATAAACTCAACCGTACCAGCACCTGTATAATCAACCGCTACCGCTGCTTTTACTGCCGCTTCACCCATTTTCTCACGAATATTTGCATCAAGAGCAGGAGAAGGACTTTCTTCTAATAGTTTTTGCAAACGGCGCTGAATTGTACAATCACGCTCTCCTAAATGAATCGCATTGCCATGTGCATCTGCCATTATCTGAATCTCAACATGGCGGAAATCTTCAACGTACTTTTCTAAGTATACACCAGGGTTTCCAAAAGCGGTACTAGCTTCTTGCTGTGTAATTTGAATTCCCTTTATAAGCTCCTCTTCATGACGTGCAACACGAATACCTTTTCCGCCGCCACCTGCAGTTGCTTTAATAATAACGGGATATCCAATTTGATTTGCAAGTTCCATCGCTTCTTCTGTGTTTTTTATAATCCCTTGTGAACCTGGTACAATCGGAACCCCTGCTTCTTTCATTGTATCACGCGCAACGTCTTTTGTACCCATTTTTGAAATTGCTTCTGGGCTAGGTCCGATAAAAATCAAGTTACATTCACGACATAGTTCTGCAAAATCAGCATTTTCGGCTAAAAATCCATAACCAGGGTGAATTGCATCACAACCTGTTAATTTTGCAACGCTTATAATATTCGTCAAATTCAAATAGCTTTCTTTCGACATTGTTGGCCCAACGCAATACGCTTCATCTGCGATTTGCACATGAAGTGATTCTTTATCCGCTTCTGAATAAATAGCTACTGTTTCAATATTCATCTCTTTGCAAGCACGAATAATTCGCACAGCAATTTCCCCACGATTGGCTATCAATACTTTTTTTATCATCACAAAGACTCCCTTATTACGCTTTTACAAGAAATAGCGGTTGTCCATACTCAACAAGTTGTCCGTTGTTCACAAGAATTTCAACAATCTCTCCATTTACTTCTGCTTCAATTTCATTAAAGAGCTTCATCGCTTCAACGATGCAAACGACTGTACCTTCTGAAACGCGATCCCCGACACTTACATATGCAGGCGTATCTGGTGAAGAAGATGCATAGAATGTTCCAACCATCGGTGATGTGATTGTATGTAAATTCTCATCTTGAACAGCTTTCTTCTCTTCCTGCTTCGGTACTTCTACCTGCGCCGCTGCTACGGCTGTTTCCATTTCTACCGCTTGCGTTTGTAATGCTTGTTTCACTACTGGCGTTGTCTGTACAGACACAACTTCATTCCCACGCTTTTTCATTTTAATTGTCGTGCCATCTTTTTTGTATTCAAATTCATCAATGTTAGAGCTATCAATTAACTTAATTAATTCACGAACTTCTTGAATTTTAAACATATAAAATCCACTCCCATACACTTGTTTGTCCCGTTCTTACAGATACTGAACATATAAAAGCAAACTATGTTGTCTGTAAAGATACGATTCATTCTCCTAGAGAAATCATTCCTATAACATTTACTAATAGAAACTTTTGCTACTCTCATCTTACGATAAATATTTTCAACATTCCAATTTATATTTCTTTACGATAAATCGAAACTCCTGTAAAAAATATTATTTCACTAAATAATTTATTACCTAGTAATAATACCAAGTTTCACTCGAAATTGGCAAGACCACTTCATAAAAAACATGTTTTTGCTCTTTTTTCATTTAAAATTTAGAGCTCTTGATTTATTATTCTCATCTTATTTTAACTATGTACAACAACATATTTTACAAAATATTATTTTTTTATTTACAAGCCGTTCATCCTTCCTTCACATACGAATAGTATGTTCAAAGTAAAGTAAAATATCTTAATAGTGAGGTGCAGAAACATGATATGGCTCATCTTGTTCTTACCAGCTGTATTAATCTGGCTCATCGTTGTCTTCACTCATATAAAATACGGAAAAAGCAACCACCATTACCACGAACCTTTAATTTTTTACTCTCAGCGCATTTCTCCTTTCCGAGGAGAAAACATTAAAATAGCACAAAAAGATGAAATAGAAAAAAGCTATCGAAAACGATAGCTTTTTTCTATCCGGCTGTTCGCGAGTAGTAATCCTCCAGCTTATCATAGCTCGTAATACATATTTAAAATTTATTTTACTGGATCAAACTTGACGCCTACATCCTTGGATCCTGCCTCAGCACGAACAAGTTGGATAATTTTATTTGCTTCTTTTTGAGAATGCTTCGTAGCTTTTACTGTTACTTTAATATCAGTTCCATCAGCTCTTACAAGCGCATCTTTATAGCCACCTTGTGATTTAATAACTGTTTCAAGCAACCCTTCCTTTGTTTCCATCTGATCGATTGCATTTAATTCATCTTTCGCTTTACTTATTTCTTCAGCGGAAGATTTCGTTGATTTCATAACATCTTGTAATTTTTCTTTCTCTGCACTGCGTTGATCTTCCATTTTCAAACGAAGTGCTGTAAAGTTTTCATCACTTGATTGAACTGTTACATTGCCTTCTTTTTTGCTTGTCTCTTTTTTACTATCATCTTTTTTCTCTGTTTCTTTGCCCGATGTTTCTTTCGTTGTTTCTTTTGGAGTAGCTTCTTTATTAGATGTTTCTTTTGTCGTTTCTTTTGTCGTTTCTTTTGTCACTTCTTTTTCAACACCTTGCTTTTCTTGTCCAACCTTTTCACTCGCTGTTGGTGTTGCAGTATTCATTTTGTCAGGCGTTGTTACATAATAGACAGATAACACAACAACTAAACTTAGCATTGTTAGTAACCAAACTGTTTGTTTTTTCAACACTTTATTTCCTCCCTAACCCTTTTTTGGTAGTACTGCTACGCGGTGTGATGGTACATCAAGCATACGTGTCACCGCTTCCTTTACCATTGCTTTTATTTGTATATTATCCACCCCTTTTGCTACGACAAGGACACCTCTCACTTTTGGTTTCTCTGTTCGCAATACAATCGGAGTTTCTTTATCACCTTCGCGTATAATCACCGTTTTTTCATCAGTTGATTCATCTTCAACTTGTCTTTTTCCTCCAGTTTTATCTGTTTCACCTGTTGTTTGCGATCGTTTCACAATATTTTTTTCAAGTATTTTTTCTTCTGATGAGTCCAAATTCACTTCAATAGACACATCTTTAACCCCCGTTATATCTTCTAATGCTGCTTTCAATTCTTGTTCATATGCTTTTTCGTATTTTTCTATAGCTGACATGTTCTCGCTCTTTTTTTGTCCAAAAGTCGGCACATCTTTTTCTGAATCTTGACTTGTCTTTTCTTTAAACACAGGCACTTCTTCTTTTTTCGGTTGAAAGAAATTACTAAAAAACATAAGCAACATTCCAAGTATGAGTAGGACAAGCAAAAACTTAGGTGTTACTTTTTTTCCTTTCTCCCTATCATCTTTTTCGTCCCCTTTCAATAAATTGCGAAAAAATGAGAATTTCGAGTTTTTATCTTTATTGTCCATTTACTCTACCTGTCCCCCCTTCCATTTGAACTTGGATTTGTTTATCCTCTAGCTGCCACCTGCTTGAAAAGAACTGTTTCATTTCTACATTTGTTTCTTCCGAAGTTTTCCGAGGCGCTCTCGTATTAATTTCAACTGGCTTTACTGTTTCAATTGCATCGTTTTTCTTCACTTCAGCTTCTTTTAGCGTCACAATAACAGATTGAATATCTTTTGCCGCTTTTACTTCTTCCTTAGTTTCTGCTGCAATTATTTTTATTTCAGACACTGTCACGCCATACTTTTTCTCAAATTCTTTTCCAACTTCTTTTTTCATTTTGACAGCCATCTCTTCTAAACTATATGCACGTGTTAGGGCTTGTATTTCTTTTTTCTTTGTATCAATTGAATTTTTTATCGATCCGTCCGCTACGTATTTTTCTTGATTAAAATTCGCAATCACTTCATTTACATCCGTTTGTAATAACTTAAATAGCGGCGTTAAGATTAAAACGACTAACAATAAGCTCACAACAAATTTGACATACTTTTGTAAATTTGAATTAGGAAGGATAAGATGCAGCATCGTCGCTAAGAGCAAAAAGACGATAATATTTCTAATCCACTCTGTAACAAATTGCATACTCGTCACCTCCTATCGCATCATGAGGGTAATGTTCCCCGCGGCAATAATAATGGTAATGCTTAAAAAGAACATAAAGGATACGATAGCTAAGCAGGCAAATACATAAATGATACTTCTTCCTATAATATCTAAACATTTAATAATAGCTCCTCCGCCAACTGGCTGTAGTACTGCCGCTGCGAATTTATAAATAAACGCGATACAAAAGATTTGAATCGCTGGAAAAGCAACGATTAAACATAAGATAACAAGCCCGATAATCCCGACCGTATTCTTTAATAACCCAGAGGCGCTAATAACAGTATCCGCCGCTTCTGTAAACATCCGCCCTACCACAGGAATAAAATTTCCCGTTACAAACTTCGCTGTTTTAACAGCTATACCATCAGCAACTGCTGTTGCTGTCCCTTGCACAGATAATACGCCTAGAAAAACTGTTAGAAAGATACCAATAATCCCAACACTTACATTTTGCAGGAGCTTGGACAATTTCGTAACTTTATATTGATCACTCATTGTACTTACAATGCTTAAGATGGTCGCAAGTAATAAGAGCGGAAGAACAATATAGTTCATAAGCAGCCCACTTGTATTCATTAAAAAAATGATAATCGGATGGAAGAAGGATACTGATACAACCCCGCCTCCGGTCGCTATGAGTGCTAGGAGAATAGGAAGCAAAGCTAATATAAAATCTACCATCGTTTGAATCGTTTCTCGTGCATACGTCATGACCACATAAAAACTATTTAAAGCAAAAATAATTAACACCATATATACAACGGCATCTGCAATTTTACTTATGCTACTCTTCGAAAAGGCAGATTGTAGTGATTGTAATAATGCACTGAAAATTGTGAGCATAATGAGCGTTCCAAGTAGCTTTCCATTTGCAACAAGCTCATGAAATAAATATTTTAATAGCCCTATCATCCATTCTTTTATAGAAAATTCCTTTTCGCCCTTTACAAATTCCATAAAACTTCCCTTTTGACTCTCTGGTAAATAACCTCCATATTTTGTGACAAGCCCGTCCCAAAACTGCTTCACATCTTCGATTCCGAGTTTATCCAATTGTTGATCTACGACGTTTTTTTCTACAGGAGAAGCTTGTACGACAATTGGTAAAGAAAAGAAAAGGAAGCAAGCAAACAGCAGCTTAGCTCCAAACCTTTGCAACATTCACTCCCCCTTATCCCGTAGGTAAAAAACCAAGAATTGTTTCAATTACAACCGTTAAAATAGGAATAGCCATAACAAGAATTAAAATTTTCCCTGCTAATTCAATTTTTGAAGCAATTGCACCTTGACCAGCATCTTTTGTAATTTGTGCCCCAAACTCAGCAATGTAAGCAATTCCAATAATTTTCAGCAGTGTCTCTACATAGACATTGCTTACTTTCGCCTCACTGGCAACTCGCTCAATCATTCTTAAAATAGAATGAATTTGATCGATTAGCAGCAGAAACATGACACTCGCGATGAACACAATAAACAAAGAAGTGATACTAGATTTATGTTGATTTAGCACAGCTGCTAAAAATGTCGCGACGAGGCCCAATCCGACAATTTGTAAAATCTCGATTCGAACCGCCTCCTTTACTGAAAGAGAAAGACACTTTTAATCTTGTCAAACAAAGTATTAATCAAAAATGCAACATGAAATAAAATAACGACAAAACCGACAAGAATAACCCAGTTTGCAATATCCTCCCGCTTTAACTCTTTTAGTACTGTATGAATGAAAGCTAAAACAATGCCGATTCCGGCGATTTGAAATATTAATCCAACATCGATGGACATCGCCTTTCTCCCCCCTATAGCAGTAAAATTACGATAAGTAGTCCTGCTAGTACACCCAAACTCTTTATCATCTTTTCATATTGAAGTTGAAGTGCTTTCGCTTCACCCTCTTCTCTTTCTAGGTGCGTAATACATAAGCGAATATGCTTTTGCTGCGATTCACGGTCATGCTGCCCTAATGTTTCACCAAATTGCTGCAAAATCTCATATTCAGTTTGTTTAAATGCAGTGAGTTTCCAATTTTCTTGTAAACTTTCAAGCCAAGCCTCTCTAACTGTTTGTTCGCCGCTTTCTAGTCGCTTTGAAAAACTTTGAAATATCCAGTTTAAAGGCTTTGGCATTTGTTTTACTAAGCGCTCTGCTGCTTCTGATAAAGGCGTATGCCCATACATGATTTCAGCTTCTAACGATTGCAGCGCTGCTTTTAAAAGCCTAAGTTGACGCGGGCGTTCACTATATCTTTTGGCATACGAAAAACCAAAGAAAGTGCTCACCGCTACAATTAACACCGCACCAAATATTTTCACCATACGCTTTGAACCTTTCCTCGCCTTTGAACAGGCTTTCCATCTCTATCCTTGACTTGAACAACGGTTCCAGGTCCCTTTGCTTTTGATAGTTCAATAAAGCGATCAAACACACCAAGCTCCATCACAGCCTTTAAAGATGGTCGTTTCATTACATCATCAAAAGAAAATCCGTGAGCACTTATAAAAAGCTGAACCCCCGCATGTACCGCCTCCATAATCGCTTCACTATCTTCCACACGCCCAATTTCATCAACAATTAATACGTCCGGACTCATAGAACGAATCATCATCATCATTCCTTCTGCTTTTGGACATGCATCCAACACATCAACACGCGGGCCAAATTCATATTGCGGAATCCCTTTTACACATCCAGCGATTTCTGAGCGTTCATCAACAATCCCCACTTTACAAGAAGGAATTTCATGAGAACGAACCCCTTGACTCATACAACGTGCCACATCCCTGAGAAGTGTTGTTTTCCCTGTTTGCGGAGGGCCAATTACCATTGTGTTTAACCAACGTGAGTCGTACAAATAAGATAAGAGTGGCTCAGCTATCCCGATTTTTTGACGGGCAATTCGAATATTAAATGATGACACATCTCGAATCATCTTCACTGCACTTTTCTCTGTAATTACTTTTCCAGCTAAGCCAATCCTGTGACCACCGCGCAAAGTAACATACCCACGCTTTAACTCTTCTTCCATCGTATAAATAGAATATTGACTAAGCTTATTTAATAAGTAGATTGCATCCTCTGCTGTAACGACATAGTCATAAAAGAACACTTCTCCACGAGCAATACATTCAAGTGGCCTTCCTATCCGAACCCTAATTTCTTCTAACGCGCTATATTGTTCACAGCCTTCAATAAACTGTTTCATCGCTTTTGGTAAAACCTCTAATACTTCTTTCATCTGCTTCTCCCCACCATACTTGACTTACTATTTCAACACTGCAATAAAAATACAGCCAATTCCGAGAGTTAGAAAAAAGAGCTTCAAAAAAGAAATTTCATTTGTAACACTCGCAATACCGATTGACATCGTTAAAATTAATACAGTCGGTCCAACAAATGCCAACATACCATTTATAAACAATGCTTTTTTTGCATCATTCACATAAAGCATAAGCAAAGCGGCGAATATCTCCGCACTACCTGAAAACAACCGAAGCAATCCCATGACAAGCACGGATGTTTCCATTGCCGCCAGCCATTGTTTCATTCTCCCACCTTCTCTCCTACCAATTACTTTTCAGTTCACTAACAAAACTCTTATTCCAAAAAGAATATATTTGTACAACCATATGCAGAGGTTGTCTATTTCAGAAGTAAAAACATAATTTTTCACATCAATCGCTGCAAAAATCTGAATATTCCCATTAATTTATGTTATATTTAGTGTACGAAAGGGGATTTTCTATGAATCACGTAACATTATTACCACTCGATTTACAATATGCAGACATCATTTTCACATTATCTAGCGATCCACATGTGAAAGACGCCCTAGGGCTAAAAGTAGAAACTATCGAAGATACAAAAGCATTTATTCGTTTTGCAATGGAAGAAGAACGAATAAAACAATCTCTATCAAGAGTGATTGTAAATGAAAACAAGGAGATAATTGGTATCACCTCTCTCAAACATATCGATCACAAAAAAAAGAAATCTCATATCGGTAGTTGGCTCGGCTATCCACATTGGGGCCAAGGATACAATGAAGCTGCTAAAAAGGAAATTTTTAAAATGGCATTTGAAGAATTAGATCTTACATATGTATTCGCGGGCGCAAAAACAACTAATATCCGTTCGCAAAAAGCACAGGAGAAATTACCTTATATTTCTCTACATGTAGAAAAACAGTTTCCAGATGAACATATAGCACTAGAAAAAGAGACAAAATCCCCTTGTGTGCTACATGTTATATCTCGTGAGAATTTTTTAAATTGGATGGAATTAAAAAACAAGGAGGCATCAAATTGAAAGCAATTAAATTTTTTGTCACAATCACATTAGAATTTGTTGGTATCTACCTTTTTTCAAAAATGGTTGGTTGGTCATTTATGGAGGCCTTCTTTCTAGGGAGTTTAGCGATATTCGGTGTTATTTGGTTGCTTGCGTTAAATATCAATCTTAATGCCAATATGGATCACACTATATACAAAACAGGGATAGTAAAACCATTCCAATTCATTTGGAGTCCTTACATAATGGGAACAATCAGTCTTATAACTATCAGTCTTATTACAAGCATCATTTATTATATACCTTATTTCACATAAAAAAAGCACTCGTGATCATCACGAGTGCTTTTTCTAACTATGCACGAGAAACGTATTTACCTTCACCTGTGTTGATGATAAGCATTTCGTCTTCGTTAATGAAGATTGGTACTTGTACAACAAGGCCAGTTTCTAATGTAGCTGGTTTTGTTACGTTAGAAGCTGTGTCACCTTTAATACCAGGCTCTGTTTCTACAACTTTTAACTCAACTGTGTTTGGAAGTTCAACACCAAGTACTTCGCCTTGGTATGTCATAATTGCTACTTCCATGTTTTCTTTTAGGAATTTAAGTTCGCGCTCGATTTGGTTTTCGCCAAGTTCGATTTGCTCATAAGTTCCGTTATCCATAAATACGTGAGACTCACCGCTCGCGTATAAGTATTGCATACGACGGTTTTCGATGTGTGCTTTTTCTACTTTTTCACCAGCACGGAATGTTTTTTCTTGAACAGAACCTGTGCGAAGGTTACGTAATTTAGAGCGAACGAACGCAGCACCTTTACCTGGCTTTACATGTTGGAAATCAAGCACTTGCCAAAGGGCATTGTCCACTGAAATTGTTAAACCTGTACGAAAATCATTTACTGAAATCATGCAAAAAATCCTCCTGTGTATTACAAAATAATAAGTTCTTTTGGAGATTTCGTGATTACTTCATTACCTTCACTTGTTACAATAATATCGTCCTCGATACGCACACCGCCAACACCAGGAATATAAATGCCCGGTTCTACTGTCACAGCCATTCCTGGCTCAAGTACCGTTTCAGAACGGAATGCTAAGCCTGGTGCTTCATGGATTTCAAGGCCCACTCCATGACCAGTAGAATGTCCGAAATATTCACCGTATCCTTTTTCCGTTATGTAGTCACGTGTTAATGCATCAGCTTCACGACCAGTTAAACCAGCTTTAATGCCGTTCACACCACGAAGCTGTGCTTCTAAAACGACATTATAAATTTCTTTTAATTTATCAGATGGTTCGCCGACTGCAATCGTACGCGTAATATCAGAGCAATATCCTTTATAATAAGCACCGAAGTCTAATGTTACGAAATCTCCTTTTTCTATCACTTTTTCAGATGCCACACCATGCGGCAATGCTGAACGAAGTCCTGAAGCAACGATAATATCAAACGAAGAAGATGTTGCTCCTTGTTTTCTCATGAAAAATTCAAGTTCATTTGACACTTCAATTTCAGATACGCCTGGGCGAATGAATGATAGAATATGTTCAAAGGCAGCATCTGCAATCTGTGCAGCTTCCTTTAATATCTTAATCTCTGAATCCGTCTTAATCAAGCGTAACTTTTCTACAAGCCCAGAAGTTGGAACAAATTCCGCTTCTACCGCTTCTTTATGTGCTGTATAAGAGCTATATGTAAGAGTATCTTGCTCAAAGCCAAGCTTTTGAATTCCTAATTCTTTCACTTGTTTCGCAACTTCATCCAGAATTGGTCCTGTATGTTGCACAATTTCATAACCAACAGCTTGTTTACCAGCTTGCTCTACATAGCGGAAATCTGTAATAAACAGAGCACGATTATTAGAAATAAGTACAACACCAGCTGTCCCTGTAAAGTTCGTCATATATCTACGGCTATATTCATTCGTTAATAAAATACCATCAATACCAGCTTCACCAAATGCATTTCTTAACTTCGTGATCTTTTCCATCAATTTATGCCTCCCTAAGTTTCTCCAATAATGCAAATAACGCTAACTTATAGCCATAAAAACCAAACCCAACAATTTGGCCCGCCGTGACTGTTGCCGTCACAGATTCATGACGAAACGATTCCCGCTGGTGGATGTTAGAAATATGTACCTCAATAACTGGAATCGAAATGCTCGCTATCGCATCTCGAATCGCATAGCTATAATGCGTAAATGCTCCTGGATTTAGAATGATTCCTTCATATATGTCATCAGCCTCATGAATGATGTCAATAAGAGCACCTTCATGATTCGATTGAAAACATTCTAACTCCACTCCCAATTTCTCTGCTTCTTGCTTCATCTCTTCTTCTAATGATGCCAACGTTCCTTTCCCGTATACATTCACTTCTCGAACACCGAGACGATTTAAGTTAGGACCGTTAACGAGGAGTACTTTTTTCATATACTTTAAACTCCTTAATATAAAAAATGTCTATACAACATTCTAACACAGGAGCCACTTATTTGAATAGTTTGTCTACTCCAACCCTTCCCCTTGATTCGCATTGTTCGCTTCAAATGAAACAGAATATGTGATAAACACACCGTATAAAATAAAAATACATATTGTTGTGACAATTGTTTCTTTCGGTAAATGAAGTGCATTTTTTATAACAGGTGCAATAGAACCCAGTCCGAAAAATAAAATGCCCCACCAAAACAGTCCATAGAGTATTCCCGGTAGTATCCCTTCAAATCTTTTGAAAAGAGCCCTATAGAGAAATGCCACTAAAATAGAAAGAAGCCCTATACAAACAATACCCAATACATTTCCCCAAACTCCTTCTTTCCACGATCCAAACGCAAATGGTAAAAGCAAATAGTTTGGTCCGGCTTCTGTAAATGAAAAAATATGAAGAAAATACCATATACATCCCCAAAAAACACCACCAAATAAACCAATCTGTACAATGTTTTTTGTTATTGATTGTTCTTGCTTCACATCGACACCTCCGCTTACTAGTATGTCCGAAACTATTTTGAAGCATGTTTAAATCATGCGAAATTTGTCTATAAAAAGAATAAGAAATGTCTGGCTTCCGTAACAATTTTCCTTGTCAGCAGCTTGTGTTTGTCGATAAAATAAAGGAAACTCGGTGATTGTCAAATCTCACAATGACAGAACCAAGTGTGACAATTGCCTCTTTTCTACATAAGAGAGAAACAAATACAGGTTGGTGTTAACATGGCAGAGGAGACAAAACAAATATACGGTGGGCAAGCGGTCATAGAAGGAGTTATGTTTGGTGGTAGAGAATATACTGTTACAGCGGTTCGTCGCAAAGATAAATCAATCGAATTTTATCGATTACCACGCGTACGGAATAAAGTATTATCTATGCTAAAGAAAGTTCCCTTTCTACGTGGTATCGCCGCTATCGTTGACGCAAGTGCCAATGGAGCAAAACATTTAAACTTTGCTTCGGAACGATTTGACGTTCATCCTGAAGACGATGAACAACTTACACACAAGAAAGAAGAGCAGTCAAAATTAACGATGGTATTAGGAGTAGCCGCAGTCGGAGTCTTATCGTTCATATTCGGCAAAGTCATTTTCACAGCAGTCCCCGCACTTTTAGCGGAATTGACACGACCGATTTTCCCATCTCACACTGGGCAAATTATTGTCGAAAGCATCATTAAGCTCATCCTTTTACTGAGCTATATATATATTGTGTCACTAACTCCGCTCATTAAGCGTGTGTTTCAATATCACGGTGCGGAACATAAGGTCATTAATGCTTACGAAAACAATCTTCCGCTGACAGTAGCAAATGTACAAAAACAAACTCGTCTCCATTATCGTTGCGGTAGTAGTTTTATTATATTTACAGTCATTATCGGAATGTTTGTCTACTTTCTTGTTCCAACTGATCCCCTTTGGGTCAGAGTGGTAAATCGAATTTTATTAATTCCAGTTGTTCTAGGGATTTCTTTTGAAGTCTTGCAATTTACGAATCGATTACGAGATATTCCGGTCTTGCGCGCATTAGGATACCCAGGGTTATGGCTTCAACTATTAACAACAAAAGAACCAGAAGATGATCAAGTTGAAGTTGCAATTGCATCCTTTGAAGAATTATTACGTTTAGAAGAAAAACACTAATAATTTTTTAAAAATGGTACTCAACTCCTTTCCTTGTCGCTAATATACTAATTTTAATATATGTTATTTAGGAGGTGTTCCCTATGAACGGTCGTTCGTTTACGTTCGCTTTATTCGTGCTTATTATTGGGTTAGCAATATTCGGTCTCGTATCATCTGCAATTACAGATCCATACGGAATGGTTAAAAACATTGTCATCATGTTACTTGTTGTTGGTGTCTTTTATTTATTATATAAAATGTTTACAAGTTCCAGCGGTTCCGCCAATTCGCAAAACTCTTATAAGCGTGCTGCGAAACAATCGAACCGAAAATACGGAAAACAAAACGTAGCACCCCTAAGCAATTCTTTATTAAAACGAAATGCTTCTGATGACAAAGTTAAGAAAGGCAATTCATCATTGTTAAAAAGGAAACGAAAACAATCTCATTTAACCGTGATTGAAGGTAAAAAAAATAAAAAGAAAGACCGCGCTTCCTTTTAGGAAATGCGGTCTTTCTTTTATTTATGCTCCCTCACATATTGAAGTACTTCTGTTAAGCTTTTTTCTTTCATACTTCCTAAGCGAAGATGGTGATTTTCAAACTGCAAAGCCTTTGTAACTTCATTTGGAACAACGACACATTTTAATCCTGCCGCAATCGCTGCTTTCAATCCATTTACTGAATCCTCAAACACAACAGCTTCTGAAGAATCAATTTTCAGTTCTTCAATAGCCGCTTTATACAGTGCTGGATCTGGTTTTACTTTCTCCACATCTTCTTTCGTTTTAATTACTTCAAAATACTCCCGAATCCCTAAATCTTCTAAAAACCCAATAACCCATTCTCTTGAAGAACTAGAAGCTAAACCAATTTTTACTCCAAGACCTTTTGCTTCTTCTAAGTATTCTTTCACACCATCACGAGCTACTGGTATTTTCATTTTCTCTTGATGTAAAGCCGAAACTTTTTCTTTTAGCAAGTTCTTATTAAATTGCTCTTTCAATTGTTGTTCAATATATGTATAAAGCACTTCATCTGTTGTTCCAATACATTTTGCAAACTCTTCTAGAGGTAAATCTCCACCATATTCGCGAATTACTTCCTGAAAAGCTTGGAACCAAATTGTTTCTGTATCTACAATTAATCCATCAAAGTCAAAAATAATTGCTTTCATTCCGATCCCGCCTTTTACAAAACAATTTTTCACATCTCTATACATTCAACTTAAATAAAGTAAATTCCTCTTCTAAACAAAAAAGGAAACGCCTCTCGTTCCCTTTACTTCCCCTGCTCTTCATTTGCTTTTTGAACACCGCGAAGTGTTTCAATTCGAAGTTCATCTTGCTCAAAATATTGTACTAAATCACCAATGCGGTCAATAGCTTCCCAACTTAAATGATGCTCAATTCCTTCTACATCATTATAAATCTTACTTTCATCCACACCGATGATACGCATAAATTGTTCTAGTAACTCATGACGATATACAAGACGCTCCCCGATTTTTTTCCCTTTTGATGTTAATACAAGCCCTCTATATTTTTCATAAATTAGATACTCATCTTTATCTAACTTTTGTACCATTTTCGTTACAGAGGATGGATGTACACTAAGCGCTTCAGCAATATCAGATACACGGGCATATCCCTTTTCATCAATTAACAAATAAATTTGTTCAATATAATCTTCCATACTAGGGGTAGGCATCGGCTTCCTCCATCCAATTTTATTTTGTGTTTTCCGCACTAAGCAATCAATAAAATGATACACCAGAAAGGGTATCATGACAAGGGTGGAAACAGACCAAAAGCTATGAAATATAAAAAGAATCTGCATGTATATACAGATTCTTTTATGTGAAATATTGAATTTCAGCATTCGGAAAATATTCGTAACTATATCTTCTTATCGTTTCCTCTAACCTCACTGCATCATCTTTCTGATATACATATTTTCCGATGCCATATCGTCCCCATTTATATTTTCGTTTCTCCTCATCCATTTCGAGTTTCGTATTGGGATAACGTTGTTGTATTACCTTTTTCGCTGGCTTAGTAAAGCGATGTTGAATCAATTCGAATGATAAATTTAGTAGGGTTAAGTCTTTTAACGCATCAGAAAGTCGTTCAAATAATTCACGATACCCGTCTTCCCAACCTTCATGCATATAAATTGGAGCAACAATAAAACCAAGTGGAAAATTTGCTCCCGCTACTTTACGGGCTGCTTCAATTCGATCCTCAAATGTTGTGGTACCCGGTTCAAAATAAACAAGCTTTGGCATAAATGGCTTCATATGATTCCCTCCCTCATTTTAGTATGAGCAAACGCATGCTGACAGCGCTGTTTAAAATTTTCCACTTTAGTAACTTGTGTTGCAAGTTACCGAATGTTATAATTTAGATAACAACTACCTTGCACAACAAGTTACTTGAAGGCGGTGACGCAATTGCATAGTCAAATGTTAAAAGGTGTGCTCGAAGGATGTATTTTATATATCATTTCGCAAGAAGAAGTGTATGGATATGAACTGAGTACGAAATTAAACCAACATGGCTTTACATTCGTAAGTGAAGGTAGTATCTATCCTCTTTTGCTACGAATGCAAAAAGAAAAACTCATTGCTGGTACATTAAAAGCTTCTAGCCTTGGGCCAAAGCGAAAATATTATCATGTAACCGATAAGGGGTTCGAACAGCTAGAAGAGTTTAAAAAGAGCTGGGGGATGGTTTCGACAACGGTAAATAATTTATTGCAGGGAGAGTGAGATTGATGAAAGCGAAAGATTTAATTGAGCTGAATAATAAAAAACGCAAACTTCTAACCCCCGAAAATGAAGCTATCTATGGAGATATGCTCATATATTTGCGGTTTACTAGTATTCCACAGGAGCAAATGGAGGAGCTATTATTAGAAATACTAGATCACCTTTTAGAAGCTCAAAAAAATAGTAAAAATGCCTATGATATTTTTGGAGAGGATTTAAAAGCATATTGCGATGAATTAATTAATTCATCTAAGCACCAAACTACTTTCGAAAAAGGTGCAGTTATTGGCTTTGCAGTTAGTTTATTGTTAGCTATCCAATTTGGATATGATACATTTACGCATGTATTTTTTAATCATGCAAATAAACCAGGGATTCCATTTAGTATCCTAGGAACAATATTGTCAGCTATTATTTTAACCACTGGTACTTTTTTAACTTTTTCCGTATTAAGACGATATTCTTTCACAATGTTAGCGTCTTGGAAGCAAAAAATTATGCTCATATTATCAGCTTGTATACCATTTGGATTATCAGTGTTTTCAGATATTTATTTTAAAACAAAACCTTATTTATCCTATAACTTAACAGTTTGGCAAGGTGCTCTTATTACAATTTCCTTTTACATTTTATACAAAATTTTATATAAAACCTCTAGATTTTAACAGCCTTCAAAAAGGCTGTTTTTCTTCTGTCTAATTTTACAAATTGAAAAATTTCATAAAGAAAAAAAGAAAAATGCAAAATAATTAAAGTTAATTGTTGACGTGATGCTTTTATTATCGGTATCATATTTCTTCGTGAGCAATTATTTTTCGTTATACGATTTTTTTATTATTAATGAATTTTTGAGAGGGGAAATTTGATGTCACTTAAGAAAAAAACGCAAGTACGCACCGGCAAAATGGTACGTGAACTAATGTTAGCAGACGAAGATGTAAATGCTTCGCTAATTATGGTATATAGTGAAAACGGTGTAAATGCAGAAATTAAAATCGAGGGCTTAACGCCAAAATGTAACGAAGAATTATTTTTGAGCGGGAACGTAGATTGGAACAAAAGTGTGATTTATAAAATTGTCGATTTCACTGGAAACGCTGAAGTTGGTAAAGTTACATTAACCGCAATGAACAAAAACAATGTTTCCCTAGAAATCGAACGCGTTATGTGGAGCAAAGAGAATAAAGAAGCAGCTGAACAGGAAGTGGCACCTGTAGAAACTGCTCCCAAAAAAGAAGTAGTGGTAGAAAAAGTACCTAAAGTAGTCACAGCTGCTCCAAAGCCTGTTACACGTGCTGAAGAACCCGTTGTAATCCCTAAACCTACTCCAGCACCAGCGCCAAAGCCAGTACGTTCAGAGACAGTTGTAGCGGCACCTACTTCAGCACCTGTAAAGAAAGAAGTATCCACTCCGGTTGCAAAGCAAGAAACGGTTTCGGCTATGCCTACAAAACCAAAACAAGCGGCTCCAGCCGAAGCGAATTCAAAACTACAAGAAAATTATGTGAAGCTTGTGAAGAAAACAATTGAAGTATGTCAAGATTATGAGCTTGGCATCGATATAGATGATTCCATTGAAAACTTAAAAGAAGAATTACAAAGCCAAGGAATTAGCGTTACTTTTGATAAAGAGATTATGGATGTTGTAAATCGTCTTCGTTCTTTACAAGACAAAGGAATCAAAGTAGAAAAAGTACTGAATTTACTATAAAAATAAGGAGAGGGCAAATGCCCTCTCCTTATTTTTTATAATTCCACTCATCACTTTCGTACTTTTCTTTTGCCAATGTTTGCACTTCCTTAAGCTGTTCTTCCGTTAGTTCATACGGAACTAGCTCCACATCTAAGCCTTTTTCAAATCCAACTTGGAAGGCTTCAATCAACTGTTCGATTGTAAACGTTCGATCTGTTAATTCATTGATTGCAACGGCCTTAGAAGAAAACATGCTCTTCATACGCTCTTTTACTCGCTCATTTGGGAATAAGAATAAATCATACAGCTCATCTAAATCGATTTCTAGCGGAATAGATCCATGCTGCAGGATAACACCTTTTTGTCGCGTCTGTGCACTTCCAGCAATCTTTCGGCCTTCTACAACAATTTCATACCAAGATGGAGCATCGAAACATACGCCTGAGCGTGGATTTTTTAAATTCTCACGGTCTGCTTCCGTTTTTGGAACCGCATAGTAAGCTTCTAATCCTAACGCCTTAAACCCGTCTAATAACCCTTGCGAAATTACTCGGTATGCTTCCGTAACTGTTTTCGGCATATTCGGATGATCCTCAGAAACGATAACACTGTACGTTAATTCCTTATCATGCAATACACCCCTACCACCTGTTTGACGGCGAACAAAACCATATTTCTTTTCATTTACTACATCCATATTGATATCTTTTTCTACACGTTGAAAATACCCTACTGTTAATGTTGGCACTTCCCATTCATAAAAACGAATCGTCGGCGGCATTTTCTTTTCACTTTGCCAATTTAATAAACATTCATCTAACGCCATATTAAATGCTGGTGAACATTGACCAGAGTTAATATAACACCATTTTTCTTTTCCCATCCTGCACCTCATATAACCAATTATTTTTCACAATCTCTAGTCTAACAAATTCGACAAAATTTGTGAAAGAATACGAAATTTCTCCTCCTCACCGAACGAACCTGTTGCATAAATACATATGGGCATTATAATATTGAAAGTAGGATAAGAAAAAAGGGAGCGATAGAATCGTGTCAACAAACTTGATTATTATACTAGCCGTAATCGTAGGAATCATCGGCTACTCTGTATGGATGTTTTTCTATCAGAAAAAATTAATTAAAACACTTTCAGAAGAAGAATTTCGCGCTGGCTACCGTAAGGCACAGCTTATCGATATTCGTGAAGCAGATGAATTTAACGCGGGGCATATTTTAGGTGCTCGTAACATTCCATTATCACAAATCCGTATGCGTTACAAAGAGCTACGTAAAGACCAACCTGTCTATTTATACTGCCAAAGCGGATTCCGTACAGGACGTGCAGCTCAATATCTAAAAAAACAAGGTTACAAAGATTTCTACCAACTACAAGGTGGATTTAAATCTTGGACAGGCAAAATTAAAAAGAAATAATATTTTAAAGAACTAGCATGATTCATCCGCTAGTTCTTTTCTTCCATGTTGTTCGCAATATATAGTAAGTTCTTTTTTACTACTTCTCCATCTTGTACTTCTGTATTTCGATACAACAACTGATATTCCAGCCCTTTCTCTTTCCATATAAGCGTTGCAAATTCTTCCCCATGCTCGCCCTCATCCCTATTTTTAAAATAGGCAGCTGAACCATTATCCAATCTCATTTTTTCATGAAATCGATTTTGTTCTACAATATAAGGAAAACTGTAAGAAAAATTAGCAACTGTTAATTCTACATAATCTTTTTTTTCTGTTTCCTTTTGCTTATATTTAATCGTTAAGACAGCGTTCTTCTTCCCAATTGCTCTTACTTCCCCTTTTATATCATTCGTAATGTCATACGGTAAAAACGTTGGAACTTTAACTGATTTTGGAAAATAATTAGAAACATCTTTTAATAAGATAGGACCAGATACGCGATCTGTAGCCCCTCCTGTGCTTTCCACAAAATTTTTCTCTTCATTTATCGTTTGTTGAAACGAACATGAGCTAAGTAACACACTAGAAAACACGAAACAAATGAGCCCTTTTTTCAATTTGTTTCCGCCCTTTCATACCGCTCCCTTTACGAACAAAGCGTTAGTATGTTGTTCATATTCGCTTCGCTTGTTCATTCTCCCTTTAGAAACTTTCCTCGTTTATCTCACACATTTTGACACAGCATTTCTATTTAGACAAAAAAAGACTTTCTGCTACTCTTACGCCCAAAATAAAAAGGTTACGCGAATAACAGAAGGTCCTTTTATAACATAGATTGTGAAAAGCTTTTCAGGTCAAGCATTTTTCAGTATTTTTTCCATTCTTATCTATTTGCCTATATAATGAACGAAGAGGTGATACATATGGCGAATATAAAACAAATTGCGAAAACCGCTGGGGTATCTATAACGACGGTTTCACGCGTGCTAAATGACCATCCCTACGTCAGCGATGAAAAACGAAAACGCGTTTTAGATGCGGTTGAAGAACTAAATTATGCAAAAAATATAAATGCAATTCATTTAATAACAGGAAAAACATTGACGGTCGGTGTTATGCTTCCTTTTATTAATTTACCCTACTTTAGTACAATTATTGAAGGGATTGGAAATGAAGCATTAGCTGCTGGCTATCAGATTAATCTATGCCAAACGAACTATGATAGTAAAGAAGAAATTCGTGTTCTAGAGATGATGAAAATGAAACAATTTGATGGCATGATTATTTGCTCACGTGCAAGCTCGTGGGAACAAATTGAACCATTTGCAAAATTCGCTCCTATCATCTCATGTGAAAAGATGGAGCATCCCCTCGTTTCATCTGTTTATGTTAATCATTATGAAGGGTTTCGCATTGGTACAGAATATTTATTGCGTAAAGGTCATGAGAAGATTGGTTTTTGTTTAGCAAGGCAAAATAGCATAAATACAAAGCAGCGTGAAAAAGCCTTTTCCGATGCTCTTCATACTGCCCAAAAAAGAGTACAACCAGATTGGATGTTTTACCAATGTTACAATATGCAAGATGGTGCAAAAGTTCTGCACAGTATTTTAAACATGAAAGAGCGTCCAACTGCTATTTTTGCTGCTAATGATCAAGTGGCCGCTGGTTTAACAACTGAAGCAAGAAAACACGGCCTACGTGTACCAGAAGATCTCGCCATTCTTGGCTTTGATAACCATGAAATTTCAAAAGCATTAGAGATTACAACAATTGAACATCCTGGTTTAACAATGGGTACTCGAGCCTTTTCTTTATTTCATAAGCAAATACAGGCCGAACAAATTATAGGTAGCTCAGAGGAACTCCCTTTCCATTTGATTGAACGAAAAACTGTGTAAAGAGTGCCAATTCAGGTACTCTTTTTAAATCATTTGACTCATTGACTTTATGTTTATTCTCTTTTATAATAAAACTAACGAACGGTAGGTAGGGGATGAAAATGACAGCAAACCGCATTAAAGCTGTAGCACTTTCTCATTTCGCACGCTATGGCTACGAAGGGACTTCGTTAGCAAATATTGCACAGGAAGTCGGGATTAAAAAACCATCGATTTACGCACACTTTAAGGGAAAAGAAGAATTATACTTCATCTGCTTAGAAGCTGCACTTCAAAAAGATTTACAATGCTTTACAGACGATATAAAAAAATTTTCAAAGTCATCTACTGAAGCATTACTTGTAAACTTGTTAAAAGGTTACGCAAAGCGATTTGGTGAAAGTGAAGAATCGATGTTTTGGTTACGCACTTCCTATTTTCCGCCTGATGCATTTCGCGAACAAATTATTGAAAAATCAAATGCTCACATTGAAAACATCAGAGAACTTTTATTTCCTGTATTCAAACGAGCAAATGAACAAGGTGAACTGCATAACCTTGAAATACAAGACGCTTTAGAGGCTTACTTATGCTTACTTGACGGTCTAATGGTTGAACTATTGTACGCAGGCTTAAATCGCTTTGAGACCCGTTTAAGTGCTTCTTGGAAAGTGTTTTGGCGAGGGCTTTCACAATGACGGATTGCAAATAGCAATGCGTCGTTTTTCAGCCCTCCACCTAACGACTGGTAGGAAGGAGAAATAATATATGGCATGGATTTATGTTATTTTAGCTGGCATCATTGAAATTTTTTGGGTGATTGGACTAAAGCACGCAACTACTCCACTTGAATGGGTTGGTGTTGCTCTTATAATCGCAATTAGTTTCGTCCTATTATTTAAAGCTTATAAGGATCTACCTGTTGGAACTGTATATGCAGTCTTTACAGGAATCGGAGCCGGTGGAATCGTTCTTACAGAAATCTTTATTTTCGGAGAACCATTTTCAATTGTAAAAATCTTATTTATTGGTTTAATCTTCTTTGGCGTTATTGGATTAAAACGAGTAACGGGTAAACAAGAAGAGAAGGAGGCTGCATAAAATGGCATGGGTATTTTTAATTATTGCTGGTATTTGTGAAATTGTTGGTGTACTGTTTATGAAAGTAGCCACTGAAAAGAAAGGCTGGGCACCTAAGCTTATTTTAATCGCTAACTTTGCCGTAAGCTTCTTCTTCTTATCACTTGCAATGAACTCATTACCAATGGGAACAGCTTATGCAATTTGGACTGGAATTGGAACTGCTGGAAGTGCGCTTCTAGGTATTCTTATCTTCCGTGAATCAGCTGATTGGCGTCGCCTTGCCTTTTTAAGCTGCATTTTATGCGGTGCAGTTGGCTTAAAATTAATGAGTTAACATGAGGTGAATGTCATGTGGAAAGAAGAAGGGAAACAAATTGTAACTGGAATTATAATTGGAATTGTGCTCCTACTACAAATGAGCTTTCATTTTATCGAATGGTTATTCCATAAAGGAATTTCTATTCTTACATTCCTTCCCAACATGGCACTTGAAGTTGTATCCATTGTTTGGTCAATTATCGCCTCCATCATGATTATTATCATTTGGAGTATCGCTAAACTTTGGAATAAAATAACCAAAAAAGACAGTTCTTCTGAAAAGAAGTAACTGTCTTTTTTATACTTAATGATTCGCGTTGCTTGGCAACCTAAAGAAATTGGATGCAATAAGACATAGTATTCCAAGAATAAAAACGCCAGTCCCAATACCCTTATTCGAGTTTTTAAATAAGTTAATATCCGAGTAAAAATTAAGCATCATAAGACCTAAAGAGAACAAAATCAATCCAATTCCAATTAATATTCTTCCTATTGACGTCCGTTTTCTCATCATTACATCTCCCCCTAATTTCTTTAAAATCTAATAATATTTCCAATCCAACCGGACATAATATTAACAAGGAGCTGATTATATGCAAAATTCCATACATAAACATATCCTATTGTTATTTTTCTTATTTCTTTTCTTTGTTATATGTTTCAGCCTTATATTACATGCACCAAAAGAGATGCCGAGCACCGTTTCTGTTTATAAGTTACTCCTTTGTTATTTTCCCTATTGAAAAAGGTGTCTTGTGATGAGGCACCTTTTTCCCTGCTATATGTCCATTCGCTCATATAATTTCACACAAGCCAACATTGAGAAGACCAATATGCAAGTTGCCCCCATGCATAAGAACCCACTATGTAAATTCAATTGCTCTATATTTACTTTAAAGAAAACTTCTAAAATAAATATAGGTGCGATTAATAGAAAACAAGCTATCATAAACGTTTTCTGATAACCTAGCAGAAAGTAAATTGGTAAAATTAAACTAAAAACAATAAAACCGAGGCTCATACTAGTTACAACCGTTGTTTCTACAAAATCCACTGTCTCATTTCTTAACTGAATACCTACTGTAAAGTAAGCAATGATAACACTGGTCATTAAAATAATCAGCAATGCGCTCTAAGTCTGTTGTAATATGTGTCGAGAATAATACCGATACTTCTTCTTCCATCACAATTTCTTGCAATATATCAAGTAGTTCACTACGGACAACCGGATCTAAACCTGATGTTGGTTCATCCATAATGATGCGTTCTGCATGATGCGATAACGCCATCGCAATCGCAAATTTCATTTTCATCCCTTTTGATAACCGCTTAATCTTTTTGTTTTTCGGAACTTGTAATCTCTCCATATACGATTGATATTGCGCTTCATCCCAGTTTTTATATAAAGGTGCAATAATCTTCTTCATTTGTTCACATGTTAACTCTTCGTAGTAATGATTTTCATCATACACAAATCCAATATATTGTTTAATGTCTTTTTCTCCTTTTGCATTATCCTTACCGAAGATCGTAATATCCCCACTATTTTTCTTTACTAAATTCATAATCATTTTAATGGTCGTACTTTTTCCTGCACCATTTGGCCCAACAAATCCCATAATATATCCACGCGGCAATGTAAAACTTATATTTTTCACTGAAAAATATAAGTTTTACAAACGTTTTTTAACTCTAACATGTCACTTATTCCCCCTTATATAGAAACGTAATCATCTGTTGCAACTCTTCCAGTGAAAGCTGCAAAAATTTACTTTCCTGGACAATCTCTTCTGCTTTACTTTCTAGTAAACGCAATCGTTGTTCCTTTATAAGCTCATTATTTTGTACGGAGACATATGTTCCTTTCCCTGCAACCGTTTCAATGTACCTTTCCTTTTCAAGCTCCTCGTACGCACGTTTCGTCGTAATCACACTAATCTGCAGTTCTTTTGCTAAACTGCGGATAGACGGCAATTGATCTCCCCCCTTAAGACCTCCATTTAAAATAAGCTGCCTCAATTGCTTACTAATCTGCTCATAAATAGGGTCTGGGGAAGAATTTGAAATAATAATATTCATGTTTTCCTCCACTGTGTATATACACAGTTCCCTATTTTTAGCAAGAAAAAAAGACCAACATTTTCCTGTTGGTCTCCCATATATGTATCACTTCTCAAAGCGATCTAACATTTCATCTCTCATCCCAAAACTAACAACCGCAATTCCTACATACATAAAAATAAGAAATGCTGGATGCACTGCGTTGTACCAGCTGCTATCAACAATTAAATATACCGTTAATGCTACAACAAGTACAAATGCCAAAATAAACATATAAAAGTGTCTTGTACTACCCATGATAAACTCCTCTCTTCTCACTTCACCATTCAACAGTATATTTTATCGAATAATTCGATATGACTCAAGGCTAACTTTCTTTTATGTAATCAAGTTCTACCTTTATAATGTCATCACAAGCTATTGAAATAATTGTTCCTTGTTTATCAATCGCTGTCACTTCTGCGTTATCCATTACACGATGTGCTACACGCTCTAACATTTTTCCATAATCTCGATAACAAAATTCCTTTATATCTTTAATTTTTTTACCGTTTTCTAAATGATACACCATCCTATAACACTTATAGCCCATTCCTTCACCCCAAATTGTTCGTTTTTTCACATATACGTAAAAATGAGTTATTCTCCTCATTACACCTTCTTAATTTCAATAAAATTCTAACAAAAATACACAATTTTATCAAACCGACTTTTTCAACAAAAAAGCTTAAAAAACAACTTTCTTCCACACTGTTACATAAAATACAAAAATTCTTTACATTATTTTCATAATTTCTGCACAATTTCTCCACAAAAAAAGAACTCGCATATAGCGAGTTCTTTTCATTTCACATTTACTCAAACTTGTACAGGAGCTGGCTTTTGATAACGTAAAATCGGTTTACGTGCAGCCATTGTTTCGTCTAGACGTTTAATTACTGTCGTATGTGGTGCTTCTTGTACAACTTCTGGATTTTCTTCTGCTTCTTTTGCGATTTGAATCATCTTATCGATGAAACCGTCTAATGTTTCTTTTGACTCTGTTTCTGTTGGTTCAATCATAATACATTCTTCCACATTTAATGGGAAGTAAATTGTTGGTGGATGGTAACCAAAATCAAGCAGACGTTTTGCGATGTCTAGTGTACGTACACCAAGTTTCTTTTGACGGCGACCTGATAATACAAATTCATGCTTACAATGTCTATCAAATGGAAGATCATAGAACGGCGCTAATCTTCTCATCATATAGTTTGCATTTAATACAGCATATTCTGTTACTGCACGTAGTCCATCTGGCCCCATAGAACGAATATACGTATAAGCACGAACATTGATACCAAAGTTTCCATAGAATGGTTTCACGCGTCCAATTGCTTGTGGACGATCGTAGTTAAAGTGATAACCATTTTCTGTTTTCTCTAAAATTGGTTTTGGTAAAAATGGAATTAAATCAGCTTTTACACCTACTGGACCAGAACCTGGGCCACCGCCGCCATGCGGACCTGTAAATGTTTTATGAAGATTTAAATGCACAACGTCAAATCCCATATCTCCAGGACGTGCTTGACTTAATACCGCATTTAAGTTTGCACCATCATAATACAATTTACCGCCTGCATTATGAACGATTTCTGCCATCTCTAAAATATTCTCTTCAAATAAACCAAGTGTATTTGGATTTGTTAGCATAAGTGCTGCTGTTTCTTCGTTCACAACACGTTTTAAATCTTCTAAGTCAACAAGACCGTATTCATTTGATTTTACTGTAATTGTTTCAAAACCTGCTACTGTTGCAGATGCTGGGTTTGTTCCGTGCGCAGAGTCAGGAACGATAACTTTTGTACGGTTATAATCACCGTTTGCTTCATGATATGCACGGATTAACATTAATCCTGTCCATTCCCCATGTGCACCAGCTGCTGGTTGAAGTGTTACAGTATCCATACCTGTAATTTCGATTAAATGTTCTTGTAAGTCGTACATTAATTCCATTGCACCTTGCACTGTTTTTTCATCTTGAAGCGGATGAATGTGTGCAAAGCCTGGGAAACGAGCCACGTTTTCGTTGATTTTTGGATTGTACTTCATCGTACAAGATCCTAATGGATAAAATCCAGAATCAACGCCGTGGTTACGGTTTGAAAGTGCTGTGTAATGGCGCATAATATCAAGCTCAGATACTTCTGGAAGCTCTGCATCTTCAGTACGGATATAATCACTCTCAAACACATCTTCTAATTTCACTTCTTCTACATCTAATTGGGGTAAGCTATATCCTACGCGTCCTTCTCTACTCATTTCAAAAATAAGTGCTTGATCTTGGTTCTTCATTGGATAGCCCCCATTTCGTTTACAAGTGTGTCAATTTCTTCTTTTGTACGAAGTTCTGTTACCGCTAGAAGCATATGATTTGTTAATTCTTTATAATCACGGCCTAAGTCGTAACCACCGATAATATTCTTTTGTACTAATGCATCATTTACTTCTTGTACTGGACGTTTGCAATCTACAACAAATTCATTGAAGAATGGTCCAGCAAATGTTACTGTAAATCCTTTTTCCTCAAATTGGCGTTTTGCATATTGCGCTTTAGAAATATTTTGACGTGCCATTTCTTTCACACCTTGTCTTCCAAGTGCTGTCATTGCAACAGACGCTGCTAATGCATTTAACGCTTGGTTTGAACAAATGTTAGATGTCGCTTTGTCACGACGAATATGTTGTTCACGAGCTTGCAATGTTAATACGAAGCCACGTTTGCCGTCTGAATCCACAGTTTGTCCGACAAGACGTCCTGGGATTTTACGCATAAATGCTTTCGTTGTTGCAAAATAACCGCAGTGTGGTCCACCAAACTGTGTTGGGATACCAAATGGTTGTGCATCACCAATTACAATATCAGCACCAAATTTACCTGGTGGTGTTAAAGCGCCTAATGATAATGGGTTTGAAGAAACGATAAATAATGACTTTTGCTGATGAACAATTTTCTCAATATCAGCTAATCTTTCCACCTGTCCAAAGAAGTTTGGATATTGAACGATTACGCAAGCGACTGTATCATCTACTTCACTTTGTAATACATCTAAATCTGTTACACCATCTTTATGATCAATTTCAACAACTTCAAGATGTTGACCTTTTGCATATGTTTCAAGTACTGCTCTTGATTCTGGATGAACTGCTTTAGAAACAAGAATTTTCTTTTTGCGCGTATGACCAGCTGCTAACATTGCCGCTTCTGCTAACGCTGTACCTCCGTCATACATAGAGGAGTTTGCTACATCCATTCCAGTTAATTCACAAATCATTGTTTGGAATTCAAAAATCGCTTGTAATTCCCCTTGTGAAATTTCTGGTTGGTATGGCGTATAAGCTGTATAAAATTCTGAACGAGAAATAACATGATCAACAATTACTGGAGCGTGATGATCGTATACACCTGCTCCTAAGAAAGAAGCGTATTCTTTTAAGTTAGCATTTTTACAAGCCATATCAGACAGTTCTTTTAAAAGCTCTGGTTCTGACTTTGCTTGTTTAATCTTTAAATCCCCTTTGAAACGAACACTTTCTGGAATATCAGAAAATAATTCATCGATCGTTTGAACGCCGATCGTTTGTAACATTTCTTTTTTGTCTTCTTCTGTCATTGGAAGATAACGATGCAACATGAAATCTACCCCTCTCCCCGTTACTTTGAACGTTTGTAAAATGGTGTTGGAACAACTACTGCTTTAACGCGTTTATTACGAATCTCAATTTCTACTTCTGTATCAACTGCTGCGTATTTTACATCAACTAATGCTAAACCAATGCTTTTCTTTAACGTTGGAGATTGTGTACCACTTGTAACTTCCCCGATTTTTTCTTCGCCTACATATACAGGATAATGCGTACGAGGAATACCGCGTTCAATTACTTCGATGCCGACTAATTTACGAGGTGCACCGTTTTCTTTGTATTCTTTTAATGTTTCTTTTCCAAAGAAATCTGCCTCTTTATTTGTTTTTACTGCAAAACCAATTCCAGCTTCAATTGGTGTAATATCTTTTGATAGTTCTTGACCATAAAGTGGAAGTGTCGCTTCAAAACGAAGTGTGTCACGTGCTCCCAAACCACATGGTTTTAAGCCGTCTTCTGCTCCAGCTTCAAGAAGTTTCTCCCAAAGTTTTGGAGCATCTTCACTCTTGCAGTAAATTTCAAATCCGTCTTCACCTGTGTAACCTGTACGAGATACAAGTGCAGGAGTTCCATCTACAAGAACATCATTTTTAAATTTAAAGAACTTAATTTCTTTTAAATCTTCTGACACAACTTTTTGTAAAATGCCTTCTGCTTTTGGACCTTGAATTGCAAGTTGTGCAATTTCACTAGAAACATTGACTACTTTCGTATTGCCAATGACATGACTTGCTAACCACTCGTAATCTTTTTCGATATTCGATGCGTTGATTACTAATAAGTAGTCTTCTTCACCACGTTTGTAGATTAATAAATCATCTACTGTACCACCATTTTCGTAACACATTGCTGTATATTGTGCGCCTCCTACCTTTAAGGTAGAAACGTCATTTGTAACAACACGTTGTAAAAATGCCAAACTATCTGTACCTGTTACTTCTACTTCCCCCATGTGAGACACATCAAACAGGCCTGCAGCTGTACGAACAGCTTCATGTTCTTCTTTAATGCTTGAAAATTGAACTGGTAATTCCCAACCACCAAAGTCGATTGTTTTTCCACCATACTTCGCGTATACATCAAATAGCGGTGTACGTTGTAATGTAATCATGTTCTTTCCCCCTTATGCTGTCTATGACAAATCAATAAAAGTTGGCTTCCCGTATCTAAACATTTTTCATTCAGAAAAGATGGGATATACGGAATCTCAATGTATTTTTTTATGAAAGCGTAAATAAAAAAGTACTTTCTTGGATAAAATACGAAAGATTCCACACATTTCACACCATTATCCTAACATTTTTCGATCTATTTCATCAATATTCTAGCATAAAAAATAATTTAGAATTTTTTATTCTTATACTTACAAAAACAACTTCACCTTAAAATGTTAGAAATTAGGATTTTTGGTGAGGGATGTAACAATAAGCGTTTTAGTTTACAGAAGGTGGGAGAGTTTCAATGAATGTCGATATTTCCGTAGATCGGACATGGCAAAATAATTTCTTAAAACGAATTGATGAAGATGGCCCTTGGACAAATTGGGAACTATATGATTTAGCCTATAAAACAGAAGAATCATTGCTTGTCCCTACATTTGATGGTTTGCAAGCTCCTAAACATTTATCCCATTTCACACCGCTTCCTCATCAATTAGAAGTAGCACAAACTGTTATTGAACAAATGAATGGAAAAGCGATACTGGCAGATGAAGTTGGACTTGGAAAAACCATTGAAGCAGGTCTTATTTTAAAAGAGTACATGGTGCGCGGTCTTGTAAAAAAAGTACTTATACTCGTTCCAGCCTCCCTCGTTTCACAGTGGGCATATGAACTGAACACAAAGTTTTTTATTCCTGCTGTTGCCCAGAGAAAAAGCTATTCGTGGGAACAAGCTGACGTTATCGTTTCATCCATTGATACAGCGAAGCGTTCACCGCATCGTGACATCGTTTTAAACTTGGAATACGATCTCATCATTATTGATGAGGCACACAAACTTAAAAATAATAAAACAAAAAACTATGAATTTGCACAACGTCTTAAAAAGAAGTTTTGTTTATTACTAACTGCAACACCTGTCCAAAACAAAATTGATGAAATCTTTAATCTCGTTTCCTTATTAAAACCAGGACATTTAGGCAATCAGTCTAACTTCGAAGAATATTATGCATCGAAAAATCGCTCAGCAGAGTCAGATGAAGATTTAAAAGCACTCATTAATAAAGTGATGGTAAGAAATCGGCGAAATGGTACAGGTATCGAATGGCCGAAAAGGCACGTTCGGACAATATTTGTTGATTTTAATGAGGAAGAGCAGGCTCTATACAATGCGATTGAAAATTGGAAAGGACAAGACGCTTTTACCTCTGCCTTTTCATCATTAACTTTGAAACGAGAAGTATGTAGCAGCCGTGAAGCAGTTTATTATTCACTCAAAAAGCATGTAGAAAAAAGACAAAAAGAAAATGAGAATTATATACCAGACCCATATATCGATGTTTTAATGGATAAAATCAATCATATTCCTTTTAATACAAAAGCAAACCAAGCACTGGAGCTTATAAAAGAAATTGATGATAAAGTCGTCATTTTTACAGAATATAGAGCCACGCAAATGTATTTACAATGGTTTTTAAAACAGCACGGTATTTCATCAGTCCCTTTTCGTGGTGGGTTTAAACGAGGGAAAAAAGATTGGATGAAAGAGCTCTTCCAAAATCATGCGCAAGTGTTAATTGCAACCGAAGCTGGCGGTGAAGGGATTAACTTACAATTTTGTAGCCATATGATTAACTATGATTTACCATGGAATCCAATGCGGCTTGAACAGCGAATTGGACGTATCCATAGGCTTGGCCAAAAAAATGATGTTCATATTTATAACTTAGCAACGAAACATACAGTTGAAGAACATATTTTGAAACTTCTATATGAAAAAATCAATTTATTTGAGCGAGTCATCGGTGAACTTGATGAGATTTTAACAAGAATTAATATGAAAAATATCGATGCACATATTCAAGAGATTTTCGCAGGATCAAAGAGCGAAGGAGAGATTCGAATTAAGATGGAAAATTTAACATCTATCATCGACTTTGCGAAGAGAAACGAAGCTGAGGTGCAAGGCTATGCAGCAACATGAAATTCATAATTACTTATGGAATTTTTTCCAAGCAAATGACTGTGAAATTTTGGGGCGTTCCCCGCATCTACTAGATGTACAATTAACAATTGAAATGGATAAACTATTGATGAATCGCCCTTTTTATTGGCACTACCTTGAGAAAACGGGTGGCATCCCAAATCCGATGCAACTTACTCTCATTACGGATCCAGAGAATGATGAAGAAGAAGGTGAGCTTATTCACTATGGCTCTCCTCGTCTGCATCAAATCTTCCAAACAACAAAAGAACTGGGATCCTACATACGTTTATTCGAAGAAGTAAATTCAAGTGGTACAACTCATATACCACTTCATCCATGGCTTGGCGTCAATGTAAAAGTATGTTATCAATGTGATCGAAAGAAAGATATGCTTCATTCCATCGGGATTCATCTTATTTCTGGAACAATGATTACAAGTTTTCATGAAACACTAGCGAAAATTCGGCTCACGCCAAAAATACCAGATTTCAGTTTTACACTTACTCCCATTATTAAGCCGCAAAGTGGATTACAGCGGATAGAAGATGCATTAAAAAATCTCATTGCAGCAGATGATCATACATGGGCTGAAGAAGCACGTGTACGCTGGAATCATGATTTAGCGCTTCTAAATCGATTTTACGAAGAAAGCGAGGAACTTCCCGAAAGCTACGACATAGAAAAACAAGCATTACAAGAGCAATATGAACCGCGTATTACAATGCAAATTATAAATGGTGGGCTCTTTTATGTAACCGCTAACCATTTTTTTTCATAAGAAAAGCCCCTTCATATGAGAAGGAGCTTTTCTTATATTTTTCCATTATACTTTCGACCATCGTTATGTTCTTGTTGCTTCTTTTCTGTCATTCGCTTTTGATATTCTCTATCTTTTGCACTCACATGGTTTGCATCTGTTGGAAGATTTTTCTTCGAACGCCCTACACCATTACTCATCTTTTTCACTCCTTGCCCTTTTAAATTCCTCCTTATTTTCAGCTATAGAAGCATTCCTTATTCATTAAAATAAGAGAAGCTTTTCGCTCCTCTTATTCCTTCACATATTTCTGAAACATATCGTGTAAGCCTTGATTTACGAGATGAGAGATCTGTTCGTCAGATTTATGTGGATAACGATCACGCAACCTGATAGATGCTTTCACCATTAAATTTTCTAATACAGAACGGCCACCTGCTCCATAAATAATTTCAGCATATTCTACAAGCCTTCCGTCCTCTAATGTTGCTGGATTATGATTAAAGAAAAATTTACTCATTGTCTCCACCTCTCTTTTTTGATAACGTTTACATTTATATAGATTATTTATGTTATTTATTTCACAATATTGTATGCATGTATAGATGATTAGTTTCATTATAAAACAACATGACGATAGGAATAATGTATTTTTTCGTCAATTTTGTGAACAAATTTTTAAAAAATGAAAGCGTTTTAATTATTATATAATAAAAAAGATTACCACGCTAGGGGCAATCTTTTTTATTTCTACTAAACTATAACTTACGCTTCGTTTGCTTCGTTTAGTACACGCTCAAGACGTTTGCGAAGCATTGGCATACCGCTGCCGCCTGCTTGGAAATGACGAAGTTTTCCTTCTTTATCAAATACGTAGTAAGCAGGAACATATTTATTTTCAAATGCATCTGTGATCGCATGTTTACTATCAACTAAAATTGGTTGAATGATATCGTGGCTTTCTGCCATTTTTTCAATTACTGCTAAGTCTAAATCTTCTTCTGAGCGAGGCATATGAACTGCTACAACGTTTAAGCGATCATCATACTCATCACGTAATTCATTTACTTCTGGCATTGCTTCTTTACATAAGTAACAGCTTACAGACCAAAAGTGAATTAATGTTGGCTTATCTCCAATTAAATCTTCACGCGTTACTGCGTCGTTTAAAATTTCTGTTGCACCTTCTAATGATGGCATTTGTTCACGTAATTTCATTCTATCTATTCCTCCTACGACTTATAAATTATAGAGTTTCTTGTCCTGGTTTCCAATTTGCTGGGCAAAGGCCGCCTGTTTGCAATGCTTGTAATACACGTAATACTTCGTCTACTTCACGTCCAATATTGTTATGGTGTACAACTTGGTACATTAATTCGCCTTCTGGACTAATGATGAATAATCCACGTAGTGCGATTCCTTCATCTTCTAATAACACGCCGTATTCGCTTGATACAACATGGTTTGTATCAGCTGCTAATGGGTAACGTAAGTCGCCTAAACCATTCTTTGTACGATCTGTGTTAATCCATGCTAAATGTGTGTGTACTGTATCTGTAGAAACACCGATTACTTCCGCATCTAAATCTTCGAACTCATCGTAGCGATCAGATAGTGCAATGATTTCTGTTGGACAAACGAAGGTGAAGTCCATTGGATAGAAATATAATACTGTCCATTTATCATTTTTCATGTTTTCTTCTAAACTAACATTTTTAAATTCTTTATTTGGCATTACTGCACTCATTTCGAAACGTGGTGCTTGTTTCCCTACTAAACGTTTTGTCATATCTATATTCATCCTCCTGAAGCTAATTGAGATTAATTTCTAATTTGTAATGATTACAATTTGTATTATATACAAGTTATCAAATTAAAGTCAACACTAAATTAAAATAATTTTAATTTGATTACAATTATCAATTAATCTTGTACAATATTCAGAAATTGTATTGTAAAATATATCTATAACTAAGGAGGCACAAAATGAATCAAAATAAGAAAGCTATATTCGATATTGTATTTTATCTCGTCTTCCCTTTTCTCATTTGGAAATTTGCAAAAACGCATATTGATCCTTATTATGCAATGCTTATTTCCTCAGTACCGGGAATTCTTTATACACTGTACTGCTTTAAGAAAGAAAAGCAGTTCAACGTTACAGGGTTCTTTATTCTTATTACCCTTATTGCTAACACGACAGTAGACTTACTATCTGGTTCTGCTGAGAGAATGCTATGGAATGACGCATATTATCATATCGTACTCGGATGCATTGTCATCTGTACAATCTTTATTAAAAAACCACTCATGTTATATTTCGCAGCTGATATCGCAGCCTTGCAAGGACATGACCGAGATAAGAGCCGCACTCTTTACCGTGACAAACGCATATATCCAGCCTTGCAATATTTAACACTATTTTTTGGTCTCCAATTCATTTTAAAAAGCTTTTTAAAAATCTATTTCATTTCTGTTTTTGGTGTAGAAGGATATGGTGAAATGAGAGCAATCATGACCGCTGTTGGCTGGGGAATTTCCATATGTATTGGGATAGGATTTGTATGGGTTAATAATAAAATACACTCAGTAACTGAACAGAAAGAATCTACACAATAAGTTAAAAACTATCATAAGAAATAATAAAAATCCCCCTGTACAATATATGTACAGGGGGATTTTTATAGGTTTATCTGTCGAATCGATGACAAGTATACACTCATCGCAAAAATTGTACTATACCGCCCAGCATCATTACTAGCGGTAAATCATTCCAATTTTTATTAACTTGATTTTTTTCGTTTCTTCTTAACGTTTTGATAAAACAAAGCAGCGCTAAGCGGCATCATACCGAACCATCTATTTAAAAACGGCGCTTTTTCAGCACGGCGCTGCTCTTTCTTTTGCTTTCGATCCTCTTTTGGAGCATCCATATACGATACAAATTGTTGCGTCATAAAACGCACATAATCATTAGTAGACATATCATCACCTCTACTTGATTAGTATGTCCACTTTTTTACGCATTAATCTTACGCAGTAGCTCCCCCATAATCTCTTCCACACTTTTATTTGTCGTATCAATATATATATCCGCTTCTTCATAATATGCCCGGCGGTTCTCAAACTTCTCCACAAACGCCTCAATATTTTCTTTTTGAAATAATGGACGTGTCGTATCTTCACGAAGGCGCTCTGCAATAACATATGGATCACAATATAAATACACGACGGTTCCATTCTCTTTCATCCACTGACGATTCTCTGCGCGTTCCACGATGCCACCACCCGTTGTAATAATTACATTACTCGTTAATAACGAACGCAGCATTTCACTTTCATATTGACGAAATGCATTTTCCCCTTCTTCTGCAAAAATATCACGAATTTCCTTCCTTTGCTTCTCTTCAATTTTTTGATCTGTATCTACAACTGGAATATGGAGTTGCTCACTTAGCATCCTCCCAATTGTTGTTTTTCCGGCTCCCATAAAGCCTGTTATGTAAATGGATTTCATTTTGTTACCTCTTTTCTGTCTGTTTAATTATTTGTATTATAACGAAAGATAAGCTAACGTGGTTTATTTTATATACTACTTGCACAAATTAATAAAAAACGTTTTGTCCTTAATTTGTTATCAAGAACAAAACGTAATGGTCATGTAACTTCTTCCTCATCTCTCTTCCACCCAATTCATAACTCTTTTATTTATTTTATCGTACTGAAAGTTCACTTTATAAGAGCGATTTTGTTTCGTCATACACTGCAATGCGACAAATATAATTTCATTTTCAAATACATAATTCCCGCTCGCTTCACCATTTTCGTATCGAAAAGAAAATACAGCATTTTGTTCTTTTTCCTGCAAATCATCCTTTATAGAGGAGACTGCTTGATCAGCAATCTCTTCTAACAAAAATTTTTGCTGCGCCTCCTTATAAAATCTTTGATCAGATTTCAACATATTTATTTCATATATAAAGAATGAAAATAGTAAGAAGAGAAGAATTAACGTTCCCGGCATCGCAAAACCATCTTGTTTTCTCATGTCTTCAACTCAATGGGTGTGTAGCGCGTTGCTACACCGTGATACATTTTACCGCTTATATCTTGCACATGTATAATTAACATATAAGGTGTTAAGTCATAAGAAACCGAATTTACCTTTTGTAATAGAATTTCCATTCCTAACGTATTTACTTTTCTCACGATATTATTTCCTAACATTTCATATGTTACATTCGTACCGTTACTCATTTGAAAAAGTATTAGAGCTTCTTTATTCTCTAACTCGACACCTTTCCCGCTTTTACTCTCTCGAAACTCTAATTGTACTTGTTCCAGGAACACATTCCATTCCCAACTGTTTATTTGCTTTGAATATGGTTTCTCCATAAATAAACTATGGAGGCGCGGCACAAGAAGAAAGAAAATAGATAAAAACAATAAACATAACATCATTTCTAATAACGTAAATCCTGCTTCTACCTCTTTACTTTTTGACATGACGACATTGTTCCATCCTTCTTTGTTTGGTATCTTTCCAAATTGTACAAACTTCTTCTTCCCGCCAATGTATCCAGTACACAACGCCATCTATCTCCTCCTCTTTTTGCTGCTTTAGCTGATTTTGATACATATATAGTGCTGCTTCCCTCTTCAACAATGAATGTGCTTTATACCGAAATTGAATATTTTTTCTTTCTTGCATGATGAGGAGTGTTTGCGGAAGTAATAGCGACACAGCCATCATTAATAAACTTAACGATACAAGCATTTCCAGCATAACCGACCCTTTTTGACACTTCACGATACGTAAATCTTCCTCTCCCAAGTTGAAATACAATTTCATAGGTGCGTGAGCGATAAGAAAGTAGAATTGTACCAGCTTTGTTTATATTTCCATTTGCATTATAGATCATTGGATTTGGAAAAGTATTCAAATCAATTTTTATATCTCGTTCATATTCCCGGATAAAAAGGGAACGCTCATCCCCAGATTCCCAAATACTGTACATATGTTTCTCAGGACTCCATCGCAGCATATGAAGATTCCGGCGGTTTATAGCTAACTGCTGCATATACAAAATATCTTGTGAAAATCGCTTCAAAAACTGCTCTACCTTTTGCTTTTCATATAACGGAGCAACATTAAAGTAAGTGACGACACTTAATATAGAAATGATGAATAAGACAAGAAGCATCTCTAAAAATGTAAATCCTTTTTGTTTCACGATTTACCAACAGATACTGTGCCGTCCTCACTTGAAATACTAATCGGTTCCCCTTTTGGACACGTTGTAGAAGTAATATACTTTTCTTTCACTAATTCATCTACTGTTGGTATCTTATTCTTTTCTAATTGATAAGCTTGCACTTGCGCTTCGACAGACTTCACGTATGCATCGCAACCTTTCCCTTGTACGGAAGAGCGCTGTTTAATTACATTTGGAATAATTAATAAAAGTAATACCGAAATAACGACCATCACTAATAACATTTCTAAAAGAGTAAATCCTTTTTCATTTTTCATTTAAACTACCTCCTAAATAGAATTCATCATTTGAAACATCGGCATAATCATCGCTAAATACATAAGAACAACAATTATGCCAATACATGTAAACAAAAGTGGTTGAATAATGACTAAAATACGTTGAATCTTTCCTTCCATTTTTTCAATCGTTAATTCGCTATAGTCTCCTAATTCTGTCGCTAAGTTTCCGTTTGCTTGTCCATGCGCAATCACGTAAGACAGTTCCCTCTCGTAATAACCGCTCTTCATAATAATAGAATCCAACTGTTCTCCTGCGATTAATAATTCTTCAATTCGAGTGGCTTCACATTGAAAAAACGGGTGATGTTTTTGTTCAACCATTAACGTTAAGGCCTCTAGTACCGATAGTCCTCCTTGTAATAAGCCGCTTAATTGAACAGAGAAATAATGAGAATTTGTTAAAATAAGAAATGTTTTTATAAGAGGAATACGAATCATAATATTCATTCTTTGAACTGGGGGAAGTTTTTGTATATAAAATACATATATACATGTTCCTAAAACGAGGCAGAGAAAAAATCCTCCAATCATGTACGGAAGCATTCGAATAAGGAGCATAATATGATCGGTAAATGAAACAGAAGAAGCTCGCAAGGAACTATATAATGTTTCAAATTGTGGAAGCAAAACGAAATTGAATACAGCAAGTATCCCTAATAGAAAAAAAGATAAAAATATCGGGTAACGAAGCACTTTCATCATATCTTTTTGATGTTTATCTTTTCTATGCAGCAATACACTTCCTTGTTGCAACGCAAAAGAAATATCCCCATGCCGCTGTGCATAGAATAAATAACTTAATATGTCTGGATGAAACATAAGTTGGTGAAAAGCATCATGAATGCTTCGACCATTTTTTAATTCTTCTGCAATATGTTGCAATTGAATTTGTTTTTGAGAAGATAACTGAAACTGCAGAAACTCCAATGCTTGTAAAAGTGAATAGCCCTTTTCTAACAATTCCCCAAGTCTTCTTAATAACAAGACTTGCTCATGTAATCGCCACCCTTTTCGTTCAAACATAAACATCCTCTTCTAAAAAGCCTAAGGCATATCCTTTTCTTATACATGATTGCAACGTTTCATAATGATAGGTTACACGCTCTCCATTCGCTTCACGAATAGCTTTTTTCAATTCATGGCCATATAACAACTCATAAACGCTTGCTTGCCGCACTTGCCTTATTGCTTTACATAACGGCGAACATTTCCCTTTGCAAAATGGACACTTCAATTCAACAAGACGCTGTGCTGCCACAGCAAGCAATGATTGCTCAATTTCTTGCCGCGTAATCCCATAGTCCATCAAACGTAACACAGCTCCTTTTGCATCGTTTGTATGCAGTGTTGTCATTACTAAATGGCCTGTTAAACTCGCACGCACAGCTACTTTTGCTGTTTCTTCATCACGAATTTCACCAACTAAAATAATATCAGGATCATGGCGCAAAATCGCTTTTAAACCAGTTGTATACGTGATACCTGCTTTTTCATTAATCTGAATTTGTAACAAGCCATCCTTTCTCTTTTCGATCGGATCCTCAAGTGTAACAATACGACGTGTTTGTCCCTTTTTGGCTACCTCTAACAAAGCATACATTGTCGTTGTTTTCCCAGATCCTGTCGGCCCAGTAAACACGAGTAATCCATGAGAATGATGTACAAACGAGAGAAGTGTTTTTGCCGAGCTTGGAAATAAAGAGAGATGGGAAAGTGGTTGAACCGACGCTTGCAAGTGTAAACGAATGACGAGGCTTTCTAAATACACAGTTGGTAGTGTAGAAAGACGCACGTGCACTTCTTGCCCCTCAATTTGTAAATACAATGATCCATTTTGTGGCTTACGTCTCTCCCCTATATCCATAGATGCTAAAAATTTAAAATGCGAAACAAGTCTTTCTCCAAATTCCTTTCCAATACAATGCTTCGTTACTAAATCTTTTCCAATGCGCAATTGTATGACTGCATCTGCTTGTCGCGGCACGATATGTAAATCGGATGCCTGTAATGCACATGCTTCCTTCATAATTGTATTGGCAAAATGTTCAACACCATTCATAATGATCTCCTCCTCACTATGTATATATCATGCGGAAATATAAAAGAAAAATAGCGACTTTCGTATTTTCAACAGAGAAAAGAAGGAAAATACGTTTGTGAAATTATGAACAATTTCTGAATTATTGACTAAAATTACCTATAAGCAACTTTATCTGTATTATAATGTTATTATCTTGGATAAAGTGATAAAGGTGGAGATCCTCATGGAACAAGCTTTAAAAATTACAGGTGTACTATCTGATCCAACTCGTTATTATATTTATAAATATATTTCTCAAAAACATAGTTACGTAACTGTACAAGAAATCGCAGATGAATTTAATATCCATCCAAACGTAGCACGTCTACATTTATCAAAATTAGAAGATGTCAATATGTTGCGATCTGAAACAAAGAAAACGGGAAAAGGCGGCAGACCAAGCAGATTATATGTATTGTCTGAAGACTTAATTCAGCTACAATTCCCATTTCGCGATTATCAATTATTAGCAAAAATCGCTTTTAATTCATTGCTTAGCCTCGGTGCAGCCGGTGAAAAAGCACTATATGAAACAGGCAAACAATTTGGTAAAGAATTAATGGAACAACATATGCAGCATTTAAACATTAATGAAGATTCATTAACATTAGAACACAAAGTTCAAATTGCAAAAGAAGCATTATCAACTGCTGGCCTATCCCCTTCATTTGAATTAAGCACAGATGGTACACAAATTTTCTATGACGTGTACAATTGCCCATTCAAAGAAGTTGCTGTCCATCATCCTGAAGAAGTTTGCCATATGCATAGCGATATGATGAAGGGAATTTTTGAAATCCTATTTCCGGGCATGGAATTAACACGACATGATAATTTATTAGACGGATGTAAATCTTGTAACTACAAAGTTCAGCTATAACTTGTTTTTATATGAAATTGTGTCAAAAAGAAGTCAATTTGATTTGGCTTCTTTTCTTTTTTCGCAAATATTTACAATAGTAAGAAAAATAAACTATAATGAAGAGAGGTTTACTTTTTTAGAAAAGGAGGGAGATTGCATGGAGCGCATGTTTCGCGTTCTCGGCTTTTGGACTGGAATTTTCTCGGTTATGTTTTACTTAGGGGATATGCACGCAACTGCACTATTATTTTTAGGACAAACAGGATTCTTCGTACTTTTAAGCTATTTAAAATTAACAGAGCGTATGTATATATACGTATTCGGGGCATATTTAACTGTTTTCTTCATTGGGTTTACATACTATACAACATTTCTACTTGTCCCTGGCGCTGGGCATTAAAAAGATGGCAAATTGCCATCTTTTTTTATTTTCTCTAATTACCTAGTTGACTTATAGGTTTTATTGAAATATATTCTATATAACAGATTGGAATTAGGGGGAATTATCATGAATACACTGCTAGTCGGTATTAACATAGCGGTCATGCTCGTATTAGTTGGCATATTGTATTATATGCAGCGCAAGCATGTATCATTTAATAAACGCGTATTTACTGCTTTAGGGGTCGGAATTGTATTTGGCCTTATCTTACAATTTATCTATGAACCTACTTCTAAAATTATCGTGGATTCGAATAACTGGTTTAGCTTAATTGGTAGTGGGTATGTGAAATTACTACAAATGATCGTTATGCCACTTATTCTAGTTTCTATTATCTTGGCATTTACAAAATTAAAGTTAACAAGTAACCTTGGTAAAATTAGCGGACTTATTATTGGAATTTTAATTCTTACAACTGGAATCGCTGCAGCTGTTGGTATCGCAGCAAGCGCAGGGTTTGACGTTCAAGCAACTGGCTTACAACAAGGTGATGCAGAAACGGCTCGCTTAAAATTAGTGGAAGAAAAATTCAGTTCAATTGAACAAACACCAATTCCACAAAAATTATTGGAGTTATTACCTACAAATCCATTTCTTGATTTAACTGGTGCACGTCCAACTTCGACAATTTCTGTTGTAATCTTTGCAGCGTTCATTGGAATCGCCTTTATCGGTGTGAAAAGAAAATATCCAGAACAAGCAGAGTTATTTAAGAAAATGCTTGATGCTGTCTATGCAATTGTAATGCGTATGGTAACATTAATTTTACGCCTTACTCCATATGGCGTATTAGCTCTTATGACAAAAACAGTCGCTGGTAGTGATGTAAGTGCCATTTTAAAACTCGGTAACTTTGTTTTAGCATCTTACGTAGCACTTATCGTTATGTTTGTTATTCACTTATTATTAATTGCTCTTTCTGGTTTAAATCCAATTCAATATTTGAAAAAGGTATTCCCAGTATTAACATTCGCCTTCACTTCTCGTTCTAGTGCAGGTACAATGCCACTAAATATTGAAGCACAAAAAGAAAAACTTGGTGTTTCAGAAGGAATTGCAAACTTTGCTGCTTCCTTCGGGGTATCTATCGGGCAAAATGGTTGCGCAGGTATTTATCCAGCTATGCTGGCGATGATGGTCGCTCCAACTGTAGGAATTGATCCATTACAACCACAATTTATTTTAACTTTAATCGCAGTTGTCGCTATTAGCTCATTCGGTGTTGCTGGTGTAGGCGGCGGAGCAACATTCGCAGCATTAATCGTACTTTCAACAATGAACTTACCAATCGGGATTGTTGCTCTTCTTATCTCTGTTGAGCCATTAATCGATATGGGTCGTACAGCTCTTAACGTAAGCGGATCAATGACAGCAGGTCTTATTTCTAGCAAATGGCTTGGTGAATTAGATCACGATACGTATAATCAAGATGATGTGAAAAGCGAAGAAGTTGCTTCATAAGAAAGAGAAACTTTCATAAAAAGGAATGCTAATTGATATAGCATTCCTTTTTTTATTCCTTATACCTGTTTTAAAAAATTTAATACTATTTTAGGAACATCCCCATTTATTTGAATTCCTTGAACAGAACCTTTATCTACATCTTTTGCGATTATAATGTTATTTTTATCATCTACCCAGACTAACAAACTTTCCTTAGAATCATCCTTAAAAATAACTTCCATATTAGCATGTACAGCATCCCTTGCTTTTTTATCTAAAGATATTTTTTTAGATGTACCAGCTTTGATTGCTGTAACAATTTGATTTACTAGATCTTCATTATCCGTTCCTGCTTTAGAAATATTATCCTGATCTATCCTCACTAAATTCATTTCTTTTATTTGTTTTTTCTCAAATACTATTGATGTTTCTTTTTCCTCTTTTTGTTCAGTTGATGAAGAAGTTTTTGAAGAACTTGTAATATTGGAACATCCAATTAAACTCAAAAACACTAGAATTATCATAAACAAGCACATATTTTTTCTCATTTCACTCACCCCTTCATACAATACAATTTTTAATACTGAATATCAGTATAAATCGATTCCTCAACTCCCGGAAGAAGTCTGTATACACTCATTCCAATCAAAGATTCTATTTCTTTTTTTATTTCATAAAAACCTTTCCAATGAACAGAAGTGTGAGCATTGGTGCCGTGTCTCAATCCAACTAAAATCAATCTTTTTTCAAGGGTAGTAAATCCCTTTTCATCAGCTAGGGCATCACAAAGAGTAATAACTTTATCGTATAAATCATAGTTACTGTTTGCATTTAATATCACTACAAGCTTCATTTTCATATCTGGAGGAACAAGACTCCAATCAGCCGCGATTTCTATGTCTTTATTCCTACAAGGAAATGAATGTGTTACACATTTAATCGCATTCCCTCTAAATCCTAATTGTTCTAAGTACATGTATCCATCATAAGAATGTATAACAGATTTTGTAAAACCTTTATACCTACCAATGTCATGAAGCAACCCTGCATTATAAGCCAAATTATCATTCACATCATATCCTTGTTTCATAAATTCCAAGATTATGTTTTCAGTAGCTTGGGCAACATTTATCGAATGTTTATACCAAGGTCCAGGATTTTGTTTATATGCACGTTCAAGTAACTCACGTGCATATGCTCTATCCATGATATATTCCATAACACCACCACTCTATCATCATTACTTCACATAACAAATCTGTTTCTTTTGCTCCCAAAGATCCAATTCTGGAATTTGTTTCTCCGCCGAAATCAATACTTCTTCGATTAATAATTCCAAATCCTTCACACTGTTTTCCGGATTTCCCATCAAGATATTCGTCATTCGCTCATAAAGGTTTTCCGGTTTTATTGTCATTCGTTTGATATTAAAAGGCATCCATTTAAATGCAGGGTGATGCACATACATTTTATTAAGGCCGAACAAAACACCAAATACATTCTTCTGTACATCACAAATTACATCGTATAGCATAAGCCAATCTTTTCGTTTTAAAAGTGCTTCACGGTTATGCCAGCGATTACTTAGCAAAAGATTCTCTACAATCATTTGTCTAGAAAGTTCCAATGGATAATCTGCGACTCTATCTTTTAGCCCCCTAATTTTGTCTTCACCATACAAACTCACACCATCATGAATTGAGGCTACAATACATTGTTTCTCATAATCAGTTTCATACTTTTCCACCACATCAGAAATAAAACGTTCAACCGTTACGGATAAAAAGTTACTTATTTCTAATTTAATCCCATCTTTCGTTACATAAGATTCAGACCACTCTTCCTCTTCATACGGATGATACGATAAAACTGTCCCATCAATACGTTTAATAGGCCCTTCACGATCTTCATCTTCTGGCGGTGCTGACCATAAAATATGTAACTCTATATCTGAATTTTCATCTTGCCAGTTTCTTGATACGGATCCTGCTAAAAGAATCGCTTCTACTTTTTGGTTTTGTTTATATATTTTTGCCATATCTATTGCTTTTTGCATTAAATTCATTTGATTTCCCCCATGTTTGATCATCCATTTGAACATTTTATTGCAGCGTTATTACAATGTTTCTATTTATAGCTTAATGGAAATTTATTACTATATCAAATGATTTTCTTTTATTTCTGAATATTACATATAAAAACTTTCTTCGTTACCAAGTGTATAAACAGAAAAAGGATATATGCTCCTATATTGAGCATAATATCCCCATCATCATTATCTATTGATATAACCTTTTCAAGCACATAATAAAAATAAAAGTTCCTCTTCACAGCCCGTCCCTTTTACAAATAGCCATTGTGTTCGCACCATTCATGAAACTGCCGCACATCTACCCCTACTAAAACGATATCTTTTAGTTCCACATCAACGACTTGATCGTCAATAACAAGGAAAAAACTTGATCCTTCCTGCTTTTCTTTTTGCTTTACAATTCCAATGCGATTCCGATACGGTCCATCTTTTACATACGCTTTTTGTCCTGTAATATCAAAATTCAAAATTCTCCCCCCTTTTACTGCGCTCAACTTTGGCATACTACCTTCTCCTCGGAAAGTTTCCTTTCATCACACTATTTCTGTATATATATGATGAAACAGCAAAAGAGTCCTTCCTTTATTACAATTATTTTTTCTTTGTGTCATTTTTATAAATTATACGTGAAAATTAGGAAAAACCGCACTTGGAAACGCTTTCTTAAATTTATTTCATGTTATAATGGAAAAGCAGAACTTCGTAAAGAGGGAGAAAAATGGATATAACAATTATTACAAAAGTAATCGAAGCATTAAAATCATATGGATTTCAAGATGTAACATACTGTGAGGAAACAAAACAATTCTTATTTCATAACCAAACCGATATTATGAGTGGCTATGCAGAAATAACATACAGCAGCCAATTTGAAAAGTTTAACGTGCAAATTCATCCGATTGAAACCCATCATCAGGCAGAGTTACAAGAAGTTGAAAAACACATTCAATCTTGTATACGAAAAGTCGAGTATTTAAATGCACTTCTTACAGGACAAAAAAAATTAACTGACAAAATTATTATTATGTAAAAAAAGAACGTGAGATTATCACGTTCTTTTTCATTTTCACTATTATATACTCATCTTCTCTTTCAATTGTAACCCTGTAACAGACTCTAATACATTCATCGCTTCTCCAATTGTCATATCAAAAATTGTCTTATCTTCTATATACGGAAACTGTCTAAAACGTTTTTCTAACATTTTTACTGCATCCGATGAAAATACTGCACTATCTATACGGAATTCTGTTTCAAGTAGAACAATCCAATCTAAAATATGAAATCCTAACCCATTTACAAATGAAATAAGTTTTTCTTCAGGTTGTGAAGATAGAAATACATAACGTTCCATTTCACTAAAGAGTTCTTCACCTAAAATTTCTGCGAGTTCTTCATCATGTTCACGATTTACAATTTCATCATATCCATAATCGTCTGCAAGTTCTTCTACTTCTTCTCCATCTGCACAAAGTAGCTGACTACGCAGTGCACCTTTTTTGAATTCACTTTTTTGTATAACTTCTAAAAAGCTTGTTTCCCATCCTTGTTCTAATTTCATATTTATAACTCCTTTATGCTTTCTTTATTTTTAAATATATATTTTGATTGAAGTTCTCTTTCGCATTTTGATTGCATAACCTTACATGTTCAGATAAACGAGACGCTTTATATATTTTACCATTCATATAGACATGTGGATCAATTAAGCGTTCCTTCCCACCCGAGTAACAAATATCATACTCTTGATTATTCTCTTCTACTATTACATTTGGATGTAAAGTAGCCAATACACTCGTTATCTCTTCATCACGACAACATTTCAATTTTTGAAGCACTACCTCATCATCGCACAAGAAATCTTCAGTATGTATCACATGCTTTTCTAACGCTAGTTGCAAAACTTTTGTTAATACATGATAACTATATGAGCCTAATGGATGTAGAAAGAAATCAATTGTTTCTTTGTAATAGACTGTTGTAAACCACTCTGCCGCCTCTAGCGTACTAAGACAGATTTGTTTTTCATGGACAACTAATTGATTTAAAAATGTAAGAACTTCTTGTTTTGAAATCATTCCATATGTATATAAATCGCGAAGTGTATAATCTATACGATCTGCGCATAGAGCTGGTAGTGGTTGTTCCAACAGCATCCATTGTTCCCAGTTTTGAAGCATTTTAGAATCATATCCATACTTTTTCAAAATGAGCGGGATATCCGAGTTTTCAATGACTGTATCAAAAATATGTTCATGATAGTCTTCATCTTTTTTATGTAATACACGATCTACAACGTGTGAAAAAGCAGTATGTGATACATCGTGAAGCAATGCTGCAATTTGTTCCGCTTCACCCCCGCCCAGCATTTTCACAAGAAGCATAACTCCAATTGAATGCTCATAACGAGTTATATTCCACTCTGGTTTTACAAGAAAGCTCGCTCCAACTTGATGAATTTTCTTCAGCCTTTGCATAGCTTCTGTTTGTAATAGTTCTTCTAATACACCGTCTATTTCAAAATTACCGTATATCGTATCATAAACCTGCATGATCTATGCGTCTCCTTTATTCATGACGTATGAAACAAACTCCTCCACTTCCCCTTGAAAAATATCCACTTCTGGTAAATGGTAAAACGTTGTTTGAAGCGGATTGTTTTTATGATACATATAGATTTTCTTCTCTAGCGCAATAGCCATACCAAGCTCCGTGTGACTCCCATTTCCGCCATCTAATAAAAGTAGAAAAACATCAGCGTTTTGTATCGCCTGCTTTTCTGCTTGACCAATCTTCTGTAATTGTTCTCTATTTGTCGCTCTTTCATTTTGAGTCCAATTATATGTATGATGCCATCCCGCTTCTTTCAATTGACTCGCTACAAATTGAACAAGATGTTTGTTTTGAAAACTTGATGCAATATAGAAATTCATATGAATTAGCTCCTTATTTATAAAACCAAAGGAAAACTCCTTTTTTAGCGTTAATGATAATAATAGAGAAGGATTTCGCCAAAAGAAATCCCCACCTTCAAAACTTATTTTGCGTTTAAATGGTGGGGTGCCTCATGCTTTTCTCTTATTTTTTGCTTTTTATCACTTTCATCGGCTAACATCTCTAACTCAGCTGTTATTTCCGATTTTTCTAAGTTTCGTTCTTGTGAAAATTTTCTTGAAATGTAAATAATAACACTACCAACGTATAGCACAAAACATATAATCAGAGCGGTATTTTCATAGAGACTCAGCTCCAACACAGTCACTCCTAATCCATTCGTATTTTCACGCTCAAAGAACTGGAATTCCCCTATTAAATCTCTGTTATTGTAACATAAATAAAGTAATTCTTCGAACCTTTCATTCTACTAAAAAAGACATGATTTTTTAGAAATCACGCCTCCGTAATATATTTCATAATGGTCTGTACTGCTTCTTTTCCACTATACTTTTTTAATTCTTTTTTATACTTCTCACAATTATGATTTAACTCTTCTATATGCTTCATAAGGGATGTCACTGTTACAGTTTCTTCATATAAAACCGCTGCATACCCTTGTCTTTCAAACGATTGTGCATTTAAAATTTGATCTCCGCGGCTTGAAGCTTTCGGTAATGGAATTAAAAGCATCGGTTTTTGCAATGTTAAAAATTCAAAAATCGCATTCGATCCAGCTCGTGAGATGACAAAATCAGTTGCCCCTAACACATCTGGCAATTCTCCGTGCACATATTCAAATTGCCTATACCCTTCTATACCTTGTAACGTCTCGTCTAGATTTCCTTTTCCGCATAGGTGAACAACTTGATAATTTTTAAGGAGCTGTGGCAATGCTTCTCGTACTGTTTCATTGATTTTCTTTGCCCCTAGACTTCCTCCCATAACCGTGATAACTGGTTTTCTAGTATGGAACCGAAGAAAGTGTAATCCTTTTTCACGATTTCCACGTAGCACTTCTTCCCTCACAGGCGAACCTGTATAAACCACCTTTTCTGTTGGCAAATGTTGTGCAGCTTCTTCAAACGTAACAAATATTTTTGAAGCAAAACGGAGTGCAATTTTATTCGCTAGTCCTGGTGTCATATCCGATTCATGTAACAAGACTGGAACACGATTTAACCATCCGCCAATTACTACTGGTACAGATACAAAACCACCCTTTGAAAAAATAACATCAGGTTTTAATTTTCTTATTCGTACATAAGCATCCATAACACCCTTCATAACGAGAAAAGGATCTTTTATATTTTTCAAATCAAAATAACGGCGTAACTTTCCGCTCGCTATACCATAGTATGGAATTCCTTCGTTCTCTATAATCGTTTTTTCAATCCCTTGATGAGAACCTATATAAGAAATATCCCAGCCCTTTTTTTGCAAATGTGGAATAATTGCTAAATTAGGTGTCACATGTCCAGCCGAACCACCGCCTGTAAAGACTATTCTTTTCATAGCTCTCCCCCTTCTACACTATAGTACACTAAAATATCGTGCTTCGGGGTGAGCAAATACCATTGCCGTTACAGATGCTTCCGGCTCCATCATAAATCCTTCTGTTAGTGAGATTCCAATCTCCTCTGGCTGAATTAAGCGAAATAGTTTTTCTTGATCAGCAAGTTCTGGACAAGCTGGATAACCAAAAGAAACACGAATTCCCTGATATTTTGTACGGAATCGCTCTTCCATCGTCATCTCCGGTGAATCCGGAATTCCAAAACGATCACGAATCAACATATGTGTTTTTTCAGTGAGTCCCTCTGCTAGCTCTAGCGCTAACGATTGAATCGCATGGCTACGTAAATAATCCCCTTTCTCTTTCCATTCTTCCGCAATATCACGCACACCTTGCCCCACTGTAACAGATAAAAAGGCGACATAATCCATTTCATCACCGACAGGACGTAAGTAATCCCCTAATGTACGGTACGGAGCTTTCCCTTGTCTTGTGAATGAAAAACGCTCTAGCACACGTGTACGATCTTCTGGATCATAAATAATAATAGTTTGTCCATCACTTTGGGCAGGGAAAAATTGATAAACAGCTTTTGGACATAGCCAAGATTGTCCTCCTTGTAATAATTCATCAATTAAATTGTTTAACTCATGCGCTCTCTTATCACCTTCTTTTAATAATTTTTTCACATTTCCTTTTAAACCAAGGTGATGACCAATTAGCATTTGCCTGTTTAAAAATGGTGCAAGATGTGAAACTGGAATATCACGAAGTACAACCCGTTTTGTTGAGTCCGGCACCATAACTTTTGCTTTCGGCAACGGTTCAATGACGGCTGGTTTCTCCACTTTTTTCTCCTCTTGTTTCACGACATGAATGTGGCGATTTTTTTTATCCTGCTTCATTTTTTCTCGTTCTTCTTCTTTTTGCAATCGATTGATAAGATCGAGTCCTGTCATCGCATCACTTGCATATAATACGAGTCCATTATAGGAAGCTGAAATACGGTTATCTGTAAACTTTCTTGTCAATGCCGCACCACCTACAACAATGGGAATATCAATATTTGCCGCTTGTAAATCTTCGGCAGTTGCTACCATTTGCTGCGCCGATTTTACTAATAATCCAGAAAGTCCGATAATGTCTGGTTTCTTTTCTTTTACCTCTTGCACAATGCGATCAGAGCGCACATTAATTCCTAAATTAACAATATCATAGCCGTTATTTGATAAAATAATCTCTACAAGGTTTTTGCCAATATCATGTACATCACCTTTTACAGTTGCTAATAATACCTTTCCTTTTTTCGCACTATCGCTAGATTCCATATAAGGCTCCAAATACGCAACAGCAGCTTTCATACTTTCTGCACTTTGCAATACTTCAGCAACGATAAGCTCATTGTTATTAAACAAACGACCTACTTCGTCCATCCCCATCATAAGCGGACCGTTAATAATATCAAGGGGCTTTCTTCCTTCTGTTAGTGCGAAACTTAAATCTTCATGTAAACCCTGCTTCGTTCCTTCTACAATATAATTTGCTAACCTTTCATCAAGTGTTAATGTTTCTTGTATGACCGCTTCTTTTTTCTTAGCAACCCGGTAAAAGTTCGTAAATTCTTCTAGTGTTTCTTTCGTTGTTTCGAATAATAGTGCATCTGCGAGTTCCTTTTCCTCTTCTGGAATGGATGCATAGCGCTCTAGCTTTTCAGTATTCACAATTGCGTAGTCAAGCCCAGCCTTTGTTGCATGATATAAAAAGACCGAGTTTAGCACTTCGCGACCAGCTGGCGGTAAACCAAACGATATATTACTTACTCCTAAAATTGTTAAACATTCTGGCAGTGATTCTTTAATAAGACGAATCCCTTCTATCGTCGCTGCTGCCGAACCAATATATTCTTCATCACCAGTTCCTACCGGGAAAACGAGTGCATCAAAAATAATATCGGATGGACGTATACCATATTTCTTCGTTAATAACTCGTAACTTCTCTTTGCAATTTCTAACTTTCTTTCTGCACTAACTGCCATGCCCTCTTCATCAATCGTTCCTACTACAATTGCCGCACCATATTTATGAAGAAGAGGTGCTACTTTCTCAAAACGCTCTTCTCCATTTTCTAAATTAATAGAGTTAATAACCCCTTTTCCTTGTATATACGTGAGAGCTTTTGCCATAACATTATCATCCGTTGAATCTATCATAATCGGAACTTTTAATACTTTCGTTACTTCTGCCAAAAAGTTCTCCATATCTTCTACTTCATCACGATCTGGATCCGCCATACAAATATCAATAATATGGGCATTTTCCTTCACTTGCGCCCTCGCAATTTCAGCAGCTTCTGCAAAATTCCCTTCAGCTACTAATCGCTTAAATCTTCTTGATCCAATAACATTTGTTCTCTCTCCCACAAATAATGGCCTCATAGAATCATCATATTGCAACGCTTCTAAACCACTAATACCGTGACCTTCTCGTTCATGATTCTCACGTGGTTCAAGGGACTCAAGCGAAACTTTTATCGCTCGTATATGATCAGGCGTTGTACCACAACAACCACCGATAATATTGATCCACCCTTCTTTAGCAAATTGTTTCACCTTTTCTGCAAGTGAAGTCGGTGACTCATGATAATGTCCATCCTCGTCTGGAAGACCAGCATTTGGATAACAAGAAATATAACACTCTGATAAGTCAGAAAGAGAACGAATGTGTTCGCGCATAAATTCTGGTCCTGTAGCACAGTTTAATCCGACAGATAATGGTTTCATATGCTCAATTGATAAATAAAATGCCTCGATTGTTTGCCCCGCTAACGTTGTTCCCATCGGTTCAATGGTTCCTGAAATCATAAGCGGAACCGTATGATTTGCTTCCGTAAACGCTTCCTGAATCCCTAAATACGCCGCTTTCACGTTACGCATATCTTGGCTTGTCTCTACAAGCAATACGTCAACGCCACCTCGTAATAAGCCCCGAGCTTGTCTCGTATAAGCTTCAATTAGTTCTTCAAACGTTACACCGCCTGTTACACTAATTGCTTTTGTTGTTGGCCCCATCGCACCTGCTACATATACTTCTTTACCACTCTCCTTTACCGCTTGCTTTGCTAAAAACGCCGCTCTTTCATTTAACTCTTCATCTAAATGAGATAGCTCATAATCATGCAATACGATATTCGTAGCACCAAACGTATTTGTTTCGATAATATCCGCACCCGCTTCAATGTAAGCTTTATGGATACCTAAAATAACATCTGGCCTTGTTTTTACTAAGTATTCATTACAACCTTCGTATTCTTCACCTCCAAAATCTTCTGCAGTTAAATCTGCCTGCTGAATCATCGTTCCCATCGCGCCATCTAATATTAAAATATCATGTTGTAATCTCTCTTCTATCGGTCTCATCAGTTGATTCCCTCTTTCACGTCTTGCTTTTCTTTCACATACTTAACGAGATTTTCTGTAATTTCATATTTCAAAAATGGCGTAATGAGATAAATACCGTTAAAGTATTTCATTGCGGCATTAATTAATTCCTGAGAAATACGAATTCCTTCTTCAATTGCAGACTCCTGCGTTTCATGCCCATCCATTCTCTGTCTTACTTCCTCAGGCAATGTAATGCCTGGCACCTCAAAATGAAGAAAATCAGCATTACGTTTACTTACTAAAGGCATAATTCCAATAAAAATTGGTTTTTCTAAATGTTTTGTCGCCTCGTATATTTCTTCAATTAAGGCTACATCGTAAATTGGCTGTGTTAAGAAATACTCTGCACCAGCTGCAATTTTCCTCTCCATTCGCTTCACCGCTGCTTTTAAATGTCTCACGTGCGGATTAAAAGCTCCTCCAACAGAAAACCTTGTCGCTGGACCAATGGATTTTCCTAAAATAGATCGACCATCATTCATTTCTTTAATCATTTTAATTAATTCAATAGAAGACAAATCATATACAGAAGTCGCTCCAGGAAAATCCCCCACTCGCGCTGGATCACCTGTTAAAGCTAACACTTCTTCCATTCCTAAAGCCGATAAACCTAGTAAATGAGATTGCAAACCAATGACATTATGATCACGGCACGTTAAATGCGTCAGTACTGGAATATCATGCTTCGTTAATAATGCCCCCATTGCCATGTTTGAAATGCGCGGGGATGCTAACGAATTATCTGCTAACGTAATGGCATCTGCTCCCGCTCTTTTCAATGCCCTTGCCCCTTCAAAAAAACGCTGCGTATCTAATGTTTTTGGGGGATCTAGTTCAACAACCACCGTTGTTTGCTTCTTCGCTTTTTCTGCAAGGGTAACATGAGTGCTAGCACGTTTTGTTTGGATATGAACTACTTGTTGTCTTTGAACAATTTGTTTTTCTGTAACAGGCGTTACATTCGCAATTACACGCTTCATCCCTTCAATATGTGCTGGCGTTGTACCACAACAGCCCCCTAACAAACGAATACCTTGTTCAATAAATTTCGGTGTCATCTCTTCAAAATAAGCAGGGCTTCCTTCGTATACGTAACGTCCTTCTACATAGTTTGGAAGGCCTGCATTTGGATAAGCGGACAAATAACCATTTTTAGGAATCGATATCATTTTAAAAGCTTCCGTCATATGAAGCGGTCCTAACTGACAGTTTAAACCGACTACATTTGCACCGTAATCTAAAAGCTGCGTTAATATTCCATTTACATCATTTCCATTTTGCGTTGCGCCCGCTTCATGAAGCGCTAGCTGTGCAATAATTGGAATATCTGTTTGTTTTCGCAATACTTTCACTGCATGTAACAATTCGAACTCATCATAAAATGTTTCTAATAATAATCCGTCAACCTTTTCTTCTAATAATGCTCCCGCTTGCTCAAGTAGCATAAACTCTCGTTCCATATCAGTCGTTGTAACGGCCCCGATATGCTTCATCCCACCGATGGTCCCTAAAATGGCGTTCTTATCTGTTACGGCTGCTTTTGCAAGTTTAACCGCTGCTTTATTAATTTGGGTGACCTGATTTTCCAAACCATACATGCGTAATTTCGCTTCATTTGCACCATATGTATTTGTTTGAATAATATCTGCCCCAGCAGCTACATATTGTTTATGAATAGATATAATAAGATCTGGATCAGATAAGTTTAATTCTTCAAAACTACTTTGCAAACCATGAGAATGTAATAACGTACCAATTGCGCCATCACCGATAACAATTCCTTTTGATACTAAATCTAGAATTTTCACTTGTCTCCCTCTTTTCTATCAATATAAAAACCCCCTCTTCATCTTGAAGAGGGGGACATCATCAATCCTCCTCTTATCATGCAAAACAAATTGTTTTGCAGGTATTAGCACCGTTTCAAACATTTCGTTTGAAGGTTGCCGGGTTTCACAGGGCCTTTCCCTCCACCGCTCTCAATAAGAGTTTGTCTTTATTATTCATCTATGTTTTAAAAGGAAATACGTGTACCTTTTAACAATCTTTGTTAATTTTCTCATAAATTTAGCATGGGATAGACTAAAAGTCAATTGAATTAGCAGAAAAATGAAAATTGTTTAAAATAAAGTTGCAATTCAATTATCTTTTGTTGTAAAGTTAAAACCATAATAAAATTTCATACAAAATATTCTTATCTAGAGAGGTAGAGGGACTGGCCCTATGACACCTCAGCAACCATTAACACGTTCGTTAATAAGGTGCTAATTCCAGCAAATTGTGAAAAGATTTGACAGATAAGAAGAAGACTATATTCGCATGAAAGCCTTCTTCTTAGAAGGCTTTTTTTATTTTTATAAAGGAGGAATTTCACATGTCAACAATCGAAACAAAACTAGCACAAATCGGAAATCGAAGCGAAACTACAACAGGAACAGTTAATCCCCCTGTTTACTTTTCAACAGCTTATCGTCATGAAGGAATTGGAAAGTCAACAGGCTTTGATTATTCACGAACAGGAAATCCAACACGTGGTCTTTTAGAACGCGCAATTGCTGATTTAGAAGAAGGTGAACAAGGCTATGCCTGTAGTTCTGGAATGGCAGCTGTTCTTCTTATTCTTTCCTTATTCCGTTCTGGAGATGAACTTATCGTATCAGAAGATTTATACGGAGGGACCTACCGCTTATTTTCGGAACATGAGGAAAAGTGGAATATTCGATGTAGATACGTAGATACACAATCTATTAAACAAATAGAACAAGCTGTCACTTCTCAAACAAAGGCTATTTTTATCGAAACACCGACCAATCCATTAATGCAAGTCACTGATATTGCAGCTGTCGCAACTGTCGCAAAACGGCACGGCCTACTTCTAATTGTCGATAATACTTTCTACACTCCTTATATACAACAACCATTAACAGAAGGCGCAGATATTGTCCTTCACAGCGCAACAAAGTATTTAGGTGGACATAACGATGTACTAAGCGGCCTTGTCGTTGCAAAAGGTCAGACACTTTGCGAAGCACTTGCCCACTATCATAACGCTTCTGGTGCTGTATTAAGTCCATTTGATTCGTGGTTATTAATTCGTGGTATGAAAACATTGGCTCTTCGTATGAAACAACATGAAGAAAACGCAAAAAAAATCGTTTCTTATTTAAATGGGGAGAATGGTGTAACCGATGTTTTTTATCCAGGAAGGGGCGGTATGATTTCATTTCGTCTTCGCGATGAAAAATGGATAAATCCTTTCTTACAATCTTTATCGTTAATTACATTTGCAGAAAGTCTTGGCGGGGTTGAAAGTTTAATGACATATCCAGCAACACAAACACATGCAGATATCCCAGAAGCAGTGCGTATAGCACGCGGGGTATGTAATCGTCTTCTCCGTTTTTCCGTTGGCATTGAAAACGGGGATGATTTAATTCAAGACTTAAAGCAAGCTATTAAACATGTAAAAGAAGGTGTAAGAATATGAGTTATTCGTTAGATACACTCTTACTTCATAACCAATATAAACATGATTCACAAACAGGAGCTGTTAACGTTCCCATTTATAATACATCGACATTTCATCAATTTGATGTAGATACCTTTGGAAAATACGACTACAGTCGCTCTGGGAATCCAACACGTGAAGCACTTGAAGACATAATCGCTTTATTAGAAGGGGGAACAAAAGGATTTGCCTTCGCATCTGGAATTGCAGCGATTTCTACTGCCTTCCTCCTTCTCTCGCAAGGCGATCATGTTCTCATTTCAGAAGATGTATACGGGGGAACATATCGCATTGTAACAGAGGTTCTGTCTCGTTACGGTGTTTCACATACATTTGTTGATATGACAAATGTAGAGGCAGTAAAACAAAACATTAGACCAAATACAAAAGTCTTTTACATTGAAACACCATCCAATCCATTATTAAGAGTAACCGACATTCGTACTGTTTGCGAATTAGCGAAATCTACCGGAGCTCTTACTTTTGTTGATAACACATTTTTAACACCACTATTCCAAAAACCACTCGAACTTGGAGCAGATGTGGTTCTCCATAGTGCGACAAAGTTTATTGCCGGTCATAGTGATGTTACAGCAGGATTAGCAGTTGTAAAAGATGATGAACTCGCTAAAAAACTCGGCTTCCTGCAAAATGCATTTGGCGCTATATTAGGCCCGCAAGATTGCTCTCTCGTTCTTCGCGGTCTGAAAACATTACACGTACGTCTCGAACACTCAGCAACAAACGCGAATAAAATTGCTCTTTATTTACAAAAACACTCGAAAATTCAGAATGTGTATTACCCTGGATTAGAATCACACCTTGGCTATGACATACAGCACTCACAAGCACAATCTGCCGGTGCTGTTTTATCTTTCACGTTACAATCTGAAGATGCTTTGCGAAAATTTTTATCACAAGTCAAGCTTCCTGTATTTGCAGTAAGTTTAGGAGCTGTGGAATCCATCCTCTCCTATCCTGCAAAAATGTCACATGCAGCATTATCACAAAAAGCACGCGATGAAAGAGGTATTTCTAATTCATTGCTCCGTTTATCAGTTGGCCTTGAAAATGTAGATGATTTAATTACCGATTTTGAAAATGCACTTTCTTTTGTAGAGGAACCTGTGAATGCATGAGAAAGTTCCCATCTGATATAGAAATAAAATGTTTCACATTATAAAAAAGGATAGACCAAGCAAATTACATTCGCTTGGTCTATCCTTTTTTATTACGGTACTCAGGATTTACCACCATAAACTCATCATATGCACTTAGGTAAAGTCCCTCTATTGAAGATAATAAGCCATTAATGTATCCTCTCCATAAGAACCATCTTCATATTTAATTTGCTTCCGTTGTCTACCTTCTTCTATAAAACCAGTACGTTTGTATACTTTAATAGCCCTATCATTAACAGAAACGATCCCTAAGCAAATTTTTTCTAAACCTTTCTGCTTTTTAGCCCAATTAACAAGAAATTTTATTAATTTGGTACCGATACCTTGATTGCAACATTCCTCTCTGATACCCATTCCCATTGTTCCTACATGTTTTAAGCGTTCTTGTTTGTAACGATTGAAAATCAAAAAGCCGACTACTGCACCTTCCATCTCACTTACTATATAAAGATTTCCATCCTCAACACTTTTCAATATTTTTTCTCTTTCTTTATTCACATTATCAGGTATTTTATTTGGAGAAGATATAAAAAACTTTGTCGTAGCTGCTGATAAAATGATTTCCTTTCTAATAGCAATAAATGATTCAGCATCAGATTCTTTTGCTAATCGTATCACATCATCACCACTTATCTTTTTTCAGTAAACCTTCAGGAAAGTGAAAGTGTTTTAGGAAATGTATGTTATGATATGCCTTCTTTTCATCCAAAATTATATTCTATAGAAACATATAAAATCTCTTTTTCTTATTATTTTAAAAATTTTGTATATTAATTGAAAGAATAACAAAATCGTGATAAAATTGTGTTACAAATGTATCTGTATATTCACGATTTTTAACAAAAAATACTGTGTTACAAAACGTACAAATTTTGCAAAGTTATTTACATCATGTTCTCTTTTCTTACAATTTCTTTACTTTAGAACATTTTTTCTGCAACAACTATTTTCTTTTCTTTAGATTTTTGGTATGTATAGTATGGGTATAACAGCTCGCATGGAGGTGGAAAAAACATGTTAGAAACCTTTCAAAAGGAATTAGAACTATACGAAAATAATGCAGAATTACTGAAAGTTCTTGCTCACCCTGTTCGTTTATGTATTGTAAAAGGATTGATCGAACGCGGTCCAAGCAATGTTTCGACAATGTACACAGGATTAAATATGCCACAATCCACAATTTCACAACATTTAGCGAAATTAAAAAGCGCTAAAATCGTTTCTAGTGAAAGAAAAGGATTGGAAATTTACTACAAAGTAGAAAATGAAACAATTATCCAACTTGTTCGTGTATTACTAGGTTAGGGGTAACCAAACAAAAAGGACGTATTCTATATTTTCTATCTCATATCTTTAATATAAATATATATCATGAGAGAAAATATACAATACTACATATCCTAAAGTCGTATCAAAAAACAAGACGCAGAATCATTCTGTGTCTTGTTTTTTTCTATATATGTAAATAATGCTTTAAATCAAAATGTGGCATTCCTTTTTTTTGCATAACAACATCAAAAGCATCGCTTATTCCCCCATGTAAAATCATAGAACGAACCGCTCGATTTTGTTTCTGTTTCTCAGAAAAAGGATCGGAATCTTGATGACTAACAAGTTGTTCTAATATACCTGCCGCAAGTAAAAACCCCCTTTGTTTTGTATGCCACACTGTATGAAGACTGCTTTCTTCTCCTATTTTCTTCAATTCATCCCAATGAATATGCGCTGTAATATCCATTTCACCTGGATAATTCAGAGGGTTCTGAATGAGCCTATGGTCATAATATCCCCTTAGACTCCCTTCATGATGCGCAGGATGCATCCACTCCGCCTTTGTATATCCATAATCAACCGTGATGAATAAGCCTTCCTTGAGCCATCCTATAATCTCTTGTAAATAGGTTTCCATTGCTATTGGTACTTCAAAGCGCTGTCCTTCATAAAGCTCAATCTTATGTCTTCGTAAATAGCATCGTATTACTTCTTGTTCTAACGGCCGCAATACTTCTGTAAGTTCCCGCTGCTCCGTATACGTAATACGAACTTCATACAAAATACCAGCTCGCTTCTCTATCACTTCAACAGGAAACGCATCAAACAATTCGTTTGAAAAAACGATTCCTGTAAAAGACTCCCCTAATTCCTTATAGGACTTGTACTGCGAAATATTTTGAAATGAACCAAGTTGACGTTTTTGCAACCTTCTATGAAAAGGACTCACTTCAATAATAGAATATCGTAACTCTGTATAGGTTACTGGAGATAACTGTTTCCATTCCTGTAAAACATCATAAGCAAATCTCCCTGTTCCCCCTCCAATTTCACAAACATTCGGGGGGATCTCTCCATTTTGGACAAGTCGAATAAAAAAACGAGCGAACGTCCTTGCAAATACCGAAGAAATATTACTACTCGTAAAAAAGTCACCATTTCTTCCGATTTTCTCACGTTCTTTCATATAATATCCGTACTCCTCATCATACAGTGCAAGGTTCATATATGTACTATATGAAATCGAATAATCCTTTTCTTTTTCCATCCATTTTCTTAAAACGAGCTCCATCCCCATATAGCTCCTTATTGTAAAAACGGATTATTTTCTTTTTCGAAACCAATATTTGTTTCTGGACCATGTCCACATAATACTGCTGTGTCATCTGGCAGTACAAATAATTTTTCTTCAATGCTTCCAATTAATTCTGCAAAACTTCCACCTGGTAAATCTGTTCGACCAATACTCATTTGGAATAATACATCTCCTGAAAATACAGCATTTGCCTCTTTGCAATAATATGAAATACTGCCTGGAGAATGCCCTGGCGTCTCAAACATTTCAAATGTAAAAGATCCAATCGTTAACATTCCTTCGCCTTCAATAATTTGATCAGCTGGTTTCGCTGTAATACTTCGATTCATCATAAAAATTTGCGAACCATTTACAGTCGCATCTCCTAACCAATCCACTTCTTCTTTATGTACATATACCGGGATATGAAAAGCATCTCTCACAGCATCAACTGCACCAATATGATCGAAATGAGCATGTGTTAATAAAACAGCCAGCGGCTTTAATTGTTCTTCTTGTAAATACGTTACAAGCTTTTCTCCTTCACTACCTGGATCAAAAATAATACATTCTTTTTGATCATTACTTAAAATATATGCATTTGTTTGTAATGGCCCTAATGGCATTTGTATCCATTTCATTTTAAAATCTCCTCCAGTTATTGAACTTACTTTTATGATACAACATTTCTTCCCCTTAGGAAAAGAAACGATGCTATCTCGACAATCATTTCTAAAACATGTACAATAAAAAAGAAGAAATATTGCAAAAACTCAAACGAAAGAATGAGGGAGCAGAGGGGGATCATATATGGGTCTTGTTATCATTTTTGCGCTAGTCACTCTGTTAGCTGTATTCGCAACCCTTAGAACGTTACGTGAAAAAAATTTACTAGCAGGCGGTTTTGCTGTTGCAACTGTACTTGTTTTTGGTTGGTTTACAGTCATGACTGTCCTTTATAGCGGGTACCCACCAGCTCATTAATTCACTTACAGTTCTATTTCCCATCAAGATTTTGCATAAAAAAAGAGGAAGGGATCTCCCTTCCTCTTCTCATTATTTTGCAAATACCAGTAGTCTCACCTTAATTCCGATTCGCCCTGACTGATTCTATTCTTTTTACTTCATAACTTCATATTTATGCTTCTTCACAAGCCAAGCTCCACCAATTACACCAGCATCATTCCCAAGCGTTGCAATTGCTAGCTTCGTGCTCTTAACAGCACGAGAAAATGCATATTGTGCAAAATAGCGCTGAATTGGTTGTAACAATGCATCACCAGCTTTAGATACACCACCGCCAATTACAATCTTTTCTGGATTTAACGTACTAGAAAGATTTGCTACAGCTAACCCTAAATAAGAAGCTACTTTTTCTACAACTTGTTCCGCTAAAGCGTCACCTTGTTCAAGCGCTTCAAATACATCTTTAGATGTAATACGTCCCTCTTCTTCTAACATAGAGTGAAGTATGCTTGGTTCATCTGTACCTTGTAATTTTTGCATAGCAACACGTACAATACCTGTTGCTGAAGCTACTGTTTCTAGACAGCCAGATTTCCCGCAGTTACAAGGAAATCCATTTTCTGTTACGACTGTAATATGTCCGATTTCACCAGCAGCACCACTTACACCGTGCACGATCTCACCATTTGCAATTACACCGCCGCCAACACCAGTTCCAAGAGTCATACAAACTAGATCTTTTGCTCCTTCACCAGCACCTTTCCACATTTCACCAAGCGCTGCTAAGTTTGCATCATTATCAACCACAACAGGTAAGCCTGTTTCTACTTCTAATAAATCTTTTAATGGATAGTTTTTCCATCCTAAATTAACAGCTTCATAAATCAGACCAGAAGCGACATGCACAGGTCCAGGAGCGCCCATACCAATACCAATTAGCTTGCTCTTTAATTCTCCTAGTTCTTCTAACTTTTTATCAATTGCTTTCGCTACATCTAATGTAATATGTTTGCCTTGCTCACTTGTATTCGTTGGGATTTCCCACTTATGTAAAATTTCACCATAAACATTGATAAATGCTAATTTAATCGTTGTCCCGCCAAGGTCAACACCAACTAACCACTTTTCTTCCATTTTTGCTAACCTACCTTTATCTAATTCTTGCTCATCTCTTTTTGAATCTCTTGTTTCAATAAAAATAAAGCTGTTTGATAGTCTTTTGGCTCAATCAACTGTGATTGATTTAATTCACGCAATTCATCTTGCATTAATTGTAAATCAGCGATTCGATCACCTGTATAAATGATTGTTCCAAATTTTTTTAGCAATTGCTGAATATCATAAATTGATATCATTTCATCACCCTCTATGTCCACTTATTATGGAAATATAATAAGAAAACGTTCACATATTTTATTATAATCAACAAGAAAAAGTCTCGTCAATTTTTATTTGTCTATACAAGTCCATTTTGAAGAATTGTTTCTTTTTCTGTAATAATTTTTTGTACATTTTGATCAAACGACTCTGTTGGAATATAACTTACAATTTGAAAATCAAAAGCTAATGATAACGTTTTCCCTTCATACTGCAGCAGATAACGATCATAATAACCACCGCCGTACCCAATACGTTCCCCTCGTCTTGTATACGCAACTCCGGGTACAAACAGAAGATCAATTTCATTTGCTTCTGTTTCTACTGTTAGCGCAGGAATTGGTTCACGCAAGCTCATATATACTGTTTCTAATTGATCAAAATTTGTAATTTGACGAAAGATCATTGTTCTTGTCTCTCTATTACACTTTGGTACAACAACTTTTTTTCCTTCTCGCCATGCTTGTTCAATAATTACATATGTATTCACTTCATGTTCCATCGAAAGAGTAATTCCGATTGTTTCCGCTTCTCTCCACTCTTTTTGTTCATATAAAGTAAATACAATTTGTTCTGATAAAGTTTTGTGCTGTTCTTTCGATAAAAAATTCATTTGCTCTACTAGTTTCTTACGTAAACGTACCTTCTCCTCTTTCACACGCTTTTCCCCCTATAAAGTGATCCTTTACCTACTTTATAATTATTAATCGCAAAAATGAATTATGTTCTTGTAAACAGTCTATCATTTTTTTCATGTATCATCACTTTTCAATAAGGGTTATAACCATAGTAAAAAAAAGAAACAGTAGGAAATTTCCTACTGCTTACTTTGTTTCACGGTGTAACGTAGACTTCTTGTCACGCTTGCAATACTTTTTAAGCTCAAGGCGCTCCGTGTTGTTACGTTTATTTTTCTTTGAGATATAGTTACGATCTCCGCATTCTGTACATGCTAGAGTAATATTCACACGCATTCTTATTTCCCTCCAGTCACTAATAACTTAAATCAGACTATACTATAATACCACTTTTAAAATAAAAATTCTACACCTTTTGATATTGTCTAATTTTTTCTATAAGAGTTTTCATATTTTCCTTTGCTATTACTGGGTTTCTCGCGTGTGAATATACAAGAAATTTAGGATGTTTTGCATCAGAAACAATATAAGACCACTCTTTTTCTGTATATTTAAATTGGATTCCCTCTAATACTTCGACTTCTCTTTTTTCCATATCTTGCAATAACATTCCCATTACTTTCCCTTTCTCTTTCCACGAGCAAACAACTTCATCACATAATAAGTAAAGGGGTGGTGATTGCTCTAACATCGTCGACAAAGTATTTCCTTGCCGAGCAATTAGTTCGAATAATTTTCCAATCCGATATAAAATATCTTGCTGCCATCTCATCTGAAACTTACTTTGTTCACCATACATATAAAAAAGAAGATAGCACTCTCCTAATTTTAACGATAATGGATAAACACTTTCTGTCGTCTCAAGTAATAAATCAGGCACATCGATTTCTTCACAATTTGCACTTTGGTAAATCCCACCATGATTATCATATAATTCAAATTTATTTCCTTGTTCATAAAACATAAGAGCCATATGAGCTCTACTTGATTTCATTAACAATTTAACATGTTCTTTTTGCTCACTAGCATAAACCCATGTAATTGTGCAACCTAGTTTTCGCAAGAAGGATATGAGTAGGGACTGAAACATTTCATCTCTTTTATTAATAAGAAGGTGAAATGTTTGCTTTTGTATCGTTTCGATATCCAAATACACTAATACAGATTCAACATATTTCTCTAAACAAACATGTACCGTTTCATTTCGTCCCATGTCTTTATCATATACATAATGAAATGCTTCTGACATATACAAGTGTTCCATTTCTTTTTGCTGTTTATACGATAACCTTATGCCTTCCTTACCATACAGTTGAATGACAATTCCTTCTTCTTGTTCAAAGCGAATAAAAATGCCCCCTGCACATTCGAGTTCATTGATCGCATACCGAAAGGCCGAATCGTTCATTTCTTGACATTCCATCGTATACAAGCCAACACTATGAATTGCATGTAGAAATAACTTTTTAAAAATATCAACTTTTACATCATCATATCCCCCTATCAATATACGCTCCCCTTTTGAAAAAAGAGAGCCATATGCCATTGCTATTTTTACAACAACTTGAGGTGTCATTTCTATATTACTCCTACCTACTACCCGGCTTTTTTGCAGCCAACCTGAGTTTTTTTCATTTTCAGTAATTCCTGACGGGGCAATAATAGAATGACTATCAACAACTTTATTAGGCCATATTTTCCCATTGTGTTGTATCACTGTATTTTTTCCAATCTGGCAACGGTCTGCTACCACACTTTTCTCAAATAAAGTTACATCATCTTTAATCATCGCATTTTCTCCAACGGTCGCTTCTAATAGCTCACAGCGTTTTCCTACATACGTATGGGCAAGAACAATACTTTTTTGGACATGCGTATGATCTAATATTGTGCTGCACTTACCGATAATTGAATATGGCTCAATTATTACCCCCGCTCCGATGGACGCTCCTTCTCCGATAAAAGATGGACCGTGAATTTTTGTTCCCTTTTCAATAGTTACCCCTTCTCCCATCCAAACCATCGGTAGTACTTCCGTATAAGAAATGGGTACCTGTACTTTCTTTGTAAGTAAGTCAAAATGAGCCTGCCGATATTGATCTAATGTACCAATATCTAACCAGTAGCCTTGCGCTACATATCCAAAGAGTGCTTTTTTATTTTCCAGCAAAGGAAAGACATGGTGACTAAAATCAAAAAACTGCGCTGATGAAATATAAGAAAAAATTTCGGGGTCCATAATATAAATGCCTGTATTTACAATATTTGAAATCACTTCGTTCCAACTCGGTTTTTCCATGTAACGTATAATTTCATGCTCTCTATTCATAACGACTGAACCAAATGATAGTGGGTTTTCCACTTCCTTCACAAACATTGTGACCAGTCTATTCCTGCATTGATGGAATTCAATTCCTTTCGATAAATTAAAATCCGTCAATGCATCTCCACTAATTACAACAAATGGCTCATCTAAAAACGCTTCTGCTTGTTTAATGCTTCCTGCCGTACCAAGCGGTGGCGAATCTTCGAAATATTGCAACTTCACTCCCCATTTACTTCCATCACCAAAATACCGCCTAATTGCCGTACTCATATATTGAACTGTAATTGCAATCTCATGAATACCATGCTGCCTTAGTAACTCAATATTGTATTCTATCACTGGTTTTTCAAGTAATGGTAACATTGGCTTTGGAAGGTTACATGTTAACGGTCTAAGACGCCTTCCTTTTCCTCCAGCTAAAATAACCCCCTTCATATACATTCATCCTCCACGTTTATAATGTTGAACGACCTTGTATATCATATGTATGTCACTTATGTAGAAATTAACCTTTTCACTTCACTGAACCACATTAGTAAGCGCTTACTTTATAGCTTAATACTGTAAAATTTTAATCAGTGGCGTTTTTCCTTGTCCTTCACTGAGTGTCTACCTTCACCAATCAAGTTTTTTACAGGATAAACAATCACTTCCTATATTATTCCATATCATATTATGATACATCTTATCATCATAGAGAGGACAAGACAACGAGCTTTTTTTGTCATGTTTTGACTAAAAAAGCAAGTGATATTCCATCACTTGCTAACATTTTTTCCTATTCATTTAATAAATAATGTTTTCCTTTCACCAAGTAAAAAACATTCTCGGCAATATTCGTAATGTGATCTGCTACACGCTCAATGTAACGTGCAATAAAAGATAATTGTGTAATTTGCGTAATCGCTTCAGGATGTTCAGGGATAGAGGAAATAAATTCACGAATCGCTCTCCCGTATATTTCGTCAACAGAATCATCCATTTCCGCAATTTGTTTTGCAGAAGTTAAATTTTCTTCTTGATATGCTTCTAACGATAAATTTAACATATCCATGGCAATCGTAAACATTTGTTCTAGACTATGCAAGCTAACAGATACATCTTTTTCTCCGAGCCGAATTGTTGATTTAGCAATATTTACGGCATGATCTGCAATACGTTCTAAATCTGTTGCTGTCTTAATCGAAACAAAAATTCTTCGCAGATCGCTTGCAACAGGTTGCTGTTTTGTAATTAGCATAAGTGCAAGGTCATTAATTTCTTCTTCTAAATTATCCATACGGTAATCACCATCAATGACTTCTAGCGCTTTTTCTACATCTTTCTTCTGAAGCCCTTCCATAGAACAAGAAAGGGCTTCTCTTGCCAATTCTCCAAGTTCAATTACCTTTTGCTGCAATGTGTGTAAATCATAATGAAATTGCTCCCTTACCATGTTGTTTCCCCCTTTAGCTGTTACATATATGAAAACTCCCGCCACTTAGCTCCTTTGGATCTTGAAGTGGGGGTTTCTCGTGTGTCTCCTCTAACAGATGCGTAACACGAGTGGAGCTGACACAGTTACCTGATAGCACAACCCCTCTATTTCATTGGCAAACGCCTTTGGAACCACTTTTTTAATATATTGTACAAAGCGTACAAGAATGCGGTTACTAGCAATTCAGCTCCCCGCTCAAGGACTGTGCTGAGCATAGTCCTTGAGCGGGGAGTTTTCTTACTTGATTTTTGATAAAATGATAAAAGCCCCTTATAAAGGGGCTTTTACTCCCAAAAACATTAACCAAATCGTCCCGTGATATAATCTTCTGTTCGTTTATCTGTAGGAGTAGTGAATAATTTGTTTGTATCTGTATATTCAACAACTTCACCGCTTAGGAAGAACGCTGTTTTATCAGAGATACGTGCCGCTTGTTGCATATTATGCGTCACAATTACAATACTAAAATCTTTCTTTAGCTCTTGAATCAATTCTTCAACTTTCAATGTAGAAATCGGATCCAATGCTGATGTCGGTTCATCCATTAAGATTACATCCGGTTCAATCGCTAAACAACGCGCGATACATAAACGCTGTTGTTGTCCACCAGATAAACCATATGCATTATCGTGTAATCGATCTTTTAATTCATCCCAAATCGCTGCACCACGTAAACTTTTTTCAACAATTGCATCAAGTGTCTTCTTATCACGAATACCATGAATCTTTGGACCATAGACAACATTCTCATAGATAGATTTCGGAAATGGATTTGGCTTTTGGAACACCATTCCAACATGCGTACGTAATTCTTCAACAGGATATGACTTATCAAAAATATTTCGATCTCGATATTCAATTACTCCCGTTGTGCGAACGATAGGTACTAGCTCTACCATACGGTTTAACGTTTTTAAATATGTTGATTTTCCGCAACCACTCGGTCCAATAATTGCTGTTACTTCATTCTCATGAATACTTAAATTAACATCTTTTAATGCATGATCTTCTCCATACCATAAATTTAAATTTTTTGTATCGAATACAACCTTCTTCGTTGCTGACTCAATTTTCTCTTCATTTTTCACCTGTACATTTACTACTGTTGCTACCATTTTGAATTCCCCTTTCATCCACTACTTACGATTTCTCAACCATAAGGCAACCACATTTATAATGAGCAACAATCCTAATAAAACGATCATACCGGCTGCTGCTACATGCTGAAACTCCTCTTGCGGTCTACTCATCCAATTAAAAATTTGAATCGGTAAAACTGTAAATCTATCAAACATGTTAAGCGGAATATAATTAGCAAAAGCAAGCGCCCCAATGACTAATAATGGTGCCGCTTCTCCGATTGCCCTCGATAAAGCCAAAACACATCCCGTTAAAATTCCTGGCAAGGCAGTTGGCACTACAATTTGATACATTGTTTGCCATTTTGTAGCACCGACACCATATGAGGCTTCTAACAAAGAGCTTGGCACCATACGAATTGCTTCTTGACTCGACACAACAACAGTTGGTAACACAAGAAGACTCATCGTAAACGCTGCTGTTACTATACTCTCACCTAACTGAAGACCATATACAAAAATTGTTAAACCAAGCAATCCAAACACAACAGATGGCACCCCCGCTAATGTTTGAATATTTAATTCTACGATTCTTGTGAATACAGATTGTCTTGCATAATGCTCTAAATAAAGAGCTGTACCTACTCCAAATATAAAGGAAACTGGTACTACTATACTCATAAATACAATTGTTCCTGACAATGCAGCTGCAATACCAGCTTGCTTTGGATTACGCGAAGCAAAGTTCATAAAAAAATCTATCGAAAGATAACTTATACCTTTTTCAAAGATTTGATAAAGTAATAAAATTAGTATGCAAATAGAAAATAGCATTGTCATATAAGAAATTGACTTATATATTTGATCCTTCCAAAAACGCGTTGCCATATTTTCTTTTATTCTCTTATGATTCAGCATTCGCATCTTATATCGCCTTTCTAAAACGGTACATAATCTGCTGCGAAATCATATTCATCATGAATGTAAACATAAGTAACGTCGCGCCTACAGCGTACATACTATAGTATGCGATCGTTCCATGGGGGGCATCACCTAAGCTTACTTGCACAATATAAGCCGTTAACGTTTGAATGGAGTGCGTCGGATCTATAGATACATTGGGCGTTGAACCTCCAGCAATGACAACAATCATCGTTTCACCAATCGCACGTGAAGCCGCTAATAGGATTGCAGCCATAATACCGGTAAATGCAGCTGGAAACACAACCTTTCGTATAGTTTCAAAACGCGTTGCACCTAGCCCAAGTGAAGCCTCTTTTATTCCTTTAGATACAGCTCCCATTGCATCTTCAGAAAGAGAAGCGATTGTTGGAACCATCATAATTCCTATAACAATGCCTGGACTAATTGCATTAAAGAACTGTAAATCCGGAATGACACGCTGCAAGGCCGGTGTGACAATCGTTAAAGCAAAAAATCCATATACAATTGTAGGAATACCTGCTAGTAGTTCTAAAATGGGCTTTAACACTTTTCTAACAAAGTGTGAAGCATATTCATTTAAAAATACGGCACATCCTAGTCCAATTGGAATAGCTACTATCATAGCGATTGTTGTTACAAGTAAGGTCCCACATATAAGAGGAAGTATCCCAAACTTAGGCTCTTCAAAAAATGGTAACCATTCTTTCTCAGTAAAAAAAGAATACATTGATATTTCACGAAAAAACATAATTGTTTCATTCGCTAGCGTAATAACAATACCGATTGTTGTTATAATAGATATGCTAGCAATTGCCTTTAATAGTAACGGAACCATTCGATTGATTCGCTGCGTTTTTTTTCTTTTGATTGTATTTCTTTCAATCAAATGTTGCACAGAAAATGCAAATTGACTTTTGTCATTTCGAGCCAAAGATGAAAACCCCTTCCCATCCTGACATTATCTTTTTATTTCTGTTAACATTCGCAGCTGTTCACTATATTTCTTTTGTGGTAATTTAACATATCCGACTTCTTCAGCAAGTCCGCCCGCATGTTGCATCATAAACACCACATACTCTGCCACACTGCTTTTATTTCGAATCGAAGCATGGTTTACATAAGCAAATAGCGGCCTAGACAATGGCTTATAAACACCAGATTGAATGTTTGCTTTTGTTGGTGGTACACCATTTACTTTTACGGATTTTACCTTATCTCGATTCGCCATATAGTACGCATATCCCACAAATGCAATTGCATTTTTATCATTCATTACCCCTTGCATAATGACTTGATCATCTTCAGATAAAGCAACTGTTTTTGCAAGACGATTGTTTCGCAAGACAACACTTTGAAAATAATCATACGTACCGGAATCAACACCTGGCGCATAAAATTGCACCTTTTCGTGCGGCCATTTCGGATGAATATGTGACCATCGTTTCGTTCTCCCATCTTCGCTCCATAATAGACGTAATTCTTCTATTGTCATATTATCAGCCCATGTATTTTGACGATTCACAATGATTGTGAGGCCATCATAAGCAATTTCAAATGGTGTAAACTGGATGGAATTTTCCTTCATAAAATTTTCTTCTACTTGTTTTACCTGGCGCGATGCATTATTTATATCTACTTCGCCTTTGCCAAAACGATGAAACCCTCCTCCGGTCCCAGATATACTAATAGAAATTTTCACACGTGGTTCTTTTTTTGTGTACTCTTCCGCTATAGCTTCCATAATTGGAAAAACGGTTGAGGATCCATCAACTCTCACTTCCCTCACATCATTAGCAGCGGATGGAGTAGACACATATAAAAAAATGAAACATGTCGATATTGCTAAAATCTTGATAGATTTTTTTGTCCATTTCACGTGTAGCTCCTCCTAGAAGTATCCTGGAGTAACAGGATTACAGATATAAGAATAATGCCCAACTATTAATTCGGTTTTAATAATTTGTAAAAGTTTTGTAAAGTTCAACATAATGTGGAGGAATACGCTACTTCTTTCTCATTTTCACTTCTTTTCTCAAAAGTAAATATATGACCGGTCATACTATGAGAGAGTTCATTTTTTTCAACCCCCTATTTCGCGTATAGGATATGCTCGTCCACAATTACTAAAACCTATGCATAAAATACAAAAAAAAGCACACTATCTTTTAAGATAGTGTGCCAAATTCACATATTTTTATTCTTTTTTACCTTTTTCATCTTTTGTTGCTTCACCTGTTACTTCTTGTTTTTTCAAGTCAAAGTAAGCATCCATAATTTCACGACCGATATTTCCGTTAATTCCAGACTTATCATCGTGTACCCATGGAACAACAACGGAGAATGCAACTTCAGGATTATCAAGCGGCGCATAACCTACTAATGTTAAGTTATAAGTTGATACAGGCTCGCCTTTTGCATTTCTTCCGATATCTTTGTTACCACCATAAAACGTTTGTGCTGTTCCTGTTTTTCCAGCAGCTGTATATTTTGCACCTGTAAAGTATTTTGCACCTGTACCACCTGAATCATTAAATACTTGTCTAAATCCTTCTTGCACACGCTGGATTTGATCTTCAGGCATATCAATACGATTTAATACTTTTGGTTCCATTGATTGAATCACTTTTCCGACTTCATCTGGTTTAGATGATGGTTGACGAATTTCTTTTACGACTTGCGGTTGCATACGATAGCCACCATTGGCAATTGTAGAAACATATTGTACAAGTTGAAGCGGTGTATACGTATCATACTGCCCGATTGCTAAGTCTAATAAGAAACCTGGTTGGAATCCAGAACCTCTCTGACCGGCTATTTCATTTGGTAAATCAATTCCTGTTTTCACACCAAGCCCAAATTGTCCAAAATAATAACGCATATCATCGAATGCCTTTTTCTTAATATCTAATGTACCGCCCCTTTGATATTGCACTCCAGCAAGATTCATGGCTGTTTTAAACATGTATACGTTAGAAGACATTTTTAAAGCGGTAAGGTCGTTAATACTGCCCATCGTTTTCCAAGAAGCTTTTTGCGGTGTACCTTTTAATTTAATCGGTTCATCCACTAGAACTGTTCCAGGCGTAATTGCTCCTGTTTGATATCCCGTTAGCACCGTAGCACCTTTCACAGTTGAGCCCATCGGATACGCACTTGTCATTGTTCCTAATGCGTAATCTTTTATCTCTTTCGTTCCATTTTCGTCTACGATTTGTTTCCCAGCCATAGATAAAACTTCACCATTTTTCGGATTCATCATCACAACAAATGCACGGTCTAAAAGTGGTTCTGCACCTGCATATTGCTTTAAATACTTCGTAAGGATTTCTTCTACACGCTTTTGCAGTTCCATATCAATTGTTAAATTCAGATCATTGCCTCGTTGACCTTTAGAAACGTTTATTGTTTCTAAAATATTTCCGTCTTTGTCTGTAACATTTCTCACTTCTGCTTTTGTACCATGAAGCGTATCCTCATATTGCTGTTCAATATAACTTTTACCAACGCGGTCGTTACGGTTATAATCTCGAACAAGAAAATAATCTAGTCGTTCTCTTGGCAACCCTTCATCTGAGCTTGTTACACCACCAAGTACACTACGGAACATATCATCATAAGTGTATTTACGATCCCAATCAACTGTCGTATCTACACCTGGCAACAATGCTAAATTTTCACTAATGATTGCATATTCTTCTGTTGTTACATCTTTTTTTATGATTTGCGGTGTCATTGCATATCCGCCATCCATTTTACTCTTAATTGCAAGTATTTCTAAATCTTCGGGTGTTAATTGATTTATTTCTGCCTCTGTCACGCGATTACGCTGACGCTCTGCCATTTCTTTATCATCAATTTTCTTTGCTTTAAATTCAGCTTGGTCTTTCTTTGTAATCTTTTCCTTTGCCTCTTTTTCATGTAAAGAAAGCCAATAATCTTTTTTATCACGTTCTGTTAATTTATCTGGTGATACTTCAATTAGCTTCGCCAGTTTTTTCGCTGTTTCTAAACGTTCTTCCGAAGTTGAACCCTTCAGTCTTGTAAACGTAATGGTACGAACTGGGTTATTATCCACAACCGCACGACCATATCTATCAAAGATCTTTCCGCGTGGAACTGGATTACTTACTGTTGAGTTTTCCTTTTTTTCAACTTCATTTTTATAGTCCTCACCATGTACAATTTGTACCATTCCAAGCTTTACAATGATCGCTGAAAACATTAAAAACACACAAAAAAACAACACGTTAAGCCGAAACGGAACGTGGGTTTTCTTTTTTTTCTTCTTTTTACTCATACGAACCCCCTCTACCAACAGCTATGTAATAGGAAAGGGACACCTTATTATAGGTGTCCTCACTGCTGTTTTACATGTCTTTTTATTCTAGCATAAAATCCAGAAGAAGTTAACCTTCTCGTTCAGTATGATTTTGTGTTGTTTCAGGTGCTGAAATCCTTGGTTTATTTGGATTCCCTTCCCCGTATTTGACATTTCTAACAGCAAAATAAATAAGTAAATGTCCAGCTCCAAGAATACATAATAGAACAGGTAAGCTTTTTTCTGGCTGAAAAAATGATACTGCACATAAAAAACTTAAAATCGAACAAATTCTTCCGCTGTTTAACCATAATTCTCGAACAACAATATACTCGACCCGCCATTCTTTCGCCTGCTTTGCTCTTCCGATTACATCGTATGTCATCGATCCGTACGGAACAAGTAAAATCGGATAAGCTATTGCAATACATGCTGCATAAATGAGTAATTTTACATATGTAACATGAAAAATAACTAAAAATACAACGACATACAAAATAATTCCACCAAGTAAAATCGCCTTTTTTCTCCACTCCTTTTTTAACATACGCGCAACCAAGTAATAGCATACAAATGAAACAGCGGAATTGACTAAACTATACTTTCCTAATGCAAATTCGCTCCCTGATGCCAAATAGACATATACAGAAATAACAAAAATAAACGTCCCTTCCCTTAATCCTTGAAAAAAGTGTGCGCGTGTAATCCTTCCCCAGTTTTTATCAACCTTACGTTCTTTCAAAACTTGAACAATTTCATAGCGCCCCTCACATTCTCTTTTCGATAAAAAGAAGCTTATGACAACAGCAATTGCAAATAAAGTTAATGAAAGAAAAAAGATAACTGTATAACCGCTCCATTTCTCCATACGTGAAATCGTATATCCTGCTGTTATTGGCCCAATCATTCCAGAAAAGGATGTTAAAAGACCAAGAAAACCGTTAAAAAAATCACGTGTTTCCGGTTCCGTAATCTCAAATGTCAACAGATTAAATGCAAGCCAATAAAAACCGTATCCAATTCCAAGAAGACCGCCAAGTAATAAAATGTAATGTGAAGCATGCGTTCCTGCGAGTAAAACAACAATAAAAAAAGCAGCTAATGTTCCCACACCGATTCGCAGTAAAATAGCACGATCTATCCGTTTTGCCAATTTTCCTGCAAAAAGAAATGTTAGTGGCTGCAATACAACGCTTGCTAAATTATACAAACCAAGGTTCACATAGTTTTGTGTTTGTTTCCATAAATAAATGTTAACAAACGTGTTGGATAAAGAAATTGCGAGCGTGTATAATCCCCCCATAACAAGTAACAATATTAAATCACGATTCACCTCGACATCGCCAATTACATGTTTCCACTTCATACATAACTCTCCTTTACTTCATGTTCTAGTCTTCCAAAGACGAGCACAATTATGTAAAAGAAAGCATACAAAAAAGCTAGGAGAATATTCCCCTAGCTTCTTCAATATCGCCTTACCTAAAACGGAACAAGCGATATTATTTAGCTTCTTGGTAACGTTTTTCAGCTGCGTTCCAGTCTACAACGTTCCAGAATGCACCGATGTAGTCAGGACGACGGTTTTGGTAATGTAAGTAATAAGCATGCTCCCAAACATCTAAACCGATAACTGGAGTTTTACCTTCTGTTAAAGGTGAATCTTGGTTTGGAGTGCTTGTTACTTCTAGCTCACCATTGTTTACTACTAACCAAGCCCAACCAGAACCGAAGCGAGTTGCACCAGCTTTTGCGAATTCTGTTTTGAATGCATCAAAGCTACCGAATTTCGCTTCAATTGCAGCTGCAAGTTCACCTACTGGTTGTCCACCACCATTTGAAGATAGAATTGTCCAGAAGAAAGTATGGTTCGCATGTCCGCCACCGTTATTGCGTACTGCAGTACGAATTGCTTCTGGTACTTCATTTAAGTTTGCAACTAATTCTTCAACACTTTTGTCAGCTAGTTCTGCATGACCTTCTAGCGCAGCGTTTAAATTTGTTACGTAAGTGTTGTGGTGTTTTGTATGATGGATGTTCATTGTTTCTTTATCAAAGTGAGGTTCTAAAGCATCATACGCATAAGGTAAATTTGGTAATTCATGTTTTGCCATTGTTACATTCCTCCCAGTTTATGTATTGCCAAAATGACTTGGCATACAACTTCATTTTACCCTAATTGCCATAGGGTGAAAACAAATTAAATCACATTGTCTTGCTATCATTAACGTAGCAAAATTCCCATTTCTTTTCAAATAAAATGCTCATATATTTCGTAAAAAAAGCTTCCTTCTACAAGGAAGCTTCTCGTCTACATGATGAACATTTGAAATGGATATGGACCCTGTAGGACTCGAACCTACGACCGGACGGTTATGAGCCGTCTGCTCTAACCAGCTGAGCTAAGGGTCCAGAATTATGTATATATCGGTGGCTGAAATTTAAATCACACCACCAAGTCTCCACAGAACTTTCATACAAGATAAAAACTGTATGATTGCATGGTTGAGTCACTGCGAGATATATCGGTTAAGAAATGTAAGATAAATTTACCATATAAAAAAGAAAAGTGTCAATTGTATTTTTACTTTTCTTAAAGTCAAACTTCCATCAGTAAACCTTTCCTCATTTCTCAATGATGGTGAGCTCTCGTCTATTTTACATTTACTGAAGTCTATCTTTTTTATTTTCAAATCTTAAAAAAACACCTTACTGCAAGCGAATAATTATATAAATCCATTTTGTTTTTTCGATATATAATAATCCCCCACTACGCAAAACAAAAAGTGACCTGCACTTGTTTTCTCTCTTTGTTTTACCATCGGACGGGGCAGGAAAAAGGATCTGACTGCTTCTATGCATAGCCAGTTGCCCTCTCCTACCTAAAAGAAAGGTTTTATGTCAGGGTTTCAATTTATATTGATATAGCAAAAAGTCCTTTATAGCTCTCACTTACTGGGGTATCAATCTTACTTCACACGATATAACTTGTGGTTCTCTAGATTCGTACGTTACAATGATTTTATGCATCAATCTATCATACATATAGCAAAGGAAGTGAATATATGTCCGTATTTACGCAGCTAGTAAAAAGTTTATATTCGCCAAAAGACATGGCACTTTTTCGTTTTCAAAAAATCGGAAAAACGATTCTGTATATCATGTTATTGTGTTTAATTGCAACAATCCCAAAAACCTTTACATTTGGGAATTTCACCCAAGATGTCGTTTCTACTGTACATCAATCAATTGAAAAAGATCTCCCAGATTTTAAAATTGAGAACGGCGAACTTCATGCCGACGTTAAAGAACCCATTATAAAAGAAGATGGGAACTTTGTTTTCGTATTTGACCCTAATGCAACGGATACGACTGCATATGCAAATAAACAAGGTGTATTCGTTTTAAAGGATAAAGTTGTATCTATTAATAACAATCAAACACAAAGTCAGTCTTATAGCGATTTTGGGAATGGTACATTTGAGAAAAAAGATATTAAAGATATCATATCAGCCATTGATAGCATTTATCCTATTCTCATGCTTGTTGTAGGAATAGTCATTTATTTGTTCCAATTATTCATTTCATTCCTAGGGGTAACAATTTTAGCCTTTATTGGTTCTGCAATGGGCGGTCAGCGGAAGTTATCTTACAAACAAGTTTGGACATTAACGGCTTACAGCTATACAATTCCAACAATTTTCTTTATGATTATGGATTTATTAAAAATAAATGTACCCTGGTCATTCCTTCTGTACACTGCAATCATTTTAATTGTTCTGTACTTAACCATTAAAGAAATACCAAAACCTAAAGAAAAACACGAACTATAAAAAATGCCATTTTGGCATTTTTTTTTTGGACAAGCATATATTTCCTAACAAAGGAGTGAGGAATATGAAAAGACTTGGTACACTCTTACTTGTGCTTGTTCTCGGTTACGTGTTTTATTACGATATAAAAATTGGTACTTTACCAATGTTAAGTTCATACAAAAAACCAACAGCTGCCCAAACTGTAAAAAAAGAAAATGTTGATACAAAATCCAAAAAAGAAACGGATGCACAATATAAAGCGATTGAAGTAAAAACAGGAGATACTGTTTTATCCATTACAGAAGCGATTAACAAGAAAAAAGTTCCTTCTATTGAAAAAGTAATCGATGATTTTAAACAATTAAATAAAAATACATCTTCTACAAAAATTCAAATTGGAAAATCTTACAAATTCCCATTATATCAATGAACCATCACTTAATCCTTGTCAATTACATAAAGGCGCTGATACAATAGTAAAAGTGAAACCGAGCATATAGGTTTCTATCGCTCCATATCACATATACTATATTTGATATGAGGCAACAAAATAAGAAACTTCTTTTATAAGGAGAGCGATCTATTCGTGAATGAAATGACTCATCGTACAAAAACACGTCCTGTTAAAGTCGGTAATTTAACAATTGGCGGTAATAATGAATTAATTATACAAAGTATGACAACAACAAAAACGCATGATGTAGAAGCTACAGTTGCTGAAATTAAACGTTTAGAAGAAGCGGGTTGTCAAATTGTCCGCGTTGCTGTTCCAGACGAACGCGCAGCAAATGCTATTGCTGATATTAAAAAACAAATTAACATCCCACTTGTTGCTGATATTCACTTTGATTATCGTCTTGCTTTAAAAGCAATTGAAGGCGGCATTGATAAAGTACGTATCAATCCAGGAAACATTGGGCGTCGCCATAAAGTAGAAGCTGTTGTAAATGCTGCAAAAGAACGCGGTATCCCAATTCGTATTGGTGTAAATGCTGGTTCATTAGAGCGCCATATTTTAGAAAAGTACGGCTATCCTACTGCAGATGGTATGGTTGAAAGCGCACTGCATCATATTAAAATTTTAGAGGACTTAGATTTCCACGATATCATCGTATCCATGAAAGCCTCTGATGTTAACTTAGCAATCGAAGCTTATGAGAAAGCAGCTCGTGCCTTTGATTATCCATTACATTTAGGCATTACAGAATCTGGAACACTATTTGCTGGAACGGTAAAAAGTGCTGCTGGTCTTGGAGCAATCTTAAGTAACGGTCTCGGAAATACACTTCGTATTTCATTAAGTGCTGATCCTGTTGAAGAAGTAAAAGTTGCTCGTGAACTTTTAAAATCATTCGGTCTTGCATCGAATGCTGCAACACTTATTTCTTGTCCAACTTGCGGTCGTATTGAAATTGACCTTATCAGTATTGCAAATGAAGTAGAAGAATATATCTCTACGCTGAAAGTACCAATCAAAGTTGCTGTACTTGGATGTGCTGTAAACGGACCTGGTGAAGCTCGTGAAGCTGATATCGGTATTGCCGGTGCACGTGGAGAAGGCTTATTATTCCGTAAAGGAAAAGTCGTTCGCAAAGTACCGGAAGAAACAATGGTAGAAGAACTCAAAAAAGAAATTGATGTAATTGCTGCTGAAATGGCTGCAAATCAAGAAAAAGAAAAACAAGAGCAATAATAAAAACGGCTGCCTGGATGTCACCAGCAGCCGTTTTATAACTACAAATAAAAGCTTGTCAGTCTTTACGCTGACAAGCTTTTACTTTGCACACTTCGGGCAACGCCCATATATTTCAAACTTATGCCCTGTTACTTCGTATCCTTTAAAATCTTTATTCATAAAATCCATTGGACAGGAAGTAATTTCTTTCGTACCACCACAATCCAAGCAAATGAAGTGATGATGATGTTCCATAATTGAACATGTAAAACGAAAATGCTTTTCTCCATTTAATTCTGTTTGCTCTAAAACACCAATTTCAGCAAATACCGTTAAATTACGATAGATTGTATCAAAACTTAGTCCTGGGTAATCATTCTTCATATGCTCTAAAACGTCTTTTGCGGTTAAATAACGATTATGAACCGCAAATAAACGTAACATTTCTTCCCTTTTTCCAGTGTGTTTATAGCCTTTTTCTTTCATAAGACGTAAAGCTTCAGTCAGATTCATAACTATCCCTACTTTATGCAGTTTTTTTCTTCTTCCATAAGATTGCACCGATTAAAATAAGAACCGCTAGCATAACAATTGTACCACCTGGAGCTAAATCAAGCTGATAAGAAGCAAACAGCCCACCTATCACGGAAATTTCACCAAATAAAATGGAAAAGAAAATTGTTTGTTTAAATCCTTTTGCGATGCGGATACTTGCGGCAACTGGTAACGTCATTAGGGATGATACGAGAAGAACCCCAACAACACGCATTGATACTGCAATGACAAGCGCAACTAAAATAATAAAAATAAAATGAATCCATTTAGCACGAAGACCTGTTGATACAGCATATTCCTCGTCAAATGATAATAAAAATAACTCTTTATATAATAAAATAATTGTTGCAATAACTACGATTGCTACAATACCAATAAGAATTAAATCCGTGCTTGTTACAGCACTCACGCTACCAAATAAGTAACTAAATAAATCCGTATTAAATCCATTCGCAAGTGAAATAAAAACAACTCCGAGTCCCATCCCTGCTGAAAGAATAATTGGAATTGCTAATTCTTGGTAATGTTTATATACAGTACGTAATTTTTCAATTAATAGTGCTCCGCCTATCGAAAAAATCATTCCCATATATAACGGATTTAAAAAACCACCTGTAAAAATCGTTTTTTCTAGTAACAAACTTGCGGCAATCCCTGATAATGTCACATGACTTAAAGCATCTGCAATCAGTGACATGCGACGAATGACAACAAATACACCGATTAACGGGGCAACAAGCCCTATTAAAATACCAGCGTATAAAGAATTGCGTAAAAAATCATATTGTAAAAAATCCTGTATCATTATATCCTCCCGTGATGCTCATGATCATGTTCTAAACGATGAACATGATGTCCATATAAAATCGACATTTCTGCATCTTCTAACTCTCGGAATTTCTCAACATTTCCATGGAAATGCAAATGCTGATTTAAACATGCAACATGCGTCACCTTCTCTGTTACAGCTCCCATATCGTGTGTAACCAGAATCAATGTGATACCTAGTTTTTTATTTAAATCTTCTAGTATCTCATAAAAGCTCTCTACACTCTTTACATCAATCCCCACTGTAGGCTCGTCCAAAATCAGTAATTCTGGATTACTTACAAGCGCGCGTGCAATAAACACACGTTGCTGTTGTCCACCGGAAAGCTCTCCGATGTTACGATTTTGAAATTCACTCATTCCTACATCTGCGATTGCCTTTGTAACCTTTTCTTTATCTTCTTTCTTCAAGAAACGAAATAGGCCTTTTTTTGAAACAAGCCCCATTGAAACAACTTCAAAGACAGTTGCTGGAAAACCAGAGTTAAAGCTGTTAGCCTTTTGTGAAACATAGCCAAGTTTATTCCACTCTTTAAACTTCTTGCTATCAATACCAAATAACCGAATACTCCCTTTCTTCGGCTTCAAAACACCTAATATACACTTTAATAGGGTCGATTTACCAGATCCATTCGGTCCAACCAAACCTAAAAAAGCTCCCTTAGGAACTTGCAAATTAATATCTTCTAACACATTTCGATCTTCATACCGAAATGTCAGTCCTTCTATTTCCAACATATTCTTCATAGCATCTCACCTATTTTAATTCAGAATGATTCCGATTTACCTCTATTTGAATTATAGTATAACTTATTATAGTTGTAAACCAATCTGCCCAAAAATATATTCTTTATTTCGGACAACCTTATTATTATAACAAAAAAGCAGAGAAAATCTCTCTGCTTTTTTTTAAGGATATTCAAAAATTACGGCAAAGATTACTTTTACATTTCCTCATACTTTGGAACTGATTGGCCTTCTTTATCTTCTTTTTTTGAACATGTACTTTTAATGAATAGCGGATTTAAATTTACCACCATTTGTCTCTTGCGTACTCATAATTGTAATAAAGGCATTTTCATCAATTTCATGAACAATTGATTTTAATTTTGTTACCTCAAGACGTGTAACAACTGCATAAATTACTTCTTTCTCTTTATCTGTATAACCACCTTTAGCAACGAGTTTCGTTGTTCCACGACCAAGGCGGTGTAAGATGGCATTTGATACTTCTTCATACTGATCTGATACAATCAGTACTGCTTTTGTCTCATCCAACCCTTGAATAACCGTATCAATTGTTTTAAATGCGATATAGTATGTCATAACAGAATACATCGCCTGTTCGACACCAAACACAAATGCTGCCCAAGCAAAAACAAATAAGTTCACAAACATAACAAATTCACCAACAGAAAACGGTAATTTTTTCGTTAATAAAATTCCCATAATTTCCGTTCCATCTAATGAACCACCATGCCTAATAACAATCCCTACACCAATCCCTAAAATAAGACCACCAAAAACGGTTGCCAAAATCGGTTCCGTCGTAAAAGGCTTGAAAGAATGTAATGTTGACTCAATAAATGCTAAAGCGACGATTGCAAAAGCAGAAGATAGCATAAAAGTTTTCCCGATTTGTTTATACCCAGAATACATAAACGGTAAATTGAGGATGACAACTAAAGTAGAGAAACTTAACCACCAAATGTTTGGAGTAAGATAATCTAGTATGAGGGAAATACCGATAATACCACCGTCAATAATTTTATTTGGCATTAAAAACAGTTCAATAGCTACTGCCGCACACGTTGCACCAAAGACAATCATAACTAAACGATACAATAGGTGAATAATACTTTCTTTTCTATGTTGCTTTTTTTCCATAAACCCTCCTTATATACTTTTTATATAGTTTTGTTCTTTTATTATAACATAGTCTTCTTTTACTTATAGAAAAAAGCATCTACTATGCGAATATATACAAGCATCCCGTACATATATTTCGATATAAGAACAACTGAAGGAGGACTACATCATGAACCTCATCAAGCACATTGTAAACAAAAAATTAAATCATATGACAACAAAAGAATTATTGAAATATAGTAAAGAATATGAAGTTCCCATCACAACTGAACAGGCTGAGCAAATTGTCCCTTTAATAAAAGGGAAAAACATCAACATTTATGATACAGGAGAAAGACTAGAACTTTTAAAAAAGATTGCAAAAGTCACTTCCCCATCTACCGCTCAACAAATAAATACGCTATTTCAGAAACTATTAAAATAAGGAGGTGGAAATCCCCCTCCTTATTGTTCTTTAATCTTCTCAAGAAGACCTTCATCAAATGAGCCACTCTTCAACATTTCAATTTCAAACTTATATGGTGGTTTTTTATCTTTCTTATCCTCACCTACATACGGTGTTTCAAGAATTTTTGGTACATGCTGTAATTGCGGATGGTGTACGATGTGGTGTAACGCTTTATAACCAATATGACCGAAACCAATATTTTCATGACGGTCTTTTCCAGCTCCGCGTATATTTTTACTATCGTTAATATGCAATACTTGCAAACGATCAATCCCAACAATTTTATCAAATTCATTTAATACACCGTCAAAGTCATTCACAATGTCATAACCTGCATCATGCGTGTGACACGTATCGAAACATACAGATAACTTTTCGTTATATTTTACACCATCAATAATTTTTGCAATTTCGTCAAAGCTGCGTCCGCACTCTGTTCCTTTTCCAGCCATCGTCTCTAGTGCAATATTCACTGTCTGTTCTGGCGTCAATACCTCATTTAGGCCTTTAATGATTTGCTGAATACCAGCTTCAGCTCCCGCGCCAACATGAGCTCCTGGATGAAGTACAATTTGCTTCGCTACACCTAACGCTGACGTTCTTTCAATTTCCATGCGCAGGAAATCAACACCTAATTGAAACGTTTCCGGTTTTGTCGTATTACCAACATTAATAATATAAGGTGCATGGACAATAATTTCTTCAATACCATTGAGCTCCATATGTTTACGCCCTGCTTCTATATTTAACTCTTCAATTGGTTTTCTTCTCGTATTTTGCGGTGCACCTGTATAGATCATAAAGGTTGTCGCACCGTATGAAGCAGCCTCTTCACTTGCTGCTAATAACATTTTCTTACCACTCATAGAAACATGAGATCCAATCTTTAACATATAATCACCTCTTCAATATACAATAGCTATAATGATAGCATAATTTGTAGAAATATGTAGTGAATTGTTTGTTCACAAAACAATAAACATACTGCTAAAACAGATTCACAAGTTACGCCCCCTGCTTCTAAAACATGGAACTCTTCTTAGCATATCAAGATTAGTAGCGTTTTTCTTAATTCCTGCTGGTTATTAGTCCTCACCTAACGCCTTTATTTTTGCTACAGGAAAGATTCACATTCGCAAATAAAAGGATAAAAAAAGATAAGGGATCGCCCCTTATCTTTTTTTATTACTGTATTTATTCTTCACTTTTGCACGTTCTGTTGCCAGTTTTCTCTTATAATTAGGTTTTACTTTTTTCGGCTTCTTAACAACTTTCGTTGCCATAATATCAAGTTCATCATTTGGCTTTTTACGACTTTTACGACGACGGCGGTCACCTAAATCAGCCCATTCATCTCCACGTAAGTCTACATGGTTAAATATGATATTACGTTGTTTTTCTAAGCTATCTAACGCTTCTTCATTTGCTGGATCATAAATCGTCACTGCAATTCCTGAATATCCAGCACGAGCTGTTCTTCCTACGCGGTGAACAAAGAAATCTAAATCAGATGGAAGTTCATAGTTAATAACATGGCTAATCCCTTCAATATCAATACCACGTGCGGCTAAATCTGTAGCGACAATGTATTGAAACTCTAAGTCACGAACTTGTTTCATCATTTTTTTACGATCACGTGGTGATAAATCACCATGAATTCTTCCTACTTTTAATCCACGCTCTGCTAATCCGTCCGCAACTTCATCCGCTTTTTTCTTTGTATTTGTAAAAACGATTGCTAAATACGGCTTAAATTGAAGTAACATATTTTTCACTAATTCAATTTTATTACGATGCCTAGAAGGAACTAAATAATGCTCAATATTCCCTGCTGCAACTTGTTTTGGATTAATATGAATATGCTCTGGATTCTCCATATACTTCTTCATAAACGGTTTTAATTTTTGAGGAATCGTTGCAGAGAAAACAAGCATTTGCAAGTTTTTAGGCATACGCGCTGCAATTTTATCTACATCTTGAATGAATCCCATATCAAGCATCAAGTCTGCTTCATCAACAATAATCGTAGTAGCTTTATGAACGAATAGCGCTTTTTCTTCTACTAGATCTTTAATACGCCCGGGTGTCCCAATAACAACATGAGGTTGTTTTTTCAATTTTTCAATGGATCTTTGCTTATCTGTTCCTCCGATTAAGCAGCGTGCTGTAATCATTTGATCTTCTTCACAAAACTTTGTTAACTTTACAATCTCTTGATAAATTTGTTGTGCTAACTCACGAGTAGGCGCTGTAATGACAAGTTGGACCTCGTCTCGTTTCGCATCAATTCGGTTTAATGTTGGAAGTAAATATGCGTGTGTTTTACCAGAACCCGTTTGGGACTGTCCAATTACACTCACACCTTTTTTCACAACAGGAAAAATTTTCTTTTGAATTTCTGTCGGCTCTGAAAAGCGTAGTTCACGAACTGCATCTATTAAAAACGGTTGAAAATTATATTGTGTAAATGTTTGTAGTGTCATAAGTTACACCTTCTTTCTAAAATTTCTACTGCGCGCACAAATCAGTCAAGTCTACATTATATCGAACTCTAATAGTAAAATCCATCTTTAGTTTAGGTTTTCACTCCAAAAACTAACCTTCTTTCTTTTCATTGCATATTGTATGTGTATATACCTAACTGAAGAAAGGAGGAGTTCTCTTATGTATCCGAACTCTCCTATGGGACAAATGTATACAGGACAGCAACCGTACACCCCGTATCCTATACCTAATTTACCTCCTATGATGCAAAAAAAGAAAGGATTTCTCTCGAAGCTATTCAAAAAACACGATCCGACTCAGCCCTTTATGCAAATGGTTCCTCCCTATCGACAAATGGAGGGGCAACCGATGATGCATCAACATCAGCAGCCCTATATGCAGCAGTCACAACAAATGATGCCACCTCAAATGAACAATCCGAATGAAATCCGTAGCTCAGCACCGATTATACCTAGCGGTGGCGGTGGCATTGGCAGCTTTTTTTCCAACTTAATCTCCAATCCAACAGGTATGTTAAATAACATTGAAAAAGTTGCTCAAGTCGCTCAATCTGTTGGACCTGTCGTCGAGCAGTATGGACCCATTGTGCGTAGCATACCAAGCATCGTAAAAATTCTCACTTCTGGAAAAGGTGCTGCTGAAGAATCAGCAGAAGAGGTGGAAGTAATTACTACACCTCCACCACCTTCAAAAAAGAAAAAAAAGAAGAAAATAATTTTAGAACCAGTTATTGAAAGAGCCTTACCGAAAGAGGAGAATATCCCGCGTATGGCACCAAAACCGAAACTATATGTCTAACAATCCTTTGTTTTCTGTCCGCTCCTCCTTTATAATGGAAAAGACTATGTACAAAAAGGATTCCTTGTTTAGAAGGAGAGGATTACTCACATGAAAATTGTTAAAATTTCCCCTCGTGGTTATTGCTACGGTGTTGTTGATGCGATGGTCATTGCACGCAATGCTGCACTAGATAAAACATTACCGAGACCGATTTATATTTTAGGTATGATTGTTCACAATAAACATGTAACCGACGCTTTCGAAGAAGATGGCATTATTACATTAGATGGTCCAAGTCGATTAGAGATTTTAGACAAAATTGATTCTGGTACTGTTATTTTCACAGCACACGGTGTTTCTCCAGAAGTTAAACAACGTGCAAAAGAAAAAGGGTTAACGACAATCGATGCAACATGTCCAGATGTTACGAAAACACACGACCTTATCGAAACAAAAAAATCGGAAGGATACCATGTGATTTACATTGGTAAAAAGGGACATCCAGAACCAGAAGGTGCCGTTGGTATTGCACCTGACATCGTTCATCTTATTGAAAAGGCAAATGATTTGGAGACACTAGAAATCCCAACAGAGAAAATTTTAGTAACAAATCAAACAACAATGAGTCAATGGGACGTTCAGCACCTGATGGAAGACATTCAGAAAAAATTCCCAACAGCTGAATTTCACAAAGAAATTTGTTTAGCAACACAAGTACGTCAAGAAGCAGTTGCTAAGCAAGCAGATGTGGCTGATTTAACGATTGTTGTCGGTGATCCAAAAAGTAATAACTCAAACCGTTTAGCCCAAGTATCACAAGAGATTGCTGGTACAAAAGCATACCGCGTTGCAGATGTAAGCGAAATTCAATTAGAGTGGCTGCAAGGGATCGAAAATGTCGCTGTTACCGCAGGGGCCTCTACACCAACGCCAATTACAAAAGAAGTAATCGCCTTTTTAGAACAGTACGACCCAATGAACCCAGCAACTTGGGAACGTAAACGAAACGTACCACTTCAAAAAATCTTGCCACGTGTTAAAGTAAAAAAACAACAATAAAAAAAATCCGTTGCTAACTCACTAGCAGCGGATTTTTTTATTCAATATAAATCTATTTTGATTTTTTCACATATAAGTCGCTGCTACGGAGAACAAAAAAATTACCTATATTCTTTTTTCTCTTTGTTTTCACTTGGCATGGGGCAAAAAAAGGCTCTGACCACTTCTATGCATAGCCGGATGCTCTCTTCCATCTAAAAAGAAAGATTTTATAATTTTTCTTTTTAGAGCTTATACAAAAGTAAACGGATCTGTATGTAACTGAGAAGCATGAATTTGCACAGCAAATTTTTTCTCATCTACTTTTTGCTGTAATTGCTTTTGCACACCTTGTTTCATTACTTTTTCAACATTATGTCCTGGATCCACAATATTTAATCCGAGCATCATCGCATCATGTGCAACATGATAATACATATCGCCCGTCACATACACATCTGCCCCTTTAAATTTCGCTTGCGTAATATATTTATTCCCATCACCGCCAAGCACTGCTACTTTCCGCACTTTATCGTCTAAATTCCCAACAACTCGCGCACCTTTTACATCTAATGCCGATTTCACATGTTCAGCAAACTGGCCTAATGTCATTTCTTCTTGCAAATATCCAATTTTACCAAGTCCTAACGTTTCTCCCTTATTATCAAGGGGGTATACATCGTAGGCAACTTCTTCATATGGATGTGCTGTTAACATTGCTTTTACTACTTTTCGCTCTAGTGGGGCTGGGATAATCGTTTCAATCTTTACCTCTTCTACACGCTCTAACTGCCCAGTTTCGCCTATATAAGGGTTTGTCCCCTCCCCAGGCATAAATGTACCTATTCCTTCACTATTAAACGTACAATGGCTATAGTTGCCGATATAACCAGCACCAGCATCCCCAAGAGCTTTGCGAACTTCTTCAGCATGCGTTGCAGGCACACATACAACAATCTTTTTCATTTCTTCCGAGTATGTCGGAACAAGCACTTCTGTATTTTGTAATCCCAGCGCCTCAGCAAGCAAGTCGTTCACTCCGCCTTTTGCTACATCGACATTTGTATGCGCTGCATAAACAGCGATATCGTTTTTGATACACGTTTCAATAATTCGACCATACGCCTTATCTGTATGGATTGCTTTTAGCGGATTAAAAATAAGCGGGTGATGAGCAATAATTACATTCGCACCTATTTGAATCGCTTCTTCTACAACCGCTTCTGTAACATCTAGTGCAATCAATACATGCTGGACTGGCTTATTGAGTGCACCAATCTGCAAACCAATTTTATCGCCTTCCATCGCTAAATGCTTCGGATACATGCTTTCAAATAAAGAAATCACTTCATGCCCATTTGGAATTTTACTCATGATAAAACCTCCTCTATCATTTTCATTTTCTCGACTACTTCAATTCGTTTTGCCTTTGTATCTTCTGATTCTGTCGCACGCTCTATTTGCTTCAGGATATTTTGAAAGTTTTTCAGTTCATTTTCCCATTTCTCTACAAACGCATCACTTTTTTCCTTCATCAAAAATGGTCCAATAAATAACTCTGCTTGTTTGTTTTCATGATAAGGAGTTAGCGGTTCTCCTTTTTCCCCAACTAAAATCTCATAAATCTTTCCGTCTTCTTTTATAATTTTTTCATGAATAAGCTCCCAACCATTTTCAATAAACCATTCACGAATATGATGTGCAGCAATATTAGGCTGTAAAATTAAACGTATTACACCATTTAGCTTTTCTTTTCCATTCTCTAAAATATCACGAATTAGCGCTCCACCCATACCAGCAATTGTAATAACATCGACTTCTCCTGGTGTAATAACAGCTAAGCCATTTCCTTTACGAACATCTACCTTTTCTTGTAGGCCACTCTCAGCTACTGTAGCCTGTGCAGAACGGAATGGCCCATCTACCACTTCTCCCGCTACTGCCTTTATAGCAATATTATTTATGATTGTATAGCACGGTAAATACGCATGGTCGGAACCAATATCTGCAACTGTAGATCCTACTGGAATCTCCCGCACTACTTCTTCTAATCTTTTTGAAAGCTTCACTTCATTCATTTATTTCCATTACTCCTTCTCTTGTCAGTCTGTCTCCATGATAATGAATTTACAGTAGTTGTTGCAAGTAAAGAAACAAAACAATTCATTTATTTCATCGTATTTTAGATTGAAAGAAAAAACAAGCTCCCTGCTATAAGCAAAGAACTTGTTTTATCGGTCGTATTCCACTACATGCGAATCATAAAATTCTCACGGATTAAAGGTTCACTTTATTTTTTCTTTGATAACCAATCAGCTACTTTAGAAGCCTGATCTGCTGGGATTATATTCGCTGGCATATTTCCTTTCCCTTTTGTAAGCACTTCCTTAATTTCATCTTTGGAAAGTTTCCCACCAACTTTTTGTAAGTTAGGACCTACTGCACCTTGCAACTGATCACCATGACAGCTCGTACAACTTTGTTTCACAATATCTTCTGGTTTCGATGCCGTTTGTGCAGGTTTCCCACCATTTTTTGCATCAGCAAGCTCTTTAGATTTATGTAACCCCTGAAACGAAAATACAAACATAATGATAATGCCCAGTGCTGCAATAAGAGCGAATGGAATCAACGGATTACGTTTCATATCTCTTCTCCCCCCTCTACACCCCCGAATAGTTAGATGATTCAGTCACTTCTATTGTACTTGAAAACATTCTATCAGAAAAGACAAAACTATCAGTTGTTAAAAATATTCCATAAATTCAGTTTATTGATTCTCTTCCTTTTATCCCATATTATTTTGATAAATATCAACGCTTCTCATCATATTTTTTGTTTTTCTACATATATTTTTGTATAGAATAAACGAAATTAATCGAAAAATCGAAAAATGAGCATTTGCAAATCAAAAGACAATTCTGTAAAATAAATTACAAGAATTGTAATCGTTACTGGCAGCTAAATTTTAACAAAAATTAACAAAATAAAAAAGTTTACTTCACAAATGTGAAGTAAACTTAAAAAGAACCCTATTCTAAGAAATCTTTTAAACGTTTGCTACGGCTTGGATGTCTTAATTTACGAAGCGCTTTTGCTTCAATTTGACGAATACGCTCTCTCGTTACGCCGAATACTTTCCCAACTTCTTCAAGCGTACGAGTTCGTCCATCATCTAAACCGAAACGAAGACGTAGAACATTTTCTTCACGATCTGTTAGTGTATCTAACACATCTTCTAATTGTTCTTTTAGCAATTCATACGCTGCATGGTCCGCAGGTGATGTTGCTTCTTGGTCTTCAATAAAATCGCCTAAATGTGAGTCATCCTCTTCACCAATTGGTGTTTCAAGAGAAACTGGCTCCTGTGCAATCTTTAAGATTTCGCGTACTTTTTCTGGAGCAAGATCCATTTCTTCTCCAATTTCTTCTGGAGATGGTTCACGTCCTAAATCTTGTAATAATTGACGCTGTACACGGATTAATTTATTAATTGTTTCAACCATATGAACGGGAATACGAATTGTTCTCGCTTGGTCTGCAATGGCACGTGTAATCGCTTGACGAATCCACCAAGTTGCATACGTACTGAATTTAAAACCTTTACGATAATCGAACTTTTCAACAGCTTTAATTAAACCCATGTTTCCTTCTTGGATTAAGTCTAAGAAGAGCATACCACGGCCTACATATCGTTTTGCAATACTTACAACAAGACGTAAATTCGCTTCCGCAAGACGGCGCTTCGCTTCTTCATCACCTTCTTCAATGCGGGTTGCAAGTCGAATTTCTTCTTCAGCAGATAGTAGATCCACACGGCCGATTTCTTTTAAATACATGCGAACAGGGTCATTGATTTTCACACCTGGTGGCACACTTAAATCATTTAAATCGAATTCTTCTTCTGTCTTTGTGATTTGGTGATTATTCGGACCTTCATCGTTGTCGCCAACTAAATCAATTCCTTGTTCACCTAAATATTCATAATATTCATCCATTTGATCAGATTCAATTTCAAATCCATTCATGCGTTCTGCAATCTCTTCATATGTAAGAACGCCACGTTTTTTTCCAAGCTCAGTGAGTTGTTCTTTCACTTGCTCAAGAGTCATATCAGTTTCAATTTGTTTAGAACGAGCTGGTTTATCAGCCATCTGTTCCCCTCCTTACGCGAGATACAAACATTCATTATAATAAAATTTTATACAAAAAGCTATCTTCTTGCTTTCTGATTTTGTAAATATGCTACATAAAATTTTGCAGCTTCTACTGGATCTGTTTTTTCCATTTGCTTTAATGCAAAAATGGTTTCCATCTTTTTAAGCTTTTGCTTGTGGCGGCTTAGCGCCTCTAAGTGACCTTGCAATATTTCATCACTGTATTCTGGATTAATGAATTCATCCGTTGAAATATTGGTGATAATATTTTTCAATTTCTCATCAGAGAGCCAGCTCAAGAAATTCCCGACTGAAGGTTCATTTCCCTTTTCATAATATGCATATAGTTCATATAAAATCCCTTTATGTTCTTCCGTATGAAAATCTTCTATATGAGGTTCAATACGGAAAGCAACTTCGGCACTTTGTAACATATGGTAAATGAGCTCTCTTTCTGCCCTTTCAAAACCTGAAAATTTCGGTTTTGCCTGAACAATTTGAGGCGGCTTAGAAATTTGTTTCGTTTGTTTTTGCTGTATCTTTTGTTCTTTGCGATATTGGTGCAATTGACCTAAAAGTGTTTCCATTGAGTAAGAAAATTCTTGCGATAATGATTTTAAATACGACTCCGCTTGCATTGCATCTTGCAATAATGCTAGCTCTTTTAAAACACTTTTCACATATTCTTCTTTACCAGACTCATCTTGCAAATTTTTCCCTAAACGCAAGTAATTTATTTTGAATCCAACAAAACTTATACTAGCCTTTACAAGATTTTCAAACGCCGCTGTTCCATATTGTTGCACATATTCATCAGGATCAAGCTTATCTGGCAATGAAGTAACCTTCACATGACAACCAACTTGCGATAACAATTGTCCTGCTTTCATCGTCGCTTCTCGTCCTGCTTTATCACCATCATAGCAAAGAACAACAGTTTCAACATTACGCCGCAGAAGTTTTGCCTGTTCTTCTGTTAAAGCTGTTCCCATCGTCGCAACTGATTCTTCAATCCCGCTTTTTACAGCAGCTAATACATCAGCATATCCTTCAAATAGAACAACTTGCCCTCGTTTTCTGATAAACGGTCTTGCTTGATGGAAGTTATACAGCAATTTGCTTTTGTAAAAAATAGGTGTTTCTGGGCTGTTTAAGTATTTCGGAGTATCATCCCCCAACGCCCTTCCACTAAACGCTGCGACTTTTCCTTGTAGTGTGTGAATGGGAAACATAACCCTTCCGCGAAAACGGTCATGGTGACTGCCATCCCTTTCACTCCGCACAAGCAAGCCAGCTTGCTCCATGGTCGATAACGAAAAACCTCTTTTTTGTAATATTTTTGCTGCTGCATCCCAACCTGGAGATGCATAACCAATTTCAAACTTTGCAATCATCTCTTTTGTAATACCTCGATTTAGTAAATAAGAAAGAGCTACATTTCCCTCTTCAGTATTTACTAAAAGATGGTGATAGTATTTTTTCAAAAGTTCGTGAGCCTGTAACATAATGACACTGTCATCAGATATGTTCTCTTGTTGATCTTGTCCTGATGTATAATCTACAACCGAAATATTATTTCTTTCTCCTAGCTTTTGCACAGCTTCTATGAAAGAGAGCCCTTCCATCTTCATGAGAAATGAAAAAACATTTCCTCCCTCTCCACATCCGAAGCAATGAAAAATTTGCTTGTCTAATGAAACAGAAAATGAAGGTGAATTCTCACCGTGGAATGGACAAAGCCCAAAATAATTGCGCCCTTGCTTTCTGAGCTGAACATACTCACCAATCACTTCTACAATATCAGATGCTGTCCGAATCTGTTCAACAACTTCTTCGGGAATTCTGTTCCCCATAACTCCATCTCCGTGTCGTATTTTGTATTCGATACAAATTAAAGGATTCCTTTATAATTCGACAATATTTTTTCTAAATTTATTAAAAAGCATTGTCGATCATGGGTTGAAAATGCTTTTGGACCTTTTGTGTAGGTCCCTTGTCTGCGTAACTTCGCAGATACATACCTACTATATAAAATTGTATCCATTTGCTCATCAGTCACAAATGTACCTCGTGGAGATAATACATATACTCCCTTTTTTACAAGAAGACCAGCAAGTCCCATATCCTGTGTGATTACGAGATCTGAAGCTTTGGCGTGTTTATAGATATAAAAATCCACCTCATCTTGCTCAGAATCCACATATATCCAATTCTCTTGCTGTTTTTTCGAACGATGGGCGTAGGATGCGACAAACAAAATTTCGACATGGAATTTTGTTCCAGTTTGCACAATTTCATCCTTCACAGGACATGCATCTGTATCAACTAGAATCTTGCTGATGTTTTGCATATTTCTGTATTCTACATCCCTTCTGTGAATCCTTCCATAATGTGCGTTTTCTTGTCCAGATTTTTGTCGATTTTACGTAAATACATACCTTTTCCGTAAATCCTATCCCTAGTTTATTCTGAAAAATTAAAGTCTAAACGTAAAATGTACCTTTTTATCACAATTTTTTATTATAATATATTTTCTCTAACTTCGCTACATATCCTTTAAAATTTTATCCGGCTATTCACGGGCAGTAATACTCCCATTTCAAAATTCAGATTAAAGTAAAAGGTTAAGCCGGGGACAACCTACCCGTAAAAGCCCAAATAGTAAAAGATGAAGAACTCCACTGATTAAAGTTTTTCTTTATCTTGAGCGAAAAAAGCACATTCACCCTTGGTAAATGTGCTAAAACATTTTTTGGTTTTGCACTGCATTCACAATAATATTCGCTGTTTCCTCAATTGCCTTATTTGACACATCAATAACTTGACAGTTTATTTTACTTACTACCTTCTCAAAATGATCAATTTCTTCTTTAATACGATTGATGTTCGCATATGTTGCTCCATCACTTAACCCAAGTGATTTTAATCGTTCTTTTCGAATGTGATTTAACTTATCCGGTGTAATTTTCAAACCGAAACATTTCTCTTTTGCAACTTGATATAATTCTTCAGGCGGATCCACTTCTGGTACAAGTGGTACGTTCGCAACCTTCAATCGTTTATTATGAGCTAAATATTGTGAAAGTGGCGTCTTTGATGTACGTGATATCCCAATTAAAACGATATCAGCTTTTAAAATCCCACGTGCATCTCTACCATCATCATATTTAACAGCAAACTCAATTGCTTCAATCTTTTTAAAATATTCTTCATCTAATCTACGAACAACACCAGGTTCATACCTTGGAACTTGTCCTGTAATCTCTTCGATTTGATCGATAAGAGGCCCGATAATGTCATATGCCTCTACACCCTCTTTTGCCGCTTCTGCTAACAAATACTGACGCATTTCTGGTTTTACTAACGTAAAGCAAATAAGCGCTCGATTACTTTTCGCAATTGAAATTACCTCTTTTAATGTCCCTGTATCTTCCACATACGGTACACGTCTAATATCAGGAGCAAATGGAAACTGTCCCATTGCAGCTCGAACAACTAAATCAGCCGTCTCTCCAACAGAGTCAGATACGACATATACGATTTTATTATCCATTACATTACCTCACTTTAAACAAATTACACTTATTCATTGTTTACTAAATTTACAAACGCACGCGTAATATTTGTTTTTGTAATTCGACCAACAACTTCTAACCCTTGTTTCGTGTCTTTTACCACTGGTACAGCATCAATCTGTCTTTCTATTAATTCCATCGCAACATCATATAGAGAATCCTCTCTACGGCACATTGCGATGTTTGGCATCCTTGTCATGATAATATTAACCGGAAGCGATGTTAAATCCTGCTTTCCTAAGCTTGCACGTAATAAATCTTTACGAGAAACTACCCCAACTAGAAGCGTCGCTTGATCTACAACAAATAAAGTACCAACATCTTCTAAAAACATGGTACAAATCGCATCGTATACGGAAATATTTTTATCAATTACAGCCGGTCTAGATTGATAATCTTGTACCTTAACTTTCTTAACAGCTTCTGATAATAACTGTCCCCCAGTTTTCCCTGTATAAAAATAACCGACACGTGGACGTGCTTCTAAATAACCTGCCATCGTTAAAATCGCTAAGTCAGGTCTTAATGTTGCACGTGTTAAATTTAATTGTGCCGCAATTGATTCCCCTGTAATAGGACCGTGATCTTTTACAATCTGAATGATATGTTCTTGCCGTTTATTCAGTTCTATGATAATCACCACCTTCAATGCAAAACGAAAAAAGTTATACTATCTCTTAAATATTATATACTAAATATGCTTTTTGAAAAAGAAAGTATGTAAAAAGGACCTATATATGGTCCTCATTATATTTGAAATTTATCAAGTTGTTCAAGAAAACGCCTTGATTTCAAATAGATTCCGCAATATTCATCATAATATGTATTTAATACTGTACGTATTTGCCGCTTCGTTCCATCCTTAACAGATACATTACCAAGGCGAGCTAAATCAAAATGATAAAAGAGACGTAGCAATTTATGAACAGCCTCTCCCACCGGAATACGGTATGGATCTTGCTGCGCATGACGCGAGCACAGAAAACCGCCTTCTCGGACAGAGAAGGCGACAAAATCTGCTTCTTGGTGACAAATTGCACATGTATCAAAGTATGGATGCATCCCTAGTACTGGGAGCATTTTCGTTTGATAAATTAAAGACAATACTTCAGCATCAACACCCTCACACATATAGTGCAACGTTTGATGTAACATTTCAAATAAATACGGATTATGTTTCTTATCTTCAGTTGCTTTATCGGTCAATTCCACGATAAATGATGCATAAGCAGTTAAAAATATATCTTCACGAATTTCTTTCATAGATGAAATTATTTCACCTTGTTGCAAAGTCCCAAGTCCAGACCCCATTTGAATCAGAAAGTGACCGTGCATCATAAGTTGCGAAATAGATGCTAACCTACTTTTCGGTTTTTTCGCCCCTCTTGCCATTGCACTTACCTTTCCAAGCTCACGGGAAAATATCGTAACAATTTTATTCGTTTCTCCGTAATCTGTTGTCCGGATGACAATTCCCTCAACTTTTTGAAACATGTTTGTCACCATCCAAGGTTTGAACAAAACGGGTCAAGAAATTGGAGAATCTAGATGCGCTAGCTCCTCTTCATGTTGATCCATCTCATCGTTTACGTCTTTTTCCATTTCCTTCAAAAGCAAATACGTTTCAATGCTTCCTGTTTTGGAGAAAAACTTCCAGGTAAAATCTAGCATAAGAATCCACCTTTCTCAGTAAGCGTAGCATATAAACCAATTTCTTTTGTTGTTATTAAAATGACCCATTTTGTCCATTTTCATGTGAGAAAAATTTTCCTAATTTCTATTAATACTCATCTTCACGGAAACCAAGATCGCGAAGTTGTGACATTTTATTACGCCAATCTTTTTGTACTTTTACCCACACTTCTAAGAATACTTTTGAACCAAGAAGTGCTTCAATATCAAAGCGAGCTCGCTTTCCAACTTCTTTCAGCATCTTCCCTTGTTTTCCGATAATAATTCCTTTTTGCGATGGACGCTCTACAATAATTGTCGCATTCACATAGACCGCTCCACCTTCACGCTTTTGAATCGCATCAATCACAACCGCTACCGAATGTGGTACTTCCTCACGTGTTAAATGAAGTACCTTTTCACGAATAAGCTCAGCAATAATAAATCGCTCTGGATGATCCGTTACTTGGTTGTCTGGATAGTATTGTGGTCCTTCAGGTAAATATTTTTTAATCGCACCGATTAACGCCTCAACATTATTACCATCCAATGCAGAAATCGGAACAATTTCTGCAAATTCATGTAACTTACGATATTGATCAATTAATTCCAGCAATTGTTCCGGATGAACTTGGTCAATTTTATTGATTACTAGAAATACCGGTTGCTTTGTTTCTTGTAATTTTTCGATAATAAACTCTTCACCACGACCAAAACCTTCAGCAGCATTGACCATAAATAATACAATGTCAACTTCTTTTAATGTCGTTTGTGCCATCTTCACCATAAAATCGCCTAATTTATGCTTCGGCTTATGTATTCCTGGCGTATCAATAAAGATAACTTGTGAGTCATTTTCTGTGTATACACCTTGAATTTTATTACGAGTTGTTTGTGGTTTATCGCTCATAATTGCAATTTTTTGACCGATAATTCGATTTAAAAATGTAGACTTTCCAACATTCGGTCTTCCAATTATAGAGACAAAACCTGATTTATAACCTTTTCTATTCATGTAAATCCTCCGCTAAAAATGCTCCTGGTAACAATTCTCCAACTGTTGTCTCCTGAACGTCACCATGTAAATTTGATAAGTATACTTTCGTATCCTGTTTACATAATTCTATCATAACTTGACGGCACGCTCCACAAGGAGGTACTGGACGCTTCGTATCCGCTACTACCGCAATGGCTACAAATTCTTTATCTCCTTCAGAAACTGCTTTGAATAAAGCTGTTCTTTCTGCACAATTACATAATCCATATGATGCATTTTCAACATTACATCCTCGGTATACTTTTCCATCTTCCGTTAATAATGCTGCACCTACTTGAAACTTAGAATATGGTACATACGCTTGTTTACGCGCTTCGATTGCTTCTTGAATTAATTCTTTGCTGTTCATGCTCTCGCATCCTTTCCATTCACAATTGTGAAAAGATAAAATGAAACTTTCATTAACGGCGTTCTTAACGCTACCAAAGCATAACAAAAGCTTTGGAATGCAACTATACCATATAAGGTAAAAAGATAATAGCACCAATTATAACAGCTATAACAGTAAATAATAGCACTGCACCAGCAGCAACATCCTTTGCAATTTTCGCAAATGGTTTAAAATCCGCTGTGACTAAATCAACTGTTTTTTCAATTGCCGTATTGACCATTTCCAAACCCATGACAATTCCAATTGTAATGAGTAATATGAGCCATTCCGTTCTCGTTACACGGAAATAAAAGCCGCAGCATATAACAATAACTGCGGCCAAAAAATGAATTTTCATATTTCGTTCGTGACGAAGACAAAAGTATATACCAGCTATAGCATATCCAAAACTATTTATAAGTTTTCCTTTTTTCATCTACCTAATCCGAACGCCTCTAAAATTTCTTTTTGCTTTCCAAACATTTCTTGTTCGTCTTCATCTGTCATATGATCATAACCAAGTAAATGCAAGAATCCATGCAACGCTAAAAATCCTAATTCACGATCAAAGGAATGCCCATATTCTTCAGCCTGTTCTTTCGCTCTTGGAATAGAAATAATAAGATCTCCTAGCATACGCGGCATTTCCGCGCCAACGATCTCCATCTCTCCTTCTCCCATATCCTCCATTGCAAAAGAAATAACGTCTGTCGGTTGATCTTTGTCGCGATAATCACGATTAATTTCTTGAATACGTTCATTATCAACAAATGTAACAGAAAGCTCTGTTCCATCTTCTACGTTCTCCATTCGTGCAGCTTGCTCTAGCAAATCGCAAATCATATTCACATATTCTTCTTTCACTTCTTCTGTTTCATCAAAAAAATCTATTAATAAACTCATTCTGTCCCCTTTTCTTCCGGCGGTTCCGGATATTTAATACGAGAATGAAAAATACCATTTAACGTTTCACATAAAGTTTTCCCAACAATTTGTAATTCTTTAAATGTCAAATTACATTCACTAAATTGTCCATCCTGCAAACGATCTTTTATAATACTTTGTACTAAATTATTAATTTGTTCTGGTGTCGGATGGTTCATAGAACGCACTGCTGCTTCGACGCTATCCGCAATCCCAACAATTGCAGACTCTTTTGACGTCGCTTTTGATCCTGGATAACGGAACATTTTTTCTGTATATCTCTCTTTATCTTCTTTAATCGCTTTATAGTAAAAATATTTAAGTAATGTCGTTCCATGATGCTGTCCTGCAATATCAATAATTTCTTGCGGAATATGGTGTTCTTCTAACATTTTTACTCCATTTGTCACATGAGCAATAATAATATCTCTGCTCATTTCAGGATCTAATTTATCATGCGGGTTTTCAATCCCCATTTGGTTTTCTATAAAGAAATGAGGCTGCACTGTTTTCCCAATATCGTGATAATACGCACCAACACGTGCTAAAACTCCATTTGCTCCAACAGCCTCACAAGCTGCCTCAGAAAGGTTAGCAACCATAACGCTATGATGATATGTTCCCGGTGCTTCTAGTAAAATTTTACGAAGGAGCGGATGATTCGGGCTTGAAAGCTCCATAAGCTTCATACTTGATACAATTCCAAGACCACTTTCTAAATACGGTAAAATCCCCATAGCTAAAATGGATGAGATGATACCAGAAGCAGCAGCCATTAATAATTGTGAACCAATTTCAAGCGGCGAGAAGTTTCCATTACGCAAAAGTAATAGCGCAGCTAATACAACTACATTTAGAACAGAAACAAGGATGCCCGCTTGTAAGATCATCGAACGTCGATTTTTCTCTCTCAAAAAGATACTAACCGATAACGAGCTTAATAAAACATAAATACCTACACTATAATTCAGTGTACTCGTTACACCTTCATTAAACATAATACTCCCACATACAGAGAAGATCATACTTGTTATAAAAACAAAACGATCACCAATCATTAATTTTACTAGTATTGTTCCCATCGCGACCGGAACAACATATGCGATACCGGCATATTCCAACTTTTGAAACAAACTAATGATTTTCATCAAAACGACTGTAATCGCTACAATTGTTGTATAAGCTAAAATATATGGTTTTTCTTCTCTTTTCAATTTTAAAAACGATTCAAATTGCTTATGCATAAAGAATAGGAGTACACCAATAATGATTGCTAATCCTACAAATGGCTGAAATGTATTTCCTTGTTCAAGAAGCCCAACTAATTTCAATTGATCATATACTTCTCTTGTAATCGTGTCGCCTTCCTTCACAAGAATTTGCCCTTGAAGAATATAAACTGGCGCAACTGCATCTTCCGCTACTTTTTTCCGGTCTTTTGTAGCAGTTGAATCATAGAAATAATTTGCTTCAATTGCATATTTTCCAAGTACGTTAAGTGCGTCTTTTAAATCGCTATTCACATTAACATTGCGTATTTCATTGACAAATCGTTCTCTCGCATCATTTTCTTCATTCATTTTAATGTGAGTACTCATAATATTATTAATCGCTGTTACCATAGCATCTCTTGCTAATGACAATTGACCTGGTTCAGCATTTACAAACTGTAACAACACAGAATCAGATAAACTTTTTGTTAAATCTGTAGGCAATTTCTTCTTTAATTTCTCCAATCGTTCTGCAGCAGAAATCCTTTTCTGTTCATCAGGACCAGCAGCCTTCGTGTCAGCTTCCACTTCTTCTATCGCTAAAAAGACAGAGTTTACAATATCTACTTTATTTTGCTTGTATTCACTTCGATATGTATATTGGTCCTCTACCTTTTGAGCAGCTTCTCTCTTCTTTCTATCCGTCGTTACTTTATCTTCGATTTTGATAGGAGAGTGGATTGTTTGTTTCGAAATAGATAGCATTTTAACATCTAGTTGCTCTGGTTTCACATTGTTCATGAGTGCAAAAAACAGTACCGCTCCTAATAAAATATAAGAAATCCAGCTTAATTTTTTCGAATGTTGTATGTTACGAAACCACCTAGAAATTTCTTGAGATCTTGACATGATTTCAATACCTTCTCCTCTCCAGACATAAAGTGAATCTTTAATCAACGGGAGTTTTTTATCCCCACCAATGATTAACCCCCACCAATCGGGCTTTTTATAAGCAGGCTTCTACATTGCACTGCACATTCACAAGTAAATGAATCTACTTGTCCACCCTTTAATGATAGTAAAAAATAGGCTATTCGCCAACCCTTTCATCTATCTCTACCATACAAAAAGAAATGATCCTTACAAATAGGATCATTCCATTTTATCATATGCCTCGATAATCCGCTGCACAAGGGGATGTCTTACAACGTCCGATTGCTCTAATTTAACAAATGAAATCCCTGATACACCTGATAGAACATTCGCAGCAATTGAAAGTCCCGACTTTACCCCCTTCGGTAAATCAACCTGCGACGGATCGCCAGTAACAACCATTTTCGAACTAAAACCTAGGCGAGTTAAAAACATTTTAATTTGAGCACCAGTTGTATTTTGAGCTTCATCTAAAATAACGAAAGAATCATCCAGCGTACGTCCCCTCATATATGCAAGAGGTGCAATTTCAATCGTTCCTCTCTCTAGCATACGCTGTGTATATTCTTGCCCAAGAATATCATGAAGCGCATCGTATAAAGGACGTAAATAAGGGTCTACCTTTTCTTTTAAATCACCTGGTAAAAAACCTAAGCTTTCCCCTGCTTCTACAGCTGGTCTTGTTAAAATAATCTTTTTTACATACCCTTGCTTTAATGCTCGTACAGCCATTACCACAGCTAAATATGTCTTCCCTGTACCAGCAGGCCCTATTCCAAATACAATATCATTCTTCTTCATCGCATGAATGTACTGTCTTTGACCCATTGTTTTCACACGGATGGATTTACCTTTTGCTGTTTTAAAGATCTCCTCTTCATATAGCTCTTCAAAATGAGTTATTTTCCCTTGACGTCCAAGCTGAATTGCATATGCAACATCTCGTTCCGAGATTGATACACCTTTACGAATAACAGCAAGTAATTGCTGTAAAATTTTTTCAACAAGCGCCACGGTTTCATCTGTTCCAGATACACGAACAGATTCACCTCGCGTTACGATAGATACGGCAAGTTCTCGTTCAATTACTTTTAAATGTGCATCATTCACTCCAAATAGAGCAATTGCTTCATTAGGATTTTCCACTTGTTGATTCATTTCTATTAATTGTTCTGCCATTACTCAGTCTCCTTGAATATCGGATTCAGATATCGGTTGTGGCTCTGCAATATTTTCAATCACTGTATAATGTAATGTTACTCTTAGATGATTCGCCTCAACCTCGTTGTGCAAAATCTTATCACTTACAATCATAGCATGTTCATCCAATTTTTTCTTTAGTTCTTTTTCAGCCATTTCTTTCGCTACTCGCATTGCTTGTTTTTCTGTATATTCACGATTCGCTTCTTCCTCTTCACGCACAATTTCCCTTTCATAGGAAATAGGCAATATAAAACCAAACAGTTTCACATCATGTTTGACATTTTCAGTACGAGACCGCTTATACTTATCATGCTGAAATCCCCATATTTTTATTTTAACACTTCCAAGACGAAGATAATGCTCATTATATGAATTTCCTGTATACACTTGAAATGTTGTTTTTAAAGGAACTGTCACTTCAGATTCATACCACGTTTCTCCATATACAATTCCTTTAGCAGAAACAATCGTTGGATTATCCTCTTTTCCAAACATCCCTGACACAAGAAGTTGTCCCTTTTGCACATAATCATTTTTCATTACAACTGGTTTTCCAGTTTCCACAAATGTTTTTGTAATGATTGCCTCTTTTTTGGCAACTAAATTTTGTGGTTTTTGCTCTTTCTCCTTCTCCGGCTCATTTTTTTCAACAATTTTAAAATGATATGTTGTCCCCTTTATCTCTAGGCCAGCCCATGTAATCGCATTAATATTATCTGTCAAATGACGCTGAACATCTTCTACATTCGGCATTTGAAATTGCAGTCTTCCTTTTTTAATGCCCATTTTATCCAATTCTTTTATAAGAATATATTCCGTTTCCGGTTTTGCCCCTGTAATCTCGATTTTCCAGACCATATTTGATAAAGCAATCATACCGAAAAAAAAGATAAGAAAACCGATTAAAAAACCACTATTCTTAAGCAAACGCTTATTCAAAAACGGAAAACCGAAACGTCCAATAAAGTATAGCTTACATTCATTTTTTCGATAGATCGGTCTCAGTCGCTTCACATCACGAAGCAACATACAAAATACTAATGTATCTTCTGCAATCTTCTTTACTTCCCATACGACTAAATTTCTGCGCACACATTCATTAATAAAACGCTCGGCTCCTCTACCTTCAATTCGAACCTTCACATACCCAAGCCATCGTGTGAACCATTGATTTTTCATCGTCCGTCCCACTACCTTTCTCAAAAGCACAAATGTTACGCCACTATTTTCGTAGTGCTTTCTTCAGCTTTTAACATTCAAATAGCTCGTACGAAACGAAATAAGAAGAAAAACTTCACTAATGGAAGTTTCATTATAATTTATCTTTCTTCTCATTTTCTAAAAACGTTACTTGTTCAATAATCCCTTCAAGCAAAAGCTCTTCTGGAAGAATTGTTTTAATAACAAACGATTGCCCTTTTATTAATAGTTGACCATGTTTCAATAACAACCGCACTTCTTTATCTGTAAATACTAATAACCCTCGATGATTTTCTATATAAATATGTACTTGCCCGACAAGGGTAATACGAGGTAGATCCATTAGTACATCCACTGGTAGGTCTATTTGCTTTGTTAGCCAATTTTTCATTTGCACTAATTTCTTCATCTCCAAGACCCCCCTCTCATCCCATATGTATGAAAAAAGAGCTTGTAATATCACGTCCAAAAAGAAAAAAGCATAAAAAAACGTCTCATTTCTCATGAGACGCTTTTTTATGCTAATAGCTGTGCAACCAGCTTATTCACTTGTGATCCGTCTGCTTTACCTTTTACTTTCGGCATAACAGCACTCATCACTTTACCCATATCTGCCTTAGAAGCAGCACCAACTTCAGAAATAACTTGCTTAACTACATTCACTAGCTCTTCTTCTGTTAGTTGTTCAGGTAAATACGTATTTAAAATCTGAATTTCATTTTGCAGTTTATCAACAAGGTCATCACGACCCGCTTTTTTAAATTCAAGGAGGGAGTCCTTATGCTGTTTTACTTCACGAGTTAAAACTGTTAATTCCTCTTCTTCAGTAAGAGTATGTTGCAGTTTAATTCCTTCATTTTGCAAAGCAGCCTTAACCATACGAATAACGGTTAATTTTTCTTTTTGTTTATTCTTCATCGCTTGTTTCATATCATCGTTTAAACGACCGAGAAGACTCATAACTTACACCCTCTCTTAGAATTTACGCTTTCTTGCCGCTTCAGACTTCTTCTTACGTTTTACACTTGGTTTTTCATAAAACTCGCGCTTTCTTGCTTCAGCAAGTGTACCAGTTTTAGAAACCGATCTTTTAAAACGGCGAAGTGCATCCTCCAAAGACTCGTTTTTACGAACGACTGTTTTTGACATTCTCTTTCCCTCCCTCCGAAACATCACACTTACATACTAACTTCAGCATGCAAAAAGAAACACTTCTTCAGCATGTCTTTTACGATTATAATACATTTTGTTACTTCAGGTCAACTATTTGACAGAATAAAAGAAGAGTAGATGCCCTTCTTCTATCTAAATTTGTTCAAATCATACATTACAGCTAATGTATATTTTATTTTTTGAACAATTCAATCCATCTAGCTATAATAGCTAGATGGATTCGTTTCTTTTACCTTCCATACAAGAAGATAACAAGCTTATCAGATAGGACTAAACAGTCGGCTCCGCTTTTAAATTAATAATCCGTTGTTGCTGTTTTCCCACTTACTAGTGCAACACCAGCACTTGTACCAATACGTGTTGCTCCCGCTTCTACCATCGCGTCCATATCTTCTCCGTTACGAACACCACCAGAAGCTTTCACACCGATTTCTGGCCCAACTGTTTTTCTCATTAGTGCTACATCTTCTACTGTTGCCCCGCCCGTTGAGAAGCCAGTCGATGTTTTTACAAAATCTACACCTGCTTTTACAGATAATTCACAAGCACGAACTTTTTCTTCTTCTGTTAATAAGCATGTTTCAATAATAATTTTTACAAGTGCTTTTCCTTTTGCAGCTTCTACAACCGCACGAACGTCGCGCTCTACTAATTCATCATTTTTATCTTTTAATGCACCAATATTAATTACCATATCAACTTCTGTTGCACCTTTTGCAATTGCATCTTGCGTTTCAAACGCTTTTGTTTCTGGTGTATTTGCTCCAAGAGGGAAACCGATTACTGTACAAACTTTTACATCTGTACCTTTTAATAATTCTGCTGCAGTTTCAACCCAAGTAGGGTTTACACACACAGACGCGAAGTCATGTTTCTTTGCTTCCTCACATAATGTAACAATCGCTTCTTTTTTTGTATCCGGTTTTAATAATGTGTGGTCAATTAACTTTGCATAGTTCATTTTTCATATGCCCCTTTCTTCACTACACGGTTGTCTGACAACCATAACGGTTAGCATTATAGCATGAAATATTACAACTTCATATCTTAACTTCTCCAGCAAAGAAAAAAGCATGCAAACCCTTTTCGTTTGCATGCTTTTCTCTTACGCACTTGCTGATTCTTTTTTCACATCATCTTCAAGAACACGAACAAATTGCGCTTCGTTATATGGGTAACCAGCTTTTGTAATTTTCACTTTTACTAGTTTGCCGATTAATTCTTCAGATCCTTCAAACACAACTTTTAAATAGTTATCTGTATAACCTACATATAATCCTTCACGATCGCCGTCTTTGAAAGGCTCTTCTGGAATAATCTCAAGAACTTCACCTTCAAATTGAGATGCGTATTCTTTCGCTAACTGATTCGATAATTCAATTAAACGATGAACACGATCATTTTTTACTTCTTCAGGAATTTGGTCATCCATACGAGCCGCAGGTGTTCCTGTACGTTTTGAATAAGGGAACACGTGCAATTCAGAGAAACGGTTTTCTTTAATGAAATTGTATGTTTCCATAAATTCTTCTTCCGTTTCACCAGGGAAGCCAACAATTACATCGGATGTAATCGCAAGGCCTGGTAACGCTTCTTTCAAGCGATCTAAACGCTCTTGGAAAAATTCCATCGTATACTTACGGCGCATACGTTTTAGTACAGTGTTAGAACCTGATTGTAGTGGAATGTGCAAATGACGGACAACTACTTCAGATTTATCTAATACTTCAATTACTTCATCTGAAATTTGACTCGCTTCAATTGAAGAAATACGAAGACGTTTCAAGCCATTTACCTCTGCTTCCATATCGCGAAGCAATCCAGCTAAATTGTAGTTTTTCATGTCTTCCCCATATCCACCTGTGTGAATACCAGTTAAGACGATTTCTTTATAACCTGCATCCACTAATTGCTGCGCTTGGTGAATAACTTCTTTTCCATCACGAGAACGCATTAAACCACGTGCCCAAGGAATAATACAGAACGTACAGAAATTATTACAACCTTCTTGTATTTTTAAAGATGCACGTGTACGGTCAGTGAAATACGGTACATCAAGCTCTTCATATACACGTGTTTTCATAATGTTACGGACAGCATTGATTGGTTGACGTTCTTTACGGAACTCTTCAATATACCCTAGCATTTTCTCACGATTTTGCGTACCAACAACGATATCTACGCCTGGAATCGCCATAATTTCCGCTGGAGATGTTTGTGCGTAACATCCTGTTACACAAATAACAGCGTCTGGATTTTGACGTACAGCACGTCGAATAACTTGACGGCTTTTTTTGTCTCCAGTATTTGTTACTGTACATGTATTGATTACATACACATCAGCTTTCTTTTCATATTCAGTTCTTTCATAACCACCTTGTTTAAACAATTGCCAAATTGCTTCTGTTTCATAGTGGTTTACTTTACAACCTAACGTGTGAAACGCAACAGTTGCCATTGATCATCACCCCATCAATTCAAAATGATAAGAAGCGGCACTTAACGCATAAAGCGGCGCCGTTTCTGTTCGTAAAATCCTCGGCCCTAAACTACATGGTATAAATTTATGTTCACGAAGCGCAGAAATTTCTTCCTCAGATAAACCACCTTCTGGGCCAAATACAACCAACAGTTTTTGACCACGTTCAAGTGCCGTTAAAGCCTTCGCAAAATTAGCTTTTTCGCCTTGCTTTGCTTCCTCTTCATACGCAACAAGACAAACATCATAATCACTGCTCATCGCAAGCAATTGTTTAAATGATGCCGGAGCATGTACAGCTGGAATTTCACTTCTATGCGATTGCTCTGCAGCTTCTTTCACAATTTTTTTCAAGCGCTCAACTTTTTTATCTGCTTTTTTTGCATCCCATTTTACAATAGAACGAGATGCTTGAAATGGTAAAAATGCGGCCGCCCCAAGCTCAGTTCCTTTTTGAAAAATTAACTCTAGCTTGTCTCCTTTTGGCAGTCCACTTGCAATCGTCACGAACACTGGCAGTTCACTTGACGCCTCTACCCATTCTACAATAGCACTATCCACAAATTCACTGGTAATTTCAGCAATTGTACACATTGCTGTTTTACCGTTTACACAGCAATAAATGTGATCACCAACTGACATGCGCATCACTCTTGCGATATGATGTACATCATCACCTACAATACGAATACTTGCATCATTTACATACTTCTCTTCTACAAAATAACGTTGCATCTCATCACCTTAGTAAAGTTTCGTTCCTTTCGTAAGTCCTCCCTTACGAAAAGAACGAAACGTTATCATTTTAATATAACAAACGGCAAGTCTCTCACTTCATATAGCGAGAGACTCTTTCGTTCATTATTAACATAAATTATATATTACGCATTTCGTGCAATGATTGCTACCCAATCTTCCATTCTCAACACTTCTTCAATTGTAAATCCAGCTTTTTCTAACGCCTCAGAGATTACTTTTTCTTTTGCTCCAATAATACCAGATGTAATAAATAGTCCACCCTGTTTTACAACTCTCGCTGCGTCTTCAGGGAATAGAAGAATAATTTCTGCAAGTAAATTTGCTACAATCAAATCTACTGGTCCTTCAATACCTTCTAATAAACTATTTTGTCCGACAGATACGATACCGTCCGTTTTATTTAAACGAACATTCATCTCCGCACTTTCAACTGCAACTGGATCTAAATCATACGCTTGAACAGATGCTGCACCTAATTTTGCTGCAGCAATACTTAATACACCAGAACCTGTTCCAACATCAATTACGGTATTACCTGGCTGCACTGTTTTCTCTAACGCACGAATACACATCGTTGTTGTTGGATGTGTCCCTGTACCAAATGCCATCCCTGGATCTAATTCAATAATTTTTTCATCTGGAGAAGAAGGTATATATTCTTCCCAAGTTGGCACAATTGTGAATGTATCAGAAATTTGAACTGGATGATAATATTTTTTCCAAGCAGTAGCCCAGTCTTCCTCATCGACTTCATTAATCGTAATATTTCCTGTACCAATTTCGATGTCGAAAGATGGAAGTACATCAATAGATGATTTTACACTCGCAACTGTTTCATGTAAAGAATCCGTTTGTGGAAAATATGCTTTTATTAACACACCATCTTCTGGATATTCAGATGGATTGAGCGCATAAATTTCACCATACTGTTGCTCACGCTCTTTTGTTAACTCTGCCGGGTCTTCAATCGCTACACCGCTAGCACCTGCTTCGTGTAAAATATGAGAAACAGCTTCTACTGCTTCCTCCATTGTATGAATACTAATTTCTGACCATTTCACAATTTACCAACTCCATTTTTTATTTCCATTATTCCCCTTTGAAAGCTCGTTTAAGCTTTCCAAATAGGCTATCATCTTGATCTTCTTGTCCTGCAAATTCACGTAATAATTCTTTTTGATGTGATGTTAATTTCGTTGGTACAACAACACGAACAACTACATATTGATCACCTTGGCCATATCCACGTACATTTGGAGCGCCTTTTCCTTTTAGGCGGAATTCCGTTCCTGTTTGCGTTCCTGCTGGTATTTTCAATTTCACTTTTCCATGAACAGTTGGAACTTCCACTTCAGCACCAAGCGCTACTTGCGTGAATGTTAATGGCATTTCACAAATAATATGATCGCCATCACGCTCGAAGAACTCATGGTCTCTTACATGAACAACAACATATAAATCACCAGCCGGCCCACCGTTTACACCCGCTTCACCTTTACCAGACACACGGATTTGTTGACCATTATCAATACCCGCTGGAATTTTAACGTTAATTTTTTTACGTTTACGTACTTTTCCAGAGCCATGACATGTTGTACATTTCTCTTTAATCATTTGGCCTGTTCCTGAACAATGTTTACACGCTTGACGATTTACAATACGACCAAATGGTGTATTTTGTTCTACGCTCACTTGACCTGTTCCTGAACAATGTTTACATGTTTCTTTTGAAGTTCCTGGTTTCGCCCCAGCGCCTTGACATGTGTCACATGGGTCTTCAACTGGAATTTCAACATTTAATTCCTTACCAAAAATCGCTTCTTCAAAGTTTAAAGTAACTTGATATTGCAAGTCAGCACCTTGACGCGGTGCATTTGGATCACGGCGTCTGCCGCCACCTCCGCCAAAGAATGAGCTGAAAATGTCTTCAAATCCGAATCCACCACCAAAGTCTCCACCGCCGAAGCCGCCAAAACCCTGATTTGGATCAGCATGACCAAATTGATCGTACTGCGCACGTTTCTGATCGTCACTTAAAACTTCATACGCTTCTTGTACTTCTTTAAACTTTTCAATTGCATTTTCTTCTTTGCTTACGTCTGGATGATATTTTTTAGCCAAACGACGGTATGCTTTTTTGATTTCATCTTTTGAAGCGCCCTTGCTAAGGCCGAGCACCTCATAATAATCTCTTTTATTCATAAATTTGTAACCCCCGAATCTTTCACATAAACGTAATTTTAACACCGAAAGAAAGTGCTTTGCAACAAAGTTTCCTCACTTACAGTATGCAAAAAGAAAAACTTAAGACTCTCATATGAAAGAGCTAACCTGCCCGAAGCACTTTCTTCATTCATGAAAAAAGCCAAAACCAAGGCACGCTTGACTTTGACTTTTTGTCATCTTACTTATGTTTTTTTACTTTATTACTTATCTTCTTTTACTTCTTCAAACTCAGCGTCAACTACGTTGTCATTTTTTGCACTAGCGTTACCTTGTGTACCTTCTGCTTGCTGAGCACCAGCAGCTGCTTGAGCTTGTTCATATAATTTTACAGTAAGTTGTTGTACGATTTCTTGAAGTGCATCTTTTTTCGCACGAATTTCATCAAGATCATTTTTCTCGATTGCCGCTTGTAATGCTTCTTTTGCTTCTGTTGCTTTCGCTACCTCAGCTGCATCTACTTTACCTTCTAAATCTTTTACAACTTTATCTGTTTGGAATACAAGTTGGTCAGCTTCATTACGAAGTTCAACTTCTTCCTTACGCTTTTGGTCAGCATCAGCATTTGCTTCAGCTTCTTTTACCATACGATCTACTTCTTCATCAGAAAGACCTGAAGAAGATTGGATTGTAATTGTTTGTTCTTTACTTGTTCCTAAGTCTTTTGCACGTACATTTACGATACCGTTCGCATCAATATCGAATGTTACTTCGATTTGCGGAATACCACGTGGTGCTGGTGGGATATCTGTTAATTGGAAGCGACCTAGTGTTTTGTTGTCAGCTGACATTGGACGCTCACCTTGCAATACGTGAATGTCTACTGCAGGCTGATTATCAGCAGCAGTTGAGAACACTTGTGACTTACTTGTTGGAATTGTTGTGTTACGCTCGATTAACTTCGTAAATACGCCACCCATAGTTTCGATACCTAAAGAAAGTGGAGTTACGTCTAATAATAGAACGCCTTTTACATCACCAGTAAGTACACCGCCCTGAACTGCAGCACCTAACGCTACAACTTCATCAGGGTTAACGCCTTTATATGGTTCTTTACCAGTTTCACGTTTAATTGCTTCTTGTACAGCTGGGATACGAGTAGAACCACCAACAAGAATAACTTTATCTAATTCACTTGGAGAAAGACCAGCATCTTTTAATGCACGACGAGTTGGCTCTAATGTTCTTTCAACAAGGTTAGCTGAAAGTTCTTCGAATTTCGCTCTTGTTAAGTTTAATTCTAAGTGTAATGGACCAGCAGCCCCAGCACTAATGAATGGTAATGAAATTTGTGTTTGTGTTACACCTGAAAGATCTTTTTTCGCTTTTTCAGCTGCATCTTTCAAACGTTGAAGTGCCATTTTATCTTGGCTTAAATCAATGTTATTTTCTTTTTTGAATTCAGCTACTAAATGATCGATGATAACTTGGTCAAAGTCGTCACCACCAAGACGGTTGTCACCCGCAGTTGAAATAACTTCAAATGTTCCATCTGCTAACTCAAGAATAGATACGTCGAATGTACCGCCACCTAAGTCATATACTAGAACTTTTTGTTCTTCGTCTTGTTTTTCTAAACCGTAAGCAAGCGCAGCTGCTGTTGGTTCATTAATAATACGTTCTACTTCTAAACCAGCAATACGGCCAGCGTCTTTTGTTGCTTGGCGTTCTGCATCGTTGAAGTATGCTGGCACTGTGATAACAGCTTTCGTTACTGTTTCACCTAAGTACGCTTCAGCAGAAGCTTTTAAGTTTTGTAAAATGATTGCAGAAATTTCTTGAGGTGTGTAGTTTTTACCTTCAACTTCTACTTTGTAGTCTGTACCCATATGACGTTTAACAGACATGATTGTATTTGGGTTTGTAATCGCTTGACGCTTCGCTACTTCCCCAACTTGACGCTCTTCATTTTTGAAAGCTACAACAGAAGGTGTTGTACGGTTCCCTTCTGGATTTGGAATAACCTTTGGTTCTCCACCTTCCATAACAGCTACACAAGAGTTTGTTGTACCTAAGTCAATACCGATAATTTTACTCATGGCGAAACCTCCTACATTTATGTAAATTATTGATTTACTTTTACCATTGATGGGCGAATCACACGGTCTTTCAGTTTATAACCTTTTTGGAATTCTTCCACAACCGCGTTTGATTCAAACTCGCTGTCTTCTACTTGCATAACAGCTTGATGTTCATGCGGATCAAACTGTTTACCAACAGCTTCAATCGCTTCAACACCTTCTTTAGTCAGCGCTTCTAGCAATTGACGATATACCATTTCCATCCCTTGTAGTAAGGACTTCATCTGCTCGTCGCTCGCTTCCACTTGCATCGCTCTTTCAAAGTTATCAAGAGCTGGCAAAATATCTGACACAAGGCTTTGCGATCTGTATTTTTCAGCCGCTTGCTTATCCAGTTGAACACGGCGCTTATAGTTTTCAAAATCAGCTTGTAGACGTAATGTGCGACCTTCCGTTTCCGTCAATTTCGCTTGCAATCCATCTACTTTTTCTTGTAAAAGAGCCGCTTCACTTTTTTCTTCTACTACAGTTTCTTCACTGTTTTCTGCTGTAATAGATTCCTCAGTTTGCGTTTCTTTCGCTTCTTCAACTACTTGTTCGTTACGCTCTTCCACAACTTTCACCTCCTTAAAAGGCACCAGAGCTCATGCTTAACATGAGCGTCCAAGCATAGTTTTTATGTTACACACCAGCAATGACAATGTTCATCGCTCGAGTGAATTTATTATTTTGATTTATACAATCCGTTTAGCCCATCTGTAAATTGTCTTGAAAACAATTGTAACAGACTAATTACGCGAGAATACTGCATTCTCGTTGGACCTAGGATCGCGATTGTTCCAATCTGTTCTTCGCCAATGGAATAGGTTGCAGAAATTAAACTACAATCTTCCATAGCCGTCGAAGAATTTTCTCGACCGATTTTCACTTGAATCCCGACTTGTTTATTACGCAAAATATCGTAAAATTCAGCTTCATTATCAATCATAGTCAGCAAGGAGCGTACCTTTTGAATGTCGTGAAACTCCGGCTGCGAAAGCATATTCGCTTTCCCCCCAAAGTATATCTTTTCCGACAAGGGAACTTGAAATGTACCATCTAACATTTTTATTGCACTATCATAGTTGTGGACATACCCACGTAGAACCGTCACAATCTCTTTTAAAATTTTATTATGCAGCTCCGCCATCGGCACACCAGATAGCTTTTCGTTTAAAATATTAACCATTTTTTCTAAATCTGATAAATCAACAGATTCCGGAACGGTAATCGTTTTGCTTTGTACATGACCTGTATCTGTTACAATAATGGCGACTGCTGTTTGATGATCCAGCGGAACAATTTGTACATTCTTTAATTTATTTGCACTCACTTTCGGTCCAAGAACAATTGCCGTATAATTTGTGAGCTCTGATAAAATTTGAGCGGATTGCTGTGCAATTTTTTCCGCTTCAAAAATTCTTTCAGCAAATAAATCCTTAATCTGTACAACATCCTCATTCGATAAATGTTGTGGTGCTAAAAGATGGTCTACATAAAATCGATATCCTTTTTCTGAAGGAACACGTCCAGAAGAACTGTGTGTCTTTTCGATAAATCCCAGTTCCTCTAAATCAGCCATTTCATTTCGAATCGTAGCTGAACTAAATGTAATTTCATCTTTTTTAGCCAACGTTCTTGACCCAACAGGTTGCGCTGATCCAATAAAGTCATCAATAATTGTTTGTAAAATCAAGAGCTGACGTTCCGTAAGCATCTCATCATCACCTCTGTTAGCACTCTTTGTCTTCGAGTGCTAAATCTATTAATAACTTACCAAAATTGACATTCAATTGTCAACGGAAACGTCACAAAATAGAGAAACTTTTTCATACCTACTGAACATTTAATTAATCAATTAAAAACGACTGAAATACTTCATTCCCTAATAACTTACCTTGTCTCGTCAAACAAACATGGTTACCTTTATCCTGAAGCAATCCATATTCCTTGTTGGATAATAACTGCTTTGCAAAAATCTCATCCATTTCGACACCAAATTTCTTTTGGAATGTAAGCTTAGAAACGCCCTTTGTTTTCCGAAGCCCTAAAAATAGTTCTTCTTCCATTCTTTCTTTTCTTGTTACTTCGTGGACGTCTAAATAAGGGAAGCCTGTCTCATCAATTTTAGAGAAATATTGCTTTAACGGGCCAACATTTTGAATTCGTTCTCCGTTTACATAACTGTGAGCACCAGCTCCAAAACCATAATACTGTTCATTATTCCAGTATGTGAGATTATGTCTACTTTCATAGCCTTCTTTTGAAAAATTACTGATTTCATACTGTTTATAGCCATGATTTTCCATTTCATCCATTACCATTTCATACATTCTTGCTTCATGCTCTTCCCCTGGAAGTCTTAATTTTCCTTTGTTCATTAAATTATAAAAAACCGTTTTCGGTTCAACAATTAAGGAATATGCAGAAAAATGCTGAACTCCTAACGTAAAAGCAATGTCCAACGTTTCTTTCACATCTTCTATCGTTTGCCCTGGTAATGCATAAATTAAATCCACATTAATATTCGTAAAGCCTACTTCCTGCGCTTCACGAATCGCTACAAATGCATCTTCCCTCGTATGCTTACGTCCAATTTTCTGAAGTAATTCATCTCGAAATGTTTGCACACCAAAGCTAATTCGATTGACACCACCATCTAATAGCAGGTTCAACTTTTCTTTTGGCAAATCTCCAGGATTTGCTTCAAACGTCAATTCACAGTTTGGAGCGAACGGACGTAAACGGCGATTAATAATATCTAACAGCTTTTTTGTCTGCTCCATATTTAATGCCGTTGGTGTCCCGCCCCCAACAAAAATCGTTTTCATATTTTCAAACGGCACCTTTTGAACCGTATTCATAATTTCTTTCTCTAAATACTCTAAATATTGATCAACAGGCTGACGTTCAATAAATACTTTATTAAAATCACAATAGTGACAAATATGCTGACAAAACGGAATATGAATATATGCAGCTTGCATTAAACTAGACTCCTACCTTTCTAAAAAGAAAACCTCCGCACTTCGGAGGCTCCTTTACTTCTGTAACGTGTTACGAATTTGTTCCATTCGCATTTTTCCCCAATCATACATCATTTCGACGATTGGTAAAAGCGTCATACCTAAATCAGTCATAAAGTACTCTACCCGCGGAGGTACTTCTGGATATACTGTCCGTTCAATGATTCCATCTTCCATTAATTCTTTTAATTGATTAGATAAAACCTTATGAGAAATGTTTGGGAATAGTCGTTGTAACTCACTAAAGCGATGCGACCCTTCTACACCTAGATGCCACAAGATTACAACTTTCCACTTTCCGCTAATAATAGAAAGCGTCAATTCTTTTTCACAATTAAAATCACCGTTTTGTATTTTTTCTTGAATATCTTTTCGAATATTTTCAGACATCAATAGTCTCCTAACTCTATATCACTGTTGTTTCTTACAATAAAAAGCATCCTCACCATTGTAAAGGAGAGATGAAAAGATGTCTAAAAAAGTAATCCTACGTACAAAAAGAAGCCGCACAAACGGCTTCTTTTTTATTAGTTATCGTCCATTTTCAATACAGCCATGAATGCTTCTTGTGGCACTTCTACAGAACCAACAGACTTCATACGTTTTTTACCTTCTTTTTGTTTATCAAGAAGTTTACGTTTACGAGAAATGTCACCACCATAACATTTTGCAAGTACGTTTTTACGCATCGCTTTAATTGTAGAACGCGCTACAACTTTGTTCCCAATTGTCGCTTGAATTGGTACTTCAAACTGTTGTCTTGGAATTAATTCTTTTAATTTTTCTACAATTACTTTACCACGATCATAGGCTGAATCGCGATGTACAATGAATGATAAAGCATCGACTTGTTCATTATTTAATAAAATATCCATCTTCACAAGTCTAGACGGTTTGTAACCGATTAACTCGTAATCAAATGATGCATACCCTTTCGTATTAGACTTCAATTGATCAAAGAAGTCGTATACGATTTCAGAAAGTGGGATTTCATATGTTAACGTAACACGTGTTTCATCTAAATATTGCATATCAAGGAATGTACCACGTTTCCCTTGGCAAATTTCCATTACAGCACCAACGTAATCATTTGGAACCATAATCGTCGCTTTTACAAACGGTTCTTCCACACGGTCAATAGATTGCGGATCTGGCATGTTAGATGGGTTATCAACAATAAGATCTTCACCGCTCGTTAAATATACTTTATAAATAACACTTGGCGCCGTTGTAATTAAATCAATCTTAAATTCACGTTCAATACGTTCTTGAATGATTTCCATGTGAAGTAACCCTAAGAAGCCACAACGGAAACCGAATCCTAATGCTTGAGATGTTTCTGGCTCAAATTCAAGAGCAGAATCATTCAATTCAAGTTTTTCTAATGCATCACGTAAATCGTTATAACGCGCCGAATCGATTGGATATAAACCACAGAATACCATTGGGTTTAATTTACGATAACCTGGTAATGGTTCTGCTGCTGGACGTTTCGCATGTGTGATTGTATCACCAACGCGTGTGTCTCCTACATTTTTAATAGATGCTGCTAGGAATCCTACATCACCTACTGTTAACTCTTCACGCTGCGTTGTTTTCGGTGTAAATACACCTACTTCTGTTACCTCAAATTCTTTACCAGTTGCCATCATACGTACTTTATCGCCAACTTTTACTGTACCGTTCACAACACGGATATACGCAATTACACCGCGATATGGGTCATATAAAGAGTCAAAAATCATACATTGAAGTGGCTCTTCCGGGTCACCTTCTGGAGCTGGTACTTTTTCAACGATTTGTTCTAAAATATCTTCAATCCCAATTCCAGCCTTTGCGGAAGCAAGTACAGCTTCTGATGCATCTAAACCAATTACATCTTCTACTTCTTGACGAACACGCTCTGGGTCAGCACTTGGCAAATCGATTTTATTAATAACCGGTAAAATTTCTAAATTATTATCAAGCGCTAAATACACGTTCGCTAACGTTTGCGCTTCAATACCTTGCGCTGCATCAACAACAAGGATAGCACCTTCACAAGCCGCTAAACTACGAGATACTTCGTACGTAAAGTCGACGTGCCCTGGTGTATCGATTAAGTGAAGAGTATATTCTTCACCGTTTTTTGCCGTATACGTTAATTGAACTGCATTTAATTTAATTGTAATACCACGCTCACGCTCTAAATCCATAGAGTCAAGTAATTGAGCTTTCATTTCGCGCTGTGTTAACGCATTTGTTTTCTCCAAAATACGATCTGCCAACGTTGACTTTCCGTGGTCAATATGAGCAATGATGGAGAAGTTACGAATGTTGGACTGTCTTTTTGCTCTTTCTTCTTTATTCATCTATGTTCTCAACTCCTAATAGTCTCGCCAATATACACTAGCACTGATTATATCAATAGAGCAGCAAAGATTCAATGAAAACTCGTGCTGCTTATAAGACAAATCTTCCTCTCTTTATCTTATGCGAGCAGATCAAACGAGACAAACCTTTTTATAACAAAAAAATGGTTGTCTTACAAAATGATAAGACAACCTCTGTTTATTCTCCCAATTGGCTAAAAATATCTTTTATTTTCCCAATTACTATATCTGTACTAAACTTAGCGATACTTCGAACAAATTCTGCGATTCCCATTCCCAGTCCTTCTACAACATTAAAACTTCTGAGACTTTCTAACTGTTTTTGTTTTTCACTTACTGAAAATGTACCTCCTAAAATTTCTAAATCAACATTTTCACTTCCAGTTCCCGTCATTCGTGCAACTTGTTCATATGTTGGCTGCCGATAGCCTTTCATGCTTTTTAAGCCATGATTAACGATTCCAATTCCGATTAGCATCACAAACAAAAACAGAATAACGCAGCACACACATTGAAGCGTAAATCTACTCAACTACTTTCGCCTCTTCTCATCAATGCGTATATGCACCTGTATTATCTTGGTCAATTTGATGATGAAGTGCAGCATTTAAACCACTCGCTATTACATTTGCCATATCTTCAATAAATGCATCTACTTCTTTCGGCGTCACCATTAAATTATGACCAAGAGGAGCTAATACTTCGTAAATTAATTTTCGTTTTTCTTCATCTTCCAATGTGCCCACTGCCCCTAAAAACATATTACGGCTTTTTTCATCCGGCATATCTTCCTCTGTTAGTTTCTTCTTTTCTCTAAATGTAAAACCTGCTGGCAATAAAGATCGAGACGGCTTATCTCCTTCTCTCATTTCACGTCCAAAATGTTTTAGGATAAAATCAATTGTATCGCTCGTAATGGAAACAGCATCTACAACCGTCGGAACGCCGATAGCAATCACAGGAATTCCTAGCGTTTCTTTACTTAGTTCTTTTCGTTTATTTCCTACACCAGATCCAGGATGAATTCCCGTATCTGAAATCTGTATCGTACTGTTTACTCGTTCAATAGACCTTGCAGCAAGCGCATCGATAGCGATAACAAAATCCGGCTTTGTTTTTTCAATGATACCGTAAATGACGTCACTTGTTTCAATCCCTGTAATCCCCATTACACCTGGACGAATTGCACTAACTGGGCGATACCCTTCCTCTACACTTTCAGGTTGTAATTTAAAAAGATGGCGTGTCACAAGCACATTCTCTACAACAATCGGACCAAGTGCATCTGGTGTGACATTCCAATTCCCTAGCCCTACAATTAAGCAGCTTGCTTCTTTGGTTATTCCAATTTCTCCTAATAAGTAAGAGAATTCTTTTGCAAAAATACGTTCCACTTTTTGCTGAAGTTCCGTATCTTGCTGGCGGATCCCTTGCACTTCAAGCGTTAAATAATTCCCGGCTTTTTTACCCATCGATTCAGAAGCACTTTCATCGATTATCACTTTCGTAATCGTAATCCCTTCTTCTTCACGCTCTTTTACAACAACACCTTCGATTCCCGTTTGTTTTTGTTGACGTTCTTGTAACATTTGATGCGCTTCTACTGCAAGGTCTGTCCTAACGCTATATTTACTTAAATCTAATGGTTCTTTCATCGTATCTCCTCCGCATTTAATAGTAAATATCGTTAGATTTCCCAAAATTATATAAGGCCATTCTTTCCCTTACATGAAATTTCATTGATCTCGCTATTGCAATTCTCTTCTCCGTTTGATAGAATATCACTTGTTCTATGTAAGTATCGAGTCACTCGATCGCACCAGGGAGGTGAAAAGTATGGCAAACATTAAATCTGCTATCAAACGCGCTAAACTTAGCGAAGAGCGTCGTGCACATAACGCTTCTATCAAATCTGACATGCGTTCAGCTGTTAAAACTGTAGAAGCTTTAGTTACTAATAACGATCTTGAAAATGCTAAAGAAGCTTTCAAAACTGCTTCTAAAAAACTTGACAAAGCAGCTCGTAAAGGTCTTATCCACCAAAACGCTGCAGCTCGTCAAAAATCTCGCTTAGCGAAACAAGTAAACGCGTAAGGCGTTTAAAAAACGATCCATTTGGATCGTTTTTTTATATACAAAAAAGTCCATGCAGCAGATGACATGAACTTTTTTATTTTATCCAGCTATAGCAACTAGAATCTCCGGCCATTTCACCCTCTCGATCGAAGCCAAAAGCACTTCTCGGTGGGGGGCTCCAATGACCTGTGATTCTGAGCGAACTGCCTCCGCTTTTATTTTACCCAATATGATTTAAACGCATTAAGAAAAACTCCAAGACAAGCTTTTTATCCATTTTCCCTGTTTTCATACTATAATCAGCTTCAGCTAGCTCTAAAATAACTTTTTTCAATTCTTCAAACGAGAAAAATTTCGTTTGATTCATCGCCAACTTTACTCGGTACGGGTGAACACCAATATGCGAAGCAATTTGATTTTGTCCATATCCACGTTGCTGTAATTCCTTCACTTGGTACAGTAAACGAAATTGACTCACTAATAACGCCAATAATTTAATTGGTTCCTCTTGCTGCGTAAATAGTCCATCTAGAATTAGCATAGCCCCAGCAATATCTTTTTTTACTACCTTTTCTGTTAACGCAAACACATTTTGTTCAACCGATTTTGGTACCAGTTCCGCTACAAGCCCTGTTGTAATTTCTCCACCTATACCAACATAAAGGGTCAACTTGTCCATTTCCTTTGCTAGCATCGTTACATTGCTTCCTACAAGCTCCAATAGTAAACTAACAGCTGCTTCCTCAATATGTACATGCACTTCATCTACACGGGCCACAATCCATTTACGAACGTCCTGTACTTGCATCGTACTTGCTTCTACTACATCTGCCGTTTTCTTTAATAATTTTGTGATTTTTTTCCGTTCATCTAATTTTTCATAAGGAGCTACAAATACAACAATCGAAAATGGAGATGGTTCTGCAACATACTCCTCCAAAATCTTTAGATTTTGTTCTAGTTTTTCTTTTTGTGATGTTAAAAACAATGGGGATTTAACTAGTAGTATTTTACGTTCTCCAAAAAAAGGAAGCGTCCGTGCATCTTCTATTACATCTTCCAAATACGCTTCTTCTAAGTCATATGTTACAACATTAAACTCACGATCTTCTTCAGCTAGCGCTTCCGTTGTTATAAGCTTTATTGTTTCATTTATAAAATAAACTTCCGTTCCATATATTAAATAAAGTGGTGCAAACTGTTTCTTTTTAATCTTCTTATGTATATCACTCATGCTTTTTCCTACTCCCTAATTTGGCAATATATCTCTATACTAATGTGGTATCTTTTGTTTTACAAGTACAAAGGAACAGGTTTAAACTAACCCGTCCCTTTATCTATATAAAACGCCACGCAATAAGTCCCGGGATTCTTATTGGTGTGCGGTAACCACTTTACTGTTATTATTCGCAACTGCCGGATAAGTATAATTGTTAACTGTTAACATGCATGGAAATCAAATTTCCATCTTCTTTTCACATAAGATTTACCGCCTACTTCTACACACATATTCTCTATCTCCCCCGCTACTCACGTGCAGTAAGACCCTCATCTCAAAATTCAGCGAAAGCAAAAAAGTCAGATATGGGATCAATTGCCCGTAAAAACCCGATTGGTGGGGGTTAATCATCAGTGGAAGAGCAAACCCACTGATTAAAGTCTCCCTTTATCTTCATATGGAAATTGTAGATTTTTTTCTGACAATATCTTATACTAAAATGGAATGTTGGGGAGGGATTCTAAATGAATGAATTTGAGCAAAACGTTCAAAGTAAACGCAATGACGCTATTGATTCAGGGGTAGGTTTTATCGTCTCATTTGGTTTTTTCGCAACACTTTTCATTATTGCAACAATTATTAAATTTATTGGTTCTTAAAGGCTGCTGCTTGCGGCCTTCTTTTTTTCACTTCACCTTTTCTGTGCTTCATCATATGTTAATTTACTTTGAAACGTTCCTCTTTCGCCTTCAAAAACATAGGAAATAGCTCCTTGCTTGTCTGTTCGCCATATTTCAATATCAAGTTCTAACAAACGCTCTAGCACTTGCTGATGCGGATGACCATATCGATTATGCTCTCCAGCTGAAATAATTGCCTTTTTAGGCTGAATCAGGTGTAAAAAAGAAGATGAGGACGACGTCTTACTACCATGATGCCCAACCTTTAAAATATCCGCTCGCAACTCTGGATACTGCTCTACAATTCGTCGCTCGCCTTTCTCTTCTAGATCTCCAGTAAACAGCCATATAAATCCACCTAGCTTTACCCATAACACAATAGACGAATCGTTATCCTCTTTCTCTCCTCCCTCTGGTGATAGTACAGTAAATATCGCTTCGTCTACTTGCCATCCATCCCCTTCTCCTACAATGTTTATCCTTATATTTTTTTCCTTTGCAATTTTTTTCAATTCTTTTTCGACCACAGCATCTTCTCGCTTCTTCCCAAATACGATTTCCCCTACAGTAATAGCGGATAACAATTCTTTAGCCGCTCCCATATGATCTGTATCTCCATGCGTCACAATCAACTTATCAATTTTCCGAATACCCTCTTTTTGCAAAAATGGAAGGAGAATATCGTGTCCAACAGAAAATTCATGTTTTTTCTTCTGCCATGCTTCTTTTTTTACAGGAATCGTTCCTCCTGTATCAATGAGATAGACCCCCTTTTCATACGGAAGACGAATCAAGATCGCATCTCCTTGTCCAACATCAATAAAAGTCACACTTCCGCTAGTACGGAAATAAGGCGAAATATAATGAAAAATACATATAAAGAGGAAAAACCCAACAGTCAGGAATAAAAACTTTTTTCTAACCACTCTTTCCCACACAATAAATATACTAACGATACTAAAACAATATAAAACTATAAGAAATAAAGGCGTTTGGCCAAAGGTAAAGCGAAGAAATGGGAGATTTTCACAGTACTGAAGAATATCATTAGAAATTGTTAAACATACTGATAACATTTGTGCGAGCCATTTCGCTACGAAAGGTACAAATAGTATACACGCAAAAATTACAATACTACACGGTAACACAACACAAGATAGAAGCGGGACATATAGAAGGTTGAGGAAAATACTATATGGAGAAAAATAACCAAAATGATATAACAAAATAGGAGTACTAGCAAGTTGTGAAATAACAGAAAGATAGATTGTATTTTGAATCAGACCATTATCATGCTGTAATAGCCTACTTGCTGACAGCAATAACGCAAAACTACCAACAAACGAAAATTGAAATCCAATATCAAAAGCCATATAAGGGTTATATAAAAGCATTAATACAGCCGTCATACTAAGCGCATCTAAACTCGAAACACGGATAGAATGCATTAGTGCTAGCAACAACATAACACCCGTTACAGAAGCCCTCATGACAGATGGAGACGCCCCTGCTAAAAACATATACAGCGGAATGCAAATAATAAGGCAGATTGTCGCCATTTCCCTCGTTACACCAATCCGTAGTAGAACAAAGTAGCCAATCGCCATTAATAATACAATATGTGATCCTGAAATGGCTAATAAGTGGATAAGACCAAACTGTTGGTATTGTTCTTCTACTTCAAATGTCATCAGTTGCCGATCTCCAAACAACAACGCATTCATAAACGCTCCGGATTGCCCAGGAAACATTTCTGCGACTATCGACACCGCATTTTGGCGTAATAAAAAGACCCACTGTGTAAACGTCAAAGATTTTTGGATACAATTTGAAATCTCTTTTGCTTCGAATAAAAAGTGAATCTTTTGCTTATGTAAGTAGTCACGATAGTCGAACCCGTGGAAATTCCGTGCTTCTGACGGCACTTTCATTTCTCCTTGAAATGTACAACTCATACCAGCATGTAATTTCTGCAACTGTTCTTTTTGTTCAACTGATTGAATTTTGTACATCAATTGCAACGTATCTCTATCATTGACCTCCATTTGAAAAGAGAGTCGATCACCATTTATAAGGGGTGTAGTTTGAATCACACCTTCTGTTATTTCAAAGTCTAACCCTTTTGAATGCTGATTTTTCCATTCAACATATGAGGTATAGAGGAAGCTACCGGAACATGCCAGTATGCAAAAAAAGAGGATTCGACGTGAAGTACGATATATACAAAATAGAATATAACAACAAAATAAACCAATATACAACAATTTAAAGGAGGAACAGGCAATCGCAATCCCAATAACAAACGAGATTGCAATATAGCCCCATTGTCCACGCAACTTATACTCACCCCTTATAGCGGATGTTCAAAAAATCCAGGAAAGATATCTTTCACATTTCTTCGTCTGCTTCGCCAATCCGGCACTCATGTAGTTCCATCTACACTCCGCACTCTCCTGACTTCCGCGTCTCGAACTGCCAAGCTCTCTTTATCCTCCTTTTTGAACACGCACTTATAGTATCTCTTTTGCTCTAGCGAATACTTGTTGTAATTCATTCATTGTTAACTCATCTTTTTCTAAAGATGAAAACAGTTCTTTTAATTGCAAATGACGTTCTTGTTTCTCTAACGTTGTAATATCATATTCTAACGGAACATGTTTCACAGTGACATTTGCTTGTTCGAATAGTTCTACAGCATACGGGTGATTTTTATAGTCTTGTGCGTAATAAACAGCTGTAATACCACTTTGAATAATGGCTTTACAACATTGTAAACAAGGAAAGTGTGTAACATAAATTTCCGCACCTTCTGTTTTCGCACCAAATTTTGCACATTGCAACAGTGCATTCATTTCAGCATGAATTGTACGAACACAATGATTATCAATGATATAACACCCATCGTCTATACAATGCACACCACCTGTGATTGAACCGTTATATCCACCCGCAATAATTCGCTTATCGCGGACAATTGTCGCTCCTACTGCAAGCCTTGTACACGTACTACGTAGCGATAATAAGTGACTTTGCGTCATAAAATATTGATCCCAAGAAATTCGTTCCATATCTTTTCACCTACTTTTTCATCTACTTGTAGTGTAGCGAAAGAAGAAAAAGTTCGTCAATCCTTTATGGAATAATTATTTTATCTTTTATTTTTTCAAGCGATTTCTCTCCAATGCCGTCTACCTCCAATAAATCTTCCATTTTTTGAAACGGCCCATGTTCTTCTCGATATTTCAAAATATTTTCTGCTTTCCGAGGCCCAATTCCCGTTATTTTTTCGAGCTGCTCTTTTGAAGCAACATTAATTTGAATTTTCTCCTCCTGCCGCCCTGAAGGTAGATTGGCTCCTTGAACTTGCTCTCCTTTTCTCGGGACATAGAGTAACATTTGATCTTGCATAAGCTGCGCTAAGTTCACTTTTCCCATATCCGCTTCAGGTAAAAAACCACCCGCTTTTTCAATCCCGTCTTTCACGCGTGCACCCGCTCCTACCTCATATACACCTTCGCGATACACAGCACCTTTTATATCAATCATAATTGTTTTTTTCTGTCCATTTGATTCTGCTACTTTCAATTTACCTTTTCTCTCTTCGCTCTTCACATTTGTATCAAGTTTCACGGTCGGTTGCACAGCTTGTTGCTTCGTCTGCCACATAAACAGTATAAATACGACGCCAACAGCCCCTAATAAAGCGAGCCACTTCTTTTGAAAATTCCGCATAATTTTAATACCTCCAATTCATAAATTCACAACATGGTTCATATTGTTTAGGAGAAAGATGTTACGAAGGAGGGATGAAACATTGAACATAGGAATTATAGGGACAGGAAACATGGGGAATATACTAATCGATGCATTTTTAGAAACCCGTGCTGTCAAACCTTCGTGCCTTACTATTATTAATCGTACGCCTGCCAAAGCATATCATATAAAAGAGAAGTATCCTTCTGTTCATATAGCAAAGACAGTGCAAGAGGTAATTGAACGTTCAGAGCTTATTTTTATTTGCGTTAAACCTTTAGACATCTATCCAATTTTAAAAAAACACACTGCCCACTTTACTGATGAAAAATGTTTAATTTCTATTACAAGCCCCATATCAGCAGTTCAATTAGAACAGGTTGTATCTTGTCACGTCGCACGTATTATTCCAAGCATTACAAACCGCGCATTCTCTGGCGCCTCACTATTCACATTCGGGAAAAACTGTTCGAAAGAATGGGAACAAAAGTTACTTCGTTTGTTTAAAAATATTTCTACACCTATTGTGATCGGAGAAGATATTACACGAGTTTCATCTGACATTGCAAGCTGCGGACCCGCATTCTTCAGCTACTTACTACAATGTTTCATTGATGCTGCTGTGGATAAAACAAATATTACTCATGAAGAAGCAACTACTTTAGCAAGTGAAATGATTATCGGGATGGGGAAATTACTAGAAAAAGAAATTTTCACATTACCAACTCTACAAGAGAAAGTATGTGTAAAAGGCGGTGTTACAGGAGAGGGTATTCGTATTTTAGAGGATCACGTCGGAGATATGTTCCATAAATTATTCGAGCGGACACATGAAAAATACGATGAAGATTTAGAAGGCGTTGAACAACAATTTAATAAGCACACGTAAATAATACGCCACAATGATACAGAATCCTCTTAAAAATCCTTCTCTTTTTCTCATCCTATTTTTTATCAAACCCTTATTTTTAGATTTTATAGGTATTACTTTTCTACTTTTCTATAAATAAAATATTGTATTCTAAACAAAAAAAAGCAACCTAATCGGTTGCTTTTTTTTATCCATTTTTTTTCGCCATAAAAAAGATACGTTCCGTTTGTTCAGTTACTTCCATTCGTTCAAAATCACCCGTTACACGAAGTACTGTAAATCCAGCTTCTTCAAGCCATTTTGTTAACAATTCAACTGAATAGGCACGTTGCATATGACATTCATCAAAGCGATGATATACGCCTTCCTCTGGATCCTGTACAAAGAATGACAAGTCATGTTCTACACTATCTGATTCTTCGCCAGGGAAGCAGTTCCAAATGAGAGCTATCTCTTCCCCATTGACTGTGTACGTTTCATTTTGAAAGACATGATAAATTTTATATAAAGAGTGTACATCAAATAAGAACAGACCATCTTGACGCAAATGGTGAAATACTCGTCTGAATGTTTCTTGTATCCCCTCTTCTTGCAATACATAATTTAATGAATCACAAAAGATTGTCACACAATCAAATTCACCAGGAACATCCAGTTCTCTCATATCCTGTTGATAAAAAGGAATAAAATACCCTTCTCCCCCTAGCTTTTGCTGGGCAACTGTTAGCATTTCTTCTGAAAGATCGACACCAATCATGTCATAACCTTTTCGCACAAGCGGAAGTGTTACATTCCCAGTCCCGCACGCTACATCAAGAATCTTCGCCTCTTTCATGCCTGCCTGCTGTAAGCTTTCCTCTGTGAATTCTACCCATTTATCATATGGGACATCATTCATGAGTTCATCATACAACAATGCAAATTGCTCATATCTCATTAGCTTAACTCTTCTGTAATATCTTCACGTGGCACATCGCCCCATAGACGCTCTAAATTATAATGATCACGCTCATCTTTATGGAATACATGCGCAACTACATCACCAAGGTCCACTAGAACCCAACGCGCTTCATCGAAGCCTTCCATACGTTGTACGTCGATTTGGAATTCATGTGCCTTCGCTTTAATTTCACGTGCAATTGCTTGTACTTGCTTATCAGAATTCCCGTGACAAATAATAAAATAATCTGCAATTGGTGAAATTCCTTGCATGTTTAGTACAACCATATCTTCTGCTCTTTTATCATCAGCTGCTTTTGCTGCTAATACTAATAACTCTTTATCTTTCATTCAGTAATTTCCTCCTTCAGTACCGCATTGTATGTTTGAAATGTTAACGGATAGATCGTTTGATCCTTTTCCATTAAAAATTGAATCGTACGTTTTAATGCAAATAATAAAGCTTTATTTATATCTTCCTGTGCTAATTCCCGTGCTTCTTCCACACCTGGAAATTTGCGTCCAGGTTCAATATAATCTGCCACATAAATAACTTTATCAAGCATTGTCATCTCTTCATGACCGCTTGTATGATATGTAATAGCTTGCAGAATTTCAGAGTCCGTAATGCCGACTTCTTTTTCTACTAAGTATGCCCCAACTGGTGCATGCCATAACTCTTTGTTGTAGTGAAGTAAATCTTTTGGCAACTCTTCCTGCTTAATAATGTCTTCCATCTCTTGAATCGGTCTACATTTTGCATAATCATGAAATATAGCAGCCATTTCTGCTTTTTTCTCATCCACGCCATATAGCTTAGCAAGTTCAATTGCCGTTTCCATTACACCAATTGTATGTATATAACGTTTTTCATGCATTTGTTGTTTTACAATCTCAAGTGCTTTCTCACGATTCATACAACCCATTCCTCTCGATATATACCTGTACTTGTTCTGGAAGCAAATATTTGCACGTTTTCTTCTCTTTATATCTCTCACGTAACAAGGAAGACGAAACAGCAAATTCCGGAATTTCTACTGTGACGATTTCATAAGGTGTATTTAATGTATACCCCGGTCTTGCAACCCCAACAAAAGTTACAAGTTGAAGTAATTTCTCGATGTTATACCATTTTGGTAAATACTCCACCATATCTCCGCCAATAATAAAATGAAACTGCGCATCCGGATGCTTCTTAGTTAATTGTAACATAGTGTCATATGTATAGGATGGACCTTCTCTTCTTAACTCTTCTAAACAAACCGAGAAATACTCCTCTTGCTCAATTGCTAACTCTAGCATGTTCAATCGATTTTCTACACTTGTAATACTACGATCTTGTTTATGAGGTGGAATTTGATTCGGCAAAAACCATATTTCATCAAGCGCGAGTGCATCATATACCTCATTTGCAATCAGCAAATGTCCATAATGAGGCGGATCAAACGTGCCGCCAATGATTCCGATTTTTTTCAAATGAAACGCCCCCTTTAATTCACAAGCAGTAATCTTTCCGAAACAACATGCGGAGAGATTACTGCCTGTAAAAGCTCAATTGGTCTAAACCCTATTATCCCGAACATAGCAAGCATATGCTATGGAAACGACATATACACATCCTGAGCACAGTAAACTTGCTATTATGGAAGTTTGATTTGTTTATTTTCTCTTGATTCTTTATATAAAACAATTGTGCTTCCAATTACTTGGACAATTTCAGCTCTCGCACCTTTAGCCAATTCTTCTGCAACTTCACGACGATCAAATTCACAGTTTTGTAGTACGCTCACTTTGAATAACTCACGAGCTTCTAACGCCTCTGCAATTTGTTTTACCATATTTTCATTTACGCCACCTTTTCCAACTTGAAAAATCGGTGTTAAGTGATGTGCTTTTGCACGTAAAAATCTTTTTTGTTTTCCTGTTAACATATAGTTAGCCTCCAAGCTTTCTCATTACTAATTGTTTCATTTTTTCGATATTCGGCATACGTCCTGTCCACAATTCAAATGCAAGTGCTCCTTGATAAACAAACATATCTATTCCATTCTGTACGATCGCTCCTTTAGCTTTCGCATCTTGCAGAAGCTTTGTCTCAAATGGATTATAAATAATATCCGAGACAATCGTCCCTTGTTTCAAAGATCGAATTTGCAACGGTGTATTTTGGATATGCGGATGCATTCCTATCGTTGTTGTATGAATGATAATATCATAATTCCCTTGTTCTTCAGTTGCTCGCTCTAATGAAAGAGCTTGCGATGTAATCTTTGCTTGGCATCCAGAGAGAAGATGATTTGCCTTTTCCACTGTTCGATTGGCAATATCAATTTCCTTTACACCTGCGTCTGCAAGCGAAAAATAGATAGCACGGCACGCTCCACCTGCACCGAGTAATAAAATACGCTTTTGATAAAGCGGCTCTTTACTAATCGATTGTAATGAACGAACATAACCAATTCCATCTGTATTATAACCAATTAGTTTTCCATCTCTATGAACTACCGTATTCACAGCACCAATTTGCTTTGCTAACGGATCAATTTCATCCAAGTATTTCATAATTGAAACTTTATGTGGAGTCGTGACATTAAATCCTGAAACTCCTAACGCCTTTAACCCTTTCACTGCTTCCCCTAATGTTTCTTCTTCTACAAGAAACGCATGATAATGAGCATCTATATTCAAGTGTTCAAATGCATCGTTATGCATGAGCGGTGACAATGAATGTCCAATTGGATTCCCGATTACACCATATAATTGTTTCATAAATCCCTCTCCATATTAAATTAAAGATTTACGTAATGAAACACTAACTCCTTTTGGTACATGAGCAACGATTTTTGCACCTGGCTCATTTACAGTCACCCATCCTAATCCAGAGAATACAACATCTGTTTTGGGCTCACGAATATTAAATTCATATTTCACAAGCCCAGGCATATTTTCTAGTTCTTCTGGAGTTGGTGGATTTAATAACTCCCCAGCATGTTTTTCATACAATTCATCTGCTTTTTCAAGTTTTGTACGATGAATTGGTAGACGATTTGATAAATGACAAGTGAACGCACGACGACCACCACTAATATAATCAAAACGTGCTAATCCCCCGAAGAATAATGTTTGTTCTTCGTTTAATTGGAATACCATTGGCTTAATTTCCTTCGTTGGTGTAATAAGCTTTAAGCTTTGCTTTCCAACGTAATGTGCCATTTGGTGGTGATTAATAATACCTGGTGTATCATATAAAGAAGATGTTTCATCTAATGGAATGTCAATTAAATCAAGTGTTGTTCCTGGAAAATGAGACGTTGTAATCACATTCTCAGTTTCTTCACTAAATTCTTTAATCATGCGATTAATAAATGTAGATTTCCCAACATTTGTACACCCTACAACGTATACATCCTTACCACCGCGGTACTGTTCAATCGCCTCAGCAAGCTCGCGAATACCTTGTCCTTTTGCTGCACTAATTAAAAAGACATCTTCTGGTTTTAAGCCCAGTTGCTTTGCACTATAACGCATCCAATGTTTTACTTTATCATGCTTTACTGACTTTGGAATTAAATCCGATTTGTTTCCAACAAGCAATACTTTGTTGTTCCCTACAAAACGATGTAAGCCTGGTAACCAACTACCATTGAAGTCAAAAATATCTACAATTTTGACAACAAGCGCGTCTGATTGTCCAATTCCATTTAAAATGCGCAAGAAATCATCATCTGTTAAAGACACATCTTGAATTTCATTATAGTTCTTTAAACGGAAACAACGTTGACAAATCACCTGTTCTTTTTCTAAAGATGAAGTTGGTGCATATCCAACCCCATTTTTATTTTCTGTTTGAATTTCTACACCGCAACCAATACATTTAATTGTTTCAGTCAAACTTTATTCCTCCCAGTTAATTAAACCTTTTTTCTTCATATTGCTCATAATTCTTCGTTCAATTTTTCGATTAAAGCGCGTTACTAGTCCATCTGTTTGTGCCACTGGCACGACTAAAATTGTATATAAACCAACGCGATTCCCGCCTAATACATCCGTTAACAATTGGTCCCCAATAACAACTACTTCATCCGCTTTTAAATTCATTTCTTGTATCGCACGTTTAAAAGCACGAACAAATGGTTTACGTGCGCTATGGATAAAAGGAATGCCAAGTGGATCTGCAAAATCCTTTACACGTTGCTCATTATTATTTGAAACAACCGTTACTTGAATGCCTTGCTCTTTCATTTTTAAAAACCATTGCTCAAGCTTAGGCGTTGCATTCGGGCGATCCCATTCAATTAAAGTATTATCTAAATCAGTAATAATACCTTTGATCCCGCGTTTTTTTAAATCTTCCGGTTGAACATGATATACGTTTTTTACGTATTCATTAGGTAAAAATAATTTCAATTTCTTTCACCTCTTTGAGGAGTTTTCTTAAAATTTTTCGACAACATTTTTCGATAGCGAGCTTGTGGATAACATTGTACACATTTTCCACATCGATATTTCAGTTAATTCAAAATTTATCAACAACTCATACACACCTTATCCACGGTGATATGTGGATAACCAGTCGTTTGTGACTATCATATTTTTTTGATACAGTAGATGCAACAAAGAACCTATCCTTATTATCGGAGGTGACTCACCTTGAAAACGAAACATATGGAACAGTTATCTACTGAGTTACTCACTGAGTCTTATTATAAAGCAAAAGAACTAAAATTAAATCCTGACTTCATTTTACTTATAAAACAAGAAATCATCCGGCGATCATTAGAGGACAAGCTTGTCAAATCGTCTTGAGTACATATAGATTACTGCTTCGCCTGTAAAAAGAGCCATCCTCAAGATGGCTCTTTTATAAAATGAAACTTCCATCCGTGGGAACTTTTCACTCATCACATAAGTCCATCTAACTTCTTGGTGTCCTCACAAGTTTGTGATAAAACTTTTACTGCCCGTTACCATTAGATAAGCGCGTTGCGATTTTTTCACCAACGTGAAGTTCTTGGCCACTCGTTAATGTTGAAACAACTTCAACCATTCCTTTTTCAAACAGTAACACGACTGTTGAACCAAATGTAAAGTATGCCATCTCTTCACCTTTTTGAACAGTATTTCTTTCATGAAGAAGCTCAATACTATTTACAAACATAGCTCCTACTTTTACAAGCGCCATATGTTGTCCTTCACTATCGACCTCTGTGACAGAACGATAGTTCTTTGACAATGGTTCTTTTCCATATTTCATTCCTGCTGCGTTTACTGGATATGATTTTCTTCCAAGTACAACTCTCTCTGTCACAGCACCTGAGAGCGGGCTATGAATGCGATGATAATGACTTGGACTTAAATAAATAACCATATATGTACCGCCGGCATAGCGTCTTGCTCGCTCTTCATTACCTAGCATATCCACAAGCGAATACCGCTTGCCTTTAATATCAAATGTTTTCGTTTCTTCAATAGGGCCATGATCAGCAGATACCCCATCAACAGGACTAACAATACTTGATGCCGCTGCATCTATTTCTCGTTTTCCTTCTTTCAACTTACGTGTAAATAATTCATGCAGCGTCTGGTATTCCTTTAAGTCCTTCTCCATCTCATCCTGATTCAATTGAAATGCTTTTGCATAAGATGAAATAATAATGGAACTTAAGCGAGACTGTGCAAATTTACGTAATATATAAGAAGTAAAACGCCCGTTTGTAAGTTCGATCATGAGTCGATATAATGTACGTCGCAAACCGCGAAACCTCCTAATAAGTCTTAATGTAACAATTAAGTTTAGCTTTCCCTTCTTTTCTTTCTATATCAGAAAGTGGTTTTTATATTCACTTATCATACATCGAGCCAGTCATATAAAAAGAAAAAACAAGTACTATTTCATTCTTAAATTCGTTAGCACCTTCTAATATTACAGATAGAACCCGTCATTTTCAACAGTGAACGTATATTTCTTCTTAGAGTTTCTTGTTTTATTCCCTTTTCATCAAAAGAAAAAACGGCTGCACTCGAGCTGCAACCGTACCACACACCTTTACGCTTTTCCCTTCTTTTCCTTCTCCGCACGAACAAATTCATGAAACATTTTCATCAGCGCTCGCTTCTCAATCCGGGACACGTAACTTCTTGAAATGCCTAGCGCTTTCGCAATTTCCCGCTGCGTTTTTTCTTTATCAAGACCAAGTCCAAACCTTTTTACAATCACTTCTTTCTCTCGTTCATCTAAAATATCGATATATTCCTTAATTTTTTCTAATTCCATGCTAAGCTGGATCATATCAATTACATCTTCGGATTCGGATTTTAAAATATCGATAAGTGATATTTCATTTCCTTCCTTGTCCTGTCCAATCGGGTCATGAAGTGAAACATCTTTCTTTGTTTTCTTCAGTACACGCAAATGCATTAAAATTTCATTTTCAATACAACGAGCTGCATATGTCGCCAGCTTCGTTCCTTTCCCCGCTGAATAACTCTCAATTGCCTTAATGAGCCCAATCGTTCCGATAGAAATTAAATCTTCCGAATCCTCACCTGTGTTTTCAAATTTCTTAACAATATGAGCCACAAGCCGTAAATTATGTTCAATTAAAAGATTTCTCGCATGAGCATCACCTTGCTCCATCAGCTCTAAGTACTTCTTTTCATCGTCTGGTGACAATGGCTGTGGGAACGCATTGTTTTTAACATAAGAAACAAATACAAACACTTCGCGAATCATGTATCCAATTGCGGCGAATAGACTCAAACCCTTCACCTCCGCCAAAATAGTGGTCTTTACTATATGTATGTGGGCGGGGGGGTGTTTGTGTCTGTACCTACTTAAGAATAGAAATGCATAAAAAAACAGCAAGATTTCTCTAGCTGTTTTACTTCGTTTCACGATGCAATGTTACTCGCTTTAATCGTGGACAATATTTTTTCAGTTCAATACGCTCCGGATTATTTCGCTTATTCTTCTTCGTAATATAATTACGATCACCGCATTCTGTACAAGCTAATGTAATGTTTACACGCATATGTAGACCTCCTTTTCTCCAAAGATCGCGACTAAAACGTAATGATTACGATTTATATAATAAATGCTATTATTCTTTTTGTCAATTCACCCTTTTAACAATCATTCTAAAAAGACAAAAAACTGAAACAATTAGTTCATACGAAATTCACATCAATCCATTACTATTAGAATTGTACATAATCAATTTATTAACAATCCAATTTATTGATATATGAAAGCTAATTAGAAAGGAGTTAAAAACAAATGAAAGCAAAATACCGTTTTATGATCTCATCATTTGCAGCATGCGCTTATATGATTTGGTATTTAGTATAATAAGCAACCTTATTTGCAAATATGAAAAGGTGTGTATATAAATGAAATATAATCAATCAACTGTTAACTATTGGAAAGCATTTGTATTACCTTATACATTCGCTTTAGAAGAGTTAAAAACAAAATTCGAAATTATGAACCGGGAAGCTCAATTCTTAGAGGACTACAACCCGTTTGAACATATAAAAACAAGATTGAAACAGCCTGAAAGCATCGTAAAAAAACTCGAACGCAAAAATTTAGCACCAACGATTGCAAATGCGCAAACACATTTGCAAGATATTATCGGCATCCGGATTACATGTTGCTTTGTGGAAGATATTTATCACTTAAAACAAGTCATTGAAAATCGTGAAGACATGGAAATTGTAGAAGTAAAAGATTACATTGCTAATCCAAAGCAAAACGGCTATAAAAGTTTGCATATGATTATTAAGTATCCACTAGCGCTAAATTCTGGTACAAAAGAAGTTTTTGCAGAAATTCAATTACGTACACTCGCTATGGACTTCTGGGCAAGTTTAGAGCATAAACTCTACTATAAATATGAGGGGAATATCCCCGATTATTTAAAAGATGAACTCCACGATGCTGCCATGAAAGCTGAAGAGCTTGATAATAAAATGGCAACCATCCGCCAAGATATTGATGAGATTGAAGCATGTTCAAATCAAATTTTACTACCATTATAAAAAGGTTCTCCTAATAAGAGAACCTTTTTATTTCTTTTCTACCGTCCGGACTTCTTCAATTTTCCAATGCTCATCTTCTTTTCCTAGCGCATACCGGATCTTTTTCTGAAGAGAGCTTCCACCATCTATTTCTTTTTCTTCTGTTTCAACAATGGCAAAATCGCCTTTTGAACTTTTCACTTGAACACGATTCAACTCAATTCTCTTATTTTCTCGTTGAAACGCCGCTTCTTTTTGTGTTCGTAAGTCTTCGGCGCCAACAATTTTGCCCGAAAACAAAGCCATATGTTGATCGAAATTTTTTTCGTTTGTCGTCTGCACAAACGTCTCTATTACATTCCGAATTTCTTTCTCTTCTTCTGGTGTTACATGTACCTTCGTTTCTGGTTTTACCGTTACCTCTTTTTTTTCTATATCTTTTTGCTTCGTTTCTTGCTGAAATTGACAACCCATTAATAATAACCCAGCTAGAGCAGAAGCCCCTATTTTCTTAACAAAGTTTTGCATCCTTTATTCCTCCAAAAAAGAAAAAACGTGGCGAAATGCCTCGCTTTCCTTCACAATTAGCGTCTGCCTTTATTAGGGTCACCGCCACCAACAATATCGAAGACACGTTTTGCTAAATTTGTATTTTCTTGAACGCCAGAGAATAGATATTTACCTGGTCCAAATGCATATACGTTCACATCTTCACCCGTATGTCCACCTGTTGTCCAGCCTGTAAATGAACGTTTATTGAAGATTTCTTCAATCGCATTATCAATTTTCGTTACATCTTTTGATGGAGCAATGTCATTCACGGATTTAATTTCTTCTGTTGTTAATTGTAAATCAATGTATTTTTTCAACGTTTCTTCTACATTTGCACCTTTTGCAATTTCATTTGCCATAAAGTCTGGTGTACGTTTCGCAGCTTTAATCGCATTTGCATTAAAGTTATATTCACCGTTTACACCAAGAGAGAATCCACCAGTAGAATGGTCAGCTGTTGCAATCACTAATGTATGTTTATCTTTTTTCGCAAATTCAATTGCTGCTTTAAATGCTTTCTCAAAGTCTTCCATTTCACTCATCGCACCAACTACATCATTATCATGGCCAGCCCAGTCAATTTGACTACCTTCTACCATTAAGAAGAAACCTTTATCGTTTTTATTTAAACGATTGATTGCTGCATTTGTCATTTCTTCTAACGAAGGTGTTTTTTCATTACGATCGATCATTTTATCTAAGCCACCTGGTGCAAATAAACCAAGAATTTGATCACTTTTATCATTTAATAATTGCTCACGATCTGTTACATAGCTATAACCAGACTTCTTAAATTCTTCTGTAAGATTCCGATCTTTTCTTACAAAGTTATTCACGCCACCACCAAGAAGAACATCTACTTTATGTTTCCCATTAATTTTCTCATCAAAGTAATCATTTGCAATTGCATCCATATTTTTACGGCTTATATCATGCGCTCCAAAAGCAGCTGGCGTTGCATGTGTAATTTCAGAAGTTGCAACTAAACCTGTTGATTTCCCTTGCTCTTTTGCTTGTTCAAGTACTGTTTTCACTTCTGCTTGATCATTATCAACCGCGATTGCTGCATTGTATGTTTTCACACCTGCTGACATCGCTGTTGCCGCTGATGCAGAATCTGTAATATTTTGATGCTCATCTTCTGGATATGTCTTTTGTGTTCCTACAAGATGATTATCAAATTCTGTCGATTCCATTTCAAACGTCTTTGGATTGTCTTTCATATAACGATGAGCAGTCATATACGAAGGTCCCATGCCATCCCCAATTAAAACAATTACATTCTTAATTTTTGGATCACTTGCTTTTCCATCCGCTTTAATTACATCTGAACGTGTTACGCCCCACGTTACTACGGAAGTAAGTGCTAACGATGTGACAACTGCAAATGGCCATGCTTTCTTCATAAACTTTTTCACTTTTTTTGTCCCCCTAATACGTTATTAAGTTCCCTATACCCAATTTAAAGGAAGACTATTAAGGAAAAGTTAGTTATATGTAAATATTTTGTTAAGTAATGTAAATTTTAGTTATAATTTGTATATCTTTGTCTTATATCATTAAGCTTTATCACCTTTACAAAATGAAAAGAAACTAGTATAGATTTTTCAAAATTAAAAATTACTGCTTTACATTCTCTCTGTTTATGACTATGTATTCATTTTTTTCATGGTAAAATATTTCTACTAGATTAGAAATGTGGTGATTCAATATGCAAATACAAAAACTAAATAATTCTAGTATTTCACAGCTCATTTCTCTTTGCGAGGCTGTTGGATGGTTACAGCCTCAATTATTTATGCGAAATCAATTTGAAATGTACCTGTCAATCGGAAGTCTATTTGGCTATACACAGAACGAAAAACTGATTGCTACTGGTGGGGTATTCCCTTCCGAATCTGGATTTTCTTCTATCGGTATGTTAATGGTTCACCCCAACTTTCAAAAACAAGGACTTGGCCATTCTTTACTCGATTTTTGTGTGCAACAAGCGCCTACTTCTCTCCCAGTTATACTCATCGCAACAGATGCTGGTGTGCCCTTGTACCAAAAATACGGCTTTACGACAATTACAACAATCCATCGCTTTGAAAAATTTGTTACAAATACATCTACGAATCTCTCTCATTTAAAGCAAATTATACAAGATGATCTTAGTTCTCTCAGTAAGCTTGATAAAACCGCAACAGGTACGCATCGTCCAAACCATTATTCAATATTACTAGCTAGAGCAGCACTCACATTTAAAATTGAAAGAAACCACAGGATAGAGTCTTTTGCATTATGTATCCAAAAAGGGGATGTACTGTGCATTACCCCTCTTATCGCAAAAAATGAGGGAGATGCAATCCAATTATTACAATCCATTTGCAAAGGTTGGAATGGAACTGTACGTATAGATGTTCCACACTCACAATGTACATTTCGAGCACACTTGGAATCGAAAGGATTTCAAGAAACACTGCTTTCACCCCTTATGATAAAAAATGGAAGTCACCTATCTGGAAATCGTGACCATTTATTTGCTATGATGGATGCAGCGTTATGTTAGAAAGGGGTCAAATGCTTGAAACGAATGAAATCTTATATAGTAAGCTGTCTTACTCTTACATTGCTAGTGGGTTGTAATGCGGCAGAAAAACCAGTAGAAACAGTAAAACAGGTAAAAAATACAATTGAAACAAAGTTAACAACAGATGAAAAAATGGTCGAAATAGATGGACAAACTATTTACTTTAAACAAATTGGGAAAAAGAAACCACCATTACTTATGCTTCATGGATTTGGTGGATCATCCAACGGATTTAGCGATATTTATGCAGACTTAGCAAAAGATCATACGATTATCTCCGTTGATGTTTTAGGATTTGGCCATTCTTCCAAGCCGATGGATTTTCCATATTCTTTCCCTAACCATGCCAATCTTTATTATAAGTTAATGAAAAAATTAGGATATGATACATTTGCAGTGCTTGGTCATTCTATGGGTGGAGAAATTTCTCTTAATTTAACATACTTATATCCAAATGCAGTTACCCATCTCATTTTAACGGACGCTACAGGAGCTGTATCATTAACGAACAGAAATGCTTCACCTAAGCCCCAGTTATCAACTGATTTAAATACTGTTTCTTCAATTACAAATTATGATGAAAGTAAAGTGAAATTTAAACGTGATGATACAGAACATTATAACCAAATGAAAATGTGGCCTAGACGCCTTAAGATTAATGCTAGTGAAATCAAGCTTCCGACTTTAATTATTTGGGGCAGAAATGATAGTAGTGTATCATGGAAAGAAGGCGAATCTTATCATCAGTTTTTAAAAAACAGCGCCTTTCATATTATTGAAAAAGGTTATCATGCCCCATTCCGCCAAGAACCAAAAGAATTTATGGGCTATGTAAAAGAATTCTTTGAAAAGAATCCAACCGAAACGACAAAGTAATAAAAACGGGTATCTCACCTTTGAGATACCCGTTTCATATATTAAGCAGCTTGCCTCTGTCTTTTTTGCGTTTTTGAACCTAGTAATTTAGGTCCAATCCAACCATCAATTCCAAGTTTTCCAGCATTCATGCCAGCAACTAAAACAAACATAGATAAAATAACCATTTGTGGATTCACACCTAGAGACCCACTAAACATATAGGAAAAGTTCATTACAAGACCAAAAAAGACAGCTGTTTTCGTTAAACAACCTACAATTAAACCTATTCCAACTAGAATTTCTCCCCATGTTACAAGCGTGTTAAATAGATCAACATTCGGAATTGCAAAGTCTTGTAAGAATGCTGCCCACCAAGATTGAACAGCTGGTTGTGCTCCTTTTGACTTTTCAATAGCCCCCTGCAAATAACCTGTCGCATCAAATCCCTTTCCTTGTAACTTTCCGATTCCAGCCATCAACCATGTGTATCCCAGATAAACACGGATAATCGCTAACACAAAAGAAACTGCTTTGTTTTCTCTTAAAAATTGAATAACCATATCTTCCTCCTAAAGATGTAATTAAGTTAGTTACAGGTAATATCTTAACATTAGTTACTTATTTTTTAAATGTTAATTATGAATAAATTGTGACAATTATATAGAATGTTAAAAACTAACATTTATATAGTTGCTTTTATTTCCTTGCAAAAAACTTGAAAATATCATACCATAATTGATAATGATTTTCATTATTTTTCGCAAAAAAAATTATGCGGTAAATGTGAAACGTGCTTATCCTATATTCGGATAAGCACGTTTCATTCTCTATATAATTCAAATGTAAGAGTCCCGTTATCTAATGATTTTGCATCCTGAAATGCATCATCTATTGTTTTTTGATGATTAATAAGCCCGTAAAATAAACGCATTGTAAACATAAGTGCTGCATTTCCATCCACATAATCTGTTGAGCCTATATAAGCTTTTACACCACTATTTAAAAATGCTGTCGCAAGTTTTGGATCTCCTAGAGTACACCCGCTATTGATAATATACTTGTTATGCAATTTTGCATATTGTTTAATTTCAGTTACACCAAAGTTTCCTCTCAGCTCATCTTTCTCATACACATCTTCCCCTAATTCTTCCATTACAAATTCCCCTTCTTCACCATGAAAGCAAAAGATAATATAATCTATATCTTCATACAAACTTTTCCCTGAAAGAACATCCATCAAATCCCGCGGTCGACCAATCCAATATGTAATAACTCTTGCTCCAAAATACTCAAGCGTCGCTCGAAGCGATTGTGCTTCTAAATCTGAATTATCGCCAACTACTAACGCAATATTCAAATAAAAAACCTCCATTCATAAGTTTATTTCATACACACCTGTTTCTTCTAAAAAACCCTCTCTGGTTAGAACTAAATTTTGTAAATACTGCCTATATGCTGTAATCGTTCCATCGTGTGAAACGATACAAATTCTTTCTGTATGTAATGTATAACACCAATCGATGAATTCATCTGCTATATTCTGAAATTCCTTCTCTGAAGTCGTATTTATCCCCTGATTCCATAACATATCGTTTGTATTTTCTCTTAAAGAAAAACTAGGAAATAACTCTTGAATTACCTTTGTATCTAACAACCTGTCACACGGTAATGTTCTCGCTCCTTCACGATAAGGGAAAATACGTGGAGAAATATAAGGATGTGTTATTTTGCGGCAAACTACTTGTGAGCTCCATATCGCAGCAGTTTGTAATGTTCGAAGCGTAGGACTCGCTATTAATACATCGATTTCTTGTAGTGGTAAACTACTTTGAAGTAACAATGCTTGTTTTTCGCCTTCTTTTGTCAAAGCTGGATTCTCTAATTGCAAGCTCATAGGTAAATCTTTTGTATGTGTTCCCTCGCCATGCCTTATGAAAATAAGTTTCATAGTTTTAGTCCTTTCTATGAAAATAAATATATCTTTCTATCTTTTCTCCTTTCTCTTCTATATTCCTTTTGCATTATTTTTAATCACAATTATGAATGATGCTGTAAAAAATACCCGACACCCCTATTAGCAATTATTACAATAAAATATGTAAACCATTTTTATCCCGCATTAACGGGCAGTAAGGCCTCCACCTCAAAATTCAGTGAAAGCAAAGAAGTTAGGTGGGGATCAACTGCCCGTAAAAGCCCGATTGGTGAGGGCTAATAATCATCAGTGGGGGATGAAGAAAACCCCACTGATTAAAGTTTCACTTTATAATTCTTATATATTTAGGGAGGGATTCACAAATGTTTGAAAGCTGAAAAATCTATACAGAGTTATACATTTTTTAATCCGAATACCAATTCATGATTCTCCTCTCAAATGGTTATAGTAACAGAGATAAAACGAAATTCTGAGGAGGATATATCAATGAGTAACTCAAATGATTTTTTAGACACAATACACGAAAAACAAGCGAAAGACGAGCAAAATAGAAAACGCCAAGGGAATGGAAATCCTGGGAAAAAGAAGCCGAATAAAACGCACAAATAACTATAAAAAAGCTGCCTAAAAAATATTCTAGGCAGCCTTTTTTAACCTTCTTTTACAGAAATAACTTCCTCCCAATTCCATTTTTCATAATACCACTGGGGGACATCAATATTTTCAATCCATTTCTTCGCTTTCGATCCATCTCCATTCGCCAACCACATATCTGCCTTTTTACGGTCAGAGCGCATCCATGTCAGCTGATTTTCACTTTTTATATAAAGTGGATTGTAATCTCCATATTTTTTTGAAGGAGTTGTAATTTGACGCTGTCGATTTGATTGAATATTTACTTGGTATAAAGAAGGCAATGATCTTTTTTCTTCTTCGTTCGACCATTCCATTGCCTTCGCTCTTGAAAGAGTAATAAGTTCATTATCCTGCCATGTAAAATCCCAATCAACATATCCTTTTGGAGTGAATTTTTCTTGCTGGAGAGCGGGTAATTCCTTTACTTTTAAATGTTTATTCTCTAACGTAAATCTTCCACTTCCTTCAATATAAGCTAATATATTTTTCGATGGAGCCCATTGTATCCATTGGCTGTTTAATAACATTTGATCTACTTTTTCAAAATAACTTCCGTCCGCTTTCAAAAGACAAAGTGTATTACTATCAGCTGACCACGAAGCAGTTGGTACAGCTAAAAAAGCAATCCACTTTTGATTTGGAGACCACTTGAAATCACTTGCAATATAAGCTAAGAAATCTTCCTGCATACTCGGTAATGTATACAGGGGTTTCATTTTATTCGGATTCATTCCTGCATCCTTTTGTACTTCATATAACTGCGCTCCTGTCCAACCTGTTGGAAGCAACTGAGCCTCAGACGAAACAAGAAATTTCTTTCCGTCTGGATACCATGCATAGTCTCCTACACCCGATGATACATTTTCAAACGTTGCATTCTTCTTCTCTGCATCAAATGTATTTAACGTGCTTGTAAATTCAAATGCAATTATATTCTCTGCCGGTGACCATTGATAATTCGTTGCTTCTGTCTGAGACGGAACAACTTTTTTTCCATCCGCAACACGGTACAATTCAAGCTGATTTTGTTCCTCTCCCTTTGCGTATGCGATCCATTTTCCATCATGTGACCATTTTGGCTTTGTTATATACTCTCCTTTTGTTATTTGTTTTTCGTTTCCATCGATTTTTATCCAGAGATTATGGTTACGGATAAAAGCTACTTGTATATTTTTTGTTTCAGCTTGAACAGTAGGCACAGCTTCACATAAGCAGCAAACACAGACAATCAAAACAATTATTTTTCTCCACATCTTTTCCTATCCTCCTATAGATAATTCCCACTTATCGTTCCCCTTATCTACTATATTTAAATAAAATTATTGTTGACAACTATTCAAATGTAGTTTTATAATACAAAACATAGTTTAGTTGAATGAATTATATATCGGCTTTGAAGGAAACCTAGTAGCGACTTATATCCCTGACTCAGAGAACTGATGGTTGGTGCAAATCAGTACATATACAAGCGTGAATTACAATTCTGGAGCTTCTTTCCCGTAGTGCGATTATGCATGAAGAGAAAGACGGATCTTTCCGTTATCTTAAAGTAAGTGGTAAACAATTTTTTGTTTACAAGTAGGGTGGTACCGCGATTTCTATCGTCCCTTTCGGATTTTCCGATAGGGGCTTTTTTGCGTCTTCCCCTTTTAAACAATTTCATATATTACGCGTTGAAAGAATCGCAGTAGTAACTTATATCCCTGTTTCAGAGAGCTGATGTTTGGTGCGAATCAGTACATATACAAGTGCGAATTACAATTCTGGAGTTTCTTTTTCGTAGTGCTATTTTTGTATGAAGGAAAAGACGGATTTTTCCGTTATCAGTAACTGAGAAGTAGGTGGATTTTCACTTACAAATAGGGTGGTACCGCGATTTCTTCGCCCCTATCGGATTTTCCGATAGGGGCTTTTTCTATTTCTCACAAAAACAAATGTTAAATAATTCCGAATCTTATGATAAAATTTTATAAGCGCTTACAATAATTGAAAGGGGGTGATATACCCAAAAGTAATCACAGCAGTTTTTACAGATAAAAAAGGAGGATGTATTAATGACAAAGAAAACAGAAATTCCATCACATTTAAAACCATTTGTATCCACGCAGCATTACGATCAGTACACACCGGTTAATCACGCTGTGTGGCGTTACATTATGAGACAAAACCATAACTTTTTAAAAGATGTTGCTCATCCAGCCTATGTTAACGGACTACAATCATCTGGTATTAATATAGATGCAATTCCAAAGGTTGAAGAAATGAATGAATGCTTAGTACCAAGTGGTTGGGGTGCAGTAACGATTGACGGCCTTATTCCCGGCGTAGCGTTCTTTGATTTCCAAGGACATGGTTTATTACCAATCGCAACAGATATTCGTAAAGTGGAAAACATTGAATATACTCCAGCTCCTGATATCGTTCACGAAGCAGCTGGACATGCACCGATTTTACTTGAGCCTACATATGCAAAATATGTAAAACGATTTGGCCAAATTGGAGCAAAAGCATTTTCAACTAAAGAAGAACACGATGCTTTTGAAGCTGTGCGTACTTTGACAATTGTGAAAGAAAGTCCAACTTCTACACCAGAAGAAGTTGCAGCAGCTGAAAAAGAAGTTGTCGAAAAGCAAAAGCTTGTTTCTGGCTTATCAGAAGCGGAACAAATTTCTCGCCTTTTCTGGTGGACAGTCGAGTACGGCTTAATTGGAGATATAAATAACCCGAAAATTTACGGTGCCGGTCTTCTCTCCTCTGTCGGTGAGAGCAAACATTGTTTAACAGATGCTGTAGAAAAAGTCCCATTCTCAATTGAAGCTTGTACAAAAATGACCTATGATGTTACAAAAATGCAACCACAGCTATTTGTATGCAAGTCATTTGAAGAATTAACAGAGGCACTTGAGAACTTCTCTGAAACAATGGCTTTTAAAACAGGTGACGCAGAAGGATTAGAAAAAGCAATTCGTTCTGAAAACAATGCAACTGCTCAATTAAGTAGTGGGTTACAAATTACAGGTACATTTGCAGAAAAGATTCAAAATGATGCAGGTAGAGTGATTTACATGAAAACAAATACACCGACTGCATTAGCACTAAACAATAAACAACTACCGAATCATTCTACAGCTGTACATCAAGATGGATTTGGTACACCAGTTGGTTTATTAGAAGGCAATGTTTCACTCGAAGATTGCACAGATGAGGAGTTACAAGCATTAGGCATTATCATTGGTAATCGTACGGAACTATACTTTGCAAGCGGTGTTCATGTAAAAGGAACAGTAACCGATATTATGAAAAACGATGAAAAAATCGCTCTTATTTCATTTACAGATTGCACAGTGGTTTACAAAGATCGTCTATTATTTGATGCTTCATGGGGAGCTTTTGACATGGCAGTTGGTTCAAAAATCACTTCTGTATTCCCAGGCGCAGCCGATGCAGCCGCATTCTTCGAAGTGACTGAAGAAGTAGAAGAAACACCAGAACCACTTACATTAACTGAGCTTGATCGTATGTATCAAACCGTTCGTGATATTCGAAATGAAGGTGTGTTACAAGATTCACATGTGGAACAATTAGTAGCAATTCAAGAGGTACTAAATAAGTTCTATACGAAAGAATGGTTGCTTCGTCTTGAAATTTTAGAATTACTTTTAGAGCATAACAAAGGGCACGACGCATCTACTGCTCTATTACAACAACTTTCTACTTTTACAGAAAATGAATCTGTAAAACGTTTGATTAGCAATGGTCTTGCCCTATTCTCAATAAAGGATGTGAACAATAATGCAACGACTAACAGATGAAGAAGTGCAAGAGGAATTTGCAAAGCTAGATAAATGGACAGTGAAAGATGAAAAATGGATTGAGAGAAAATATATGTTTTCCGACTACTTAAAAGGTGTCGAATTTGTCTCTGAAGCCGCCAAACTATCAGAAGAACACAATCACCATCCATTTATCCTTATCCAGTATAAAGCAGTCATTATTACTTTGTCATCCTGGAATGCAAAAGGTTTAACAAAACTTGATTTCGAGCTAGCAAGACAGTTTAATGAACTCTTTTTACAAAATGAAAAAGCAATTATAAGATAGTAAAAAAAGGAGAAGCCTTTATTTAGGCTTCTCCTTTTACAATCAATTGAATACAGTGACCAAACGGATCTTCTACTTGCATTATTCCATCTTTATACGTAGCAATCGCGCCAATATATTTTAAGCTTTCACACACTTGCTCTTTTTCTTTTTCATCTACTAGTACAATTGTGAAATATTTCAAGCCAACGGAATTTGGCATTTGCGGCGGCACACCTTCACCTTGCCATGTATTTAAACCAATATGGTGATGATAGCCACCTGCTGAAACAAATAATGCACCATTTCGGACTGGAATCGTCACTTCAAATCCAAGCCCATCTACATAAAAACGTTTTGCTTCTTCTAAATCAGCAGCATGTAAATGAATATGTCCCATTACTGTTCCGTTTGGAAATCCATTCCACTCATTTCCTTGTTGTAATAATCCTTCTCCATCTAATGGGTTGCTAACAAACGGAAGCTCTCCCTTTTCATCACGCCATACTTCTCTTTGACGATCATGATAAATTTCGATTCCATTTCCATCTGGGTCAGCTAAATAAATTGCTTCGCTAAAGTAATGATCTGCCCCGCCATGTAACGGATACACTTTCTGCACAAGATGAAGAAGAATATTTGCTAAATCTTGTCTACTTGGTAGTAAGATTGCAAAGTGATATAAACCAGTGCGACTTCTTTGTTTTGGAAGAGCATTTTCTTTCTCTTCTATTATAAGAAGTGGTTCATTACTTTCATTACCAAGTGTAGCGATATGCTCCTCTTCTCTTACCACTTTCAATCGTAACACATCTGTATAGAATGCTAGAGATTGTTGTAAGTTCGATACATATAAATGAACTGCACCGAGTGTTGTACTGGGATGAAGTCGAAAGTCCATATTGTTATGCCCCCATTTCGATTAGTCTTTTTTGAATACAGTTGCTTTTAAGAAGTTATCTACAAAACCTTCAGCTTTAACAACGAATAAGTAAAGACCCATTGCCAACAATGCAAGGTCTAATTCGTATCCTGGATTCTTTCCATCTCCTAATAAACCAGCAGACCATTTTACTTTTACAATTGCTCCAACTAAAATAAGTGCGAATAATAATCCAATATAACGTACACCTAAACCGATAATCAATAACAGACCACCAACTAATTCTACTGTCGCTACGCCGTATGCAAGAGCACCTGGTAAACCAATGCTTGTAAACCATCCTGCAATATTATCAATGCCTGATTGGAACTTTGCCAAACCATGCATAAAAAACGTTACTCCTAATACGATACGAATAATTAAATTACCAATATGTTGATTCATTTTGTTCTCTCCTTTTTAGTTTTATAATATAAAACTTTTGTTTACATTACAAAACATACAATAATTTTTTTTATTCGTCAATTTATTTTTCTTGAGAAAAAAATGTTTTTTTTTGCTATGATACAAATAGTTGTCTACAAAAAGGAGCTTGATTATTATGAATATCGGTTCTGCAATACGTGAAATTCGTCAGCGCAGAGGCGTCACTATCGCCCAAATTTGTGAAGGAACAGGACTTTCTAAAGGTTTTATGAGCCAGGTCGAGAATAATAAAACTTCTCCATCTATCTCAACTTTAGAAACAATTTCCAAATTTTTAAACGTTCCTCTCCCTTATTTATTACTTGAGCAAAAAGATCACATGAAAATTGTAAAAAAGGAAGAACGAAAATACAGTGTGTATGGAAAAGATGAACAAAGGATTGAACATGTCGCTGAGCAAGGAGGCCTTCGTTTATCTTTAGTAGAAATCCCAGCTGGATTCCCAAAAGAAAATATACCAAATGCTCATGAAGGTGAAGAATGCCATCTTGTTTTGCGCGGTAAATTAGAAGTACAGCACGGAGAAGATATCGCGATTGTGGAAGAAGGAGATTCTTTCTCCTGGAGTGCATGTGTGCCACATATTGTGCGTAATATTGGCGAAGACTCCGCATTATTACTCATCTCGAGCCATGCTGAAAATCGAAAACGTGTATATTAAAATGCAATGCAAAAAGCCTGTTTTCAAAAATGAAAAACAGGCTTTTTGCATTATTCTCGTATAATTCCATAGCTTGATCCTACTAATACTTCTTTCCCTTTTTGATTACGATAAATCGACTCTATCGATACCTTTTTGTACCCTTCCATTTGTTCCACACTTGTAAGAGTTACATCACAAGTAATTGTATCTCCAGTAAAAACAGGCCTGATGAATTCACTTACTAATTCCCGTGCTATGTAATGTACCTCTCCACCAATTTTCGTTCCAATACTTGCAGTTAATAACCCATGCACCATTAAACGTCCCTGCTCATCATGTTCCATATGATGTCTCCCTTTATCACCTGTAAGATGAGCAAATTCCAAAACCTCTTCTTCTGTAAATGTTCTTTCGTACCGAAACGTATCTCCTACTTTAATATTCATTTTATCCTCCTTTTTAAATTTCTGAATTTTCTTTATTATTTTACCACAAAATGAATAGACCTTCATTTTAATCACTAAAAGTATCGTTACAAACTGTTAATAATTAACATTTTCGTGTTATTATTTAAGTATCTTTGGTGAAATTGGAGGTCTTAACAATGACATTTGAATTAGTTAGTGGCATATTATTGGCAGTTTCATTACTCTTCTATTCCACATTAGAAGTTTGGCTTGCTCCCAATAATAACTCCTTCTTTAAAGGTTTCAAAAAGAAAATGATATTCCTACTCCCCTTGTTTACTCTCTCATTCGCAATTCACTACTTCTTTTTTGTACAATAAAATAGTTTATCTGTGTAAATACAAAAGGATCGCTATCGTCTAGCAATCCTTTTTACACGCTTTCTATTATCTAATGGGATTATCGATGTCCTGCTTTTTTCGCTTCATTATAACCATAATAAGCACACGTCCCATTTTGAGATAAATCCCGCACCTCAAAACCACAACTACGATAAAAATCAAAATTATTCGCAGAAGTATGAGCAAACCAATCTCCATGAGGGAGTTTCTGCATACAAAGGGAAACGAGCTTCTTTCCTAATCCTTTTCCTCTATATTCATACTTCACAACTAAATCCATAATATTTGCAGCCATTATCTGATCAGAAATAACACGAACCATCGCAATCATTTCTTCCTCATCCCAAATCGTAAAAGCCCACGTAGAATTTTCAAATGCTATCGTAAATTTTTCAATTTGCCATGATGGAATGCTATTGTTACTCCAGCCCGCATCTTCAAATAAACTTTTAATTGCATAAGCTGGCACACCTGTCGTTCCTTCTCGAATAATGAGTCCATTATGATAAATATACAATCCCATTCCCCCTTTTATTGTTATATACTATTCTTTAAAAGTTGAATATTACCTTTTTAAAAGGAGAAAAAGATGAAGGGATTTTTATTATTCTTTTACACTTCTTATGATTACTATACAAACTACTAATATAGCATTCTTTTGTTTATGGATCCTTACATTACTACTTCTACTACTAAAAAAGAAAAACTATCATCATTTCATATGGATTACTCTATTATTTTGGAGTGGATTCTTTCTCTATTTATTTACTATGGATCAAATTTCCTTTTCTTCAAGAGAACTAACAATTATTGTGAAACGTCTTTGCCTACTTCTTATTTTTGTGCCATTTCTCATAGATGCTCTTGTACGCAAACAGCGAATATCTCTAAATTAGAATCAACCAAAATGGAACAATACTTTGCACATGCCTTTTATTTGGAGTGGTCCTCATCAAGTTAAAATTTATATATTTCTTATCATCGCGATTTCTATTAACATCGTCACCTTTACACCTTTTCTACTACAAAAAGAAATATCTTATATACAACATCTCATGCTATTTGCCGTATTGTTTTCTATTATCAATGGCGTATTAGAAGAATGTATTTGGCAGGGAATCCTACTACATCAGTTTACAAATCAGTTTGATGAAAAATAGGCTATTTTGCTTACAAGCATTGGTTTTGGTTTACAGCATTACTCCTTAGGTTTTTCTTGGAGTGTTTCCACCGCTTTTATTATAGCTGGTATATTTTATGGAGGAATAGTTGTGAAATCAAATAGTATCATTCCAGCTATTATATGGCATGTAATTTTAAACATATTAATGGTATTTAGTAGTCTCTTTCTTTAAAAGAGCAGGATTTATCCTGTTCTTTTAATTGCATATACAAGAACATCTATTCCATGAAATGATGCTGTCTTCTCATAACTCATTCCTGTTTTTCGGGCAACAAAGATAGAAGCAGGATGATCTGGATTAATAAGAGAAATGAGCTTATTCAAACTTAACACTTGAAAACCATAATCTCGAAAGGCTGTTGCTGCTTCCTTTGCATATCCCTTTCCCCAATACTCTGGAAGTAACCAGTACCCAATTTCAATTTCTTCTCTTCCATCTACTTGTTGCCTAACGAGTCCTGCGTGACCAATTGGTGTATCTGTTTCCTTTTCAATCATTAGAAATAATCCTAAACCGTTTTTATAACTAGGAAGAACCCAGCTTTCAAGACTTTTTTTACACTGCATATATGTTTTCGGAGTTCCGTTCCCAATGTAACGCATCACTTTCTCATTTCCCCATAAAGAAGCGTAAAAATCTAAATCGGTCATTGTATATTTGCGAAATTGTAAATGATCTGTATGGAACATACTCCTACTCCTTTCTTGTAGATTCTCTTTCTATAACTGAAATAGGCAATTGTATACGTTGTATATGCTCTCCTCGTAATTGTTTATGCAATAATACGATAGTATTCTTTGCCATACTTTTGATGGAGGTATTGATCGTTGTTATATTAGGGTGCATTATCATGGAGATCTCTTGATTATCAAATCCCATAACACCAAAATCTTGTGGGATACGAATTCTTAATCGTTGCGCTTCCATAATGATTCCAGCAGCTATCTCATCACTACCTGTAAAAATTGCATCAGGAGCATTTTTCATGGATTGAATGACATGTATAACATTCTTTCCATCCTTCAGTCCACAGCAATTCGAAAATACCCATTCTTGCTGCAACTGTAGGCCATGCTCCTTTAAAGCTCGTTTATATCCTTGGTATCTCTGTCTCTGCGCTTTACTTTTTAATGTATCGTAACAAAATCCTATACGTGTATATCCATTTTCAAAAAGGTGCTTCGTTCCTATATAACCTGCTAACTCTTCATCAAATTGAACTGTGGATACGAATTCTGTTTCTACATGTTCATTACAGATAACAATTGCTCCTGAAGAGACCGCACGTTCTATTTCCTCTATTGGCAAAGAAAGTGTAGTAAAAATAAACCCATCTAACTTCTTCGTCCTAATATATTGTAAAAATTCTCTTTCTCTCTCAACTTCATAATTTGATTGTAATATCACGACATCATAACAATCTATTTTTAAAATACCACTTAACTCTTGGATTAACTGACTAAAGAAGGGATGATGTAAATTTGGTACGACTACACCGATTAAATTTGTTTGCAGACGACGTAAATCTTTCGCCGTTGCCACAGGTACATAATTTTTTTCATCAATAATCGCTTGCACTTTCGCCCTTAATTCTGGACGTACATACGGATGATGATTGATTACACGGGAAACCGTTGCTTTAGACACTCCAGCTAATTTCGCGATATCTTCAATTGTAGAAATCTTAACTCCCCCCTTGACCTGTAATGCATTTCAGAATGTACAGTATATGGTAACTATTATAAACGAGGTGACATGAAATATGGGGAAAATTCAAATTTCAGGAAAAATTATTGAAACAAAGGCAGTTGCCTTTGATAAAGATGGTACGTTATTTCAAGCTACTCCATTTTGGCAGGAAATTGATAGACTGCGAAAATCCAAATTTTCACAAATTGTTGGTAAAAAGTATGAACCACTTTGGGAAAAAGCAGTTGGATTTGTCCCTCCAAACCAAGTTGATTTTAAAGGCCTATTAGCGGTCGCATCTGAAGAAGAAGAAATAATTGTTGTCGCGAGCCTTTTATATCAAATCAAAAAATATCCATGGCATCGTTGCAAAGAACTCGCTACTACCATATTTGAAAAAAGTAATGAACAATTATCCATTGAACAAGCTTTTCATCCTATTCAAGGGGTAACTGAATGCATCATTTCTTTGCAAAAAGAAGGAATATACACAGGTATTCTTACCTCAGATAATAAGGTGAGAACAAAAAAGTGTATTGATTTACTTAACATACCATCTTTTCAATTTCTCTTTACGCCAGAAGATGTAGAAAACGGAAAGCCTTACCCAGAAATGATTACAAAAGCATGTGAACAACTTGCCATTAAGTCAAATGAACTAGTAATGATTGGAGATACTGTTGTGGATGTAAAAATGGCCAAAGATGCCGGAAGTATCGCTGTCGGTATTGCAAATCATGAACATGCTATAAAAGAACTAACACCTTATGCAGATTTTATTATTACCGATTACAATGATATACAAGTTTTAACAAAAAAAAGACAGTAGACAAAGCTTGTCTACTGCATCCATATCATAACTAGTATAAAGAAAACTACAGTTGAGGGGGGGAGGACTTTCAATTATATACTAGATATTTATCTTGTTCTAACAACGGACAAGAACTTCCGTTCACAAATGACCTTGAATTAGAACTTAGTTCTATTATATTTCAATTGATAAAGATTATCATTGTCAATATAAATCACATACATTTTCTACAAATTTTACTTATACGAAAAAACGCTACAAAAAGATACACTCTTTTCGTAGCGTTTCATCTATCAATCTTATTCATACTCGTTCTCCTCTAACCTGTCACGCAATACTTTAACACGCTTGAAAAAGAAAAATGACATCCCTAAAAATAAAACAATAACACCCATCATCGCAAAGGATTGTACAGTTTCTCTCCCTCCATTTGGGATTAATAAACCAATCATTAAAAATGTGGCTAGCGCAAGAAGAACTTGACCGAAGCGAATATAATCTGCTATTTTCTGTTGTAATTCTTTCATACTTCTACCACTCCTCCCTCTCACTCTATCATATTCTAATCGTTTCTGAGGCAAGTAAATACAGCCAATGAGGGAGATGTTTTCCAAAGTAAAAAGAGCCGCTGCTAAACGGCTCTTTCAAATTTTCTATACACCTTTATAAGCTTGCATATACACTTCTTTCAACTCTGAAATAAGCGGTAATTTCGGATTTGCCGTTGTACATTGATCTTCAAATGCTCGTTCAGAAAGTATATCAACAACCGCTTCAAATGCTTCTTTTTCAATACCTTGGCCAGCAACACTCATATTAATATTTAATTCTTTTCCAAGGGCGATAATAGCTTGTACTAATGATTCCACGCCTTCTTCTACTGTACGTGCTTTAAGACCAAGCATTCTTGCGATATGTGCATAACGCTCATCCGCAACAAAGTGCTCATATTTAGGGAATAGTGCATGTTTTCTTGGTTTAATTGCATTATAGCGAATAACATGCGGCATTAAGATTGCATTAGCACGTCCATGCGGAATATGAAACTCCGGTCCAATTTTATGCGCTAAGCTATGGTTAATACCAAGAAACGCATTGGCAAATGCCATCCCAGCAATTGCTGAAGCATTATGCATTTTTTCACGAGCTTCTTCGTCATTTCCATCTTTATATGCACGTGGTAAATATTTAAAGACAAGATCAATTGCTTTTAAAGCTAATCCATCTGTATAATCGTTTGCCATAATAGATACGTACGCTTCAATCGCATGTGTTAATACATCCATTCCTGTATCAGCAGTTACATGTGGTGGTACTGTCTTAACGAACTGCGGGTCAACGATTGCAACGTCTGGTGTTAATTCATAATCAGCAAGCGGGTATTTGATATTATTCTTTTTATCTGTAATAACCGCAAATGGTGTCACTTCTGATCCTGTTCCAGATGTTGTAGGAATCGCAACAAACTGCGCTTTAGTTCCTAGTTTTGGATATTTGCATGTACGTTTTCTAATATCTAAAAACTTTTGTTTGATACCAAAGAATTCTGTTTCTGGATGCTCATAAAATAGCCACATTCCTTTTGCTGCATCCATCGCTGATCCGCCGCCAAGAGCAATAATCACGTCTGGCTTGAAGCTTCTCATCATTTCTGCACCTTTAAATACAGTTTCATCTGATGGATCTGGTTCTACTTCAGAGAATATTTCTACTTTTACATCATTTCTATGTTGACCTAAATAATGCGTTACTACATCAATATATCCATGTTGAACCATTCCAGGATCTGTTACAATGAATGCTCGTGAAATGTTTGGCATACTTGCTAAATATTGCGTAGCGTGTTTTTCAAAATAAATTTTTGGTGGCAGCTTGAACCACTGCATATTCTTTTTTCTATTTGCAAGTCTCTTTACGTTCATTAAATGAGTTGCCGTTACGTTTTGAGATACAGAGTTCTTTCCGTATGATCCGCATCCAAGTGTAAGCGATGGAATGAAAGCATTATATATATCACCAATTCCGCCTTGTGCTGACGGAGCATTCACAATAAGACGACATGCTTTCATACGTAAACCAAACTGTTTTTGTACTTCTGTATTTGTAGAATGAATAACTGCAGAATGTCCTAAACCGCCAAGCTCTAACATGTTTTCACAATGCTGCAATCCTTCTTCTAATGAATTTGCTTTTATACAAGCTAATACTGGGCTTAATTTTTCGCGGGATAGCGGATAATTTGCGCCGACTCCTTTAATTTCTGCAACCAGCATTTTTGTATCTTCTGGTACTGCAATTCCTACTAGTGATGCAATGTAGTGAGCAGATTTCCCAACAATATCGCTATTTACTGCACATGTATTTTCATTAATGACAAGTTTCTCTAATTTCTTCCGTTCATCTTCTGTTACAAAATAACAATTGTTTGCTATCATTTCTTGTTTCACATCATTATAGATCTCTTTGTCTACAATAATTGCTTGTTCAGAAGCACAAATCATACCGTTATCAAATGTTTTTGATAAGATTACATCATTCACAGCACGTTTCACATTCGCTGATTTTTCCATATAACATGGAACGTTACCTGGTCCTACTCCTAAAGCTGGTTTACCAGTTGAATATGCTGATTTTACCATTCCTGCTCCTCCTGTTGCCAGAACAAGCGCTACACCTTCATGATTCATTAATTGTTTTGTTGCCTCAACAGAAGGCTTTTCAATCCATTGAATACAGTTCTCTGGTGCACCAGCTTTCACTGCAGCATCGCGCACTGTTTTTGCAGCTGCGATAGAACATTGCTGCGCTGAAGGGTGGAATGCAAAAATAATTGGGTTTCTCGTTTTTATCGCAATGATCGCTTTAAACATCGTTGTTGACGTTGGATTTGTTACTGGCGTTACCCCAGCAACCACACCGACCGGCTCTGCAATTTCTATTACTTCCTCATGTGGATCCTCACGAATAATCCCCACTGTTTTGTCATTTTTTATGCTATTCCAAATATATTCAGTTGCAAAAATATTTTTAATACATTTATCCTCATACACACCGCGTCCCGTTTCTTCAACAGCCATTTTTGCAAGCGGCATATGTTGATCCACGCCCGCAAGTGCCATTTCATGTACAATTTTATCAATTTGTTCCTGTGTAAAACCTTCTAATGCTTGTAAAGCTTTTTTACCATTCTTTACTAACGCCTCAATCATTTCTACCACTTCTTGCGTTTCATTTACAACTTTCTCTTTGACTACCATGTAATTTCCTCCTATTCTGCTATATGGACTTAAATAGACCCTAAGGGTCTTAATACGTCCCTATTAGCGTAAAAAAATAGAGTTACTTTTCCTACATGAATCCTATTATTTGTGAAATGTTTCACATATTTATGTGTGAAGTATTATTTCATGATTTTACTATACACGAAATATTTTTAATTGTGTGTGTCTAATTTGTGAAAAGTTTCACAAATTGTATTTAAAAAAACACTGCCTTTTAGCAGTGCTTTTTTATTATGCTAATGCTTGGGCTAAATCTTCAATTAAATCTTCGCCATCTTCAATACCGACAGAAATACGAATTAATGTATCTGTAATTCCTAGCTCTTTACGACGATCTGCTGGAATAGATGCATGTGTCATTTGAGCTGGAATAGAAATTAAGCTTTCTACTGCTCCTAAACTTTCAGCAAGCGTAAAATACTGCAGTTTCTCAAGTACTTTATTTAGCGTTTTTGCACTATCTACATCGAATGAAATAATTGCACCGTATCCATTCGCTTGTTCAGTTGCTAATGCATGATTCGGATGTGATTCAAGGCCTGGATAGTATACTTTATTAACTTTTGGATGATTATTTAAAAACTCAGCAATCGCGCGTGAATTTATTTCATGTTCTTCCATACGAATTCCTAATGTTTTTAAACCACGAAGTAACAAGAAGCTATCTTGTGGTCCAAGAATACCACCTGTTGAGTTTTGAACGAAATGAAGGTCTTCTGCTAATTGCGCGCTATTAACAACAACTAATCCGGCAACAACATCGCTATGTCCACCTAAATATTTCGTTGCACTGTGAAGTACAATATCTGCTCCTAAAGAAATTGGTGACTGCCAGTATGGCGTCATGAATGTATTATCAATAATTGTTAATAGACCTTTTTCCTTTGCAAATGTAGAAATTTGCTTAATATCTGTAATTTTTAATAATGGATTTGTTGGTGTTTCTACATAAATTGCCTTTGTATTTGGACGTACTGCTTCTGCTACTTCATCTAAATTTGTTGTATCTACAAATGTATGTTCAATACCGAAACGATTCAATACTTTTGTAATCACACGATATGTTCCGCCATATACGTCATCTGTTAAAATGACATGATCTCCTTTTGAGAATAACATAATAGTTGCTGTAATAGCAGCCATTCCTGAACCAAATGCAAATCCTGCATGACCGTTTTCTAATACGGCAATCATTTCTTCTAATGCTGAACGCGTTGGATTACCTGTACGTGAATATTCGTATCCTTGATGTTTACCAACTGCTTCTTGTTTGTACGTACTTGTTTGATAAATCGGTACGTTTACAGATCCAGTTGAAGGTTCTCCTATGCGAATACCATGAATTAACTTTGTTTTTGCTCTCATTTTTTATTCCCACCCTTTGTATATATCTTTACTTAAATAACGCTCACTGCTATCTGGAAAAATCGTTACAATATTTGTACCTGGTTTTGCCTTTTCAGCCTCTAATAGGCTCGCATGAAATGCTGCTCCTGAAGAACTACCAACAAGAAGGCCTTCTTTCTGCGCTAATTCTTTCACACGTCTGAATGCATTTCGATCAGAAATGGTATGAATTTTATCGAAATATGATGATTTTAAAAATGGCGGAATAAATTCAAGACCGATTCCTTCTGTTTCATGTGAACCTGCTTCACCACCATTTAAAATAGATCCTTCTGGTTCTACAATCACCGCTTTAATTTCACGATTTTGTTCTTTTAAATAGGAGGCAGTTCCCATAAATGTACCGCCAGTACCTGCACCTGCTACGAATATGTTAATCTCTCCATCCAACGCTTCCCACAGCTCTGGGCCTAATGTTTTGAAATAGGCACGTGGATTTGCATCATTTGCAAATTGACTTGGAGAGTATGAATTTGGAATTTCTTTTACTAATTCTTTCGCCTTCGCAATTGCGCCTGTCATTCCTTGTTCAGTTGGCGTATGCACAACTGTTGCACCAAGTGCTTTCATCAGCTCTTGCTTTTCAATACTGAATTTTTCTGGAACACAAACAATTACATGTAAATCATGCTCTAGTGCTGCGAGTGCCAGTCCAATGCCAGTATTCCCTGCCGTCGGTTCAATAATTGTTCCTCCTGGCTTTACAAGTCCTTTTGCTAGTGCATCTTCAATCAATTCTCTTCCTAAGCGATCTTTCACGCTTCCACCTGGATTATAAAATTCAAGCTTTGCAAATAAACGAACGCCCTCTGGAAGTGAAAAACGAGTAATTTCTACAATCGGTGTATGACCGATTAATTCATGAACTCCACGATACACCTTCATCGTGTTCTCCTCCTTATTTGCCAATAAAGAAAAGGCAACTGTATGTATCTTCTTTATATGAGACAGTTGCCTTTTTGTTACATTACTTTAACTCTTCTAACACTTTTACAATAAAGTTTGTAGAATGAAGAGCTGCTTGATCTAAAAATTGATCAAATGAAACGTTTGATTCTTTACCAGCAATATCAGAAAGTGCACGAATAATTACAAATGGTACTTTGTATTGATGACATACTTGCGCAACCGCTGCTGCTTCCATTTCTACTGCGTAAAGATTTTCAAATTTATCACGGATTGCTGCAACTCGGTTTGGATCACTCATAAATGAATCCCCTGTTGCAATCATTCCTTTCACAACTTGAATGTTCTCTTCGGATTTCATACATTTCTCAGCTAATGCTATTAGTGCTTCATCCGCTTTAAATCCTGGTGGCATCCCTGGCACTTGACCATATTCGTAATCAAATGCCGTTACATCCACGTCATGATGGCGAACTTCTGTTGAGATGACAACATCCCCAACATTTAAAGATTGATGGAATCCACCAGCTGAGCCTGTATTAATTACTTTTTCAGGTTGGTATCTCTCTAATAAAATTGTCGTCGACATAGCCGCATTTACTTTACCAATACCAGACTTTAACAAGATTACTTCATGTCCTGCTAATGTCCCTTTCGTAAATTCACAACCTGCAACGGTTTCTGTTTCTGCTTGTTCTAATTTGTCACGTAAAATACGTACTTCTTCTTCCATTGCTCCAATTACAGCAATTCTCAATCTAATCCCTCTTTCTATTGCTTAGTTGCCTCCATTACCCAAACGAAATGATTTAATCTCGTAAATGTTACATGGAAGCCATTGTTTTCAAAAATAGATTGCATAATCGGAATACGTGTATAGTATTCTGTTTGCAAATCGTTTGCTAACTGATGAAAACCTCTTTGTTTTGCAGTTTCAACAGTTTTATCATACGCTTCTTGATCTGCAAATATCGTATCAGCAAACACTATTTTACCACCTTTATGAAGCAATTGACTATACTTCGCAATTGCTACATCTTTTTCTTCATCTGTTAGATGATGAAACGCATAAGTGCTTACAATTGTATCAATAGAATCGGGAACATCAAAAGAAAGAAAATCTCCCTCTGTAATTGAAAATCCTTCTGGTAGCTTTTGCTTTGCGATTGTACGCATTTCACGTGACGGCTCTATGCCGTAAACAGTATGGCCAACAAGTAATAATTTATTTGTTAAATTACCAGTACCAACACCAAATTCTAATACATTTCCAAATGATTTATTTACTACATCCTCTAAAATCTCCTCATAACGAGCGAAAACTTCTTTATATTGTATATCTTCGCCTTGTACGAATGAATCGTACGTATGAGCCCACTCATCAAATAAACCGTTAAATTCTGTACCCATATAAAATTCCCCTTTTTCTTATCGGTTTTATCAGTATGATATGCTTTCTTTACGAAAATGTCAATTGAAACGGAAATGGTATTTCCTTCTTTTCTTTGTTACACTTAACTTGATTATATGGAGAGGAGCGTTTTTTGTGTCATTTACGTTTGAAATGCTGGAAGATAAAGTAGAATTTTTTGAAGCACCAAACTTAGTTTCCTTAGAAAAGAAAATTAACGAACAAATTGACAATAACAAAGCACTTATGCTGGAGGTTCATTATATTTCTCATCAAATGGTTATGGATCCCGAGAGCAAAAGACCTTATTACAGCGCAGTTGTTCATTTTAAATTAAAAAAATTACGCTAACTAAAAAAGAGAGAGGTTCTAAGAACCTCTCTCTTTTTTAGTTTAGAGTTTGAACAAGTGCTGGTTTCCAACCCTCATTTTCTACCCAATCAATATTTACATAATATCTTTTACCAGTTTGTTTATCTTGAACATTACCGTACGCTTTTTGCTTACCGTTATTCCCAATGCGGTGAATAACCAATTGTTCCACTGGAACTTCGATTGCAGCGGAAATTGCTTGTTTCATCTCATTCCAATCTGCTGATCCTTGTTGAAATGTCATTGCCGGTGTTGCACCTTGCGTTGTACCAACTGGCTTCCAAGAAGGTTTCGTATAAGCATCTGTTGCTTTAGGCTGTGTTTTTTCAGCTGGGGTCTTTTCATTTGCTTTTGCTTCTTCCTCAGCTTTTTGTTTCTCTTCGTCCTCTTTTTTCTTCGCTGCTGCTTGCTCTTGTTTCTTAGCTTCTTCTTTCTCTTTCGTTTTCTCAGCTTTATTATCTTTCGTTGTTTGCTGAGATACTTTCTTGTCTGGAGAAGATGCTTGCTCTGTTGTATCAGAAGTAAAGAATACTTGATACGCTACAACAAGTACTGCTAATAACACAATAGCAATTGCAATATTTAAAACACCGTTTTGACGACGTTTTTGTTGTTTCTGTTGGAATCTAGATCCTCCTGCCATTCTTCAAACCTCCATGCAGTTTTTCCTACTTGCTATTGTAACACTAAATCTTAAAAGGTTGAATAACTACAGTAATTTTTTCACGAAATGAAAACATTTGATAATAAATTGCAAGATTACCTTCTACTTTCCAAGTGAGCAATCTCTTCTACAAATTCTTTAAAAATCGGTGTTACAGTATTTTGTTCATTATTCGTTTCTAAGTCAACAACTACTAACGCATATCTTGGGTTTTCATACGGGAAGTAACCCGCAAACCAACGATTTACACGATTTCCTTTTCCTGTTTGTGCCGTCCCAGATTTTCCGGCAACAGATAGCGGTAATGACTGAAAAGTAGTACCTGTTCCTTTCTCCATCGTTACTACTTTTCTTAATAGTGATTGCACTTGTTTCACTGTATGATAAGAGAGTTGTCGCCCCTCCAATTTATGATCTTCAAAATAAAAAAATCTTGTGCCATTTTTGTACCGTATTTCTTTTACAGCTTTTACTTCTTTCTTCTCTCCATTTCTTGCAATCGTCGCCATCATATTTGCAACAGCTAAAGGGGATATTCTTACATCCTTTTGCCCAATCGCCGTTTGGGCGATTGCTTTGTGACTCATCTTAGTTTCTTCTTCATTCCAAACAATTGCTTTTTTCTCTTCTATCAACTGTTTAAACCCAGACGTATGAAACACTTGCCCTTTCCATCCTACCTTCTCACTCGCTCCTAGCGCTTCTAAATACGTTTCCATTACATGTTTATCCTTTTGCATCAATTCATCACCAAGCACAGCAAATGTCCTGTTACAACTCCTAGCAAAGCTCTCTGTGAAGCTTAATTTCCCCATCATAACCTGCGGAGTATTTTCGCCATACGGATCTGTATCACAGTTAAATATACGATGAGATTGAATTATATCCTTATCAATTGCCGCGGCCGCTACAACTGTTTTAAAAATAGAACCAGGAAAATGAGGCGTTAGCATTTGGTTTTCCATCGTTTTTTGATACGTACGCTTATCATTCGTCTGTAAAGATGGTTTACTCACCATTGCTAAAATTTCACTCTTCTTCACATCAAGTAGTACTAATCCACCGTTTTTTATTCCATGCATTTGCACAAGCTCTTCTGCTTTTTGTTGCAAAGACTTTTCTATCGTTGTTTGAATCGTAACTGGATAAAAAGGATTTCCAGGAGATGTATATTTTGCACGTTTCCCAAAAATCGGTTCGCCCTGTCTGTCTACTTGATACAACACTTTCGTTTCACCATCAGTCATTAAAAATTCATCAAATGATTGTTGAAGTCCTGAAATACCAATCGGTGTTTGAATAGGGAACTTCTTCATTTCCCCGTATCGCTTTTGAAATTCATTCTCGTTTTCTCCTACTGCACCAATTAAATGCTCTGCTTCTGTTATTTGTTTCACCCTTACTTCAGTTGCAACCATGCCTAACATATCCGCACGATTAATCTTTTCCACCTGTTCTTTCGTTAATTGAAACGGTTTATCACCTCTTTGAAATATAAATGGTTTTCGTTTGTCTTTCATTTGCAGATTTATGTCTTGTCCCGGCACACTAATGATATGCGCAATTTTCTCTAACATGTCATTTTTTATTTGTAGAAATGGAAAAATAATTAACACTGAATACTTTTCTTCACCAAGTTCTACTCCATTTCGATCAATAAAACGTCCCCTACCATCATCCACTGTAACTGCTTGTGTACGCTGGGTAACACTCTTTTCAATTAAATTTATATGTTTATCTGTAAATGATTCAGTAGATATAAGCTGTATTTGTACCAATCTTCCAAGCAATAGCAACATGATGCATGTAAAGCATAATAAGGTGATGATAATTCTCCGTTTGATTTTCATAAAAAACACCTCGTCTTTTCAGTTTAGACGAGGTGTCATTCCTTTTATACAGAACGAAATATTATTAGAGTTTGTATTTTTCTTGTATGATTGAATGATTTTTATAAATCTTTTGGCTGCTTAAGAAATTTCATAAGAATTGACCTAAAACTCTCTTCATCTATTCCTGAATTTTTTGCAACCTCAATTGTAGTAGTTGTTACTTGAGCTGCTGCTTTTAAATAATCCGGTTGTAAAGCTTGCATTTCACTTCTTTTTTCTTTTGCATTCTCAACCGTTACAGAATCAATACATGCGATCATCTTGTCTACGATCTTTAAATATTCATTTTCTGCATTAATTAACTTTTGAATTTCATCTTTATTACTTACTTTAGATTGATTTAAATAAGTATACGCTTGATTCACTTCATCTTTAAAAAGTTTATCATTATTCTTTGCCTGTTCTTGTAACATATTCTTCATATCATCTATTGTCTTCTGATCCATTGTATCCTGTAACAAATATTCTGGATTACCAATCGCATAATCATACTTAATCGTCACATCCTGAAACATTCTCATTACAATAGCTAACTGGTACTCTAGAGCAAAGTCTTCGAATTTCTGTTCCTTTTTATTCTTATCTAATTCCGTGTTCCCCTTTGTATTCGGTGTGCTGTTTGAAGACGAAGTTGCTGCATCATCCTTTTTTTCTTCTTGTTTCGGTTTCGATTCGTTTGATGCACTTGTTTTCTCACTAGATCCACATGCCGCTAATCCTGTCATCATAACGCCACAAGTGAGTGCTGCAAATAATTTCTTTTTCATGAACTGTCCCTCTTCCTTATCCCTTTTAAACTCTCTTCACACTTCAAAACATAAAAGTATAAAATTCCTCACTTATAATATCAGAATTAAAGCTCTTACATCGTCATATTATGTCGAATAAAGTGAAAACTCCCTTAAGGATCCTTTTTCTTTTATCGCTCAAACCAAACTATCATGGACGATTATATAGCACTTTTCACTCAGAATCTTGAGAGCAATGGGATAATGAAAGAGAAAAAATAAAAAAGGTTCACCCATATGAGTGAACCTTTTTTATTATTTTACAGAGATAATCTCTACTTGCATTTCTCCGCCTGGCGTTTGGATTGCTACCTTTTCACCAATTTGCTTACCTAATAAGCTTTTTGCGATTGGAGAATCGTTAGAAATTCTTCCTTCAAATGGATCAGCTTCTGCGCTACCAACGATTGTGTAAGCTTCTTCATCTCCATCTGGTAATTCTTTGAATACTACAGTTTTACCTAATGTTACAACTGTAGACTCTTCGCCATTATCTTCAATGATAACTGCGTTACGAATCATATTTTCTAGTTGTGTAATACGTCCTTCTACGAATGCTTGCTCATCTTTCGCTGCATCGTACTCCGAGTTCTCTGAAAGATCACCGAAGCTACGTGCGATTTTAATACGCTCTACAACTTCTTTACGTCTTACTGTTTTTAATTGCTCAATTTCATTTTCTAATTTTTGTTTACCCTCTTGCGTCATAGGGTATGTTTTTTCTGTTGCCATGTTTTCCACTCCTTTTATATACCAATCCCCCGAAAAAAAGAGGAGTTCAATATGAAAACTCCTCCGCTTTATCCTATAGCGGAGGTTTCTAGTACACATGCACTAGCGGAGTTGTCACATACAACCCCGTATTTTCCAATTCTTCCTCATATAAAGAAGATATGTATGGAAAGTTCATATAAATATGCCCTCACCTATAGATAGATGAGGTTGGCATGTTTCATTGTATTCGATAGGAAGGGAAAAAATCCCTTCCTATCGTATATCTTTTACTATGCTATTACAAATTCACTTTTTGTTCAAGAATTGTTGCAATTTTTGTGACCATAATATCGATTGCAACATGATTTTGTCCGCCTTCTGGAATAATTATATCCGCAAATTTCTTAGAAGGCTCAATAAATTGGTTGTGCATTGGACGTACAACATTTACATACTGCTCAACAACAGAGTCCATTGTACGGCCACGCTCTTTAATATCACGTTGCATGCGACGTAAAATACGAAGGTCAGCATCCGTATCAACAAACACCTTAATATCCATTAAATCACAAAGGCGCGGGTCTTCTAAGATAAGAATCCCTTCTAAAATAATTACATCTTTCGGTTCTACTGGAATAATTTCTTCTGAGCGTGTATGCAATGTATAATCATATACGGGTTTCTCAACCGGCTTATATGCAAGCAACTGATGTAAGTGCTCAATTAATAAGTCATTATCAAACGCTAATGGATGATCGTAATTTGTTTTTAAACGCTCTTCCATTGGCAGATGACTTTGGTCTTTGTAATAATAATCTTGCTCCAAAATTAAAATGGAATGACCTTGAAATTGATCAAAAATTGCTTTTGTTACACTTGTTTTACCTGATCCTGAACCACCAGCGATTCCAATTACAACCGGCTTATTCGTCCCCATTCAACTACCACTCTTTCTTATTGATGTATGCTTTTTCGCATCATATTATTCACATACACTGGTTGATCCACTTTGAATTTCACGATTTGCAACGGATGTCTCGCTGCATCTAATTCGTTTCCATCCTCATCCCAAATTTTCTCCACCGTTTGTGTAAAGTTTTCTATTTCTGGCCCAAAGAACTCAACCTCATGCCCTGGTTTGAAGTAGTTACGTTGTTCGATTGTGACAATGCCTGTTTCTTCATTATAATCTAACACTAAACCAGCAAAATCATACGTTGTTTTCTTACTATGATTTCCATACATTTGTTCTTGGTATCCTGGAACTCCTTCAAAGAATGCAGGCGCTGTATCACGATTTGCACATTTATCGAGCTCATCTAACCATTCTTGTTTAAACTCAAAGTTATCAGGATCCGCGCAATATGCATCAATTACTTTGCGATACACAGTTGCTACTGTTGCTACGTAGTGAATAGATTTCATGCGTCCTTCAATCTTCAAGCTGTCAATTCCAATTTCAATCATTTTCGGAATTGAAAGGATCAAGTTTAAGTCTTTTGGACTCATTGCAAAGTGTGCATCGCCTTCTTGGAATAAAGGAAGCTCTTCTGCTTCTTTATGTTGTGATACTGCTTGAACTAGGTCATAATCCCAACGACATGACTGACAACAACCACCACGGTTCGAGTCACGTGCTGTCATATGGTTACTTAATGTACATCTTCCAGAGTATGCAATGCACATTGCCCCATGGACGAACGCTTCAATTTCAATATCAACGTTTTCTTTAATTTCCTTCATTTCTTCATAGCCGACTTCACGAGCTAATACAAGACGATGCAAGCCTTCTTCTTTCCAATACTGCGCTGCTTTCCAGTTGGATAGAGACTGTTGTGTACTTAAATGTACCTCAACAGAAGGAGCTACACGTTTACACGTCTCGATAATAAGCGGGTCTGCAACAATAATACCTGTTACACCAGCTTTTTCAATCCCTCTTAAATAATCTTCTAATCCATCCATATTTTCATTATGTGCAAAGATATTTGTTGTTACATATATTTTTGCGCCATATTTCTTTGCAAATTCTACGCCTTCTGCCATTTCTTCTAGCGTAAAGTTCCCTGCATTTGAACGCAGACCAAATTCCTGTCCACCTAAATATACAGCATCTGCACCGTAATGAATAGCTACTTTTAATTTCTCTAAATTACCTGCAGGGATTAACAATTCAGGTTTTTTCACAATAACGCGTTTTCCATCGATTACTCGTGAAATTTCTTGTACAGTCATATCCTACACCCTCCTCGTTTAGTAAACCGTTTCTTTAAAGAAGAATCCTGTATCTAACGGACGATTTACTGGTTGAATTTCTTCTATCTCTTTATATAAATCGTCTTTCATGTCATAATACGCATCGCGATCTTCTACACATAAATCAATAGCTTTACGATATTTCTTTGTCACTTGGATAATGTATTCAGAGCTTTTTAACACACCATCAATTTTCAAGCTATCGATTTCAGCATCGATAAGTTCATCTAACTCATCAATGAAACAAATATCATTCGGACTCATAATATGAGTACCATTTTCGTCCTCATAAATCGGATACTTGTTATTACGCTCTGGATCATGTAAAAACATATTTTCTTCATACTTTTTCTTTTCAATCTCCAGATTACGATCTTGATATTCAAAATAGTTTCCAACTAATGAACGCTTTGATTGGAACATGCATGTCATACCATGAATTTGTACTTCTACTTCAACTTCAGCGTTTTCTTTTAATTCAACAATTTCATCTAAGCTCAATTCACGTGCAAGCACAGCACGTTTTGCACCTTTACGGCCCCAATAGTTACATGTGAACCAGTTCGTTGCTGTCGTTTCTGTATTCCAATGCATTTGCATGTTTGGTGCTACTTCACGCACAGTCATTAATACTGCAGGATCTCCAAAGACGATTGCATCTACCTGTACTTCTTGCAGGAATGCAACGTAGCCTTTTAATTCTTCTACTTTGTCGTTATGGAACATAGCGTTCATCGCTACGTATACTTTCATACCATTTTCATGTGCAATGCTTACAGCTTGTTTCACATCATCACGCGTGAACTCCCCTGCTAAACGTAAGCCAAACTTTTGCTCACCGATCATTACTGCACTTGCCCCTGCTTTTGCAAGAGGTTCAATGTCCGCCACCGCTCTTGGCGTTACTAACAATTCAGGTTTTTTCATACTGTTGTCACCCTCTCTTTTTACTCACGGCTACTCCATCACCAATCGGAAAAATAGTTGTATCATATCCTTCATGGTTCATTAGCCATTCATTGTACGTCTTAATACGACGAATCAAACCACGCGTACGTCTATTTTCAATTTTTTCTTTTGTCGTTACAAGTCCATGGTACATAACATTATCTGAAATAATGACACCCCCCGGATTTAATAACGGTTCATATAAGTCAAAAAAGCGACGATATTGTCCTTTTGCGGCATCAATAAAAATAACATCAAATGTTCCATGTTCATTCACTTGTTCACCTGTTTCTAATGCATCACCATAAATAACGGAAATACGCTCTTTTACAGAAGAACGCTCTATATATTCAAGTGCTTTTTCATATCGATCGCTATTTCGTTCTACTGTCACAATGCGAGAATTAGGGATAGCTTGCATCATACGAATACTGGAGTAACCAATTGCTGTTCCGAGCTCTAAGATGCTTTTTGGCCCAATTAAACGTAAAAATTGCAACATAAACTCCATTCCAAGACGATCCATAATTGGCACATGATGTTCACCTGCGTACTGTTCCATTTCAAGAATAAGTTTATCTTTTGGATCAATAAATGATAATAGGTACTCGTTAACTGCATCCTCCATAAATGGTCCTCCTTATTTACATGGAGAAGTGCCTCTATGACGTGTCAGTTTCTATCTTTTCACACATAGAATGCAATAAAAATACAAGCCAGCTTCACCCTTAGCTTGTACGTCCCGTTTTGATATTAAAAACGATTCTTCTGCCAGTTTTTAACCCGATATATTTTATCATAAAAAAGAGGGATATGCGACCCTTTTCGCTCTCCCTCCTATTTTCACTTCTTTTGTGTAATATATTTTTGTTTTAATGCATTATGTTCTTCTAACGTTTTTGCATAATACACTTCACCATTTGGTGCTGCTAAGAAATAGTAATAATCTGTTTGTGCAGGTTCTAACGCTGCTTGTACTGAATGCTTGCCAGAATTCGCAATTGGTCCAACAGGTAATCCTTTTATAACATACGTATTATACGGTGAATTTACTTTTAAATCCTCATATAATACACGTTCTTTATGCTTTCCAAGCGCATATAATACTGTCGGATCTGTTTGTAACGGCATCCCTTTTGCTAAACGATTATAAAAGACGCTGGAGATCTTTTGACGATCTGTAAACCCTGTCGCCTCTTCCTCAATTAAAGAAGATAATGTTAAAAGCTGGTGAACGTCCAGCTGCTTTTCTTTCATTTTCGCCTCATTTTGAACAATTAATGCATTCGTTTTTTCAAGCATTGACGTCACAATTTCTTCCAATGTTGTATCTTTTTTATAGAAAGAATATGTCGCTGGGTATAAGTAGCCTTCTAACGGATATTTAATATTGGCATCAAAAATTTTATTTGTTAATAATATCGGATATTTTTGCTGCATTTTTTGAATAAAAGCCTTATCGTTTAATTGGCGCACAACATCATCTTTATTCCATTTCAGTTCCTTCGCAATTATATCTGCGATTTCAACAACTTGTGCACCTTCCTTAATCGTCAATTTATAAGCAACTGGACGATGGACATTACCCGATGACATTTGTTCCATTACATCATCTACATTCATTGACGAATTTAACAAATATGTACCTGCCTGCAAATTTTTAGATTTAGCTTTTGCATAGAAGCTAAATACTGTACCGTTTTTAATAGCGCCTTTTTCTTCTAAAATCTCTCCGATTTTACTTGTAGATGAACCTTTTGGAATCTCTACTTCAATTTCTTTTTTATTCCCGCTATCAACTGGTTTTAACGCAGATGAAATATACGCATAGACTGACACGCAGACCACAAGTAGTGCAATAACCACTATTAAAAGTGTGTTTCTACGCTTCTTCTTCACTTGATTCTCTATCAAAGTTCTTCCTCCTTATTCCATTGTAGACCATATGTACATCCTCTATACAATGCCCTACAAACCCAAAGCAAAGCTCATTCATTTGCAGATAGTTTTTTATTTTATACAATCCGTCTCATTATACTACAAACAATTATGTAGTTTCGACAAAAAATCTGTCATTTTGCACGAGAATACAAAAAAAGATGGACTGCATGTACAGCCCATCTTCTTCACCTGAATTACGCTTCGCCCTCTTCTTCTTCAGCAAGTGTGTTAAACATTTCTTGTACCATTTCCCACTCTTCTTCAGATTCGATTGGAAGTAATGTTCCACCTGACTCTTCTTCGTTTTGTTCGAAAGCCATTGCATCATAAATTTGTTCGCCATCTTCGTCAACTTCACCAATCGGAGAAAAGACTACATAAGATTTTTTCCCGAATTTTTCAGCATCGAAAGTGAAAATAATTTCACATAAATGCTCGTTACCTTTTTCGTCTACAATTGTAATTTGATTTTCTTCCATTCTGGTCACCTCTTATTTACTATCTAAATATCCTTGCAAAATCACGACTGCAGCCATCTTATCGATCACTTGCTTTCGCTTCTTTCGACTTACATCAGCCGAAATAAGAAGACGTTCCGCTGCCATCGTTGACAGACGCTCGTCCCACATCATGACGTCTAATTGTAACAGTTCACGTAAGGATTGTGCAAATTGCTGGCAAGCCTCACCACGTGGTCCGATTGTACCATTCATGTTCTTTGGCAATCCTACTATTATCTTGTCCACATTGTACTGTTTTACTAACTCAGAAATACGATCAAAACCAAATTGACCTCGTTCTTCGTTAATTTTAATCGTTTCTAAACCTTGTGCTGTCCAGCCCATTTCGTCACTAATCGCAACGCCGACTGTTTTTGTACCAACATCTAAACCTAATATCCGCATAAACTACTCCTCACGATGTTGTTTCAAATAAGACTTCACAAGCTCTTCAATCAATTCATCACGTTCTAACTTGCGAATAATGCTTCGTGCATCTTTATGACGAGGTATGTATGCTGGGTCTCCACTTAATAAATAACCAACGATTTGGTTAATCGGATTATAGCCTTTTTCTTGAAGTGCATCATACACAGTTAAAAGTACATCGTTTACATGGACACTCTGTTTTTCATCTTGAAAGTTAAACTTCATTGTTTTATCAAAACCGTCCATTTTAAGCACCTCACTTATAAGTAGTAAGTATAGGGAGAAGAATCTCTCCTCTCCCTACTATTGTACACTACTATCTCTTTATTTTGAAACAGATTTAACGTACTCTTCTACAAATGCAAGTGCATCATCCACTTGCGCTGGGTTTTTACCACCTGCTTGAGCCATGTCAGGACGGCCGCCACCGCCACCGCCGCAGCGAGAAGCAACTTCTTTCACAAGTTTACCTGCATGGTAACCTTGATTGATTAAATCTTTCGTTACACCTGCTAGAATATTTACTTTATCCTCATTTACAGCTGCTAATACAACGACTGCAGACTCTAATTTATTTTTCAGGTCATCCATCATTGTACGTAAGTTATTCATATCTGCAACATTTACTTTTGTTGCTAATACATTTACTCCATCCACTGTAACAACTGAATCTGTTAAGTTTCCAGCTTCAATGTTACTTAATTTTGCAGCAAGAGATTCATTCTCTTTTTGAAGTTGTTTCACTTCAGTAAATAGACCGTCTACTCTTGTTAAAATATCTTTCGGATTTGTTTTCATTTTGCCTGCAGCTTCTTTTAATAAACTTACTTGATCGTTCATTAATTCGTATGCAGATTTACCAGTCACTGCCTCAATACGACGAGTTCCAGCACCGATACCAGACTCAGCAACAATTTTGAAAATACCGATAGATGCTGTGTTATCAACGTGACAACCACCGCAAAGTTCTAAGCTATAATCGCCTACTTGGACAACGCGTACAACATCTCCGTATTTTTCACCGAATAATGCCATTGCACCCATTTCTTTTGCTTCTTCAATTGCTTTTTGAGAAATCTCAACATCAATACTTTCCCAAATTTTTTCGTTTACAATACGCTCAATTTTTTCTAATTCGTCAGCTTGTACTTGACCGAAGTGAGAGAAGTCAAAGCGTAGACGTTCTGATGTTACAAGAGAACCAGCTTGGTTAACATGTGTTCCAAGTACATCTTTTAATGCTTGGTGTAAAATATGCGTTGCTGTATGGTTTTTCACAACACTGCTACGGTTCTTCGTATCAATAATAGCTTTTACAGCTGATTCTTTTGTTAACGTTCCTTCTTCCACAACTATTTTGTGTAAGCTTTGACCATTTGGTGCTTTTTGTACGTCTTTTACAAGAACTTTCACACCGTCAGCAAGAAGGTAACCGCGGTCTGCGATTTGTCCGCCACTCTCAGCATAGAATGGTGTTACATCAAGCATTAATTGTCCTTCTTCGCCTGCTTGTAAGCTATCTGTGTACTCGCCATTTTTCACAAGTGCAACAACATTACTTTCTGTCGCAACTGTACCATAACCAACGAATTCACTCGCTACTTTAATTTCTCCAAGTACGCCGCCTTGAACTTGCATAGAATCAACGTCTTGACGAGCTGCACGTGCACGTTCACGTTGTTTTTCCATCTCTGCTTCAAAACCTGTATGATCAACCGTCATACCAGCTTCTTCTGCATATTCTTCTGTTAATTCAATTGGGAAACCATATGTGTCATATAGACGGAACGCATCTACTCCAGAAATAGCAGTCGTTTTTTCTTCTTTTGCTTTTGCAATAACCTCTGCTAAAATTGCTTCTCCATCATGAAGTGTTTCATGGAAACGCTCTTCTTCATTTTTCACAACTTTTGCAATAAAGTCTTTCTTTTCAAGAACTTCTGGATAGAAGTCTTTCATTACTTCGCCAACAACCGGTACTAATTCAAACATGAATGGACGGTTAATGTTTAATTTCTTCGCATAACGTACAGCACGGCGTAATAAACGACGTAATACATAGCCACGGCCTTCGTTAGAAGGAAGAGCTCCATCACCAACAGCAAATGTTACTGTACGGATATGGTCTGCAATTACTTTAAACGCCATATCTTTTTCTACATCGCCACCGCGATATTTCTCACCAGAAATTGATTCTGTTGCACCAATCATTGGCATAAATAGGTCTGTATCAAAGTTTGTAGGTACATCTTGAACGATAGATGTCATACGCTCTAGACCCATCCCTGTATCGATGTTTTTCTTTGGAAGTGGCGTATATGAGCCATCCGGATTATGGTTAAATTGAGAGAATACAAGGTTCCATACTTCTAAGTAACGTTCGTTTTCTCCACCCGGATACAACTCAGGATCGCTAAAATCGTTACCGTAAGCTTCACCGCGGTCATAGAAAATTTCTGTGTTCGGTCCACTTGGTCCTTCACCAATATCCCAGAAGTTTTCTTCTAAACGAATGATGCGCTCTTTCGGAACACCCATTTTCTCATTCCAAATTGTAAATGCTTCTTCATCTTCTGGATGGATTGTTACAGATAGTAACTCTTTATCAAATCCAATCCATTTGTCGCTCGTTAAAAATTCCCAAGCCCATGTAATTGCTTCTTCTTTAAAGTAGTCACCAATTGAGAAGTTTCCTAACATTTCAAAGAATGTATGGTGACGAGCTGTTTTCCCAACGTTTTCAATATCGTTTGTACGAATTGATTTTTGCGCATTTGTAATACGTGGGTTTTGCGGGATTACACGACCATCAAAGTATTTCTTTAATGTCGCTACACCACTGTTGATCCATAAAAGAGATGGATCCTCATGCGGAACTAATGATGCACTTGGTTCAATTGCATGCCCTTTTCCCTCGAAAAAGTCTAAAAACATTTGACGAATTTGTGCTCCTGTTAACTGTTTCATCTATATTTCCTCCTTTAAGAAATTTCATAAAAACAAAAAACTCCCGTCCCTATAAAAGGGACGAGAGTTAACTCGCGATACCACCCTAATTATGAACCGATTTATACATTCTCGATTCATCACCTCATGGTGCCGTAACGTGGCAAGACGGCAGGGATTAGCTGCTCTCAGGATTAGCGTTCTGTCACCCTTCATTTAAAACTTCTTTCAGCCGATGGAAGTTTCTCTCTAAAAATGGACTGTGACATACTCGTTCCGTCATCAATTTAAAATCATATGCTATATGCCAAAATTGTAGCGAATCCGTTTCCATTTGTCAATGTTTCCAGAGTGGCTTTATATGAACAATGACGGTTCGAATCACCGCCAAAATAGGAACTGCTATTAAAAGACCGACGATTCCACCTATTTCTCCCCCAATCAGAAGAGCAAGCATAATAATAACAGGATGCATACGTAACGACTTCCCAACAATATATGGGGAGAGAATGTTACTTTCAACAAATTGTAAAATGGCAAGTGCAATGCCCGCTTTAATAAAAAGGTTCGTGGATACGGTTGCCGCAATCATCAACGTCGGAATCGCTCCTAAAATTGGTCCAAAGTAAGGAATAATATCGGTAACTCCAACAATAATGCCTAATAACAGTGGGTACTTCATCCCAATAAACCAAAATGAAAGAGCGGACACTCCTCCTAAAACTAAACAAACAAATAATTGCCCTCGAATATAACTTCCAAGTGACTTATCGATCTCCTTCGCCAATACTTGTCCTGTACTACGCCATTTACTCGGAACAAGCTTCCAAAAAACGTGATAAAACTCTCCATAGTCTTTTAATATGTAAAATACAATAAAAGGAATCAAGAAAATGATGAGTAATGAATCCAGTACACCACGCGCTGTACTCATCACCTTATTTAAAAGTGCTTGTATCTTCATCTCAATGCCGACAAATATTTGCTTTACTTTCTCATGAATAAACGATGGGAAATTGTCTGTCTGTTCTGTCACACCGTCCATCCAAGAATCATACATTTTCATAAACTGCGGGAATTGCTTATTGATTTCTTGTAGCTGCGCAATCACAACCGGTGTCCCTTTATAAATTCCATAACCGAGACCACCAAAAAAGAGAATATAAATAAGCAAAATCGCAAGTGTACGTGGCATTCCCTCTTTATATAATTTTTCAATTAAAGGATGCAGTAAATACGCGATGAAACAAGCAATTAAAAATGGTGTAATTGCTACTTTAAACACAAATATGATTGGCGCCCATAGTGGTTTAATTTTTAAAAAGACGAGCAAACATAAAAACACTAATAACAATAACCCTAATCGATAGATCCAAATAATTTTAAGATTCTTCAAGCGAAAAACCTCCTCCATCCTTATTTTGAAAAGAAATAGAGAAGGTTATGTGTAAAACTTTTAAAAAATTACTGGACTAAAATATTTCCATACAGACCATACTGTTTTTAAAAAAACTTACATATATTTAACATCATACGGACAAGCACTTAGGTCAGCTCGCAAATATGTGAGGAGGAATAAAATGGTTTGGCTTATGTTAATTCTTTCAACACTTTTCATGATACTAGAATGGATCTGCATTGGCTTTGGTATTTGGAAGGGACTCTTCACGCGTTCAACACGAAAAGAACGTGCGAAACAGCTGTGGTATTACGGAGTTCTTGGTATTGGATGTTACGGACTTTCTTATCTTTTTTCTGAAATTGGACTTTTTTATTTATATACGAGCACATGAAAAAACTCCCTGAGAATGAAGGGAGTTTTTCACTTTATAGAAATGATTATAAATAAGACTTAATCATTTTGCGTGCTCTTTTCATATTACGTTTGGAAAACACATCTTGTTTACGTGCATATTGATATGCCGCAGCTCCAATACCTAATGCGATTAATGAATTGCGTACGTTCAAAGTAAATCCCCCTTTTTGACTATCCGATGGTTCGTTCATTCTCATCAAATAAATCATCAAGAGAACTAAGCGATCCATCTTCTTCTACTTGATGCGTATGGATTTTCCCCTTTGAAACCGATAATTCAATATAACAATTCCAGCAATAAAATTGGTTGACACCTATTTTTCCAATGTCTTTCCCTTTGCAATTTGGACAACTGAACATATGGCTTTCATCTCCTTACAGTCTCCCAGATTCTATTCGCCATTATGTCCAAACTACACTCATTTATACATACTAGAACTGCCTTACACTTTCAAAATAACGCTCTCTATATTGAAAGTTTCACTATATAATTTCACCTTGCTACATAAAATCATACGGTGAAATGTTTTCCACATCCATCTCCTGGCCATCAATCGTAACCATTTGCACTTCCCCTTTTGATTCCTGCAAGCGACCAGCTAACGTTGTTTGCCGCATGGAATCATCAAGACGATTCACACCAGATTGAAAGGCTGATTCTTCTCCGCAAATAATTAGAAACTTTTTACTTCTCGTAATACCTGTATAAATTAAATTACGGCGTAACATGCGGTAATAACTCTTTACAATCGGCATAATTACAATTGGAAATTCACTTCCTTGTGACTTATGAATTGAACAACAATACGCATGTGTAATTTGATTTAAATCTGGCTTTATATACGTTACTTCAATCCCATCGAACGAAACAACAACCATATCTTGTTTCTCCACATTTTCCTTTGCATAAAATACAGAAACAATTTCTCCAATGTCACCATTAAAAACTTGGCTTTCTGGTTGATTTACGAGCTGCAATACTTTATCACCCGTTCGATACACAACATCACCGTAGGCAATTTCTCTACTCTTTTCTTTCTTCGGATTAAATACTTCTTGGAGTGCCTCATTTAGCACATTAATACCTGCCGGACCGCGATACATAGGTGCTAACACTTGGACATCTCTTGCATTAAACCCTTTCGTCTTCGCGTTTTCACATACTTGTTTTACAACCTCAACAATTTGAGCACCTGAGCAACCAATAAACGAACGATCTTTTTTATTTTGTGCTAAGTCTGGTGGCAGCGTACCATTTTTTATCGCATGGGCAAGCTGAATAACGGATGACCCTTCTGCTTGACGGTAAATCTCTGTTAACTTCACTGTCGGAATTGCACCAGCATCTAATAAATCTTTCAACACTTGTCCAGGCCCTACAGAAGGTAATTGATCTTCATCACCTACAACAATTACTTGAATGTTTGTTGGTAATGATTTAAACAATTGATTTGCGAGCCAAATATCAACCATTGAAAACTCATCAATGATAAGTAACTTTCCTTGTACAGGGTCCGTTTCATTACGCTGGAAAGATCCTTCTGGCGTCCAACCAAGTAAGCGGTGAATCGTACAAGCAGGAAGCCCTGTTGACTCACTCATCCGCTTCGCAGCGCGGCCTGTCGGAGCTGTTAACAGAATCGGAAACGGATTATCATCACTGTAATCTTGCGTGCTTAATGATAAACCATGCAAGGAAGCATACATTTCGACAATTCCTTTAATAACGGTCGTCTTCCCTGTACCAGGTCCGCCGGTTAATAACATCATCGGCTTATGAAGCGCAGTTTGAATTGCCTCTTGTTGAAGCGGCGCATACTGTACTTTTAGCTGCTCTTCGATTTTCCCTAACGTTAATAATACTTCCGCTTCAGGAAATGAAGGCGTCTCTTCTTGGTTCATGAGACGGCGGATTGATTTGACAACGCCCTTTTCGGAATAGAATAACGAAGCTAAATAAATGCGGTCTTCTTCTATAATGATTTTCCCTTCACCTTGCATCATTTCAACGCATTGCAAAATATCTTCTTCCGTCACATTACCCTCTTGATTATTTAAAAGCGATACGGTTTCTCGAACTAGTTGACCCTTATCCATAAACACATGACCTTCTTGGAGCGAAACATTTTCTAACGTATAGAAACATCCTGCTCTCACACGATCATTATGGTTACCAGATATCCCTAGCGCTCGTCCTATATCGTCAGCTCTTCCAAAACCGATGCCATCGACTTCTTCAATCAACTGATATGGATTATTTCGAATCACTTCAAGCGTCATTTCTTTATACTGCTGATAAATCTTAATCGAGAGCTTCGTTCCAAAACCATAACCATTTAAAAAGCTCATGACCTTTTCAAGCCCTTGGTGTTCAATAATTGTGTCATAAATTTCTTGCGCTTTCTGCTTGTTTACAACACCTTCTAATGCAGCAGGGTCGTCCATAATTTTAGAAATCGCATGTTCTCCGAGATGATCAACAATCTTTTCTGCTGTTCGCTTCCCAATTCCTTTAAATAAATCACTCGCTAAATATTGCACCATACCTGTTTTTGTTTGAGGTAATTCTTTTTTAAATGTTTCAACTAAGTATTGCTTTCCGTACTTTGGGTGGTCTTTAAAGTGACCTGTCAATGTAAATACTTCATCTTCATGCATACGGGGAAAGTGACCGTTGATCATCACTTTTTTTTCGTCATATGTTTCATTTGTTTCAATGATTTTCATACTGACAACGGAATAGAGGTTTTCTTCGTTGTGGAAAATGGTATGAAGAACTTGTGCTTTTATAAATTTTTGCTCTTCCTCAAACAAATCCATTGCATGTTGATTTCCCATGTTTCCTCTCCTTTCCGATTTCTCTCACTCTAACGAGCAGTAAAGCCCCCACCTCTCTACTTATCATTAGATGAGGGGTAACTGCGCGTTAAGGTACGATTTCTATTCGGCTTCTTGCTCTAATAAACGAATGCCATTCCCTGCTAAAAAGTGATCTGGTTGAATTTCAGTCGCCTTCTTAAATAAAGCAAGTGCTTTCTCATTATTTTCCTCAAACACGTACGCAACACCTAAATTATAGTACGCATCTGCATGTTCTTCATCCATTTGTAAAACCTTTTCAAAATAAGGTTTTGCTTCCTGAATATGTTCTAGTCGTGCAAAGCATAATCCGCATTGGAATACCGCTTCTACATCTGCCCTATCTAATTCAGTTGCTCTTTGTAAAAATGGCAGTGCAAGACGATCATTTCCAAGCTGTACATACGTAATCCCTAGCATAAATGTCACATCAGCTGATTGTAATCCAGCTTGCATTGCTTGCTCAAATGCAGCTTTTGCTTCTGTAAATTGCTCTTGTCCATAATATATGCTTCCAAGTCCATAATAGGCAGTAGCTGATTTCCCATCTAGTTCTAATGCGCGTTTATAAAATAAAATCGCACGTTCGCTATCTCCTAACACATCTAATAAATTCGCAAAGTTAATGTATCCAAGTGCATCTTTCGGATTTTCTTCAATTGCCTCTGTAAAATTTTTAGCTGCTTCTTCCCAGTTTCCTTCTTGCATATATTGAATGCCTGCTTCAAGCTTATTTGACATGTTCTTCACCTCTACAACAAATTATAACAAATAATCTATTTTCCAAGCGAACAAAAATTCGCTGTTATGAAAAAGAAACCTCTAACCGCTAATCGGCAGAGGCTTCTCGTTTTTCATCCTAAATAGTCTAGTTTCTTACCACTACGGTATACTTCATCAATTGTAGCACCGCCTAAGCATTCATCTCCATCATAGAAAACAACTGCTTGTCCTGGCGTAATCGCACGAATTGGTTCATCGCAAAGAATACGAACTGTATTATCATCAACGATTTGAACCGTTACCTTGTTATCCTCTTGACGATAACGGAATTTCGCTGTGCACTTAAATTCCTTTTCTTTCGCTCTGTTGCTTACCCAACCTATATTCGTAGCAATGACTTCATCACCATATAAAAGCTCATTGTGGAATCCTTGATCAACATATAAAATATTTTCTTTCAAGTTTTTCCCAACAGCGAACCAAGGATCACCATTACCACCAATACCAAGACCATGACGTTGTCCAATTGTATAGTACATTAAACCGTCATGTTTCCCTTTCACTTCGCCAGATAGTGTTTGCATCACACCTGGCTGAGCTGGTAAGTAGTTACTTAAGAAATCTTTAAAGTTACGCTCACCAATAAAGCAGATACCTGTACTATCTTTTTTCGTCGCTGTTGCTAAACCAGCTTCTTTTGCCATTTCACGAATTTGTGGTTTCTTTAATTCGCCTAACGGGAACATTGTTTTTGATAGTTGCTCTTGGCTTAATTGATTCAAGAAATATGTTTGATCCTTATTATCATCAACACCGCGTAGCATTTTATATTCGCCATCAATATAAGCAACACGTGCATAATGACCTGTCGCTACATAATCGGCACCAAGCGCAATCGCATGTTCTAAAAAGGCTTTAAATTTAATTTCTTTGTTACACATTACATCTGGGTTTGGCGTACGACCAGCTCGGTACTCATCTAAAAAGTACGTAAATACTTTATCCCAATATTGTTTTTCAAAGTTTACTGCATAATAGGGGATACCGATTTGATTGCACACTTCGATTACATCATTGTAATCTTCCGTTGCTGTACAGAAACCATTCTCGTCTGTATCATCCCAGTTTTTCATAAAAATCCCGATTACATCATAACCTTGCTCTTTTAATAAAAGAGCTGCTACAGATGAATCTACGCCACCGGACATTCCAATGACAACGCGTGTTTCGTGAGGTAGTTTGTTCATCATGTCACCTCCCATGCTATTTTTGTGTTAATCGCTTCACGATTTTCACTGTTTCATACGCTGCTTTTTCCACTTGTTCTTTCGTATTACCAAGACCAAAGCTAAAACGTACGGATGAACGTATTTGATCGGAATCTTTTCCAAACATCGCCACTAACACATGCGATGGGTCAATAGAACCAGCTGTACATGCAGAACCACTTGATACTGCAATACCTGCTAAGTCTAAGTTTACAAGAAACGGCTCAATATCCATTCCTGTGAAACTTACATTAAACACATGTGGTAAGCGATATTCTAAGTTTCCGTTTACCTCGAAAGTAATGTCTTCTTTTTGAAAGACAGATACCATTATATCTTTAAATCCTTCATATTGGGCAATTTTTTGCTCACGCGTTGATTCTGCCAACTTAACAGCTTGCTCTAGCCCAACGATGCTAGGTACATTCTCAGTACCTGCACGACGTTTTCGCTCTTGCTCCCCGCCCGTTAATAACGGTTCAAACTTCACTTGCGCGCTAGCATATAAAAAACCTACACCTTTTGGACCATTAATTTTATGAGCTGAGATTGATAATAAATCAATGCCTAACTCTTTCACATCAATTGCTGTTAAACCGTAGGCTTGTACAGCATCCGTGTGAAAATAAGCGTGATGTTCTTTTAACAGTTCTCCAATTTCTGCAATCGGTTGAACCGTTCCAACTTCATTATTTCCAAACATAACAGATACGAGAATCGTTTCATCCGTTAACGCCTCTTTTACATCAGAAACTTGAACACGACCTGTTTCATCAACCGGTAAATACGTCACCTCAAAGCCTTCTCGCTCTAACGCTTCACATGTATGCAAAATAGCGTGATGTTCAATCTGCGTCGTAATAATATGATTTCCTTTATTGCGGTTTGCACGTGCCACACCTAAAAGTGCTAGATTATCAGCCTCCGTACCACCGCTTGTAAAAATAATTTCATTTGGATTTGCATGAATGCTACGTGCACAAACACGTCTTGCTTCATCTACAGCATGGCGCGTTTGGCGTCCATAAAAATGAATACTAGACGGATTACCAAATATTTCTGTCATATATGGAATCATCTTTTCGACTACTTCTGGGTGAGCCGGAGATGTCGCAGCATGATCTAAGTAAATGCGTTCCATCAGATCTCCTTCTTTCCAAATCGTTTCACAAGGAATTAAATGTAAAACATATAACCCCCATGATTCTCTTCCTCATAACGTACTAAATCTTCTAGAGTTGTACTATCTAATACTTCTTGTACTGCATCACGAACACGCATCCACAACTGGCGCTGTGCTGGTTCTTCCTCTTCTATCATTTCAACAACGCTAATTGGGCCTTCTAAAACACGAATTACATCGCCAGCCGTAATATTAGCTGGTTGGTCAGATAATACATAACCACCATATGCACCACGCGTACTTTTTACAAGACGAGCGTTACGAAGTGGAGAGATTAATTGCTCTAAGTAATGTTCAGATAGGTCATGCGCTTGCGCAATTGATTTTAAAGAAATTGGACCCTCACCAAACTTCTTCGCAAGATCAATCATAATTGTTAAGCCGTAACGGCCTTTCGTTGAAATTTTCATCTATTTCGCACCTCTTTTCAAAATTTCACTTCTATTAGTTAAATCTTTATTCGTAAGAAGAACACAATTTTAAAATCAAAATCCTATGAAATTATAGCATAATATAGTATTATAAGAAATTTCAACTTATGTATCAAAATGATAACATAAAATCACATTGAAAAACTCGGTAATTATTACAATAAAGAGAAGAATGAAAAAATTAAGCAGAATTACTTATAAATACAGTAGTATATTTCAATTTTCCATAAAAAAGATGATACCATAGAATATGATTACATATTAAGGGAGACGGTCATAATGAAACAACCACTCGCACACCGAATGCGTCCGACAAATATTAAAGAAATAATTGGTCAAGAGCATTTAGTTGGTGAAGGGAAAATTTTATGGCGAATGGTTCAGGCAAACCATTTCCAATCGATGATTTTATACGGTCCACCCGGAACTGGAAAAACATCGATTGCTAGTGCAATTGCCGGCAGTACAGGGACGCCCTTTCGCCTATTAAATGCTGTTACTCATAATAAAAAAGACATGGAAGTTGTCGTGCAAGAAGCAAAGATGCACCGCCACCTTATTTTAATTTTAGATGAAGTTCACCGCTTAGATAAAGCAAAACAAGACTTCTTATTACCTCACTTAGAAAGCGGGCTTCTGACCTTAATTGGCGCAACAACAAGTAATCCATTCCATGCGATTAACTCTGCCATTCGTAGCCGATGTCAAATCTTTGAACTACACGCACTAACAGAAAATGATATTTTAATCGGCTTAAAACGAGCGCTTGAAGATAAAGAAAAAGGTTTAGGTGAATATCATGTAACAGTTACAGATGAAGCAATGTGTCACTTTGCAAATGCCTCTGGCGGAGATATGCGATCGGCTTATAACGCACTTGAACTTGCTGTTTTATCTAGCTTTACAACAGACGATCAATCAACCGAAATCACATTAGAAATTGCTGAAGAATGTTTACAGAAAAAGAGTTTTGTTCACGACAAAGGCGGAGATGCTCATTATGATGTCCTATCTGCCTTTCAAAAATCAGTTCGCGGAAGCGATGTGAACGCTGCACTTCATTATTTAGCGCGCCTTATTGAAGCTGGTGACTTACAAAGTATCGGGAGACGTCTTCTTATTATGGCATATGAAGACATTGGACTGGCTAGCCCGCAAGCAGGTCCCCGTACACTTGCTGCGATTGAGTCGGCAGAACGTGTTGGTTTTCCAGAAGCTCGCATTCCGCTTGCCAATGCAGTTATCGAACTTTGTCTTTCTCCAAAATCAAATTCAGCATACAGGGCACTTGATGCAGCACTTCACGACTTGCGAAACGGACAAACTGGCGATATCCCAAGTCATTTAAAAGATAGTCACTATAGAGGTGCTGAATCATTAGGTAGAGGTATTGGATACTTATATCCACATGATTATCCAAATGGATGGGTACAGCAGCAATACTTACCAGATAAAATAAAAAACAAGCAATATTATAAGCCGAAAACAACGGGGAAATTCGAACAAGCACTTTCAGGCGTATATGAAAGATTGCAAAGTTCGCATAAAAGCAAACCAAAAGGGTAATCTAAGCGAAAACGACATGATAATGGAGGTTTCGCTTATGAAAACGCGCCAAGATGCATGGACAAGAGAAGACGATCTCCTTTTAGCAGAAACCGTTTTACGACATATTCGCAGTGGAAGTACTCAGCTGAAAGCGTTCGATGAAGTTGGAGACAAATTAAACCGGACTTCAGCTGCTTGTGGTTTTCGCTGGAATGCTGAAGTCAGACAAAATTATGAGGATGCTGTACAGCTCGCTAAGAAGCAAAGAAAAGAGTTAAAGCGTTCGGAAGCAAATGTAGAAAAAGAGCAACTATTAAAGCTAAAACCAAAACAAAAAGTCGTAATTGATGCTGATTTTTCCGAAGCAATCGTTTCTAATAAACATTCTCTTACAATGCAAGATGTAATCTCATTCTTGCAAAACCTAGGGCATAATAATCCTCACTTAGAAAAGATACAAATTGAAAATGAAGACTTGCATACAAAGCTTGCCTCCTTACAAAAAACAAACGATGAACTAGAAGTCAAACTAGCATCTTTAACGAAAAAACAACAAGCAATCGAAGAAGATTATGCGATGCTTGTTAGAATTATGGACCGTGCCCGGAAGCTTGTGTTAGTAGATGAACAGCAAGATCAAATTGCACCTATTTTTAAAACGGATCAAAACGGGAATTTAGATATTATATATTCGGCAGAAAATTAAAATACTCTAAAGCAACAGGAAATATATTACTTTTATGCTATTATAAACATAACAAGACTTGTTACTGAAAGGAGAGGTTATCTATTTCATTAACAATTTTCAAAATTACACTTGGGATTCTTGTGTTACTTTTAGGATTCTTCACAATTAGAGGTTTAAAAAAGACTTCTGCATACAAATCGGACAAATACGAAAATTATTTATTATTTTTAATCGCTTTTGAATCTATCGTCTTACCGATATGGATATTTCTTTAACATCTTTTCATACAAATAAAAAAGCGTATACTCCTCATGGAATATACGCTTTTTTATTTTTTATTCTTGCCCTACACGCTTCACTTCTACGTTTTTAATACGTTCACGTACAACGTGACTCGCCATAATTAAACCAGCCACAGATGGTACGAAGGCATTTGAGGAAGGTGGTAATTTCGCTTTACGAATTTTCGCATTTTCGTCTGGTACGATTTCTTTACGTACTTCTTCACGAATTACGATTGGGTTTTCGTCAGAGAAGACAACTTTTACACCTTTTTTAATACCCTCTTTACGAAGCTTCGTACGAATTACTTTCGCAATTGGATCTGTATGTGTTTTAGAAATGTCCGCAATACGAAAACGAGTTGGGTCCATTTTATTTGCTGCGCCCATACTTGAGATAATTTTAATTTTACGACGTAAACATTGTTTAATTAAATGAATTTTGAACGTAATTGTATCAGATGCATCCACTACGAAATCTAAGCCGTGTTTAAAGAACTCTTCATATGTTTCATCTGTATAAAACATTTCTAGTCCAATTACTTCACATTCCGGATTAATGTCTGCAATGCGCTCTTTCATTAATTCTACTTTTGAACGTCCTACAGTAGATACTAAAGCATGAATTTGACGGTTTACATTTGTAATATCTACAACGTCTTTATCAACTAATACAAGACGTCCTACGCCAGAACGCGCTAACGCTTCTGCTGCGAATGAACCTACACCGCCAATTCCTAGAATACCAACTGTACTATTTTTTAATATTTCAAGACCTTCTTTTCCGAAGGCTAATTCATTACGTGAAAATTGATGTAACATTCAGCTCTACACTCCTATTACAAAAATGGTCTACCATGTATTCTAGCGTTTTTCCGACTATTTGTATAGAAAAAGTTATAGAATTCCTAAAAATACATATTCAAAAAAAGGATTACTAGCTAAACCGGACTTTTTAAATTTCCTCTTCCAATCCACGTTTAAAAAGGAGGATTCAGAGAGCCGAGCTGTTCGAGGCGCTGACGCCAGGAGGAGCGGAGTGTAGGATTACTTACTCGAGCACCGGACTGGCGAAGCAACGAAGAAATGCGACTGCTATCTGAACCAGATTTTTTAAACTTCCTCTTCCAATCCACGTTTAAAAAGAAGGATTCAGAGAGCCGAGCTGTTCGAGGCGCTGACGCCAGGAGGAGCGGAGTGTAAGATTACTTACTCGAGCACCGGACTGGCGAAGCAACGAAGAAATGCGACTGCTATCTGAACCAGATTTTTTAAACTTCCACTAAAAAAAATCCTAGATGGGTTTAGTATAACCATCTAGGACTCCTTCTTACTTCTCTTCTTTTACGTTTAATTGTAAGTATAGCTCTTCAAGCTGCGCTTCTGCAACAGGGCTTGGAGCATCTGTTAATAAGCAGCTTGCGCTTGCTGTTTTCGGGAATGCAATTGTATCACGAAGGTTTGTACGGCCTGCAAGTAACATTACGAGACGGTCTAAACCTAATGCGATTCCGCCATGTGGTGGTGTACCATATTCGAACGCTTCTAATAAGAATCCGAATTGTTCTTGTGCTTCTTCTTGAGAGAATCCAAGAGCTTTGAACATTTTTTCTTGTACATCACGCTCATAAATACGAAGTGACCCACCACCAAGCTCATAACCGTTTAATACAAGGTCATATGCTTGTGCACGCGCTTTTTCTGGTGCTGTTTCTAATAACTCAACATCTTCACGGAATGGCATTGTGAATGGATGATGCGCTGCGAAGTAGCGATCAGCATCTTCATCATACTCAAGAAGCGGCCAATCTGTTACCCATAGGAAGTTAAATTTGCTTTCGTCAATTAACTCAAGTTCTTTACCTAAGCGTAAACGAAGTGCACCTAAGCTATCTGCAACAACGCTCTTCTTATCAGCAACGAATAATAATAAGTCACCCGCAGCCCCATCTAATGTGCTCATTAGTACGTTTGCATCTTCTTCACCGAAGAATTTCGCAATTGGTCCTTTTAAGCCATCTTCTTCAACTTTTAACCAAGCTAAACCTTTTGCTCCGTATACTTTTACGAATTCAGTTAATGCATCAATGTCTTTACGAGAATATTTACCTGCTGCACCTTTTGCATTAATTGCTTTTACTTGCCCGCCGCTTTCTACAGCACTTGTGAACACTTTGAAGCCGCAATCTGCTGCAAACTCAGATAAGTCAGTAAGCTCCATTGCAAAGCGTGTATCTGGTTTATCAGAACCGTAGCGAGCCATTGCATCAGCATACTTCATACGAGGGAATGGTGCACGAACCTCTACGCCTTTTGCATCTTTCATCACTTTTGTCATCATACGTTCCATCATTTCTAGAATTTCATCTTGTGTTAAGAATGATGCCTCGATGTCAATTTGTGTGAATTCTGGTTGACGATCGGCACGTAAATCTTCATCGCGGAAACAACGCGCTACTTGATAATAACGCTCAAATCCGCCGACCATTAGAAGCTGTTTAAATAGCTGTGGAGATTGAGGTAACGCGTAAAATTCACCTTCATGCACACGGCTTGGTACTAAATAGTCACGTGCTCCTTCTGGTGTACTCTTTGTTAAAATTGGTGTTTCAACTTCTAAAAACTCTTCTGAATCTAAGAAGTTACGAATTGTTTTTGTCACGTCGTGACGCATTTTGAATGTGTTATACATAACAGGGCGACGTAAATCTAAATAACGATATTTTAAACGAACATCTTCTGATGCATCTGTATCGTCTGCAATAATAATCGGCGTTGTTTTTGCTGCATTTAATACATTTACTTTCGTTGCTTGTACTTCAATGCGCCCTGTTGCCATATTTTCATTAATTGCACCTTGACCACGTTCAACAACTGTTCCTTCTACGTGTAATACGTATTCGCTACGAATTGTTTCTGCTACTTCTAGTGCTTCTTTTGATGTTTCTGGGTTAAATACAACTTGCACGATACCTGTACGGTCACGTAAGTCGATGAAAATGAGTCCGCCTAAGTCACGGCGTTTTTGTACCCAACCTTTTAATTGAACGGTTTGTCCAACTGCTTCTACTGTTACTTTTCCACATGCATGTGTTCTTTCAGCCATTGTTCGTTCCCCCTATATTAATTTCTCTGCTACATATGAAGCAAATACATCTAAAGCCACTTCTTCTTGTCCACCTGTTGCCATATCTTTTAAGTTGATGATGCCTTTATCTAGCTCATCTTCTCCTAATACAGCTACATATTTCGCATTTAGACGATCTGCTGATTTAAATTGTGCTTTCATTTTGCGATCTAAATAATCTTTTTCAACTGATAATCCAGCTTTACGAAGATCAAATGCAATTTTTGCTGCGTGATCTTTCGCTTTATCTCCAAGTGCTACAACGTAGCAATCAATGTTATGTTCAATTGGTAATTCAATATTTTCAGCTTTCAGCGCCATAATTAAACGTTCAATACTCATCGCAAAACCAATACCAGGCATTTCTGGACCACCGATTTCTTGTACAAGACCGTTATAGCGACCACCGCCACTTAATGTCGTGATTGCACCGAAACCGTCTGCTTCACTCATAATCTCAAATACAGTGTGCTGATAGTAATCTAAACCGCGCACTAGGTTTGGATCTTTTTCAAATGGGACACCCATCATTGTTAATAACTCTTGTACTTTTTCATAGTACGTTGTTGATTCTTCGTTTAAGTATTCTGTAATAGACGGTGCTGTGCTCATTAATTCATGATCACGGTCCTTTTTACAGTCTAAAATACGAAGTGGATTTTTCTCTAAACGAGATTGGCAATCTGAACAGAATTCGCCGATGCGAGGCTCAAAGTGAGCGATTAACGCCTCACGGTGCGCTTGACGGCTCGCTGCATCACCTAAGCTATTTAGGACAACTTTAATGTTTTTTAATCCCATGCCGCGGTAGAATTCTACAGCAAGTGCAATCACTTCCGCATCAATTGCTGGATCATTACTACCGATTGCCTCGATACCAAATTGTACGAATTGACGATAGCGACCCGCTTGTGGTCTTTCATAACGGAACATTTGACCGATGTAATATAATTTCGTTGGCTGTGTTGCATCACCATACATTTTATTTTCAACATAAGAACGTACAACAGGTGCAGTTCCTTCTGGACGTAATGTTAAGCTACGTTCACCACGATCTTGGAATGAGTACATTTCTTTTTGTACGATATCTGTTGTATCACCAACACCGCGTAAAAATAATTCTGTGTGCTCAAAAATTGGTGTACGAATCTCTTTATAGTTGTAACGACGGCAAATTTCGCGTGCTTGCCCTTCGATATACTGCCATAACTCAACGGTTCCTGGAAGAATATCTTGCGTTCCGCGTGGGATTTGAATAGACATATTCAGTTCCTCCTCAAATTGTTTTAATCTTATTAAAAATAAAAAAACTCCCGCCTCTACTGATTATCCAGTAGGGACGAGAGTATTATCACCCGTGGTGCCACCCTAATTGAAGCACGTATGCTTCCACTTTTTTAATAACGCTTAAACTTGCGTTCAACCCCTACTAAGCATTTGTGCCGTTCAAGTTGAAACCTACAGAGTGTCATTCGATTAGTCATCATGTAGAAATGTTTTCAGCCTAGGACATTTCCTCTCTTTTCATGTGTATCTCATCTACTCTTCTCTATCATCGGTTCTCTTCATATGTAAATATAAAATTACTATACGTTTGTTCAGGGCGATTGTCAAGTGCACTAGGAGCGTTCAATCTGCTTCTTTAACCGTTTTACATCCTGCAATGAAATACCAAATTCAGATGCAAGCTCCATAGAGGTATTATTTTGTTCTCTTGCAATAAACTCATGAAAATTCACGTTAAATAATTGGTTTGCACCGTTTGTCACAGAGTGTCCTTTTTCATTCATGCGCATACGCGTATCCCTCACAATCAATATGGATGTTTTTACTTTTATTGTTCCATATCAATGAGTTAGTTATACACGAATAAGAAAGGGAATCTACTACTGCTTCCATATGTACATAAGGACGCTATTGGTAAAAATGACAATCATAAATATAGTCGCTAACGCAACATATCTTAAATGATAGAGTGCTACATTACCTAACCCTAAAATTATTATTTCTAACATCAGATGTAACACGCCCTGTAATTTCCATGTTGCTTCTGGTGCTCCAAATAATCCCCATATAACAGCTATGATAAGAGGAAGTACAACGGAAAATGTTCCTTTTATAACAGGTCCTTTCCCCACCTGAAACCCCCAATACCCTATAACTCCAAGGGTACATAACTCTAATACAAAACGGAAAGCTATATTCATTTCTTGAAGCATCGTATACCAGCTCCCCACTTCAGATTCCCCTTCTTCCGCGGTGAGTTGAGCACCTTATATCTCATCGTTTCAAAATTAGTTCGTATATTGACTTAATATACGAACTAACACTTCTGGATTTGTTTGCATCACCCAGTGCCCACCTGTTTGTACTGAAAAAACATCCCAATCTCTTTCTCTCGCTATTTCAGCAGATTTTTGGAAAATAGGCGTCATTGGCCAATGTTCTGGATGATCTAATATTTCTACATATGTATGTGGTATCTCGTCAACTTTCGGATTTTTCATTTCAATCGCTTGTGTAAAAGCTAATAAAGGCATAGCCGATTTTCTTTTATCTGATGCATTTCTAGGGAGAATACGCCATCCCTCCCCAGATAATTTTACTTCTTCTATAAAATGAGTAGCCATTTTAGGTCCAGAAATATCCATAACAGAATCGTCATCATTTGGAAGCATAGCATCTATATACACAAGGTTTTTAATAGATTCAGGAATAACTTCAGCTACCCCCGTTATCACCATGCCTGAATAACTATGTCCCACTAAAATTACATCGTGTAACTGTTCATATTGAATAACATTAGCAATATCTTGAATATATGTTTTCAATCCTACACTTGGTTGTGCGAGATGCGTTCTCTCCCCAAGTCCTGTTAATGTAGGTGTATATACCTCATGCCCCTCTTTTCTTAAACATGTAGCGACTTCTTTCCAAACATATCCTCCATCCCATGCTCCATGAACAAATACAAACGTTGCCATAACATGTACCTCCCTGTAATTTCCCTTGTTACTATTTTTGTTATTTTCCAAATAATTATATTACAAATTAACAAAATATTCCTTTCGTAAGACTTATAAGATGAAACTTTAAACAGTGTAGGTATTATCGCCCGTGAATAGCGGGATAAAAAAAGAGAGGATGACATGCATCCTCTCTTCCAGCATCATTATTTACTTTCTAAAATTAAGGTCACCGGACCATCATTAATTAAAGAAACATCCATCATTGCTCCGAACCTGCCCGTTTCTACGCGCAGTCCTTGTTTGCGCAGTTCTTCATTGAAGAAATCATACAAGTTCTCTGCGTAGTCTGGTTTCGCAGCATCCATAAAGTTTGGGCGTCTTCCTTTACGGCAATCTCCGTACAATGTAAATTGTGAAATGGATAGCACTTGTCCCTCCATATCAAGGACAGAATGGTTCATCTTCCCGTTCCCATCCTCAAAAATACGTAAATTCGCAACCTTCTCGGCAATATATGTTGCATCTTTTTCTGTATCTTCATGTGTAATGCCAACTAGCAATGTTAAACCGAACGGAATTTGCCCTACAATCTCACCATCTACTGTAACAGACGCTTCTTTTGATCGTTGCAAGACAACTCTCATATTTTATACACTCCCTATTAATGCATCATGCGGCGTACTGCATAAATTTCTGGAACTCTTTTAATACGCTCTACTACCTTTTTCAAATGATGTAAATTACGAATAGAAATGGACATATTGATCGTTGCCATTTTATTGCGGTCGCTTCTACCTGAAACAGCTGAAATATATGTTTTCGTCTCTGTTACAGCTTGCAGAACTTCATTTAGTAAGCCGCGGCGATCATAACCAGAAATTTCAATATCAACGTTATACTCAATCTCTTTTTCTGGACTACCTTCCCACTCTACTTCTAGTAAACGCTCCTTAGCTTCTTCTGTATGCACATTGACGCAATCACGACGGTGAATAGAGACACCGCGTCCTTTCGTAATGTATCCGACAATATCGTCACCTGGAACTGGGTTACAGCATTTCGATAAGCGAATTAATAAATTGTCAGCTCCACTTACTTTTACACCTGAATCCCATTTTCTGATTTTCATCGGTTTACGAACTTCTTTTACTTCCACAATATCTTGTTCTTCGTCACGTTGTTTGCGGAACTTGTCCGTTAGACGCGTTGCAATTTGTGCAGCCGTAATGCCGTTATACCCAACTGCCGCAAACATATCCTCTTCATTTGCAAAGTTGTATTTCTCAGCCACTCGCTTTAAATTGTCAGGTGCTAATATTTCTTTCATTTCATACTCTAAGCTACGCACTTCTTTTTCAACAAGCTCGCGACCTTTTTCGATATTCTCATCTCGGCGCTGCTTTTTAAAGAATTGGCGGATTTTATTTTTCGCATGAGATGTTTGCGCAAGTTTTACCCAGTCCTGACTTGGTCCATATGAATGTTTAGATGTTAAAATTTCAATGATATCACCTGTTTTTAATTTATAATCAAGTGTTACCATTTTCCCGTTTACTTTTGCACCAATTGTTTTATTCCCTATTTCTGAATGGACACGGTAAGCAAAATCAATTGGAACAGAACCTAGTGGTAATTCCATGACGTCTCCTTTTGGTGTAAAGACGAATACCATATCAGAAAATAAATCAATTTTTAATGACTCCATAAATTCTTCCGCATTAGAAGCTTCATTTTGCCATTCTAATATTTGACGGAACCACGTTAATTTTTTCTCAAGTGTACCTGTTGCTTCTGCCGCTTTTCCTTCTTTATATGCCCAGTGTGCCGCAATTCCGTATTCTGCAATTTCATGCATTTCTTTCGTACGAATTTGCACTTCAAGCGGGTCACCTTTTGGACCAATCACAGTTGTATGGAGGGATTGATATAGGTTCGCTTTCGGCATTGCAATATAATCTTTAAAACGACCTGGCATTGGTTTCCAGCACGTATGAATAATTCCTAACACTGCATAGCAGTCTTTAATACTATTTACAACAACGCGCACAGCTAGCAAATCATAAATTTCATTAAATTGTTTATTTTGAAGTGCCATTTTACGATAAATACTATAAATATGCTTTGGGCGACCTGAAATATCAGGTTGAATCGCTACTTCTTTCAGTTTGTCACGAATACCCGTCATGACTTCATCTAAATATTCTTCACGTTCTGCACGTTTCCGCTTCATTAAGTTTACAATGCGATAGTATTGCTGCGGATTCAAATAGCGAAGCGATGTATCCTCTAGCTCCCATTTAATAGTATTAATTCCGAGTCTATGAGCTAAAGGTGCAAAAATTTCTAACGTTTCATTTGCGATACGACGCTGCTTTTCTTGAGGCAAATGCTTAAGTGTACGCATGTTATGAAGACGGTCAGCTAATTTGATTAAAATAACACGAATATCTTGGGCCATTGCAATAAACATTTTGCGATGGTTCTCTGCTTGCTGTTGTTCATGAGATTTGTATTTAATTTTCCCAAGCTTTGTAACACCATCAACAAGCATGGCAATTTCTTTATTAAATTCCCGTTCAATATCTTCTAGTGTAACCTCGGTATCTTCTACTACATCATGCAAAAAACCTGCCGACACTGTAGATGGATCCATGTGTAAATCGACTAAAATACCTGCTACTTGAATCGGGTGAATAATATATGGTTCGCCCGATTTTCTATACTGTTCGCTATGTGCATCACGTGCATATTCATAGGCACGTGCCACCAGCTCAATATCATCGTCCGCTAAATATTGACTTGCCTTCTCGAGTACCTGTTCAGCTGTTAGTACTTGCTCATTTGCCATCGAATCACCTTTTATTGAAAATTGACTTTTCCCTTACTCATAGAATAAATTTTATTCTATCATTATAACCTAATGATTGTGAATTGTGAAAAGGAAAAGATTTTACTGATATTTCATCATACTTTTTTGTACAATTATACAAAAGTACCCGCTCCTCTCCAAGAGATTCACGGGTACTTTTTTTCTATCGCCGTAGTTTTATCTATATAATAATTAGTATTTTTCTAACACTAATACATCATAACCGTCTAACATTTTGCGGCCATCTAAGTAAGTAAGTTCTACTAAGAATGCAATCCCTGCTACAATTCCGCCAAGCTCTTCAACTAGCTTAATTGTCGCTTCGATTGTTCCACCTGTAGCTAATAGGTCATCTGTAATTAATACGCGTTGACCTGGTTTAATTGCATCTTTATGGATTGTTAAAACATCTTTTCCATACTCTTTACCGTAGTCAACTGTAATTACTTCACGAGGTAATTTCCCTAATTTACGAACTGGTGCAAATCCTACTTCTAATGCGTAAGAAACTGGGCAACCGATAATAAAACCACGTGCTTCTGGTCCTACTACAAGGTCGATGTCTCTTTGTTTTGCGTAAGCAACGATTTCATCTGTTGCTGCTTTGTATGCTTGCCCATCGTTCATTAAAGGTGTGATGTCTTTAAAAACGATACCTTCTTTCGGATAATCCGGTACAATTGCGATATGTTGCTTAAAGTCCATATTTCTGAATCCTCCTCAGATATAAAAGGTCTGTAAATACAAGGCCTTTACCCTAACTGTTCTACTTCTTTATGATTACGAATCGTTTCAAACCATGTATATAATTGTTGATATGTGCTATAAATCAACTCTTTTTCTAGTTGTAGATGGTTCATTTTCTCACGATATGTGTTCGATTCAATTAAATCACGCTTTTTCATTTCTTCTGCCATAAAAATGACACCGTCTTTTATTGTAACAAATTCTAACTCAAAAAACACCTGTGTCATGAAATTTACTGTATCTTTTGACCAACCTTTATGACGACATAGCTGTTCTCCATGTTGTCTTAAAGAAAATGGTGCTTTTTGGTGTAAAAAGGAATAGTACCATTTAAAGTGTTCCCTTGTTGGAACTGTACTAAATAAATGATTATTCTCTTGGTAAAACAGCGTATAAATTCGCGCTGGGAATCCTGCCTCAAATAAACCTCGTAATTCATCCGTTGACTTTGGTAAATCTAGCAACACAATATAACGACCATCTAGGTCAGTCACTTCTGAAGCATGTATAAGTTGTTCTTTATATTCTTCTAAAGAAAATTTATTTAATACCTCTTCAGAAAAATACACCATTGTTATTTTTTCTCGTGAAAGTTCTGCTAAGTTCGATTCCACATTACGCATACTACGCCAATCAAATAATTGCCATGCATCTACCGCAATATCTTGAATCATAAGTTGCGGTTTTTTGAAATTATTCCATTCATTAATTGATGCCTCACCAACGACAGAAACGTGAGCAACTGGAGAAATTTCTTTCGCATAGGCTCCAAAACCAAATCCAATCGTATCTAACGTCGCCTGTCCGTCACGAAGTGCCATTTTCAAATGAGAACCATCAGATCCAATGGCACGAATACTTTCTAACTCCGCATCTCTAATTGCGATACGCGGCTTCGGATTTCCAACACCAAACGGTGCGAGCTTCTGCATTTCCTCAATCGCTGAGAGCGTCACATCCTCCACTTTGCAAATCGCATCAACTGTTGTAATCGGAGTAAAATCTTCAGACGTTAAAATCGCATCTGCTTGTTCATTTAAGCGGCGGCGCAGTTCATCCACATCATTCATATGAAGCGTCATTCCCGCCGCCATTGGATGTCCCCCAAAGTGCGGTAACAATTCCCTACAATCTGATAAGTTTGCAAATAAATCAAATCCTGCAATACTACGAGCAGACCCTTTTGCTGTTTGCTTCTCGGGATCAATACACAATACAATTGTTGGACGATAAAAGCGTTCTACTAATTTAGAAGCAACAATCCCTATTACTCCTGGATTCCATCCTTCTTTCGCGAGCACTAACACTTTATTGTCCTCTGGCGGATAATTGTTTTCTACCTCTGCAATCGCCTCTTCTGTAATTTGCTTTACAATATCTTTTCGAAGCTTGTTCAGTTCATCAATTTCTTCAGCAAGCTCTTTCGCTTCTTCTGGATCTTCTGATAAAAGGAGGTGAACTGCCGGAGCCGCATCTTCTAAACGACCAATTGCATTAATACGCGGTGCAATTGAGAAACCAATGCTCTCTTCCGTAATCTCACTTTGTGAAACATTTGCTACTTTAAATAATGCTTTTAAACCAATATTTTTTGTCATTCGCATTTGTTTCAATCCACGCTGCACAAGCAATCTATTTTCACCATGAAGTGATACTAAATCGGCTACCGTACCAATCACTGCAATTTCTAATAAATGCTCCGGTACACGCCCAAGTAGTGCATGCGCTACTTTAAACGCAACACCAACGCCCGCTAAATAATGAAACGGGTAAACACCACCCTTTAGCTTCGGGTGAATAATCGCAAGTGTTTCTGGCAGTTCTGGCGGCGGCTCATGATGATCTGTAATAATAAGATCTATACCAAGCTCTTTTGCTACTTGCGCCTCATCGACTGCTGCGATACCTGTATCAACAGTAATGATAAGAGAAAATCCCGCACGGTGTGCCCAGCGGAACGCCTCTTCATTCGGTCCATACCCTTCAGTAAATCGGTTTGGAATATAGAACTCAACATCCGCACCTAATTCTTGAAGAGCAAGAAATAAAACGGCTGTACTACTTACACCGTCCGCATCATAGTCTCCGAATATTAAAATTTGTTCTCCATTTTGAATGGCTTGCCCTATACGTTCTACCGTAAGGTCCATTCCTTCAAGCAAAAATGGATCGTGAAATTCTTGCTGTCCTGTATTTAAAAAATCCACAATCTTATCTTCTGTATCTAAACCTCTACTGAGGAATAACGAAGTAACAAGCGGTGATAATTGCAATTTACTTGCTAATTCACTCACCAGTTCCTCATTAAATGACTTTTCTTTCCAACGCGTCTTCGGTTGTAACACGAAATCACCCCTTAACCTGTCCATTATACAAGACAGATTAAGGGGTGACAATATGATACAAACTCTATTAGTTATGATTGAATATCTCCATAAACAGATGAATATTTACTTATTTCGTATCAATCAGGAGAATACGGATTAATATGTACAAAAACATTTTGTACATTATCTTGTTTCATCAATACCTCTTTTACATGTTTCCCGATGCGATGTCCCTCTTCCACTGTGATATATGGATCAACAGACACTTTAATATCAACAATGACATAATGTCCATGCTCTCTTGCATACAAAGAACCAATTTTTTTCACACCTTCCACTTGAAGAACTGATTCTCTTAGCGGAATAACATCTTCTTCATGAAGTACATGATCAAGCGTTGTATGAATCGCTTCTCTTCCAATACTCCATGCCATCTTTACAACAAGTAGAGAAACAAATAATCCCGCAACAGGATCGGCATACACAAGCCAATCTAAACCTAGTTTATTGCCGATAATAGCTGCACAAATCCCGATTAAAGCTGCAATTGAAGAAAACACATCTGAACGGTGCTCATATGCATTTGCAATAATTGCATCACTATTTATCCGTTTCCCTAATCGATACTTATACTGAAACATCCCTTCTTTTAGCACGATAGAAAGAATAACCGCAAAAATTGTAATTCCCTTCGGTGGTTCAAGGTACTGCGTAAAAGCCTTTATAGAAGAAATCGCAATTTCAATCCCAACAATAAATAATAACACTGCAACAATAATCGCTGAAATCGATTCCGCTTTTCCGTGCCCATACGGATGATCTTCATCGGGGGGTTGCTTCGCTGCACGCAATCCAAAAAACACAGCTAACGAACCAACTACATCTGACGCTGAATGAACTGCGTCCGCTAAAAGCGCCTTACTATTCCCAATATAGCCGATTACCGCTTTTACAATCGCTAAGACAATATTTCCAACGATTCCAACAATGGCACCAAACTCGGCCTGTTTAAAACGTTCATCTTTTTCCATAACTGAAATCCCTTCTTTTCTCAAACTACCTTTTTTATTGTTACAAAAAATAATGAAAGAAGCATCACTTCCCACTAGTCTCCGTAACTGGCTCTACTAACCTTTAACAAAACCGCTAAAGGAAGTTTCACTGTCCCTAACACCCCGATTAGTTCCACTAACCTTTAGCAAAAAACGCTAAAGGAAGTATCGCTTTATTGTATCCACAAACGAAAAAAGAGATGCCTCTAATGTAAAGAGGCATCATCTTTTTATATGTTCTGTTCTAACCTTTATACTTGTGGTTCAGATACTTCAGTTTCTACTTTTTTCTTGCCTTTTCCTTTTTTCAATCGGCGATTTTCAAGCATTAGCCAGATTTGAGAAGCAACGAAAACAGAAGAATACGTACCTACAACTAATCCAACCATTAATGCAAGTGAGAAGTTTCGCAGTGATTCACTACCGAAGATCAGCAGTGCAATAACTGGGAACAATACAGTTAAAACTGTATTAATGGAACGACCAATTGTTTGACGAATACTTGAGTTTACGATTTCTTCTAAATCTTTCAAATCACGAATTCGTTTTTTCTGTTTGTATAACTCACGGTTTCGGTCAAAGGTAACAATCGAGTCATTGATAGAATAACCAATAATTGTTAATACCGCAGCGATAAACGTTAAATCTACTTCCAATCGGAATACGCTAAACACAACAATCATAACGAACGCATCATGTAACAATGCTAATACGGCAGATAACGCATATGTGAAACGGAAACGAATACTCACATATAAAATGATAACCGCTGAAGCAATCAGAACCGCGATAAATGCATTTCGTGCAATCTCTTTCCCGATTGTTGGAGAAACTGTACTTACATTTGGATCTGTACCATATTTATCGTGGAAGAATGTTTTTGCTTTCGCAATTTCATCTTTTGATAAAACGCCTAATGTACGAACAGCAAATCCTTTATTGTCATCCCCTGTTGGTACAATGTCCTCTTTTTTTACATCAATTTTCAACTCATGTAAATCTTTTTGAACTTGATCTACACTAATCGCTTGTTTTGACTGCAAGTCCATACGTGTACCACTCGCAAAGTCAATTCCAAGGTTCATTTTGAAAATTGGTAGTATAATTGCTCCAGCAATAACAACTACAATTGAGAATAAAAAGAACTTGTGACCGATATTCACAAAGTTAATACGATCAAATCTCGTTGGTGCATGTTCTACACCTTTCGATAACGGAATAATTTCCTTCTGTTTCACACCAAAGTAAGATAATTTCTTATCAAAGTAACGGCTTTTTACAAGTAATCCAAGTAGGAAACGAGTACCGAATACGTTTGTAAGGAAACCAACTAAAATACTTACGATTAAACTTGTTGCGAACCCTCTTACAGAACTTGTACCATAAGCGAATAACACACCAGCTGCTGCAATTGTCGTAACGTTCGCATCTAAAATTGTTGCTAACGAACGGTGATTACCAGCGCGATATGCTGACATCATTGACTTACCAATTCGCAATTCTTCCTTCAGTCGCTCATACGTAATAATATTCGCGTCGACCGCGATACCAACCCCGAGCACTAACGCCGCAATCCCCGGTAACGTAAGGACTGCATGCATCCAGTTAAAGACAAGCAATGTTACGAAAATATATAACCCTAACATAATAACCGCTACAAGTCCTGGCAAACGGTAGAATACAAGCATAAATAAGAAGATAATAGCAATTCCGATTGCACTAGCGAAAATCGTTTGCTCTAATGCTTGTTGACCAAATTTTGCCCCAACAGATGTTGAATACATTTCTTTTAAATCAACAGGAAGTGCACCAGCATTTAATAAAGATGAAAGCTGTTTTGCGCTTTCAACTGTGAAGTTTCCACCTGTGATAGATACTTCCGCTTGATTAAATACTTGATTTACTGTTGCTGCTGATAAGAATTTAGGATTTGGTTTTGCTGCTTCAGCTTTATAAGAATCTTTACCTTCTTCAAAATCAAGCCAGATTACCATTAAATTGTCAGGCTTCATACTTAATATTTTTTCTGTAACAGAACGAAACTTATCAGCACTTTTTAATGTAAGTCCAACGCTTGGTCGGCCTTGATCATCAAACGTTTGCTTCGCTCCCCCGCCTTTTAAATCTGTTCCGTCCATGAGAAGATTATCATTCACATCTCGGAATGTTAATTTCGCTTGAGTAGATAAGATTTCACGTGCTTTTTGCTGATCTTTTACACCAGCAAGCTGTACACGAATGCGATCTTTCCCTTCGATTTGAATGTTCGGTTCACTAACACCGAGAACATTCACACGATTTTCAAGAGCACCTACTGTACTTACAAGTGCATCATGATCGATTTTATCTCCCTTTTTCGCCGGCTTTACTTCATACAAGATTTCAAAGCCACCACGAAGGTCTAGTCCAAGACTAATTCCTTTTGTTATGTTTTTTCCTGTCGCGCCAATAATTCCACCGATTAATAAAACGATGAGAAAAAACGCGACGATTCTAGTACCGCGCTTTGCCATATGTACCTTCTTTCTGCTACTAAAACCATAAACAAATCATATCATTCATTTACGCTAGACAATTTCCTGTAACAACCATTTCTGTTTATTCACAGGCATTCCTTTACACTTCTGCATTTGTCTAGTTAGTAGGCTTCCTTTCTGTGAATTTTCAACTTTCATACTAGCCATATAGGCAAAACCTCAGTTCTACATTTTAGACGCTGGGCTGCAACCTATATCTTACTACAAATTTTTATGACTTCTGCTTCCTACCTCCTTTACTTAAAATCTCTGACATATACATTCCTCTTTATCAATACCTATCATTATACTGCAAAAGGAAGAACAAACCAATTACAGTCGGTTATTTATTTTCATATTCTTCAAATGACCAAAGTGGCGCTTGATACGCTTCTACTGTTAAATATGTCATATACTCATTTGCTGTTAATGTTAGCACATCATTCACAAGCTCATACAATCTAATTTCACTTTTTATTTTTTTCCACTTTTTACTTTTTAAACATTTCCAAATATCATTAACAGTCACTCGATCATAGCCAAACATTTGGAATTCTTCTAATTTGCTCTCTAAAACGACTTGTAACTGTCCGCGGTAAGCTTCTACCAAATCTTCTTTTTCAATCATACCATCACATCTCCTTCTGATTTCAGCACGAAAAGTCGCTTTTCATCCCGCTCTAATGGACAGCAATAACTGTCTTTAAGGGTTTTATCGCTCTGCTCTTTCCCATGAAAGTCTTACTTTATAAGCGCATCCTCTTAAATGCTTGTCATTCTTGTCTCATACGTGCATATAAATTATTGTAAATCATTCCATTGATTTTGAGAAGGTAGGAGAAGATCATGACGAGACAAAGCTTTTTACGAGGTGCATTTATTTTAATGCTAGCTGGTTTTATTACAAAAATTCTCGGGTTCATAAACCGAATTGTAATGGCGCGTATTTTAGGAGAAGAAGGTGTCGGTCTTTATATGATGGCTGTCCCCACCTTTATTTTAGCAATTACATTAACACAAATCGGGCTTCCTGTTGCTATTGCCAAATTCGTCGCAGAAGCAGAAGCAGTACATGACAAACAAAAAGTGAAGAGAATATTAACAGTCTCATTAGCTGTTACATCCGTTATTAGTATTATCTTAACAATCGCAATCATGCTTCTCACCCCGATTTTAGCTGAAACTTTATTAACAGATAGAAGAACATACTATCCACTCATGGCCATTTTACCCGTCGTTCCTGTTATTGCTGTTTCATCTGTTTTGCGCGGCTACTTCCAAGGAAAGCAAAATATGAAACCAAGCGCTTATGCACAAGTGCTAGAACAAGTTGTCCGCATTACAATTATCGCAGTATGTATTCGTCTATTTTTACCTTATGGTGTTGAATATGCAGCTGCAGGAGCAATGTTATCAGCTGTACTTGGTGAAGTAGCATCGTTATTATTTTTACTCACCCTATTCCAGCGTGAAAAACACCTCTCGATACGATCTGGCTTTATGAGCACCGTTAAGCAAAGTAAACATACATTTCATTCCCTTATGGAAATTGCACTTCCAACTACAGGGAGCCGCTTAATTGGGTCGGTTTCTTACTTTTTCGAACCAATTGTCGTCATGCAAAGTCTAGCTATTGCGGGTGTCGCTGCTTCAGTTGCTACGCAGCAATACGGCATATTAAATGGCTATGCTTTCCCGCTCCTATCATTACCAGCTTTTATTACATACGCTCTTTCTACAGCACTTGTACCATCTATTAGTGAAGCAATGGCAAAAAGGCAGCATCGATTAGTAGAACATCGTCTGCAACAAGCGCTGCGTATTTCTTTAATTACTGGAGGCTGGTCTGTCGTTATTCTTTACGTATTCGCTTCACCTATTTTAACTCTTATGTACGGTTCAGATAGCGCAACTGCATTTATTCAATTACTTGCACCTTGCTTTTTATTTCACTACTTTCAAAGCCCTCTCACATCTGTTTTGCAAGCTTTAAACTTAGCACGCGCCGCGATGATGAACACATTTATCGGAGCTATCGTAAAACTGCTCGTTATTTTCTTACTCGCTTCACGTTCAGAATTTCAAATGATGGGAGTAGCAATTGCAATTGCAGCTAACATTGTGACAGTCACATTCCTTCACTATGCAACAGTCTTAAAGAAAATTACATTTACAATTTACATGAGAGATTATATTTTCGGTGGGATTGCGATCAGCCTCGCAGGAGCTTTCGGATTCTATCTTCACAAATACATTATTTTTTCACATTCACTCGGCATACAAACATTATGGGAAATTACATTAACCACTATCCTTTACATTGTACTGCTTCTTATTTTCAAACTCATCCGTAAAGATGAATTGCAACGCCTTCCTTTACTCCGAAAGCTATCATTTTTAAAATAACCACATGTGTAAGAAGCTTGCTTTTTCAATAGCAAACTTCTTACTTATCTTTTAAATCTACAAAAAACTTTCCGTTTTGAAAGCTGCAATACGAAATTTCATTTACATCTCGGTGTCCTATGTTCTTTAATTTTTTCACAAGCCATTCTTCTGACTGTTCAATCATATGCAAATGTGATTGTTGAATCTCACCATCAATAATTAGCGGAAATGAAAAAACAAGCTTATCATCCTTATTTTTTTTACTCTTTTGCTTTTCAAATACAGATAATTTCCCTGAAGCTTCTAAAATTGCGTATTCAACATCTCGAATATCGCCAATCCCTTCTTCTCTTAACTGCATTAATAAATCGTCCATATTATAACGTTGCTTTCGCATTTGTTTCTCATCAATCTTCCCTCTCCGAACAAGAATAGCCGGTTCACCATCGATCAGATGACGTATCTTTCCACTTTTGAGCGAAGCATATGCCAATACAACCTGAATCACTACAATTACTACCATAGAGACAAGTTGATCCCACATAGGGCGATCAGCCTCAATAATCCCTAATACAGCAAGCTCTCCCAACATAATGAAAACGACTAAGTCTAATATACTTAACTCTCCAATTTCGCGCTTTCCCATAACTCGAAAAATGATTAACATAATAAAATACAGTACCACCGTTCGTAAAACAATTCCCCATAATCCCATCTTTAATCTCCTTTCTACACATTTCGTCTAAGGTGTAGTTTAACCAGCAAAAAAGAAACTAGTCTAACTTACAAGAAATGAAAATATGCTTGTATTAAAAAGGAGGAATGCATAATGGATGGAACAAAAAAATTATCCACAGCAATCGGTTTTGGTATTATCACTTTATTAATACTTGCCTCAGTTACAAGTATGATTGTTGCTCTATTATTAAAGTTTACAAATATTAGCGAAGGAACATTGACAGTAACCCTTTTTATATTCGCTATTCTTTCTATGCTCAGCTCTGGCTTTGTTGCCGGTAAAAAAGCGCAAGGAAAAGGCTGGCTAGTTGGACTTACAACGGGGATTACCTTTACCATTCTTGTTTTTCTCGTTAGCTACTTAGGATTCTCAAATTCTTTATCTAAGTCACAACTTCTCTATCAATTAGCTTTAATGGGTGCAAGTACACTTGGAGGCATATTTGGTGTTAACATGACAAAACGTACAAATTAAAAGAAGCCCTGCATTTGCAGGGCTTCTACTTATTAGTTCTTCACAACTTCACGAATCGCATTGCGGTCGAATGTTAAGTGTGAACCACCAGATTTAACAACAATCTTAGTCTCATCTACTGACTCAATTGTACCGTGTAAGCCACCGATTGTTACGATAGCATCACCTTTTTTCAATTCACTTTGCATTTGAGCTACTGCCTTTTGACGCTTTTGTTGCGGGCGAATTAATAAAAAATAGAAAATCGCAAACATCGCAACAATCATGATGATATTCATCATACCTGGATTCATCTTTTGTTCCTCCTTTAATTATATGTATTAGAAGTTTTTAGCATTCGGTTTATTAAAGCCATATTGTTCAAAGAACTCTTCGCGGAAATCGCCAAGACGATCTTCACGAATGGCTTGTCTCACCTGCTCCATTAAGTTTAACAGAAAATGAAGATTGTGATAAGACGTTAAACGAATTCCGAAAGTTTCATCACATTTCATTAAGTGGCGAATATACGCACGAGAGTAATTTTTACATGTGTAGCAATCACAATTTGGATCAAGCGGACCGAAGTCTCTTGCAAACTTCGCATTTTTCACAACTAAACGACCCTGACTTGTCATACATGTACCATTTCGAGCAATACGAGTTGGAAGTACACAGTCAAACATATCGATACCACGAATTGCACCGTCAATTAATGAATCTGGAGAACCTACTCCCATTAAGTAACGAGGCTTATTATCTGGAAGAAGCGGTGTTGTAAATTCAAGCACGCGGTTCATAATATCCTTTGGCTCTCCAACTGATAAACCACCTACTGCGTATCCTGGGAAGTCCATTGAAACAAGGTCTTTCGCACTTTGACGACGAAGTTCTTCAAACTCTCCGCCCTGTACAATACCAAATAAACCTTGATCCTGCGGACGCTCATGAGCCTTTAGACAACGCTCTGCCCAGCGGCTTGTACGTTCTACAGATTTTTTCATATATTCAAACGTAGCAGGGAACGGCGGGCACTCATCAAATGCCATCATAATATCTGAACCTAATGCATTTTGAATTTCCATTGCTTTTTCTGGCGATAAAAATAACTTGTCTCCATTTAAATGATTACGGAAATGAACGCCCTCTTCTTCAATACGGCGGAAGTCACTTAAACTAAACACTTGGAAACCACCAGAATCTGTTAAGATAGCACGATCCCAGTTCATAAATTTATGTAATCCGCCTGCCTCACGAACAATTTCGTGACCCGGACGAAGCCATAAATGATACGTATTACTTAAAATAATACCAGAGTCCATCGCCTTTAACTCTTCTGGTGACATTGTTTTTACTGTCGCAAGTGTACCAACTGGCATAAATGTCGGTGTATCAAATGAGCCATGTGGTGTATGAACACGGCCTAAACGTGCGCCCGTTTGTTTACATGTTTTAATAAATTCATAACGAATTGCTGTCATAGATTTACTCCTTTTTATTTATCTCTCACTTTAGCATGAGATGCAACGAACATCGCATCACCGAAGCTAAAGAAACGGTATTTTTCTTTTACTGCTTCATTATAAGCATGAAGTACACTTTCTCTATTTGCAAATGCACTTACAAGCATAATTAATGTTGATTTTGGCAAATGGAAGTTTGTAATTAAACCATCAATTGCTTTAAATTCATATCCTGGATACATAAAGATATCCGTCCATCCAGATGCCGCACAAAGCTTACCATCGTTATCTGTAGCAATTGTTTCCAGTGTACGAGTTGACGTTGTCCCAACTGTAATAATGCGACCACCGTTCTCTTTTACACGATTTAACAAATCTGCCGTTTCTTCTGACATATGATAATACTCCGCATGCATATGATGTTCTTCAATTGTATCAGCAGAAACTGGCCTAAACGTACCAAGACCAACATGAAGCGTAATAAATGCTAAATGAACACCTTTTTTCTTTAACTTCTCTAATAACTCTTCTGTAAAATGAAGTCCAGCTGTCGGCGCTGCTGCAGAACCAATTTCCTTCGCATATACCGTTTGATAACGGTCGCGATCTTCCAGCGTTTCTTTAATATATGGAGGTAGCGGCATTTCTCCAAGTTCATCCAAAATTTCATAAAAGATACCATCATACGAAAACTCAAGCTGACGACCACCTTGATCAGCTGTTCCAATACAAGTTGCTTTTAGCTTTCCTTCCCCAAAAGAAATGACAGTTCCTTCTTTTACACGTTTAGCCGGTTTCACAAGTGTTTCCCACTTATCTCCATCTTCTTGTTTTAAAAGAAGCACTTCAATATGTGCACCTGTATCTTCTTTCACACCATGCAAACGAGCAGGCATAACTTTCGTTTCATTTAAAACTAAACAATCTCCCTCATGTAAATAAGAAAGAATGTCCGTAAAATGCTTATGCTCGATATCACCTGTTTCACGGTCTAACACCATTAATCTTGATGTTTCACGCTCTTCAAGAGGCGTCTGTGCAATAAGTTCTTCCGGTAAATGAAAATCAAACAGATTAATATCCATAACTATATCCACCTATTTCTATTTAAATCGATTTATTATATACATAATAAAAGATAATACAACACTTAACACAATACATGTAATGATCGGAAAATAAAAGGTAACGTTTCCTTTTTTCACAAAAATATCGCCTGGAAGCCTTCCGATGAACTTCCAAGCTAAGCCGATAACAATGAGAAGAATACCCGCCGTGATAAGCAGCTTCGGTATATCGGTCATACCTTAGGCATCTCCATTCCGAAATGTTCATACGCAAGTGGCGTTACAATTCGGCCCCTTGGTGTCCGTTGTAAAAATCCGATTTGAAGTAGGTATGGTTCATATACATCTTCAATTGTAGTGGATTCTTCTCCAATTGTTGCTGAAACTGTTTCTAACCCAACTGGACCACCGCGGAACTTTTCAATAATTCCAAGCAGTAACTTATGATCAATATGATCAAGACCTAGTTTATCGACTTGTAAGAGCTCTAATGCCATTTGGGTAATTTCCATCGCAATTGTTCCATCACTTCGAACTTGCGCGAAGTCACGTACACGTCTTAGTAAACGGTTTGCAATACGCGGTGTACCACGTGCACGCCTTGCAATCTCTAAAGCAGCTAATGAATCTATTTCAACTTCAAACACCTCTGCTGTACGCTCCACAATTGCTGATAGTTGATCTACTGTATAGTACTCTAATCGTGATAACACGCCAAAGCGGTCACGAAGCGGTGCTGATAATGCACCAGCGCGTGTGGTTGCACCAACTAGCGTAAATGGAGGTAAATCAAGACGTACAGATCGTGCGCTCGGACCTTTACCGATGACAATATCAAGACAGAAATCTTCCATCGCTGGGTATAACACCTCTTCAATTGATCGGTGCAAACGATGAATTTCATCAATAAATAATACATCGCCAGGCTGAAGTGCAGTTAACACTGCCGCTAAATCTCCTGGACGCTCAATTGCTGGACCTGACGTTGTTCGAATATTAACACCCATCTCATTAGCAATAATATTCGCAAGCGTTGTTTTACCAAGCCCTGGCGGTCCGTATAATAGTACGTGATCCAATGTCTCCTCACGCATCTTCGCCGCCTCAATAAACACTTCTAAATTATGTTTTGCCTTATCTTGGCCAATATACTGACGGAGCGTCTGTGGCCGTAACGAATATTCTAAATCCGCATCTTCATATGCCGATTCTCCTGAAAGGAGGCGTTCGTCCATTCTACTCACCTCTTACCATTTAGTAAAAGACTAAGTGCCTTTTTAATATATTGATCCGTCGTAAGTGATTCTTTTAACAACTCTGGTATAACGCGATTTACTTCTCGTTCCGCATAGCCAAGTGCACGCAGTGCTTCAAGCGCTTCGTCAAGCTCAGCCGATGAACCTTTCTTCTCGTCGAAACGTTCTACATCCGAGAATAAATCAACAAATGCATCCGGCACAACATCAGCTAATTTTCCTTTTAAATCCAAAATCATTTGGCGTGCTGTTTTCTTTCCGACTCCCGGGAATTTCACTAAGAATTTTTCATCCTCATGTTCAATTGCTTGCACGACCTGTCCGGTTTGACCAGAAGCTAAAATGGCAAGCGCACCTTTTGGCCCGATTCCTGACACACCTAACAATTTTGTAAATAATAATCGCTCTTCACGTGTCTTAAATCCGTAAAGCGCCATAATATCTTCTCTCACATAATGATATGTATATACACGAATTTCTTGCTTACTTCTTTGGAATACATACGGATTTGGCGTGAAAATTTGATAGCCAATTCCATTATGATCAAGAACGACATATTCCGGCCCTACATATTCCACATAGCCTGTAACATATTCAAACAAAATACGATCTCTCCCTCTTAAATCATGTATTCCATTTTAACATATTTAATGATGGAAAAGCGAGACTGCCCCAACAAATGTTCTCTATTTAGATTTTCCATTTTTTTAATATTGACAGAATGATATAAAGCAAATTAATATTACAAAGTCGATAATGATTATCAATATTAATTAAAGGGGTTACATACAAGATGAAACGCAATTTATCTATTCTACTTACTCTCATTCTTGTTGTTCTTGCCATCGTTGGTTGCTCTTCTAAAAAAGAAGAATCACAGGCGAAAGAACAACCGAAAACAAAAGTTGTAAAACATGCAAAAGGAGAAGTTGAAATTCCGACAAATCCAAAAAGAATTGTTGATTTATCTGGATCATCTGAAGAACTATTACTTCTTGGTCATAAACCAGTTGGTACTGCCAACACGTATAAAGATAAAATCCAAAATCATTTACAAAAAGAACTAGAAGGTGTAAAAGCAGTTGGTTGGTACTGGGCACCTAAAGTCGATTTAGAAGCAGTTACTGCTTTAAAACCAGACTTAATCATTTTAAACAATCGTCAATTAAAAATTTATGATCAATTAACAAAAGTTGCACCAACAGTTGTCTTAGAAACCAACTTAGAAGACTGGCGCGGTAAATTTAAAGAAGTAGGCAAGCTATTTGACGAAGAGAAAAAAGCTGATAAATGGATTGCAGACTACGATAAGAAAGCGGCGTCCTTATCTAAAAAGATTAAAGAGAAAACAAAAGATGAGAACTTTATGTTCCTTGCTGTAACACCGCAAAACTTCCGTGTATATGGTAGCTTTGGTTATGGTGATATTCTCTTTAACGATTTAAAGCTTCCTGCAACGAAAGGTACAGATTTAAAACAAACGATGGCACAAGTGTCATTAGAAGGCCTTGTTGCATTCCAGCCTGATCAAATGTTTATCGTAAACTTTGGCGGCGAAGCAGATAAAGTTTATGATGATTACAAAAACAGCGCCGTTTGGAAAGATAACAAAGCGGTAAAAAATAACCACGTTTACGAAGTAAGTAATGAAGTCTTTAACACACAAGCATTCAACCCAATCGGAAAAAATATGCTAATTGATGAAATTGCAAAACAAATTTTAGATAAAAACAAATAAGAAAAATAGCAGCTCATCCCGGGCTGCTATTTTTCTTATTTTGTACGGCATACTGCCTCATCTTCTCAATGGTCTTCACAAAACGTTCTTTTGACTTGATGCGAATACCGCGTTTTAACTCTGCTCGTTCATAACTTTCTAGCTTCTTCATATCAATTTGAAAAAAGGAATGAATCGCATTATCTTCTTGTGGCACACCATTAAAAATTTGCAGTATCCCCTCATTAGAAACACCAAAATATCCACTCGTTTTAAGTAGTGGTGAAATATCATCTACCTTTTTTTGCAATACAATTTGTGTATCATCTCGATCAACAAGTTGCCATTCTTTGTACTGCTGAAGAAACTGTTCTAAGTTTGCTACTTTTTCAGTGAAAATTTCCTCACTTACTTCTCCATCCACATACATACGCTCTAATAAAATCGTAACTTGAGGTTCTTTTTGTGTGACCTTTGGTGCAGGAACCGCAGCTATCACACTCGATTCATGATATAAACAAAACATAGCGATTACAACTTGAACTGCAACCATCATGAACTTCATTTCCGCTCACCTCTTCTAGGCAATATAGAACTTCCATTTGTAGTTTTGCCGGAAATGGGTGTTTTATCCATGATAACAAGAATAGTTATTTTTATTGAAACTAAAAAATGCAGGTAAGGTGTAACCCTGCCTGCATGAATCGTTTTCTATTATATAATAAGAAAGACGCCTGAACATAGCAGGCGTCTTGATGCGTTTACGGCGAGAGACCAGGCGGCCACATCCGCGTGTTTAGCACTTAAGCATATCTCTCGTCTTACGTAAATTAGCTCATCGCTTTGCTAATATAACATTAATAGCATCGGAAAGCAACATAATAAATAAAAATATTTATTACCTTTTTACACCAGTACTTATTCCTACAGTCTATTTAGTAATATATAAATTGATTAACGCAATATATATGTTACACTTGATATAAGTGAAATGAAAAATTTGGTGAACAGGGGTGAGTATATTGAAAAAAATAAAAGATGAACGTTTAATCCTTCAAAATCTAAAAAATGTTCGAATCGCTTTTCTATTTCAAACAATTGGTATACTAGGGATTTTGGGGTATATTGGCTTCTATGAAGGTATAGATCAAATTACAAAATCTCCGCTATGGTTATTATTTTTGTTAACAAGTATACTTCTAGCCTATTTACAAATGGGGATTTCCATTGATGCTGAAGAAACTGAAAAAGGAATGAAAACAACTCCTTACTACAAACTTGTTTTACGTGCTGCTATTATAGGTATTATTTTTGTTATTATTTATATGATTTTCAGTCCCGAAAGACTGTTGTGGGAATCGATTCTTATGGGAAGTATCTTCTTCCTATGCTTTTTAGCTTCTTTTTCTGTTAGTTACTTTATCAAGAAAAAACGTGTGCAGGATATTGATGAATGATTTTTGGCACCGCCTTTTTAATACTTAAGAAATCAAAAAGGGAAAGGCCGAAACCTTTCCCTTTTTTGTTATCTCACTGTACCAGTTACACCAGTACGAATATCTCGGACCAATTCTTCTATATCACGGTTTAAATCATTTGTAACTGTTCCATTGCGCAGACGTGTATTCATTGTATCAACACGATTAAACATATCGTTTTTCACAGTTACATACACATTACGGTTTTTCACATCGTTGGTAACAGCTTGACGAATTTCATTTGCCATCGCTGCTTCATTTGTTACTGCATTACGTGGTTTTACCGCAATTACTACATCATTTCCACGTACAACAGTAGAAACACGATCTACGTTATTCATACGCTTAACACGATTTGTAATTTTTTCTGCAGTTTTACCATCGTTGTTCACGTATGAATTGTTCATTGTAATGTTACGGGTTGGATAAGGATTTGCAATTTGACCGTGGTAATTTACATCACGGTAATAATTATATCCAACATCATTACGACGATCGTATACATTATCTGTAACTCTATTCCCATTTCGATATGTGACATAATCGGTATAAGGATTTGTACGTGTTACATTATTTCCATATGGCTGGTTATCATAATAAGATGTACGTTCATAATTATAATTCGCATTACGTTCATCCATTGCATTTTTATCATTTGGTGTACCACATGCAACTAATGCACTGGTAACTAACAAAGAAGCGGCAATCATTTTAATCTTTTTACTCAATATAAAAACCCCCCTTGTTAGGCTTAAACTTCTCTCTCGAAAAGCTCCTTCTTATAGTGGGTAACAAAGGGGGTTTTTACACTTGTTAATATTTCACTAGGAATTTTCTAACACGCTTTCTTCTCATCGCTAACATAACCCAAATTATTCCTCATCTTCTGCAAAGGACTCCCCAAAAATTTTTGGCGGGTCTTGTTGATAATTCATCACACCTGGCTGCGGTGCATATGCAACTTGGGCCGTTGAATGGTATGGAGAATTAGGATAATATGGGCCACCTGGTTGCGGACTATATAGATTTCTTTCCTCACCACATCCACAATCTTCCTCTTTTTGTATCATCGGTGGCATATTATTATCAGTTTGTGGTTGATATGGCATTGAAGTATGTTGCATCGGCATTTGCTGCGGCATCATTGGTACACCTTGTGTATATGGCATTTGATAATACGGATTTTGCTGTTGTTGATATGGCATTTGATAATATGGATACTGTTGTGGCATCATCTGTGGTTGATATGGCATAGGTATTGGCGGTGGTTGATTATTATCCATCATTGGCATGATATTCGGCATTTGATTACTATCCATCATCGGCATGATATTCGGCATTTGGTTACTATCCATCATTGGCATGATATTCGGCATTTGGTTACTATCCATCATTGGCATGATATTCGGCATTTGATTATTATCCATCATCGGCATGATATTCGGCATTTGATTATTATCCATCATCGGCATGATATTCGGCATTTG
>NZ_JAPHWH010000030.1:0-16842 GCF_026241455.1 Bacillus sp. DHT2
AGTCATTCTTTCAAATCCATCATTGTAAAAAGATAAAACCAGAACGATTGGAGTGCCATTTATATGGTCAATTGATTGCCATTCTACTCTGTTCTTCTATCATGTTTCAAATGCGCCAATTGCTCCTTATAAAGAAAAAACGAGAGCTTAGTGAGTATAAAGCCATATATATGATTAAAGACTATTTTCTTCTTCTATTCCAAACTATACAAAAAAACACCCAAGAGCTATCAAAGGTGTTACTTCGCCTGTTCAATCTCCTACAGCAAAACGGGAGAAAATCTCATCGATATGAGAAGAAAACAGTCTTTGATATATTAGGTGTCGTTTACAATTGTACCATGTCTGATAATCAAGCCGCTTAATTCAAAAAAGTGAAACCCGTTAGGGTTTATTTCGTATGCAAATCTTTCAATCATCTACACTTTCCCTTTAGAAAAAAGAAACAATCTCGCCTGAAATTGATTTTGCATAAGCTTAGCTTGATAGCGATGGGGTACCGCCAGCATTTCGGAAAAAAACCATGCTAAGAGCATACAAGATTTTATACAGTTTTTCGGCTAATCCATTAACAAACGAGAACCCTAAAACCCATGTTAGGATAGGGATGTATAAAAAAATGAATAGAGTCATAGAAAATGAAAAAGGCGGATTCCTTGTAAAAGTAGGGATCCGCCTTTTTCATTGCTACCGATAATGATGCGTTATGTTAACCGATCATGAATATTGTATACAGTTGAATTTTACACAAAACGCATTACATAACATCACTGCAACCGTAAGTTGACAAAATTCATTTGTAATAATATAGAAAAACATTTTTTGGTTTGAGATAATTCAGTTATCAAAAGAAAGGAGTTCACATACTATGAAATTTGGTGAAAAACTTTTTAAATTAAGAAAAGAAAAAGGGCTTTCTCAAGAAGCTTTAGCTGAAAAATTAAATACTACAAGACAAGCAATTAGTAAATGGGAAAATAATCAAGGTTTTCCCGAAACTGAAAAACTCCTCATGATCGGAAATATTTTCGAAGTATCTATTGATTATTTGTTAAAAGATACGGTGAAACAAAACAAAGAAGATGAAAAAGGATATTATGTAAGTAAAGAAATGGCAGAAGGTTATTTATTAGATCAGCGTAAGATATCTAAATATGTTGCTTTGGGCATTAGCCTACTTATTTTATCCACTGTACCCTATTTAGTTTTTCAAAATACAGCTATTTATACATTTCTTATCATTCTAATTGCTACGATGGGGATTGGAATACTTGCAACTGCAATATCTATAGAAGATCATCAATATAAAATACTCAACAAAGAAGCTTTGCTATTTGATCAAAACTATCTAAAAAAATTGTCGATCAGATATAGCCATAATAGAAAAAAATATACTGTTTTAATAATAGTCGGAGTTTGTTTAATTGTAGCAGGTGGATTACCTTTTTTATTTGAGAAAAAAGGTATTGTTTCAGGAGTTTTAATACCTTATTATCCATTTTGTGTAGGTTTAATTACTTGTGGTGCCTATATTTTGCTTCGCACCTTAATAATACTTGATTCGTATTTGTTATTGGTAAAAAATGAAGAATACGTGAATAGATTAAGTTTTAAGCTTCTAAAAAAAGGAAGAAAAAAATTAGAAAATATTTAAAATGACTTCCGCTAACGACAATTATGTAAATACGAAACCCCTTCAGCAAGTAAATTGAAGGGGTTTTTTCTAGATAGATTAACTTCTGATAAGTGGCATTATGTTAACCTCACTTATTTTCACGTCGAAAATTGCTTAACGTATGTTTTCGTTAAAATGTGAGCGGAACCCCTATTTGTAAGCGACTCGAAATAAAAAAGCGAAGATATGACAGAATTTGTTTTCTTCGCTTTTTTTGATCTGTTAGCTTGTCCTATTTGTTTGTTTAAAATTATCAATTAGTATTGGTTAGTTGGTTGATAGATAACTATTAACTACATATTGGAAATCCTAAGAATACTAGTAATGAATAAAATTCTGGTGATAGAGAAACTCTAAAAATGATTTTATCGTTGAATTTAACAATTAAAAAGTAAGCATCTCCATCTTGATAAATACATGCGGATACCATAAGAGAATACACCTCCTTATATGATATATCTTATAAAAAATAATAGAATGTGTTTGGACACTCTCGGTTATATCACATTAGTTTCCACTTAAAAGAGGATGTAGTGATGACATGATTTTGTAAGTTTCTTTGTTTTCTAGAAAAAATAACGGGTACCAAAAATAACCATAAAAAACATAGTATGAGGGTATCGTTCTTTTGAACAGAGGGAAAATATGATAGTATGAATTTCCACATTTGGAAGAAAATAGGATTCGAGTTGTTGTATGAATGAATCGCAAAAAAGAACATTCCTCTTGTAAGGGAATGTTCTTTTTCATAATATCATATAATTATGCTTTAAAATTTTTAAGCATAGATTAGTAAAGAAAGATTTCTTTATTCCCGCTGGTTACTACCCTAAATAAAAAGAAGCGCTATTTAGGGTATTTATTTTTCATAACAATTGTAAAATATGAGCATATAGGGGTACCGCTACATCGTTGACTACTGATAATGAACATTATGCATATTAGAGAATATCGAACATAAAATGATATTAACTTCATGACATTGCTGTGTTTTAGCGTTACCCCTACGTTTTCGAAAAGGCACCTGTATAAGGTGTCTTTTTGTTTTTCACCTTTTGAGATGGACAAGCATATATTTGTAGTGTGGGACAACCTCTCTAAGGCCCTAGTCAATACTCATTGAAAACTCCTACAAATTTGGGCATCTACTGATGTGGATGCTCTCTTTTTATGAACTATTTGAATAGGACAAGCATATACTGCTTGTACCTTATTAACTTTAGTAACCTTAACTTTCGTTAATGGGGATTCTCATAATCCTTTAAAGGGCGCTCACGGAAATGGGTGCTCTTTTTACTAGATAAAACGGATATTGAAATAGGAAGGGCGATGAATGATGGACGAAATACAACGATTTATTGCTAACAATACACATCAGCTTGGATATATTATGGATGAAGCTAGCAGGAAGTGGATAGAGCAAGACCCTAAAGGTGCTTTGACAGTAGGAGCAAGTAAAGGAACGATAGATGCTTATGGTAGTTATTATGATCTGTTGGAAAAGTTAGCATGCCTTGAAGAAGGAAAAAATATTTAGCATAATGATTAAACCAATAGCAATTATCGTAGGCGCTGCTATGATCGGCTTAGCGTCTTATTTGTTGTTCAGTAATTCTATCATCTCTTTATTTACAGTGTTTTGAATGTATACTTTTCCTGTTAATTTTGATGATACCAAAGGAATTAGTATAAATTCAATGATTAAGGGGATTTGAAAGTAAACTAATATTTAAAAGTTTACATTGGAGTATTTAAAAAATTTAATCTCTCAGACGAACTGAGCGGTTTTTTGATATTATTATGTTTATTTTTATAAGGGGATAGTTCCTGGCTTCACCCTAGCCATTGCACTCACACCCAAAAACAAGAGGATAATAAAAAATACAGGAGGGCTATATGAAGCCAAGTCGAACATATAATAATAATTGGTATTAGAAAAATTTGTAATGAGAGGTACTCATCACGAAAGGGTGGAAATACTTGAATAAAAATCATATATGGTTAGCTTTATTATTATCTTTGTTAATAGTAATGCCTTGGAATTTACTTTTCTTTTATACACCTATCCTTTTACCAATTATGGGGTTTATATCTAAGTTCATTTTATATTTTCTCTTAGTGTTAGTAAGTCTTCGATTTCTTCAATATTTAAAACATAAAACTAACTATGAAAAAGAATTAATAGAACTTATTAAAAAATCTAATCACCTAACAAATAAAGAAAAATAATGTAAATTTTAAGAGTTCTCTCAGCTTATCTGAGGGATTTTTTTATTTGGGGTAGCACGCACATTTTAACGTTTTTATACGCTAAGGGATTCTCAAAACTCAATAACACGATTTGAATTGAGATTTTGATTTAAAGATGAGTTTTGAGACACTGTTTAGGCTCTTTTCAGTACCTTCTACATTGAAGTACATTTGTCTCAAATACCTATGTTTTTGAGATTGGTGATACCGCTTAGAGTAGTAAAATCAACGTTTTTTCATGTCGAATTTGCTTAGCGTATATTTTCGTTAAAATGTGGATGGGACCCCATTGCTATCAAGTTAAAAAATCTGTTGTTCCCCAAAACGATAAAAATAAACTTCGGTACTATAAAAACACAAAATTTCCATTTAGGGGGTACTTTAAAATCTTAGCTTGATGGGCATGGGGTAATGCCAGCATTTCGGAAGAAAAACACGCTAAGCAAATTTGGATAAAAAAGAGCCGAATCTTACCCCGTTAAGAGTAAATTGGCCTTTTAATATTTACGGAACGTAAGCAATGTAAACTTGTTGAATGAACTCCTTCAAACTTATATTCTCCTAAGAAATTAATGTGCTCCCAACCTAAAGGCCATATATACGGCATTATATCCTCCCTAATTTCAAAATTACTATATTAAAATATAGATCGGTGAGAGGATGGTTGATCAAACTTTATTTCAAATCTACATTTATAACGTCTTTTTTCATATCATGTACAATAAGTGTATAGAATATTCGGTTATCAAAGGTTTCACAAACATACCGTATGGAGGAAGAAAAATGAAGATAATAGAGCTACCAATTGAATTTGAATTTAATAAACAAAAAAATTACATTTATCCTAGCTTAATTATATTGAATGATGAACTAACTCTGGTTGATACAGGTTATACAAATTTCTTACCTTTAATTGAAAATGAAATTTTTAAAAATGGATATGAAGCGAAGAATATAAAAAATATAATCATTACTCACTATGATGATGATCATATAGGTTCCCTATATGATTTCAAAGAGAAGTATCCTTGGATTAACATTATTGCTAGTGAAAGTGAATCGAAATACATTAGTGGTGAAATGAAGTCAGAGAGATTGGTTCAAGCTGAAGAAATGCTAGAAAATATGTCAAGCAAAGAAATCAAATTTGGTAAATGGTTTACACAACAATTAAAGAATTTGAAGCATGTCTCGATTGATGAAAAGGTACATGATGGTGATTTGATTTTAGATAACAAATGTAGAGTAGTAGCAACACCAGGGCATACTTCAGGACATATTTCATTGTATTTTCAAAGTTTAAAAAGTGTAATTACAGGTGATGCAGCTGTTAATGAGGATCATGAATTAATCATTGCTAATCCACACTTTTGTTTAAATGTTGAGAAAGCGCAACAATCTTTAAGAAAGATTAAAAACCTTAAAGCAGAAACTTACTATTGTTATCATGGTGGGAAATTTACTTTATAATTGGGAGATAAACGTAGATATTTAGGCTTGACGGTGGATTCACTCATTAATTTCATCCGAAGATTTAACATAATACAGTAAGCGGTAGTGAGCATATACTTTTATTATTTGTATTTAGTTTATGAATTTTTTCATATCTAACAAACCTTCATGTTAGCATCCAAAACGGGTGCTTTTTTCTTTGTTATATAAATTTTATATAATAAACGTGAAATTGAACAAAGTGGACAATTGAAAATATAATACCTCATAGCCAAAATGTTTTAAAAAAATGTTTGTTTAATTTTTCCACAATTGATTTCTTCATCATATAAGTAAAAAAAGAGATAAGAACACTTTTTAGTGCATTATCTCTTTTCGAATATGCATTTCATATCCCATGTAAATTTACCACATATTTCAATGGGACTTACAAATTGCTCTTCAATAATAATTATATCTTGTTTTTGTAAAAAATATACAATTCCAAACCTTTTCAAAAATACATGGCCAGAATGTCAGTGCTTTACATGTTTTTAAGAATTATAGTCGGTTGTAACATGAAATTCATATTATTATAATTTATTAAACATGAATATAAATATAGTATGTTAGGTAATAATGAGACATTCTTCTCTATTTACCTATAACTATATTTTTACTAATTTATTATGATATCGATGTTGATTTAAAGCGTTTTGTACAAAATAAACAAATGGATTTTTTAGGAATACAAACTCAATAAATCGTTCCATTTTCTTAATTCACAAAATATTCAAAATTGAAATCTTCAAATGTTAATATTTGTTATATAATGAAATTGTCACATCAGTCATTAAGTAGTTTCCCTATTGTGTCTGTTAAGATAGTTTGTGTTACCTTTTTTGTCACCTTACCTTAAAAAGAACTTGTAGTGATTCCTACAAGTTCTTTTTGTTTTTGGGGTTAAATGTGGATTTGAAATAAAGTTACGATTTTTTGAGGGGGAAAAGTAAATGTTTGTAAAGACAGAACGATTATTGATACGAAAATTTGAGTTCAAAGATTGGCAAGCTGTCCATGAGTATACATCAGATATCAATGTTATGAAATACATACCCGAAGGGGTTTTTACTGAAGAAGATACAAGAAACTTTGTGAATGAAAACATTGGTGAAAATGCTAAGAACTTTCCTGTGGTATTAATAGATGACAATATCCTAATTGGTCATATTGTTTTTCATAAATATTTTGGTGAACATACTTATGAGATTGGTTGGGTGTTCAATCCTAAATATTTCAATAAAGGATATGCTTCCGAAGCAGCACAAGCTACATTGAAATATGGGTTTAAGGAAATGAAATTACATAGAATTATAGCTACATGTCAGCCACAGAATACCCCATCATATCGAGTGATGGAGAAGATTGGAATGAGAAGAGAAGGCTATTTCAGGAAGTGTATACCACATGGTAATGAATGGTGGGATGAATATTATTACTCTATTTTAGAAGAAGAATAGTGTCTCAGAACGCATCATTTAAATCAGAATCTCTTGGCTTATAAAATCGTTAAAATGTGGGCGGTACGCCATGCCCATTAAGCTAAACTTATATAATTTTAATTTCATGTGAGATTTTTTCTTTATTGATAAAAGAAAAATTACAGTCTTCAAATCAATTTCAAGAATTAATTCCATATTTTAAACAAGTTGAAAAATACTTTTTAAGAAAGTGAGCTGTTTCATAAAAGCATTACAAAACAAAAAGGAATCCATAACGGGTTCCTTTTTCTACGCGTTTCAAAAGGTACACCTTTTGGGACGGTATAAACTAAGATAAAAAGAGTGTTCCTAAATGTCAAAATCCGAATTTTAGAACGTTCCTAAAATATAGATACCTTTAGGCTCACATTTATTCCTTAAAAAAACACCTGTTTGTAAAGGTGTACCTTTTAGGATGTATCACTAATAATCTAGAAAAAATTCCCTGGTATTTAATTGTAATTCAGAATATTTAGATGTATAATGAGTTTAGTGTAAATCAATCTATTATCCTCACTAATCAAAAAAGGGTTGTAAAGCAGAAAACAGGAATCCATAACGGGTTCCTGTTTTCTATTTATAAAATAGTACAGCTCTGGATTCGTTTACGCAAATGAATTTAAACTGTATATCGTTTTAAAATTAAATTCGAATTGTTATTGATAGTAATTACATAATAACTATAGAAAACTACCTATTTTCTATGGTTATTATTAATTTTCTATTTAATAAAAATTAATTTAAAAAGATAATATGATTAATTTTAAATTACTCATATTATAATTGAAATTCCAAGTTATATAATTATGAATTTTGCATATCTAACTGTTAGACTATAAATAATACAACTATATCCTATATGCTATTGGAGGAACTTTACATGAAATATTTAATGCTTGATACAAACATTTATATTGATATGCTAGTAGCTAGAGACCAATCTCATAAACCCGAGTCATACAATCACTTGATGAAGCTATTGAATCATGGTGAGATTCAATTGATTATTCCTAATATTGTAAAAACAGAAGTGTTTAGACACCTAAATAATGAAATCGATAAGATAGGTCGCGTTATCAAAGAAATTAAAAGCAAGGTCAATGCCCTATATTGGATAAACCATATTGAGGAGATAGAACACTTTAATGAAAAACTTAAACCAGTAAAGAATGGTATTAATGACATAACCGATGGATTTAAACAAAATGAAAATACATATAAGGAAAATGCAATGGCTTTGTTCAATGGACTGTTTGAACATACTCATACATTAATTATTAATGAGACAGAAGAGTTAGTTTTTAAAGCTACTCAACGTCAAATTCATAAGCTACGCCCCTTTCACTACGGAAAAGATAAGGATTCAATGGCAGATTCAATCATCATCGAAACATTAATTAATATTCAAGATTTAATATCTCTTAATGATGATGACCTAATATATTTTATATCAAGAAATACCGAAGATTTTTCTGAAAAAGAGAATAAAAGTCAATTACATAAGGATATTAAGTTAAGCTTGAAATCAAAAAAAATAGATGATCGGATTCATTACAGAATACTTTTTACCAAAACACTATTAGATGATTTTAAAACAGAGTCAGAGCACGCTGAACTAATCGAGGAATTAAAAGCAGAAGAAGAATGGCTAAAAGAATACGTACTTCAAGATTGCATAGATAGTGAAACTGATAGGATCAGAGAAGGAGCTGGACTAACTTCGTTATCAGCAAATTATGAAGAAAACATAGCTGAATTAAATGAAATTCATGATTTAGTTAATGAACTTGAAGAATTCCAAGGAATGTTTCTATCTGAATATGAGACTTATTCAGATATTTATTCCCTTTTAGAAGAAGAATTGGATAGTAGAGGGTTTGAAGAAATTTTAGAATTAATATCCCATTTCAATCAGCAAAGACCCTTATTAGAAATAAATATAGAGGGATGTAATGATAAATATGATCTTGTAAATGAGATTTTTTCACTTATTCACAGACTATGCTTTAAAAACGAGGAAATTGTCATAGACGATATGTTTAAATACCAGGACTATTTTGAATTGAATGCTACTTTAGCTACCATTCAAGATTTTAATGGTGTTCAGTATAAAATTGATACATATGGTTATTTAATTCCACACGATGGTGGAACGGACTCCGTCTATTTATCAATCTTTAAGGAGAACCAAAAAATTGAAGAGGGTAGAATAACTATTAATTATGGATTCCTTGAAACCGATGATGATGGTAATGTTGGTGATGGATCAGCAGAGCATATAGACGCACATATTGAAAATGTTATTACTGAAATTGAAAGTATTAAAAATGGGATTATAAGTGAAATTGTTTTAAAACAAGAAACTTTAAAGAGAATAATTGAAAAATTAGGTATTAATGTAGAATAGTAAGTCTTTAGACAAGATACTGCTAATATTATATAAAATGAACACTTTATCAATACATCGGAAAAATATTAAATTTGAAAATCTAAACTAATAAAAAAATATGCCCTTTTTCGAGTGTATTATTTTTGAAAGGGCATATTTTTTTTGCTAAGGATATAAAAAGCTATTCACATTATTGTATAGCTTACTCAAAAATGTTCTCTTCCATGAATAATTCATCAAACATATCCAATGACATTTGTCCTGGCGGCACTTTTTCTTCCTTGTTAAATGGGGCATTGGATTTTAAGCGTTCTAGAAATTTCAGCGAGGCTTTTCTAAATGCTATATTTGTTTGATGATGAGAATCGGGTCCAACCTTATGTATTAACCAAGTACGTTCTTTTGTATCCCATTCTATATATTCTTTAAATTCTTCGAGAGAAAGCTTCTTTAAAAGTTTCATCATTCTTGATCTTACCGCCTTTTTCACATCAGGACCAATAATTTTATATAAACTTTTTGCCGTACAATAAGTTTCTTCTACAGCTTGGTCGACAGTAAAAGAAAGTTGATTTCTTTTTGCCAAAGAAAAGATATAGGCAATCATTCTATGTGCTATATCTAAATCTGTAGATTCTTTATCAAAATGAATAACTTTTGAATACCCTTGTTTAATCTGAAATCCATTAACAAAAGCTTCATCAACTTCTTCATCTTCTATTTTTTTAAAATGAACTGTGATTTCTTGTGACCCAAACCCTAAGATAGGAAAACTATACCCTTTTTTCACTTGAAAGCTCTCAACCTTTGGAATGTTTTCCATATTAATTCCTATTAAAGTTTGTAACTTATGTTCATGCCGATTCTTACTATATATACCTGATAATCTCGTAAATTCCTCTACAGATATGCCTTTGTATTTATCAAATTGCTCTTTTTCAATGTTAGAAACTTTATACCCTTTCAATTCAAAGCATAATGTAATATCTTTTTTAGAACTGGATAATACAATATCATACTTTACTGTTACACCATCTATATGTACATCTCTATCTATAGATATTATTCTATACCCTTCTTTAAATAAAATATTATTTTGAGCGGGTCCAGATAATGGCATACACATAGTTAATAAAATATTGATCAAATCTAATTCACTATATGCTTGAGAAGAATTCATTACCCTGAACCCCCTTCATTACTGATGTCGCATCCACAAATTGATGTAAATTAGTCAATAATCTTGCTACTGAATTCCCACAAGTCCCTCTTGGAACATAGACCCGAATTTTGTTTTTAAAGACCTCAAAATCTATAATTTTACCTTGGTTCCCATTATGTAAATCAACAGCTGATACTGTACAATAATCTTCATTTTTCCATTGTGGAATGCCCCAAAGATTAAATGGTTTATTGCCTGAAAATAAGAGCTCAGTGAGCGTATATAAATCAATATCTTCCCTGTTAAATTGTATTTCTAAAGGATATCCTTCTACTATATAATCATCTTCATTATAATTAAATGAATACGTACTCTCTATATTATTAATAACCTTTTCATAGTTATTCAATACAGAATCAAGAAGGAAATTATGCTTTGAAAATGAAGTACCACGAGCAGTTAATTTACCATAATAAGTGATATCATCAATAATATAATCCTCTTCTCCATTACTAGAAGCATCTAATATACTAATCTTCCCAATACCCATTGTTGTTTTTAAATCAGAATTTTGGATTAGTTCTAAGAATTCATTAACATATAATCTTCTTATATCCATATTTAAATTATTTTTATTCTCTAGATATAGTAAGTCGAATTTATCTTCTTTCATTTTTTCAGTAAAAGTTACTCCTAATCCATACATTTCACCGAATTTTCTCATATTCAACAAAAATGGTATAGGCAACCATGTTCTATCTACACCTTTTCTTTTAGTAATGGTTGTATGAAAATAATCACTTAACTCTACTTTTGCTACCGAATGAATTTTCCAAAATCTCCTATTTGAGGTATCTATATACAGTGCCCCCTCTGAAGTATGGTTAATAAATAAATTTTCATCTTTAGTTGCTAAAATATTAAATTCCCTTTTATTCAAGGATCCATTAAATTCTTTAAAAAAATTAAAAATTAAATCTGGATTATTTTCGGTATTGCTATGAAACAAATGATTCTCAATGACATACGACTTTAATTGATTTGTTGCCTGAAGTTGCTGCTTTTTAAATTTATCATGATTGCTATATAATACCTCTTGAAAAAATGCAATCATCTCATTCAAATAATTTACTTTCATCTATCTCACTTCCTTCCATATCGTTAACACCTAAAAATATTTGCCTTGATATATAATTTTTCATATTTCACATCCTATCAAAGAGGAAAAATTATTTTAGGAAGGCTTGATACAATTATATAACACAAAAAGAGGTCCTAAAAAGGAATAGAAAACTATTAAATTTCTTATTATTTTATACATGATTAATAATATAAAACATATCAGATTATTTGTTTCAGTAGTAGTGTCCCAAAAAGGAAAGTTTTTGGGACATATTTTATACAGAAGTAGTCAGGGGGCAATCTCTTAGGTTAGGGATATTCCAAAAAATTATTTCAAAAGTCATGCGCTTGCATGGCTTTTTTTGTTTTGTGTATGGAACATGTCAATAATGCAAAAGCAAAAGCAAAAGCACAATCACATATATAAGGCATTTTAAAAATAGTAGCAACAAACGTATTTAATATAGAGCGTTATGTGTCTGTTTTTATAGTAATTCCTGTTATTTAGGTGCCACAAAACGGATATTTAAGGACGAATAGAGTGTGTAAGGGGAATTTCCATCACCCAAATGCCCCCTATATATGAAGAGGTATGCCGAATTTCAATTAATGGTGCGCCTATCTCTTTGTAACGGCTTGATGGCGATGTGGCGGGACCCCATGTCCATCAAGCTAAGGTTTTGAAGTACCCCCTAAATGAAAATTTTCTTTCTCTACAGTTAGTTATTTTGAGAAATCAGCTTATTTTTTTGTTTTTGGGGGTGTTTACTTTTCTTAAGTTAATAGCGATGTGGCGATACTCCTTTAAAATGATGTCGCGTGGAATCTCAAAATATTCAGTTGATGGCCATAAAAAAGTTCACCTAACTAACTTATTTTGGATAACTTTAAAAGCGCGAATGTACGTATAAAGAAATACTGTTGCTTCATACTACTTTTGAGTAACTTTGATTCAATAAATTCTGTTGACGGAGGAAAGTACATGGATAAGAAACATCTTCATAATGAGGGATTTGTACCAAAATATCTGCTTGAAAAATTAGCGAAAAAGGGAAATGAAGAAGCGAAGAAAACACTTTTACAAATGGAGAAAATTGAAGAAAAAAAAACAAATGCCATAAAAAATGAAAATGTTGAGGCCTCGCCCACTTTAACACCTGTTCAAGCTCAACGAGGGATTTATGATAGCGAAAATACGCTAGATTTTATGCGAAAATTGATTCGTAAGGAAGGAGCACCCCCAGTTAGTGATGAAAACGTAAATTTTGCTTATGATTTTAGTGGACAAACTCTAAATTATTTAAAAAGCAAGCTTGATCGAAACTCATTGGATAATCAAGGTATGAATCTGATATTTAATGTGCACTATGACAAAAACTATAATAACGCATTTTGGCATCCTGAATTAAAACAACTGACTTTTGGTGATGGTGATGGTAAATTATTTACCAATTTCACTCGAAGTATCGATGTAGTCGCTCACGAAATGGCTCATGCAGTAACGCAATTCACCAACGATCTAGTATATAGACGCCAATCAGGAGCGTTGAATGAACACTTCTCAGATGCGATAGGAAGCGCTGTCAAGCAACATGTGAAAGGACAAAAGGCCGCAACGGCTGATTGGTTAATTGGGGATGAGATTGTTGGACCGACATTTCCAGGCAAGGCATTACGATCAATGAAAGAGCCTGGAACGGCCCATCAATTAGATGAGCAACCTGCACATTTTAATGATTACAAAGAACTTCCTCTAGAAAATGATAATGGTGGTGTACACCTATACAGTGGTATACCCAATAAGGCGTTTTATCTCGTATCGCTAGAAATCGAGACGGACCGAGCAGCGTTCCTGTGGTATACTGCTTGGCAAAACAAACAGATTATTCATCCAAACGCCACATTTTTAGACGCATTTAAAGCTATTCTACAAACAGCTAAGACGCTTACAAGTCAAGGTAAGTTGCCACAAAAAACGGTAAATGTCGTAGAAAATGCATTTCATGAGGTGGGCATTAGGACCCCGGCTACAGTCTGAGGTTAGTTGAATTATAATTATATGTTTTATGTCATAAAGATGCTTTAGGAATAAAGCTATAGACGCAGATCGTAGTTTTTGATCAAGAAGGTCTATCTGCTGTTACTCGCTTTATAGCAGATTTTTTTATTAACACACATTTAACTACTGAACGGATGAAACTAGACGTAAGATTTTTTGTGCAGTTAGTTTCCTGATAGTCCAAATTTTCACATCCCCAGATACTTAAATAAATTGAAAAACTGGGGATGTGAAATATGATTTTAATATAAAGGAGGTACCCAAGAGAATGGTTAGAATATTTTTAGTTCGGCATGGGGAAACTGAAGGGATTCGTGCTGGAAGAATGGAGGCTAGGTTGGATTCGCCTTTAACGACATTAGGTATCCAACAAGCTCAAGCTGTTGCATTAAAACTGAATGAAGAACAACTGCATAGTATTTATACCAGTCCAAGCTTAAGAGCAGTAAAAACAGCAGAAATAATTATGGGGGATAAGGAACTCTCACTAATAAAAGACAAGGCCTTATATGAAATGGATATAGGATTTTGGGATGGTAAAAAGCCCAATGAAATCAAAAGAGACGATTCAGATCGGTTTAAGGATTTTTCGGAGAATCCTGAGCTATTTAGACCTAATCCTGATAGAGGAGAAAGTTTTGAAGACGTACAAAATCGGGCATTTTCATTTTTAAATCGAATTATAAAAGATCACGAAAATCAAAATATTTTAGTGGTTTCACATACTGTTGTTCTAAAATTGATAATGTGTCACTTTAAAAGAAAAAACATTAAAAATTTTTGGGATCCACCTATAATCCAAAATGGAAGTTTGAGTTTAGTACACATTCATCATGATGAAGTGTTAGTTGAATTGGACTCAGATATTAGTCATTTGCAAAGTATAACTATTATTTAAAGAAGGGGTCCTACCACATCGCTATCAAGTTAACAAAACTAAACTTCCTTAAAATGCAAAAAAACGCCATCCTTTCTTACTTGTATCTACCAAAAGGATAGCGTTTTTTGCTTTTGAGAAGTAGTCTAAATTTTCTTCTGAATATCGTAAGACAAAACATTAAAAAGCACAAGAAACGTTTAATATCTTATGTATGTTTTCTTAGATTCTTGGGGTGAATTTCAATAAACTTATCACTTCACATAGTTCGTATGAGTTAATTTGGAGAGTTTCTTCAACTTCAGCATTCTTAATACTCTCCATCCGACTATGGATACGAAGTGATATAACCTACTTATTAGACAATAAAGAACTAATAGATTATGTTGAATTAGATAGAGGATTTTTCTCATAGGGGTACCGCTACATGCCCATCAACTTAAGAATTTCGTTGTTTCCCCAAACGAAAAAACGAGCTCAATTCTCATAAATAATTAACTATATAGAAGTAAATCTTTTGTTTAGTGGGTACTTCAAAATATTAGCTTGAGGGACATGTATAGTGCCCCTAATATGTTGGAGTACCCTAAAACGAGAATTTTATCCTTACGCAATTGACTATGAAAATTCAGCTTATTTATTCACTAAGAGGTATTCCGCTTTATTTTTGAAAAGATCTCTTTTGAACACTTTCCATAGAATTTATTCCATCAAAAATAGAATGAATTCTTGTGCGGTATGTTAAACCATAAAGTTCACCATCTTCTGTCGCAATACGGAATTCTGGTTTAGTAATAGCACGTTTTAAATTTGATAATGGTGGTGAAATATTTGTATATTCTGTATCTATTTGTACAGAAATTTCTTCACCGTTAGTTCTGAAAAGTGAACCCTCACCAACACCTATAATTTTACTTTTTCCATCAATTGGTTCAATACGTTTCAAGTAAATGGAATGACCGGATAGATCATCAGGCAATTCTACATTTCCTTTAACTTTAACATTTAGAACAAGAGCTTCTAAAGTAAGCTCAGCTGTCCCTTCAATAATAATTGTGCTACCTAAGAGTCTAAGCTTTCGATTTACTGTGTAACTTTTTATACCCATAGTACTCATATTAACACCATTATTCCGCATAGAGGCACCTGCACCGCAACAGATACTAACAATGAATGAAGAAATTGCACTCGGATGAAATTTCGGTGGCAATTTATCAAAATTTAAATTAGCTTCGTACACCCCGTTAGTTCTAATATAACCCGATGCGTTCATTTTAAAGTTAACCCCATTAATTTCACCTTCTGCTTTAGCATTAATTGCCCATGGACAATTAGGCGAATTTTCACAATTCATATGTATCACCTTCTTAAAAATATTTTCATTACATTATTCTCCTTATATTTCTTTTTTAAACAAATTTGTTATTGATAAAGAGAATTGGTACACATTTGATTCGTGATTTAGATCGCCGTTAAATGGATATTAAAATACTTATCTTGGTTAATAAAACTTACTTAAAGAGCTATAAAGGGGGGACGGCAACGATTCATTACTTTTGGAGCCACTCAAGAAAAATGTACTTTATAATCCCATTTTTATAGTTTTTTGTATTCGTAAAGTGAAATTAGAATGAGAAATTACGTGTTCGGTAAAGAAAATTACTGATTCTTCATTCAACAACTATACCGAAGTCATATTCGGTATAGTAAAATGCCTCGAAAACTATAAGAATTGACGAGTGGCTCAAAAAAGAAGTAATCGTTGCCGTACCCCAGATTCGATAGATGAGATTTCCATATTCATGAACCCATCGCATGATAGTTGTGGGATGAACTGACACGCCACGTTCCTTGAGGATCTCAGATACATCTCGATAACTTAAACAAAAACGACAGTAATAACCAACGGCTACCAAAATAATATCTTGTTTGAATTGTTTTCCTTTAAAGTAGCCCATGTATACTCCCCTATCACATTTTTTCTAAAGTTTACCGGAGTGTCAAAATCTTTGCAACAAAATCGTCACCCCTTATGTTTGAACAGATTTTTCTGTGCTAACAGATCGTTGTTTCTTCATGAACATAAGTAACATAAATACAGTTATTATCGAACAATAAATATGAAATGACGCTGTTAATTCACACCTAGATGCAAAACCTTTCCCTTGAAATACAGGCGTAATTTCAAGCTCTGGTATATCAATAATATGCATATATTCTCCAACAACTCCGACAACCATTCCTTTTGTTGACCACGCAAATCCTGTTACGATTCCAGTACTAGCTGCATCCCCTGTTCCAATTTGTGAATGCCATCTCCATTGATTGATTTTAAC
>NZ_JAPHWH010000031.1:0-15696 GCF_026241455.1 Bacillus sp. DHT2
GCTCATAACCCGAAGGTCGCAGGTTCAAATCCTGTCCCCGCAACCAATGGTCCCGTGGTGTAGTGGTTAACATGCCTGCCTGTCACGCAGGAGATCGCCGGTTCGACCCCGGTCGGGACCGCCATTTATACAAAGAAAAGAACGAAACAACTTGTTTCGTATTTTTTTATTTATTTTTAAGAAAACTTATAAAGACAGTCAATCTTACCCTTAGGACAACTCCTAAGGTCTTTTTTATATGTTCAAAATGAAACAAAGTGAAGAAATCTGTATAATAAAGAGCAGAGAATATTGTGAGTAAGGTAGGTGAAACCTTTGAATAAATATGAAATAACGACAACTTCTTCTGAAGAGACACAGAACTTATCAGAAAGGCTAGGACAACTTGTTAGGGAACAAGATGTACTTGTTTTAGAAGGCGATCTTGGTGCTGGCAAGACAACGTTTACGAAAGGTCTTGCAAAAGGCCTTGGTGTGAAACGAGTTGTAAATAGTCCGACATTCAATATTATTAAAGAGTACAAAGGGAGATTACCGCTATATCATATGGACGTGTATCGTTTAGCGGAAAGTGAAGAAGATTTAGGGTTTGATGAGTATTTTTATGGTGAAGGTATAACAGTAGTAGAATGGGCTCATTTAATTGAATCTTTTCTGCCAAATGAGAAATTAAAAATAAGCTTGTTCCATACAGGTGATGATACAAGAAAAATTGTGTTAGAGCCAAGTGGTGAACGCTATATTAGATTATGTGAGGAGCTATTACAAGATGAAAGTACTAGCAATTGATACTTCAAATTATGTAATGGGGATTTCTCTTATTGATGGAAATACTGTTGTCGGAGAAATCATTACGAATTTAACCAAAAATCATTCTGTACGCCTTATGCCGGCTGTAGAACAACTTCTGAAGGAATGTAATATAAAGCCGAAAGAGCTAGATAAAATCATCGTAGCGGCTGGTCCTGGATCTTATACAGGAGTTCGAATTGGTGTGACTGTTGCAAAAACATTAGCTTGGTCGTTGCAAATACCGATTGTCGGTGTGTCTAGCTTAGAAGTAGTGGCTGCGAATGGAGCGAATTTCCAAGGGGTTATTTGTCCATTGTTTGATGGACGTCGCGGACAAATTTATACGGGCTTGTATACATATAAAGAAGAGCAGTTATCTTCTGTAGAAGAGGATCGAATTATTCTTATTATTGATTGGTTACAGATGTTAAAAGATAAGGGGCAACCTGTTTTATTTATCGGCAATGATGTAGAACAACATAAAGAAACGATTGTAGAATATTTAGGAGATCGAGCTGTGTTTGCTTCTTTTACAAAGAACAACCCAAGACCAAGTGAGCTAGCATTTTTAGGATTACAAAAAGAGGAGCAAAGCGTGCATACATTTGTTCCGAGCTACCTCCGTTTAGCAGAAGCAGAAGCAAAATGGCTAGAAAGTCAAAAAAAATAGGGGTTATCAAAATGGATATTACATTTAGAAAGATGACGACTGATGATATTGCTCAAATTGTAGTAATTGAAGAAGCGTCATTCCCAACTCCTTGGACTGCTGATGCATTTTATCGTGAATTGACGATGAATGAATATGCACATTATGTCGTAATTGAAAAAGATGGTGTGGTAATTGGATACTGCGGATTGTGGATTATTATTGATGAATCACATATTACGAACATAGCCATTTTGCCAGAATATCGCGGTCAAAAACTTGGAGATGCTTTGCTGAAAGAAGTAATGGATCAGGCAAAAGAAATGGGAGCAAAAACGATGACACTTGAAGTACGAGTGTCAAATGAAGTAGCGAAGCAGTTATACCGAAAGTATGGATTCCAAAATGGTGGGATTCGTAAACGATACTATACAGACAATTATGAAGATGGTCTTGTAATGTGGGTGAATATATAATGGAAAAAAATACGATTATACTTGGTATTGAAACGAGCTGTGATGAAACGGCTGTAGCGGTTGTTAAAAATGGAACAGAAATAGTGGCAAATATTGTTGCTTCACAGATTGAGAGCCATAAGCGTTTTGGCGGAGTTGTGCCGGAAATTGCATCTCGTCATCATGTAGAACAAATTACAGTTGTATTAGAAGAAGCATTAAAGGAAGCGAACATTACATTTGAAGATATTGATGCAATTGCTGTGACGGAAGGGCCAGGTTTAGTAGGGGCACTTTTAATTGGTGTAAATGCAGCTAAAGCAGTTGCCTTTGCTCATAATATTCCTCTTGTTGGTGTTCATCATATTGCTGGGCATATTTACGCGAATCGCTTAGTAAAAGAACTACAATTCCCTTTGTTGTCACTGGTTGTGTCTGGCGGGCATACAGAGCTTGTTTATATGAAAGAGCATGGTTCATTTGAAGTAATTGGCGAAACGAGAGATGATGCGGCAGGAGAAGCATATGATAAAGTTGCACGTACATTATCTATGCCATATCCAGGTGGTCCTCATATTGACCGTCTTGCTCATGAAGGACAACCAACGATTGATTTACCACGTGCATGGTTAGAACCAGATTCGTATGATTTTAGCTTTAGTGGACTGAAATCAGCAGTTATCAACACTGTGCATAACGCAAAACAACGTGGAGAAGAAATCGCACCAGAAGATTTAGCAGCTAGCTTCCAAGCGAGTGTAATAGATGTACTAGTAACAAAAGCAGCACGTGCTGCAGAAGCGTATGATGTAAAACAAGTGCTTCTCGCTGGTGGCGTTGCAGCGAATAAAGGACTTCGTGCACGTTTAGAGGAAGAGTTTGCAAAAAAAGAAGAAATCGAGCTCATTATTCCACCGTTATCTTTATGTACAGATAATGCAGCAATGATTGCAGCAGCAGGAACTATTGCATATGAGCAAGGAAAACGTGCAACATTGGCTTTAAATGCAAATCCAGGATTAGATATTGAAGCATAGTTATACACATAATTAACCACAACTTGTGGATAAAACCCATATTATCTGTTGATAATATGGGTTTTATTGTGAATATTAAATGTGCATAATTTTTTTGTTATTTGTGGATAATGTGGAAAAGTTATTTTTGTGTTTATATGATAAAGGTGGATATGTGCATAAGGTTGTGGATAACACTATTGAGGTCAGACCTTCGACCATAATCTTTTGTATTGAAAAATAAACAAGGTAGTTGAATGGCTTTCAACTACCTTGTTTTTATCATATAAATATATAAGGGTTATACGTGTAACTCTTCCCATTCCGCCATAAACTTCTCTAATTTTTCTTGTTTTGTTTGCTTTGCTGTTGTAATCTCACTAGCTCGTTCGTAGTCAGCATATACTTCAGGTAAACAAAGCTCCTCTTCTAATTGTTCAATTTCTTCTTCTAAATTTGCAATGTTTTGTTCAATTTCTTCAATCTTTCGGATGCGTTGACGTTCTGACTTCTTACGTTCTTTTTCTTCAAGGTAATTTAATTTTTCTTGAGCGATAGTTTTTTGGACTGGTGCATCCTCTTCTTGTTGTTCAAATTCCGCACGTTCAATCATTTCATTTTTCTTTTCAATATAGTAGTCATAGTCACCTAAATATTCTTGTGCACCACCTGTTGATAACTCAACAACTGTAGTTGTGACACGGTTAATGAAATAGCGATCATGGGAAACGAATAAAAGAGTCCCAGGATAATCAATTAAGGCATTTTCTAAAATCTCTTTACTATTTAAATCGAGATGGTTTGTTGGCTCATCGAGAATCAGTAAATTAGATTTTTGCATCATCAATTTTGCTAGAGCTAATCGTGCTTTTTGACCACCACTTAAGGAAGATACTGGCTTTAATACATCGTCCCCTGTGAATAAAAAGTTACCGAGTATCGTGCGAATTTCTTTTTCTGGCTCTAGCGGATAATCATCCCATAGTTCGTTTAAAACACGCTTAGATGATGTTAAGTTTGCCTGTTCTTGATCATAATATCCAATAGATACATTTGAACCGAAAGAAACTTCACCGCTTAACGTCTTTAATTTATTCACAATTGATTTTAATAATGTAGATTTCCCAATACCATTTGGACCAACTAGTGCGACACTATCACCGCGGGTTAAGCGCATATTTACATGTTCAATAATCGGTTCTTTGTCATATCCAATTGAAACATCCTTTATTTGTAATACATCGTTTCCGCTTTGTTTTTCGATATCAAAGTGGAAGGATGCTGATTTAGAATCACCTAATGGTCTAGTTAGTAATTCCATTCTGTCTAACTGCTTCCGACGACTTTGTGCACGCTTTGTTGTAGATGCACGGGCAATGTTCTTTTGGACAAAGTCTTCTAGTTTAGCAATTTCCTCTTGTTGTTTCTCATAACGCTTCATTTCCTGCTCATGTAGTGCAGCTTTTAAATCTAAATATTTACTGTAGTTACCAACATATCGTCTGCTTTCTTTATTAGAAATTTCATATACTTGTGTAACAAGCTTGTCTAAAAAGTAGCGATCGTGGGAAACGATTAAAATAGCTCCAGGATAGCCTTGTAAATATTGTTCAAGCCATGTTAATGTATCGATATCTAAATGGTTTGTTGGTTCGTCCAAGATGAGTAAGTCTGGTTTTGTTAGCAGTAGTTTCCCAAGAGCAAGTCTTGTCTTCTGTCCACCACTTAACGTAGAAATCGTTGTTTGGTGTGTTTCAACCGGAAAACCAAGTCCACTTAAAATGGAGCGAATATCAGCTTCATATTGATAACCACCTTGATCTTTGTAGTCTAACTGTAATTGATCATAATCAGCGAGTAATTTTTCGTACGTAGCAGCATTTGAAAAGTTCTCTTCCTTACCCATGTCTAGCTCTAACCTTCGAAGCTTCTTTTCCATTTGCTGCAGATGAGTAAAGACAGTAAGCATTTCATCCCAAATTGTTAAAGAAGTTTCTAAACCAGTATTTTGGGCCAAGTATCCAATTGAAACATCTTTTGGTTTTATAATTTCTCCACCATCGTGAGATAATTCACCGGCAATTATTTTTAATAATGTAGATTTTCCAGCACCATTTCGACCAACTAGTGCAATGCGATCTTTTGTTTGAACTTCCAATTTAATGTTTGCAAGAATTGTTTCAGCACCGTATAATTTTGAAAGCCCATTCACTTGTAATAAAATCAATGTTTTCACCTCAAATAATTTCTTAACTTTGCCATGTTTATATTTCTCAATCATACTAAAAGTAGTGTATAGTTTAAAATAAGAGAGAAGTCTTCTCTCTATTATACAAGGAAAGTCATAAGTGCTAAACTTCTGTATTTGTTTTAAATCTGTGAACAAAGATAGGAAGAGAGGAGAGGTTATATGGATCAGCAAAAGATTCCACAGGCCACTGCCAAACGATTGCCTCTATACTATCGATTTATCCAAAACTTATCTCTTTCTGGTAAGCAGCGTGTTTCATCGGCTGAATTGAGTGAAGCTGTAAAGGTAGATTCAGCAACAATTCGGAGAGATTTTTCGTATTTTGGAGCGTTAGGGAAAAAGGGATATGGATATAATGTGAATTATTTACTATCATTCTTCCGAGAAACGCTTGATCAAGATGATATAACACGTGTAGCACTTATTGGAGTGGGTAATTTAGGGACCGCTTTCTTACATTACAATTTCACCAAAAATAATAATACAAAGATTGAAATGGCATTTGATGTCAATGAAGAGAAAGTTGGAAAAGAAATCGGAGGAATTCCTGTATATCATTTAGATGAATTAGAAGAGCGTTTAACAAATGATATACAAGTGGCAATATTAACAGTACCTGCTACTGTTGCACAGGCTGTAGCAGATCGATTGGCCGAAACAAATATACACGGAATTTTAAATTTTACACCAGCACGATTAAATGTTTCAGAAAATATAAGAATTCACCATATTGATTTAGCTGTAGAATTACAAACACTCGTTTATTTTTTGAAAAATTATCCACAATAAAACGCAGAGGAAATCCCTCTGCGTTTTATTGTTGCTTTTTCTTTGTAAATTTGACTAAGATAAGTCGAAGTGCCAAATTAAAATCAATTGTTGCCATAGCAGCAAACAGCAGTGTCCCAAAGTTCCAAATTGTATCTGTAACGTTCGTAATTGCGAAACGTGTAAAGACACAACCAAGAAGGAAATACAGTGCTGCCATGAACAATGGTGAGTTCCTCATATTTAAAATCCTCCGATAAATCCTTGCATTTTTTCTGCTTCTTTAATCATTTCTTGTATTTGTTCGTTACTTACTAGTACTTGGGCTATTGCAACTAATGTATTCATTGCAACATGTGCCATAATAGGAACGATAATTCGCTTTGTTTTTACATATAAAAAGGCGAATACAAGCCCCATGGAAGTGTATACCAATAAGTGTGTAAAATCAAAGTGAATTGCTGCAAATACAAGTGAGCTAATAATAGCAGCGATAAAGAAGTTGAATTTCTTATACAATGTACCAAATAAAATTTTTCTAAAGACAATTTCCTCTAAAATAGGCCCTATTATTGATATAACAATAAGGAACCATGGGGTGGTCCGTGCTATTTCCATCAAGCGAGCTGTGTTCTCAGATCCAGGTTTAATGCCCAATAAACGCATTTCGATTGTGCCTGCAATTGTTTGAGAAAAGAAAGCTAAAAAGAAACCGATAAAGATCCAACCGATTGTGGCAGGAATACTGGCGCGTTTTGTATCGAAACGGCTTTCGCGAATATCTGTTCGAAGTAGTAAAAGTACAATACATAATGCAATGAAAAAGCTAATAATTGCCCAGTGACCAGTCAGTAGCTGCATTTTTTCTTCTCTGGTGAACCCCCTATTATCATATAGTCCGGTTTTCAAAAGAAGCGGTAATCCAACAATACCTGATAATTGCATAAGAATGTATGTAACTATAATCCACCAATATTGTTTTTTCAAATTGGTTAACCATCCTTTCTAACTCTAGTTTATGAGATAAGGCGGGATAACATGTAAACATCCAGCCGGGGATACGTAATAACCATTCATATTATTATTTTTTTGTAAATCTTTCTTTGAAAATGAAATAGGAGACAGGAAAAAGCTGTATCTATAGAGAAAACAACTTATGGTATCTTCCATATTGTAACATACGATAAGTGAAAACGCTGATTCATATATATAAGGCTTTCGCGAGAATGGTTGCAGCGATAACAGAATGATTTTTCTTAGGAAGTTATATAAAAAAAGTTTATATAGCAATTTGCGAAAAAATTATGATTTTTTTACTTGCAAAAGAAAATTAGATTATTTATTATTATAAGTGTGTTAGCACTCGAGGTCGTTGAGTGCTAATAAAGAAAATTTACATAGAAAAATGAGGAGGTTATTGTTCATGCTAAAGCCATTAGGTGATCGCGTTGTAATTGAGCTTGTTCAAGCAGAAGAAAAAACAGCAAGTGGTATTGTATTACCAGACACTGCAAAAGAAAAACCACAAGAGGGTAAAGTTATTGCAGTAGGTACTGGCCGAGTGCTTGAAAATGGTGAGCGTGTTGCTTTAGAGGTAGCAGCAGGTGATCTTATCATCTTCTCAAAATATGCAGGTACTGAAGTGAAATATGAAGGTACAGACTACTTGATTTTACGTGAAAGTGACATTTTAGCAATTATCGGTTAATTATATACATTTTAAAAATCCAAGGGGGTCAATTATTATGGCAAAAGATATTAAATTTAGTGAAGAAGCACGTCGTTCGATGCTTCGCGGTGTCGACACTCTTGCAAATGCAGTAAAAGTAACGCTTGGACCAAAAGGTCGTAACGTTGTACTTGAGAAAAAATTCGGTTCACCACTTATTACAAATGATGGTGTAACAATTGCGAAAGAAATCGAATTAGAAGATGCTTTCGAAAACATGGGTGCAAAATTAGTAGCAGAAGTTGCTAGCAAAACAAATGACGTAGCTGGTGACGGAACAACAACTGCAACTGTATTAGCACAAGCTATGATTCGTGAAGGTTTAAAAAACGTAACAGCTGGCGCGAACCCAATGGGTCTTCGTAAAGGTATCGAAAAAGCGGTTGTTACAGCAATTGAAGAATTAAAAATAATTTCTAAACCAATCGAAGGTAAATCTTCTATCGCACAAGTAGCTGCTATTTCATCAGCTGACGAAGAAGTAGGTCAATTAATTGCAGAAGCAATGGAGCGCGTTGGTAACGACGGCGTTATTACTTTAGAAGAATCTAAAGGATTCACAACAGAATTAGATGTAGTAGAAGGTATGCAATTTGATCGTGGATATGCATCTCCTTACATGATTACTGATTCTGACAAAATGGAAGCAGTACTTGATAACCCATATATCTTAATCACTGACAAAAAGATTTCTAACATTCAAGAAATCTTACCAGTGTTAGAGCAAGTGGTACAACAAGGTAAACCACTTCTTATCATTGCAGAAGATGTAGAAGGTGAAGCATTAGCTACATTAGTAGTGAACAAACTTCGTGGTACATTCAATGTAGTAGCTGTTAAAGCTCCTGGATTTGGTGACCGTCGTAAAGCAATGCTAGAAGATATCGCGATCTTAACTGGCGGTGAAGTGATCACTGAAGAATTAGGACGCGACTTAAAATCAGCTACAGTTGCATCTTTAGGACGCGCTGGCAAAGTTGTTGTAACGAAAGAAAACACAACTGTAGTTGAAGGTGTAGGTAACACAGAACAAATCGAAGCTCGCATCGGTCAAATCCGTGCACAATTAGAAGAAACAACTTCTGAATTCGATCGTGAAAAATTACAAGAGCGTCTTGCTAAACTTGCAGGAGGCGTAGCAGTAATTAAAGTAGGTGCAGCAACTGAAACTGAGTTAAAAGAGCGCAAACTTCGCATTGAAGATGCACTTAACTCAACTCGTGCAGCAGTAGAAGAAGGTATTGTTGCAGGTGGTGGTACTTCACTTATGAACGTATACACTAAAGTAGCTTCTATTTCAGCTGAAGGTGACGAAGCAACAGGTATCAACATTGTACTTCGTGCATTAGAAGAGCCAGTTCGTCAAATCGCAATCAACGCTGGTCTAGAAGGATCCGTTGTTGTAGAACGCTTAAAAGGCGAAAAAGTAGGCGTTGGTTTCAACGCAGCAACTGGCGAATGGGTAAACATGCTTGAGTCTGGTATCGTAGACCCAGCAAAAGTAACTCGTTCTGCACTTCAAAACGCGGCATCTGTTGCAGCTATGTTCTTAACAACTGAAGCTGTAGTTGCTGACAAGCCAGAACCAAATGCACCAGCAATGCCTGACATGGGCGGCATGGGCATGGGCGGTATGGGCGGAATGATGTAATTTCATTCGCCAAAGAAACATTCATCTCTATATAGGGGTGAATGTTTTTTGTTATGGGACAAAAAAATATAGAAATAAAGGTTTCTTGGGATAAAGAAAATAATTTCTGTAGAATTTTGTCGCTTTCTCTCTTGACCGTATTGATACTTCATTGTTAGAATCTAGGAAGATAATATAAAACAATCCTTCATATATCCTCAATGATATGGTTTGAGAGTCTCTACCGGGTTACCGTAAACAACCTGACTATGAAGGCAGTGTGTCTTATATTTATAAAGAGCGGGATACTATCTTTATAAAGCCAGACCTCTGCCTTTTCTTTGTTATGAGACTGAGGGCGGAGGACTGGCTTTTTTTATTATATTGGTAATGCTTTTTGCCAAATTGGTGAAAATATTTATATACAGAACTAACGTTGGGGTGATTATTTTGAAGAAACAGCACGATACAATTATCGTTTTAGATTTTGGGAGTCAGTACAATCAGTTAATTGCACGTCGAATTCGTGAGTTCGGTGTATACAGTGAACTTCATCCACATACAATTACTGCAGAAGAAATTAAAGCAATGAATCCAAAAGGGATTATTTTCTCTGGTGGACCGAATAGTGTATATGGTGAAAATGCATTCCACTGTGATGAAAAAATCTTTGAATTAGGATTACCGATTTTCGGTATTTGTTACGGTATGCAGCTTATGACAAAACACTTTGGTGGAAAAGTAGAACGTGCAAACCATCGTGAGTACGGAAAAGCAGTTCTTAAAGTAGAGAACGGATCAAAATTATATGCGAACCTTCCAGAAGAGCAAGTTGTATGGATGAGTCATGGTGACTTAGTAACTGGTTTGCCAGAAGGATTCGTAGTAGATGCAACAAGTGAGTCTTGTCCAATTGCTGGTATGAGCAATGAAGCAAAAAACTTATACGGTGTACAATTCCATCCAGAAGTACGTCATTCTGAGCACGGTAATGATTTAATCAAAAACTTCGTATTCGGCGTATGTGGCTGTTCTGAAGGTTGGAACATGGAGAACTTTATTGAAGTAGAATTAGAAAAAATCCGTGAAACTGTTGGCGATAAAAAAGTACTATGCGCACTTAGTGGCGGTGTAGACTCTTCTGTTGTAGCAGTATTAATCCATAAAGCAATCGGTGACCAATTAACATGTATTTTCGTTGACCATGGTTTACTTCGTAAAGGTGAAGCGGAAGGTGTTATGAAAACATTTAGCGAAGGCTTCCACATGAACGTTATTAAAGTGGATGCAAAAGAACGCTTCATGAATAAGTTAAAAGGTGTAGAAGATCCAGAACAAAAACGCAAAATCATTGGTAATGAATTTATTTACGTATTTGATGATGAAGCTTCTAGATTAGAAGGAATGGACTTCTTAGCACAAGGTACACTGTACACAGATATTGTTGAAAGTGGTACAGCAACTGCACAAACAATTAAATCTCACCATAACGTTGGTGGACTTCCAGAAGATATGCAGTTCAAATTAATTGAGCCTTTAAACACTCTATTTAAGGATGAAGTACGTGTATTAGGATCAGAACTAGGAATTCCTGATGAAATCGTATGGCGTCAACCGTTCCCGGGTCCAGGACTTGGTATCCGTGTATTAGGCGAAATCACAGAAGAAAAATTAGAAATCGTTCGTGAATCCGATGCGATTTTACGTGAGGAAATCCAAAAAGCTGGCTTAGATCGTGAAATTTGGCAATACTTCACTGCACTTCCTGGCATGCGTAGCGTAGGTGTTATGGGTGACGAGCGTACTTACGATTACACAGTAGGTATCCGTGCAGTAACATCAATCGATGGTATGACAGCAGATTGGGCACGTATCCCTTGGGATGTATTAGAGAAAATCTCTGTGCGTATCGTAAACGAAGTAAAACACGTTAACCGTATCGTGTATGATGTAACGAGTAAGCCACCAGCAACAATTGAGTGGGAATAGAATAGGTTTATTCGTTTAAAAGAAGACCCATCTATGATTTTATGCATAGATGGGTCTTTTTTTTGTTATTTATACGAACGAAAAATAAAAATCGCATAAAAATGTTCGTTTTTAAATTGACATACACCTATATGTGAGTTAATATGAGTATGTAATTGATACGAAAAAATGAATATTACAGCCGTCGTATAATATCGGGGATATGGCCCGAAAGTTTCTACCTAGCTACCGTAAATGGCTTGACTACGAGGCGTTTTTATAAAGGTAAGGGGAAATCTGCCTTTATTTACAGAACGCTTCCATGTATATGCAATGGAAGCCTTTTTTATTTTTATAGATAAAAGAGGGCTAGGGAGGGTTACGACGAGTAATCATATAACGGGGGAAACGTAGAATGAAACGTTATTTTCAGTTCGATGAGCTCGGTACAAATTATAAAACAGAGTTCATTGCAGGGTTAACGACATTTTTATCTATGGCTTATGTATTATTTGTCAATCCTGCTACACTGTCACTGGGAAACATTAAAGGGTTACCAGCAGGAACAGGAATGGATCCGGGAGCGGTCTTTGTTGCCACTGCATTAGCGGCTGCAATTGGGTCACTGATTATGGGGATTTTCGCAAAATATCCAATTGCCTTAGCGCCAGGAATGGGAATCAATGCATTCTTTGCTTATACAGCGGTGTTAACGATGGGGATTCCGTGGCAAACAGCGATTGCCGGAACTTTAATGTCAGGTATTATCTTTATTATTCTTACTGCTTCTGGTATTCGCGAAAAAATTATTAATGCCATTCCATTAGAGTTGAAGTTTGCAGTAGCAGCAGGAATTGGTTTGTTTATCGCCTTTCTTGGTTTTCAAAATGCAGGAATTATTGTGAAGAATGATGCGGTTCTTGTTGGATTGGGAGATTTAACAAAGGGCACAACATTACTTGCGATTTTCGGTGTAGTGATTACAATCATTCTAATGATTAAAAAAATAAACGGTGCTGTTTTCTACGGAATGATTCTTACAGCAATCCTTGGAGTAGCAACAGGATTAATTGATACACCAAAAGCTGTCGTTGGTGCAATTCCTAGTTTAGAACCTACGTTCGGTGTGGCGTTCCAGCACTTCGGAGATATCTTCACTGTTCAAATGGGAATTGTTATTATAACATTCTTCTTCATTGATTTCTTTGATACAGCGGGTACACTTGTAGCAGTTGCGAATCAAGCTGGGTTAATGAAGAACAATAAATTACCACGTGCGGGAAAAGCATTATTTGCAGATGCGATTGCAACTGTAATTGGTGCGATTCTTGGGACATCTACGACAACGTCTTACATTGAATCGTCTGCAGGGGTAGCAGCAGGAGGGCGTTCAGGATTTACAGCAGTTGTAACAGCCGGATTTTTCTTGTTAGCACTTTTCTTTTCACCATTATTAAGTGTTGTGACAGCGTCTGTAACGGCACCGGCTTTAATTATTGTAGGGATTTTGATGGTTTCGTCTCTAGGAGAAATTGATTGGAAGAAATTCGAGATTGCAGTACCAGCATTCTTTACGATTATTTCTATGCCACTTACGTATAGTATTGCAACAGGAATAGCAATTGGATTTATCTTCTATCCAATTACAATGGTTGTAAGTGGTCGTCGTAAAGAAATTCATCCAATTATGTATGTAATGGGAGTTTTATTCGTACTATATTTCATCTACGTTCGTAAATAAAGGGGTTTTTGAAAGGTCCAGACTAAGGGGAGTCTAGACCTTTTTTGCGTCTTCAGAAAATCTTAAGGATTTCGTTCCGTTTTTCTTCAGAAGTTTTCTTATAATAGAAGTTAGGGAATGAAAAAGCTATGGGGGAGATATTGTGGGACACGAAACAATACTTGTTGTAGATGATGAAAAAGAAATTCGGGATTTAATTACGATTTATTTAAAGAATGAAGGATATAAGGTGCTACAGGCAGAGGATGGAGCAGAGGGTTTATATATATTAGAGAAAAATGAAGTGCATTTAGTTGTATTGGATATTATGATGCCGAAAATTGATGGTATCCATATGTGTATGAAAATAAGAGAAGCGAAAGAGATGCCAATTATTATGTTGTCTGCGAAAACGCAAGATATGGATAAAATTTTAGGGCTAACAACAGGAGCGGACGATTATGTAACGAAACCTTTCAATCCGTTAGAACTGATAGCGAGAATAAAATCGCAGCTTCGTCGATATATGAAAATGAATGGATTTATTGTCCAAAATGAAAATGAAATTGAAATCGGGAATATGAAAATAAACGTTTCAACCCACAAAGTTGTTGTAGAAAATGAAGAAGTGAAACTAACTCCGAGGGAATTTTCGATTTTGGAGTTACTAGCTCGTAATCCAGAGATGGTCTTTAGTGCAGAACAAATTTATGAAAAGGTTTGGAATGAACGATCTTTCCAATCTGATAATACTGTCATGGTGCATATTCGAAAAATACGTGAGAAGACTGAAGAGAATCCGAGAAAGCCAATATATATAAAAACAGTATGGGGAGTGGGGTATAAGATTGAGAAAGATAATTAAAAACATATTTAGGCCGATTGGTTGGATGAATCGAACTTTTAAAAAAATAATATATAAAGTAATAAGGGGAGTACAAAAGAGTTTACGTGTACAACTGATAACTACGTTTGCTTTCTGTATTTTGTTGGGTGTAATAGGAGTGTGGACATCATCTCCGTTTTTTCAAGGAATAAATACATACTCTGTAATTGATTATTCATCTGGTATGCGAGGAATTGATGCAACTGCTGAAAGACTTGCCGAGGTTATTACAAGAGAAGGTGCTGATGTTAACGTCCAAGAAGTTTTTGAACGTCCGGAGTATCAAGGTGAATTAAAAGTGTTAATTGTAGATGAGAATGGAAAAGTTATATATAAGACAAAAGATGCTCAGGAAGAACAAGTTAATCTTCATAGTACTATTCGTAATATAATGAGTTTCAAAATAAATCGCTCTCAATATGAATATCAAAAAAATGTAATAGATAATGAAATTGAAAGAGAGCGTAAAGAATTTACGACTTTTTATCCTTTAACAATTCAAGAGAAAAATATGTATATGATCGCAAGCGGTATACCGGAAGGGAATATTAGAGTAGTACAGAATGATGGGCCGTTTCCATTTTTGATTGGCTTTGTTATTTTTTTATTTTCTTTCTTTTATATAACTAAAAGAAAGATGAGGCAAGTTGAGGCGATGGCGGAAGGTGTAAAAGAAATCGCGAAAGGTAACCTGCAATATAGAATTCCGCAGAAGGGGCAAGATGAATTAAGTTTGCTAGCTGTGAATATGAATCAGATGGCAAAAGAATTATTTTCCAACATAGAAAAAGAAAGAAGAATAGAGAAGCAAAAGAATGAATTGATTACAAATGTATCTCATGACTTGCGAACGCCACTTACATCTATTATGGGTTATTTGCGTTTATTACAGGATTCAAAATATGAAAGTAAAGAACAGCACAATGAATATGTGAGAATTGCTTTCTCGAAATCTGAGCAGTTAAAGAATTTAATAGAAGATTTATTTGAGTATACAAAGTTAACAAATGAAAAGATGGTATTAGAAAAGAAAGAAGTGTGTATAACCGAACTTCTGGAGCAATTAATAGAAGAGCTAGTACCACAGGCTGAAGAAGAAGGACTTATACTCGTGAAGCAGTTGCCTAAAGAACGTGTGTATGCTGCGATTGATTCAGAGAAGATGGTCCGTGTATTTGAGAATCTATTAATGAATGCTATTAAATATAGTAAAGATGATGGAGAGATTAAGGTTTCCCTTCAAAGACAACGCCGGAATATACAAATTACGGTTGCGAACCATAGTGAAGAGTTTACAAAGGAAGAGTTAGGGAACTTGTTTGAACGCTTCTATAAGAAAGATCAATCTAGAAGTAGAGTAACGGAAGGATCGGGACTCGGATTAGCAATCGCTAAAAGTATTGTTGAATTACAAGGGGGAGAAATTCGAGCAGAATATGAGGATGGAATTATTCAGTTTATCGTTTCACTACCAATTATAGAAGAAAAGTAAATAAAGAGAGAGTTATGGAAGAGGAAGGCTTGTTTATAAGGAATAAGCCTTCTTTATATTTTTTTAGAAAAACATATTGACGTTTATACAAATGAAGTGTAGTATTATACGAGTCGCCGATAGCAACAACGCAAAACGCGACAAACGAAATGAAAAAACTTAGTTGACATTGAAACATGAAAGTGTTAACATAAGGGAGTCGCAAATGAGCGACAAACAAGTTCTTTGAAAACTGAACGAAACAAACAACGTGAAACGTCAATTTTTATTTTAGATGCTAGACAAACTAACTTTATTGGAGAGTTTGATCCTGGCTCAGGATGAACGCTGGCGGCGTGCC
>NZ_JAPHWH010000032.1:0-15122 GCF_026241455.1 Bacillus sp. DHT2
CAGGATCAAACTCTCCAATAAAGTTAGTTTGTCTAGCATCTAAAATAAAAATTGACGTTTCACGTTGTTTGTTTCGTTTAGTTTTCAAAGTTCAACATCGCGTTTCAGCGACTTTTATAATATAACATTTCTCAATCACTTCGTCAACTTCTTTTTTCTTGTGTCGTTGACGACGCTTATTAATTTATCACATTAACAATTAATAAGTCAACACTATTTTCCACTTTTTTAAAATAAATGCCAAAATGTTATTCATCCTGGCATTATATATAATTTAATGATAACTAAAGCACAAATACCCGGTACCCCCAAAATGCTAGAAATAGAAGCTGTACCAATATTAATTGGAATATGAAAACCAAAATATGTTCCAATCACATTAACGGCAAACAATAATACTACACCTATCATTACTTTAACGAATATCTTTCCTATGAATTGCAACGGTTTCACCGAGGCGCCAAAAATCAGCAAAACAAATACCAAAGCAAGAATTCCACCAACAATCAATGTAGAGTTCATTTTCCCCCTCCTTATATAACCTATACACTCTATTTGTATGGGACAAGGAAACAAAAAATACCGTTCAATTATTTTAATCAGTGTGGAGATTCATCCCTACTAATTATTAGTTCTCACTGATCGGGATTTTACGAGCAATTGATCACTTATAATTCCGCTGCATTTTTAGATTGAGATTTCACCGCCCGAGAATAATAGTATAAAGAAAAGACCCTATTTTAAAAAACAGGGTCTTTTACCATTGCTCCATTTTTACAGGACGCCTTTTTGCTTCTTTTAGTAAGAAAAAGTATTTTGCTTCTGCTATTTTCAAAGAACATAGTACATCTTGAGATGGTTCGACACTTTGTTCTACCATCCTTTTTTGACGTAACCACTCATTCTTCACTTTTTCTAATGCAGCAATTAACTTATCATCATATTCTTTTCGCAACTTGCCCTTTTTTTGAAAAAACATTTTGATTTCTCCTCTTATATTTCTCTACGGCCTTCTAGAGCCTTCGATAGCGTTACTTCATCCGCATATTCTAAATCTCCACCAACGGGAAGACCATGCGCAATACGAGTCACTTTAATACCTGTCGGTTTTAAGAGGCGGGAAATATACATCGCTGTAGCTTCCCCTTCAATATTCGGGTTCGTTGCTAAAATAACTTCTTGTACAGTTTCATCTTGTAACCTTTTTAATAACTGTGGAATATTAATGTCCTCCGGTCCAATCCCCTCCATTGGTGAGATTGCACCACGAAGCACATGATAGACACCTTGATATTCTTTCATTTTTTCCATTGCGATTACATCTTTTGCTTCCTGTACAACACAAACAACCGATTGGTCACGATGTGAATCATCACAAATATAACAAGGATCACGATCTGTAATATGTCCACAAACAGAACAGTATGTTAAATTCCTCTTTGCATTTACAAGTGATTTAGCAAAATCTAATACGTCGTCTTCTTTCATATCTAACACGAAGAAAGCCAATCGGACTGCCGTTTTCGGACCAATCCCTGGCAACTTCATAAAGCTATCGATAAGCTTCGAAATCGGTTCTGGATAATGCATATATCAATATCCTCCTACTAGAACATTCCACCTGGTAAGTTTAAGCCTTTTGTGAATTGCCCCATTGTAGAGTTTGAAAGTTCCTCAGCTTGCTTAAGCGCATCATTTGTTGCAGCTAACACAAGGTCTTGTAACATTTCGATATCTTCTGGGTCTACAACTTCTTCTTTAATTTTCACTTCAAGAATTTGCTTGTGACCATTTACAATAACGGTAACCATTCCGCCGCCAGCTGTACCTTCAACTGTTCTTTCACCAAGTTCCTCTTGTGCTTTCGCCATTTGCTTTTGCATTTTTTGCATTTGTTTCATCATGTTATTCATATTTCCCATTCCGCCACGCATCATAATAAATTCCTCCTAATTGTTGTTATTCTTTTATTTCAATAAGTTGTTGCCCTACTAATTTTACCGCCTCTTCTACGAGAGGATCTACTTTTTGTTCCGCAGCTTCTTCTGAATTCCCACCTTCACGTTGTAAAAATTCTTCGCGAATTTTCCCCCACTCACTCTTTGGAATTGCAATCATATTCAACCTTTTACTCAACAATTCAAAAAGAATTTGTTCTACGGTATCCATTGCATCACGATTTTCACTTGCCATTTTGCAATGTATCTCATATTGGAAAGCTAACACGTAAGAATCTTCAGAAGCTGCAACTGGTTCACTATTCTCTAATAATACAGCAAACGCTACTTTATTATAGGATTTAAGTCTTCCTAACAACTCACCCCATATACCTTTTAATTGCTCTAAATCTTGGCGTTTCGCTTGCTTTAATACTTCATGTACCCGTCCAACAGGTATTTTCATACTCCCTGTCCGCACAGGTTTTGGCGTTGTACGTGTCTCTCTTACTTCCTGTTGCGCACCAGCTGGCACACCATTCTTCTTCACATATTCTAGTTCTTTTTCTAGTTGTTGCATTCTATTCATAATTGCTTGCAAACGGTCTGCACCATTCGTCTGCACCATAAATTGCTGGCAAAGTTGCACCATAACAACTTCTAAGAAAATCCGCGGATGATTTGTCCACTTCATCTCCTGTTGCCCCTTACTGAGCGTATGAATAATTTCATAAATCATCTCAGGTTGCATCGCTTCACTTAGCATACGGAACTGGTCATCTACAATTACCCGTTCTAACATATGTTCCAATTGTGGTGAAGTTTGATATAAGAGCATATCACGATAATAGTAAATGAAATCTTCCATAAAACGAACTGGGTCTTTTCCTTTACTCATCATATCATCAATAATACGCAATGCTCTTGATACATCATTCTCGCGTATGCATTCTACAAGGTTACCTAAATATTGTTGAGAAACAGAACCTGTTACCGCTAAGACATCTTCAGTCGTAACTACTTCATCGCTATAAGAAATAGCTTGGTCGATCAGACTGAGTGCATCACGCATACCACCCTCAGCAGCACGCGCAACAATTTGTAATGCTTCATCTTCTACCTTTGTACCTTCATTTGTAACAACCGTCGCTAATCTCTCTACAATATCATGTACTGATATCTTCCGAAATTCAAAACGTTGACAGCGTGAAATGATTGTAGGTGGGATTTTATGAGGCTCTGTAGTCGCTAAAATAAAGATAACATGTTGTGGTGGTTCTTCTAACGTCTTTAAAAGCGCATTAAAAGCTCCCATAGAAAGCATGTGGACCTCATCAATAATGTATACTTTATATCTCACTGCACTTGGGGCATACTTTACTTTATCTCTTATATCTCGAATTTCATCTACACCGTTATTTGAAGCCGCATCAATTTCTAATACATCCGAAATAGACCCTTGTGTAATGCCTAAACACGCAGGGCATTCATTACAAGGTTCAGCTACTGGAGCATGCTCACAGTTAATTGTCTTTGCAAATACTTTTGCAATTGTCGTTTTACCTGTTCCTCTCGGGCCTGAAAATAAATAAGCATGCGAAGCTTTCTCTTGAAGAAGGGCATTTTGCAACGTTTTTGTTACGTGCTTTTGACCGACTACATCTTCAAAATTTTGCGGTCTCCATGTTCGGTATAACGCTTGGTATGACACGAAAATACGGCCTCCCTCAAAGGTTATTATCTTGTATATTATAACCCATTCTGTTTATAGATTCCAAAAGTTATTTTCTATACAAAAAACCCACCTCTTTATATAAGGTGAGTTTTGTATACATATATAACTGCCGTGCACCTTCTGTCGATTACGTACCATAAGCGTTACTTAAGCAGTTAGCTCGGTTCAGGCACTCCTGCGGCACACGAGAAAACCCGCTTATTGCTGCTTCCTTCCGGACCTGACAAGGTTCACGGGGTCCCGTTGCGCAGGACCCAAACGTCAACACCACTTACTTAAGGCAGGCCTTACAGTAACATAACCTCGAGAAGGGATTCGGCCTCGCTAGAGCGGATTGCGAGTACAGGGCACCGCTACCTCCCCGCTTAGCACGGCAAAGTTAAAACCAATATTCGGTTGCCTTAATGAAGGCAATATCAGTATAACTTGTTTCTTCATAAATTGCAAATATGTTAAGCACCTGTATTTTTATCCAATTTTTCCTTCTTCTCTTTCCTTCTTTTACGAAGCTCTCTAAAAAAATTCGTTAACAACATGCCACATTCTTCTTCCATCACACCAGATACTACTTCACATTGGTGATTAAAACGCTCGTCCGTTAAAAGGTTCATTAAAGTGCCTGCACATCCACCCTTTGGATCACTTGCACCATATACGACACGTTTTACACGGGATAACACAATTCCACCTGCGCACATTGGACATGGTTCTAATGTAACGTATAACGTTGCATTTTCTAAACGCCACGTACCTAACTTTTTACAAGCTTCATCTATAGCTAATAACTCTGCATGAGCAATTGATCGTTGCTCTGTTTCTCTTAAATTGTGAGCAATGCTGATTACTTCCCCACCGAGTACAATAACAGCTCCAATCGGAACTTCTTGTATTTCTTCAGCTTTCTTCGCTTCTTCTATTGCAAGCTGCATAAAATAAATATCTTGTTCCATAATACAGTCCTCTCATTACGAATAAAGTATTATAACCCTTTACTACTATATCAATCCATTTTGATTTTTGGACATATAATCCCCCGCTACGCAGAACAAAAAGTAAACTCCACTCATTTTATCCTTTTGTTTTCACTTGACATGGCGTAGGAAAAGGATCTGACCGCTTCTACCTATGATCGGATTCTCTCTCCAGCCCAAAAAGGAAGGTTTTATGTCAGTTTTTCAATTTATATTTATATACATACTATTCAATTACACTTCTCCTTACAGATACGGGATAACTTTCACACATTCAATCCACTCTAAAGAAAAAGGAAGGGTGATTACATATGAAAAATACCGCATTGCTCATTATTGACATGATTAACGACTTCCAATTCTCTCATGGACCAACCCTTGCACAAAAATGTCAAATAATTATAGAGCCTATTTTACACTTAAAACGAACAATGAAAATGAATGGTTATCCTGTTATTTATATTAACGATCATTATCAACTATGGAGAGCTGATATCGATCAACTTATTACTCATTGTACAAATGATTATAGCAAAAATATTATACAAGCAATCGCTCCCGGGGCAGATGATTATGTGTTTATTAAACCACATTATTCAGCATTTTATGAAACTCCCTTAAATTCTTTATTAGGACATTTAAAAGTTGAAAAACTTATCATAACAGGGATTGCAGGAAACATCTGCATCCTTTTTACAGCCAATGACGCTCATATGAGGAACTATACTCTATATGTACCTCAAGATTGCACTGCTTCTAACTCTGATCAAGATAATAAACACGCTTTAAAAATAATGGAAACAACATTAAAGGCAAATATTACACCCTCTTTTCAATTAAAACTTGAATAGCATGCATCGATTTCCCAACTTTTTATGACAAATTAGTCCGCTTGCTTCCCTCTTGTGCTACAATAATTCTGTTTTGTGCTTTGTATTTACAGGAAATTATGAATTGAAAGGAGGAAACAGCGTGACCGGAGTACCATTTATTACGGTCGAAGGACCTATCGGTGTTGGAAAAACTTCACTAGCGAAGGAAATTTCAACTCACATGCAACTCCATTTATTAAAAGAGATTGTCGATGAAAATCCTTTCTTAGGGAAATTTTATGAAAACATTGAAGAATGGAGTTTTCAAACAGAAATGTTCTTTCTTTGCAATCGCTATAAACAATTGGAAGACATTAATATAAAATACTTGAGTCAGCGTAAACCAGTGGTAGCAGATTATCATATACTTAAAAATTTAATTTTTGCATCTCGCTCATTAAAAGACGCTCAATATGACAAGTACATGCAAATTTATCGTATTCTTACGCAAGATATGCCCGTACCAAATGTCATTGTATATTTAACAGCAAGTCTAGAAACATTACAAAAACGAATTGCAATGCGTGGACGTGAATTTGAGAAAAACATGGATCCAAATTACTTACTACAACTTACTAAAGATTATGAAACGGCAATGGATGCTTTTAAAAAGGACCATCCTGATATTCCAGTATTAAAATTCAATGGAGATAACATGGATTTCGTGAAGAACAGTGACGATCTAAATGTAATTTTATCCACTCTCCAAAATACACTCTTAAAGGGGACGAAATAGCAATGAATTTAAGGCAAAAGTATGATATACCAAATGATGCAGTAATTACAATTGCTGGTACAGTTGGCGTTGGTAAATCAACTATGACAACCGCACTTGCCAATGCTTTAGGTTACCGAACATCATTTGAAAAAGTAGATTCAAATCCATATTTAGATAAGTTCTATGCTGATTTCACGCGCTGGAGCTTTCACTTACAAGTTTATTTTTTAGCAGAAAGATTTAAAGAACAAAAAAGAATTTTCGAATACGGCGGTGGCTTTGTACAGGATCGTTCTATCTATGAAGATACTGGCATTTTTGCGAAAATGCATCACGAAAAAGGAACAATGACAGAAACAGATTATGAAACATACAAAGGGTTATTCGATGCAATGGTTATGACACCTTACTTCCCGCACCCAGACTTATTAATCTATCTAGAAGGTTCTTTTGATGATATTGTCAGTCGTATTCAAGAACGTGGTCGCCCTATGGAACAACAAACTCCAATTGAGTATTGGCGAGAAATGCACGGACGTTATGAAAACTGGATTAATAACTTTAATTCATGTCCTGTCCTACGCTTAAATATTAATGAATACGATATTTTAAAAGATGAAGACTCAATTGAACCAATTATTAAGAAAATTGGTCATTTCTTAAAACAAACACGTAAGCTTGTAAAATAAAAAACCCGTGCGAATGCACGGGTTTTCCTATTAACTTACTTTTTCTTTTTCGTTGGAGCAATAATTTCGCTCTCTGGTTTCCCAGCATTAATACGCTGACGAACCGTACTTGTACTAATATCATATGTCTCAGCAATTTCTTTAACGGTCATTTCTTTTCCATTAATGATTGCTGTTAATACTTTACCAGTACGTTTTGGAGCTACTTCTTTTTTTGTAGTTTGTTTCGGTGCTTCTACTTTTCTCAATTCTTTCTTCACATTACAAGTACAACCGCAAAGTTTACGGAATGTATCATCACTTATAATGCGTGATACGTTTGCACCACTATTTAAAATTCTATTGTTCTTACAGACTGGACATTGTACATAGTATAAAGTTTTTCCATCTAAAGGAAACGTTTGTATAATAAGATCCATGTTGACTCCTTTCATATCTATGAAGATAATCATCGGAATATGAGTGTTTCATAAGGCGTTTTCCCGCCTTACATCATACTTTCTGATTGGTTTTAAAATAAAAACTCGTTACGTGTTGGTAACGAGTTCTCCAATCTCCACTTATATGCGCTGTTGTCAATTATATCTGGAGGAGGTAGAGGGATTCGAACCCCCGCGCGACTCTCGCCGCCTGTCGGTTTTCAAGACCGATCCCTTCAGCCAGACTTGGGTATACCTCCATATTGACATCAAATATAATATCAAAAGAAAAACAGTTAGTCAAGTACACTATAATAAATTATAGGAAAAGGAAAAAACAATCTCCTTTTCCTACATTTTTTTACTGACAACACTCATACCGATGAAAGTTTCAATTTATTTAATAACTGTTTTTCCTCCCATATAAGGGCGAAGAACTTCTGGAATTATAATTGTACCATCTTCTTGTTGATAGTTTTCTAAAACAGCTGCAACTGTACGTCCAATTGCAAGTCCAGATCCATTTAGTGTATGAACAGGTTCTGGTTTTGCATTCGGCTCACGACGGAAGCGAATATTCGCACGTCTTGCTTGGAATGCTTCGAAGTTACTACAAGAAGAAATCTCACGATACGTGCCATAGCTTGGAATCCATACTTCAATATCGTATTTCTTCGCTGCTGTAAATCCTAAATCTCCTGTACACATGCTCATAACACGATATGGTAGACCTAATAATTGTAACACGCGTTCCGCATCATTTGTTAATTTTTCTAATTCTTCATAAGAATCTTCTGGTTTAACAAATTTCACAAGCTCAACTTTATTAAATTGATGCTGACGGATTAAACCACGTGTATCGCGTCCAGCTGATCCTGCTTCAGAACGGAAACAAGAGCTAAATGCTGCATAACGAATTGGTAATTGCTCTGAACTTAAGATTTCGTCACGGTGCATGTTTGTTACAGGAACCTCAGCTGTAGGAATTAAGAAGTAATCTTCACTCTCAATACGGAACGCATCTTCTTCAAACTTTGGAAGTTGTCCCGTTCCTGTCATACTTGCACGGTTTACCATATACGGAGGTAAAACTTCTTCATATCCATGTTCATCAGTATGAAGATCCAGCATAAAGCTAATTAAAGCACGTTCTAATCTTGCACCTGCACCTTTATAAAATACAAAGCGGCTTCCCGTTACTTTAGCAGCACGCTCAAAATCTAAAATTCCTAAATCAGTTGCAAGATCCCAGTGAGGTTTTGGTTCAAAGTTAAATTCTTTTACTTCTCCCCAAGTACGCGCTACCACGTTATCATCTTCTGTTTCGCCAATTGGTGCAGACTCATGTGGGATATTTGGAATAGAAAGCATTAATCTCTCTAAATCTTCTTCAACTATACGAAGTTCGTTATCAAAATCCTTTACTTTTTCCCCTACTTCACGCATCTCTAAAATTAATGCCTCTGCATCTTTCTTTTCACGCTTTAACACAGAGATTTGTTGAGACACTTCATTACGTTTACTTTTCAATTCCTCTGTTTGAACAAGTAGCTCTCTTCTTCTTGTATCTAATTCTTCAAAACGACCGAAATCAGTTAAATCTTCACCTCTATGCTGTAACTTTGCTTTTACTTCTTCAAAATTCGCACGTAAAAATTTAATATCAAGCATTATATATTCCTCCTTTTATTTTATAAAACACAAAAACTCCCGTCCCTGTAAAAAGGGACGGGAGTTAACCCGCGTTGCCACCCTAGTTGAAAGCAATATTGCTTTCCTCTCAAGTAGAAATAACGACTCTTCACCGGAAATGTTTACTAATCATAAAGATATTCCACATTTCATTCCAGGATGGATTCACAAACTGTTTCTATCGGTTTCCACCAGCCACCGACTCTCTATAAGAAACAACATTTGTTACTACTTCCTATCAACACGTTTATTTTATAAAATTGTTACCATCAATTTACTATAATCTTACACAAGTTGCAAGTTACTTATACAACTTTTTTCATTTTCTCCTCTTTCACCATCTGTACAAAATATGCTGTAACACGATGGTCATCCGTTAACTCCGGATGGAAAGAAGCTGCTAAAAATGGTCCTTGTCTTACTGCTACCATTCGGTCATTGTGCATAGAAAGAATTTCTACGTTATCCCCTACACTTACAACGTATGGCGCACGAATAAATACACCAATAAAGTCTTCCCCTACACCTTTTATCGAAAGGGAAGCTTCGAAGCTATCCTTTTGGCGTCCAAACGCATTACGTTCAACTGTAATATCCATAGCACCGATGTGGGATTCTTCATAACCAATAAGATTGTTTGCAAGTAAAATCATACCTGCACACGTACCGAACATTGGTTTACCAGATTTCGCAAATTCACGAAGTGCCCCCATAAAATCGTACTTATCAATAAGACGGCGCATTGTTGTACTTTCACCGCCTGGTAAAATAAGACCATCAATTTCTTCAAGTTGCTCCACACGCTTTACAATTACAGCATCTGCACCACTTGCTTCAACTGCCTTTACATGTTCGCGAACAGCTCCTTGAAGACCTAATACACCGACTTTAACCATTTGAAAATCTCCTTTAATTACCAACCGCGTTCTTGCATGCGTTGTTCTGGTAATAATGTTGAAATTTCGACACCTTTCATTGCAGTACCTAATCCTTTAGAAAGGCTTGCAATTAGCTCATAATCTTCGTAATGTGTCGTTGCTTCAACAATAGCACGTGCAAATTTTTCTGGGTTTTCTGATTTGAAGATACCAGATCCTACGAACACACCATCTGCACCAAGTTGCATCATTAATGCAGCATCTGCCGGCGTTGCTACACCACCTGCTGCAAAGTTTACAACTGGTAGGCGACCAAGACGTTTGATTTCAAGTAATACTTCATAAGGAGCTCCAGTATTTTTTGCATATGTCATTAATTCGTCTTCACGTAGGCTTACAACTTGATGGATTTCTGCGTTTACTTGACGCATATGACGTACTGCTTCTACAATGTTCCCTGTTCCAGGCTCGCCTTTTGTACGAAGCATAGATGCACCTTCTGCAATACGACGCGCTGCTTCTCCAATATCACGACATCCACATACAAATGGAACAGTGTAATCACGTTTATTTAAATGATATACTTCATCAGCTGGAGTTAATACTTCACTCTCATCAATGTAGTCTACCCCTAATGATTCCAGTATACGTGCTTCCACGAGGTGACCAATACGGCATTTTGCCATAACTGGAATTGATACAGCACCCATAACTTCTTCAACAATTGTTGGATCTGCCATACGTGCAACGCCACCTGCTGCACGAATATCTGCAGGAACGCGCTCTAGTGCCATAACAGCAACCGCGCCCGCTTCCTCTGCAATTCTTGCTTGCTCAGCGTTAACTACGTCCATGATAACGCCGCCTTTTTGCATTTCTGCCATTCCACGTTTTACACGTTCTGTCCCTGTTACATTTGTCATGTACAAAAACCTCCCTAGGTGAATTGCTTTTCCCCATTAACGGCGAAAATTGAGAATACTCTTACATTCTACCACTAACTATTAGAGGCTTGTCCACTACTTTTTCATAAAGTCGGTATGAAAAATAGGAATAAAAAAAGCTCCTACAACGAGGAGCTCTTAAAACCAACCTTTTACTGTATCAACAGCACTGTTCCAAATACCACTAAAGAAAGAACCGATACCACGCATAGAACGTACAAACCAGTTTGCCTTTTCTACTTCTGATTTTGTAATAAGATCTACTTGTAATGATTTACCTGATAGGAATCCAGGGTCATTATTATCTTTAGGTGATATAATCATTTGACCAAGTGTTGTACCTTTTTTAATTGGTGCTTCTTTATCTTTGCTTACGTCTTTAAATTCTGTTTTATAGACGTCTTTACTTCCTTTTAACATCGGAAGCGCAATTGCTTGTTTAGTCTGAATTGTTACATCTTTATCTTTCGCATTTTCTACTCGTACAGTTTCATGTCCTTTTACCGCAGATCCTTTTGGATATACCTTTTTCACTTCAAAGTTTGTAAAACCGTAATCAAACAATTTCTTTGTTTCGTCAAAACGTGCTGTATGAGAATTTGTTTTAATAACGACAGAAATTAAACGCATACCATTTCTTTCAGCTGTACCCGTAAAACAATCTCCAGCTTCCGGAGTAGATCCTGTTTTCAAACCATCTACACCTTCATATTCCTTAACTAATCCTTTTAGCATCCAATTCCAGTTATCCATTTTAACAGGATATTTTCCACCTTCTTGGAATACTTTTTTCGGAATTTTAGCTGTTTCTAATACTTTTGGAAAATCTTGAATAAGATATTGTGCTAAAATTGCACAATCTCTAGCAGACATTTTATTTTCCTCGTCTGGAGTTGTACCTTCAGGTTGTTGTCCTTTTAAATCATGATTTGTTAAGCCAGTAGAGTTTACGAATTTATAATTCTTCAATCCAAGCTCTTTTGCTTTATCATTCATCATTTTTACGAAATCTGCTTCTTTACCTGCAATTGCTTCAGCTAAAGCAATTGTTGCTCCATTTGCAGAATAAATTGCCATCGCTTCATATAGCTCTTTTACCGTGTAAGAGCCACCATTTTCTAATGGAACGTTTGATAATGAGCGATCTTGTGAAATCATATGTGCGTATTCAGAAACTTTTACCTTTTGGTCCCACTTAAGTTTTCCTTTAGTCACCGCTTCATTAACTAAGTATTCACTCATCATTTTTGTCATACTAGCAATCGCTAATAATTCATCTGCATTTTTTTGATATAAAATTTTTCCGGAATCTGCTTCTACTAAAATTGCTGCTCCTGCTTCAACATTTAAAGCAGCACCTGTTTCTGCCGATGCACTACCATATGTAACAAACATGCTACAAAATAGTGTAAGCACTGTTACCATTGCAATAAATCGCTTGCAAAACATACCTTTCACTTTTGTTACCCCCAATATCTTTGTACTCACATAACCGTTATTCTAACATAATCAAAAAAAAATAGACAGAGATATCAAATCTCCATCTATTTACATATAAGACATTATAAAGAGTAATTTGGTGCCTCTTTTGTAATTTGTACGTGATGTGGGTGACTTTCACGTAAACCAGCACCTGACATACGAATAAATTGTGCATTCTCACGTAAGAATTCTAAGTCATTTGCTCCGCAATACCCCATACCTGCACGTAAACCACCAACTAATTGGTGAACTGTATCAGCTAAAGGTCCTTTATATGGCACACGGCCTTCGATACCTTCTGGAACAAGTTTTTTATTACCTTCTTGGAAGTAACGATCTTTACTTCCTTTTTCCATTGCTCCAACAGAACCCATACCACGATACACTTTAAATTGGCGACCTTGGTAAATTTCAGTTTCTCCTGGACTTTCAGCTACACCAGCAAACATACTACCAAGCATTACAACGTGTGCACCTGCTGCTAAAGCTTTTACCATATCACCAGAGTATTTAATACCACCATCAGCAATGACTGGAATACCGTGCTTACGAGCTTCTGTCGCACAATCATATACAGCTGTTAATTGTGGTACACCAACACCAGCTACAACGCGTGTTGTACAAATAGAACCTGGTCCAATACCAACTTTGATAACATTTGCACCTGCTTCAATTAATGCGCGTGTCGCTTCAGCTGTGGCAACGTTACCTGCAATAATATTTAGTGTTGGGTACTTCGCACGAACTTCTTTCACCTTCTCAATAACACCTTGAGAATGTCCATGAGCTGTATCAAGTACAATTACGTCTACATTTGCTTTTACTAATGCATCGATACGAAGAATAGCGTCTGCAGTTACACCAACTGCTGCTCCAACTAACAAACGACCTTGCTTGTCTTTTGCTGAGTTTGGAAACTCAATTACTTTTTCAATATCTTTAATTGTGATAAGCCCTTGTAATACACCGTTATTATCAACAAGAGGGAGCTTTTCAATTTTATATTTCTGTAGGATCTTTTCAGCTTCTTCTAGCGTAGTGCCAACTGGAGCTGTAATCAACTTTTCTTTTGTCATTACATCGGAAATTTTAATAGAGTAGTCTTGAATAAAACGCATATCACGGTTTGTAATAATACCAACTAATTTTTGCTCTTCTAAGTTATTTACAATTGGTACACCTGAGATACGATATTTTCCCATAAGATGCTCTGCATCATATACTTGATGATCTGGAGTTAAAAAGAAAGGATCTGAAATAACGCCGCTTTCAGAGCGTTTTACTTTATCAACCTGCTCAGCTTGTTGCTCGATAGACATATTCTTATGAATAACTCCTAAACCACCTTGACGTGCCATTGCAATAGCCATATCAGCTTCTGTTACTGTATCCATTCCTGCGCTAATTAAGGGAATGTTTAACTGCAAGCTTTCAGATAGAACTGTCTTAACACTTACTTCTCTTGGCAATACATCTGACTTCGCTGGTACAAGTAATACATCATCGAATGTCAAACCTTCTTTAACAAATTTAGATTCCCACATAATTGTTCCCCCCATGATACCAGAAATTATTATTAGTAGCTTAACAATTGGTTAAAATACTGTCAAGAAAGTGCGTAAATGTTAGAATTTTCAGATAATAAAAGGAGCGTAATATATGCATCATACATCTCATACTTGGCAGCAATTAAGTTTCTTTTTTTCATCCCAACATGTACAGCGTTATCTTGCCCGCTGTTATGAAAAATTACCTATTGAAAACGCTGAAAAAAAAAGCTTCGAAAATTGTTACCCTTTTATTTATTACTTAGAGCACGGAAAAAGTTATTATGAATTATGTAAAACTGCACCTTTTTCAATCCAACCTATGCTGTTATTTTATGGAATGAGTCAACTTTTAAAAGCATGCTTATTAACTGTTGATCCTAACTATCCAGAAACAACAACAGTTTTGGCACATGGAGTAACAACACGTAAACGAAAAAAACAAGGATATCAGTTTTTAGAGGATGAGGTTAAAGTGCAGAAGAATGGATTATTCACCCATGTTGCAGAACGGATGTTTCACATGAAACACTTGGAGGCCGAGAAATTTATTATGTTAGAACTAATGGGGAAAATCCCCGAATTAGAAACCTTATTCCAGTATAGTCAAAAAGAGAAAATGTTATATAAGGTTCATACGGTAGACGAACATCATATTTCATTTTCTTCCAACATACTTGATCGTCTACATATGACGAAAGAGCGTTTTTCTCGTTACATAGAAACATCTTGTAAACATCTCAGTATACAGTACACGCCAAGTGAAACCTTTAAATCTGATCTACTATTCTCAGCTTCCACTAAAACATGGAACCCTTTGTACAGTACACCTTTATCTTTTGATTGCAATACCAGCACTTACTATTTGCCAATAACTAAAGACGTAAGAAGCTGTAAATTATTCTTACCAGAACCACTCATACATTATTTATTGCTCTACAATTTAAGCATGATTTCTCGCTACGAGACCGACTGGTGGTACGACTTATTAGGAAGCTATGCCTCCGAAGATTACCCATTTATTTATCAATTTTTAGGAATCTCTACAAAGAAAATCCCTTACTATGTTTTACTGTTTTTACTAGGTCAACAATTCCCTATTTCTTAGGAAATAAAAAAGCACGAGTCAAATGACTCGTGCTTTAATTGCTTGGCGACGTCCTACTCTCACAGGGACAAGGTCCCAACTACCATCGGCGCTAGAGAGCTTAACTTCCGTGTTCGGTATGGGAACGGGT
>NZ_JAPHWH010000033.1:0-13463 GCF_026241455.1 Bacillus sp. DHT2
ACGTAGTGAATATAAATCATAGATTTTCTCTTTTGGTACCCATTCCGCAGAAATATTTGTCATATATACCGTAATTCCTTGTAAAAGTTTCGTACGCTCTGTATATGTAATCCCTTTTTTCTTTTCGCGAATCGCTCGATCGCGTAGGCGTTTCTGTTTTTGCTCCTCGGTACATCTATAAACCACAATGCGAGTAGGCAGTTTGTCTTTACTCCCTACATATACATCATGTAATTCATACACTTGGCCAGGTTGTAATTGTTTCATGATGTCTTCCAAATGAATTTGTATATATACCGGTCTTAATTGAGCGGGTTTTGTTTTAAATACCACTGTTTCGAATTCTTTTCTATATATTTTAGTTGGTAACTTAAGACGTGATAAATAATATCCTTGCTTATCTTGAATAGACTTAAAGTCTTGTAAACGAAAGTATCCTAAGTCACGAATATACAGTTCATTCTTTTGTGCCATGCCTGTTCGAGTCGCACTATATGCCTGATCACTTCGTTTTCCGGGTTCAATTGCCACATCAGAAAATTCTCCACTCAACAAGTCATACTCTAGTTGAATTTTCACACCAGCTTTATGACTACATCCTCCGGCACCAGGATAAGTAGCTGCGAATCGATCTGGAACTTGGAAGGTTGTAGAATCAAGGATACGAATCCGTTCAAAATAAGCAGAAAGAGAATGAGAAATCTTAGATACTCCTCCAATTTTAGCTTGTAGAAGTGTAGTAAATACAGTTCGAAAGAAGGCTACAGAAGCCGAGTTAAATCGTCGATTAAGTCCCTCCGGACTTAATAAAACTCCTGTTGAAGTTTCTAATTGACTACAAAGTTGAGTAAGAGAGGTAGTAGCGACTTGTTGATTTAACCATACACACAAGGATAAGAAATGGTGCCCGTGGCACTTACGTTTTCGTTTCATCCCGCCTGCTTTTATAGCTAATTAATTAAGTGTAGCGGGAGACATATATCGATATAACTCTTCGGCAAATAAAGATAATTCTTGTTTTTGGTTCATATTCATAAAAAGCACGTCACCCTTTCTCATTAACATAAGAGAATAGTAACGTGCTTTTAACTTCAAAAATAGTCTAAATCCTTAAGTTGATGGATGTGGGGCGCTCCCCCTTATAAATGTTACAAAAATCTTTCAAATAGCTCTAACTTGCACAATGCTTCCCGTTAATATAATACGCTGATTCTGTGAAAACCGTAAATACAACCTCTACTTCTGGAAGTCCAAAATCCATTACATATGTAGTAATGGCCTTGGCAAATCGATCACGAATTTCCTGTCCACGCTCGAACCATTTCACTTCAATAAGAGGAAACGCTTCTATTTCTTCTCCATTGAATACAAACGTAGAACTTGGTAGTTCCAACGTAAAATTATCTGTACCACACTCACAAATCTCTGCGAGCTCTTCTACTAATGGCTTGCTTATGCGTTTTAATTGTTCAGTAGTAATTCCACGAAACACAACATGCGGCATGTGAATCCCTCCGTTAGATAGCTTTATATTTGCTCACATCATAGCACAATTTATTTTGCTGCACTAGAATCTATTGGTACATTTCAATGACATTCTTAAGTTGATAGGCATGGGGTGCCGCCACATGCCCATCAACTTAAGAAAACAAATCCACCCCAAAACGAAAAAAGTGAACTTAATTATCATGAATAAATGTGGCATAAAAAATGTTGTTATGGGCATATTTCGAAATCTTAGGGAGAATAAAAAAAGATATTGTTATATTCTTAAATCTGTAATATAATGAATTTATATAATTCCTAATATTCAGAAATTTAAAGAGGAGGAAATAACATGGCAATCGCAATGGCAGTTTTAAAATTTTTAGGTGGAGTACTTCCATTCGTACAAGAGCTTTTAAAAGCATTTATGTAAGTTTATTATTCCGCAATTATTTATAAAAATTATCATACAAATGATCTGTATATCAAAGATGAATTGATGTGCAGATCATTTGTGTGAGTCTAAATGGTAAAAAGGCTTATTTTCTTCACAAGAATTAAGTCTTTTTATATTATTTCTTGTGGAAAATATAAAAATTTACTTCTTCTCGAAATACATGGTCAGAATGGTAGTGATTTACATATATTTGAGAATTGTATTTAGTGATAACATGAAATTCATTTTATTATAGTTAATTAAAAAATATTGCCTGACCATTGCATGGAGAAATTCGGCAGGTATGGGTATGTTGCCAAGCCGAACATACCAAAAACGAGGATTTAGGTAGCACGACTTGGACTAGCAATTGTACTTACCAACAATCCATAAAGAAATACAAAGATTAAGTGGACTAATCAATGACTTATTTGACCTTTCTAAGTTAGAACTTGTGCAAGAAGATTTTCATCCGAGTTTAACATATATGGATCGTATTCTATTAGAAGTACTCGATTCACATTCTATTTCATTAGAAGAAAAACAAATTCATTTACAATTCCGAGTTTCTGATACATTGCCTAAGCTCTGGATTAGGGCTTGTAAGATAGCACGGGTGATCAGTAATTTGTTACATAGTGTAATTCGATATTCTCCAGTATCTGAAATAATTAAGTTGACTGTAGAGGAAAATAAGCAGAAACAGCACGTTCAATATATTTTGCATGATGAAGGAGAAGGCATTGCTTATAGTGATCAACTACGCATATTTAAACATTTTTTAGAACGGATACATCAAGAAGTTCACAATCTGGGGGATCTAGACTCGGATTAGCCATTGCACAATCGTTAATTGAAATGCACAAAGGCAAAATTGGTGTACGAAATCGTTCAGATGGTAAACAAGGGAGTGAGTTTTGGTTTACTCTTCCTGTTACATCAGAAAAAGAATAAGATTATGCAAGACTTTTGTAACATTTATGAAAGTGAATTTAAATATTTTTATAATAAGATAAATATATCGAAGGTGATTTTATTTTCATCCGAGGTAAAAAGTATAAGCAATGTACAGTATAATCTTCTGCTTTATAGTTTCATCTACCTCAACAGGTGAAATTAAAACAGATGATTTACAATGAATTCGCTCAGATGTGCTAGAAAAATAAGCTTGAGCGCCCCCTTCCCCTTATTTTCAAAATCACTTTGTGAAAATGACATAGAATTCATATTCTATGTCATTTTTCGTGTAATTGGGGTATGACAACATCGCTATCAAGCTAAGAAATACAAATACCCCCAAAACGAGAAAATTGACATCTTCATGTGAAAATGTACAATTTTTTTGTTTTGGGGTGTTATAAAATTCTTAAGTTGATGGGCATGGGGTACGGCCAGCATTTTGGAAAAACCCCACGCTAAGCAAAAAATAAAATAAGCCATCCATTTGGACAGCTCTTTTACATAATTTTTGTTATCGGAAGTCAAACTAAAAAAGCCTTATTCAACTCGCATTGAATAAGGCTTTGTGTTTCTCTTCATTTTTTGTTTTGCACAAAAGCATCAATAGCTTTTATAGCTTTTTCTGCCCCGCCGCTTTTTTGAAAACTTTCATTAATTTTTTTGATACCCTCTTTATAGATTTCGTTGGTCAGCACTTCTTTAACGGCATCCTTTAACGTTTCAGGTTTCAAATTATCCTTTGATACTCTGTAGCCGGCATTAAGCTCAGTCAGACGCTGCGCCACTGTAGGCTGGTCCTTGTCATGCGGGATAACAACCATTGGGATATTGAAGTGGATCGATTCATTCACGCTGTTCATACCGCCATGGGTAATAAAGACATCCGTGTGCTCGAGTACCTTTAATTGCGGTACATATGAAGAAATGATAAAGTGCTCGGGAGCTTCTTTAATTTTTGTCATATCTACTCTTTCACCGGCAGCGATGACAACTTTTCCTTTGAAATCAGAAAATGCATCAATACATGTATTAAAAAACTCCTCTGTACGGTCAAGAACCGTCCCCATCGAAATATAAAGGACTTGTTCATCCTCTAATGCTTCAAAGGGAAAGCTACCCGTATAAGCCCTCTTTGGGAATGTCGGTCCGATAAAGATATTTGAATCATCGAATTTTTCGCTATTAGGCTGAAAATACCAGCTCGTAAATACAATCGTTAATTCCGCCGCATTATTCATAAACTGAGCCGAGCTCTCCGGCTCTACGCCATAACATTCTTTCATTTGTACCATTAACTTTTCAGCTTCTTCATCAGGTTTAAATCCGGATTCTGGAGATAAAGGCATGTTTTTAAGAAATTCTTTGGGAAACAAAAAGGATGCTGAAGAGCAAACTCCCGGAATTTGCAAGTAATCTCTCACTAGTTGCCCTGCTCCAAATTTTTCATAAAATACAAAGTCAAAATCAATATCCTGAGATAACTGTTTTGTGATATCTAAAGCGTCCAATGAAGTTTGAATTTGAATTTTCAGAAAGGCATTTAAACCGGCATTCGAATACGGATCAATGGATGCTTTACTCAATAAATCAGGCTGAAGATGAACCGTTGCGCCAACTTTTTCTAAACGTTCTTTAAATTTTTCAGTTGTAATATAGTGAACACTGTCTCCTCTTTCCGCAAAAGCTTTTACAATGCCCAAAGTAGGATTGACATGCCCTTCTGCTGGAAAGTTAATTATTAAAATGTTTGCCATCCGAATAACACTCCTTGTCTCAATACTTGCAACATATTAACTCTCTTACTGCTTTCTCTTTGACTATTAAGGATACAAATAATCCCCCGCTGCTCTAGCCATTGATTCTACCTGCAAAACCAGTTCAGAAACCCCTTGAACCTTAAGCTTTATATTTCATCCCCCATTTGTTAAATATTAATTAAATGATAACAAAAAAAGGAATTTTCAAATCATGCTTAATAATGAAACTGATTCATACTTTAGACCTATTTTATTTATATAAAACCCGATATCGGAAGTAAATTTAAGTTGTTTTTAGAGTAGGTATAGCTAGTATAAATTCCTGAATTGCGCGCCTGAATTCTTCTTTGTTTTCTAAATAAGGATGATGCTTATCTTCTAAAATAGCAACGGACATATTAGGAAAATTAAATTTTTTATAGTGATCTGGTCCAACAGCATCATCATACTTGCCACTAATTACGAGAGTTGGTACTGAAATTTCAGCTGTGATTCGAGTATAATCTTGAAAAAACTCAGGATCCGCATGTACATATTTACGAAAATCAGGGCGGTGTTTAAGTTCTTTATCTAAGTTTTCTAAGACTTTAAGATTTTTTCTATCCGTTAACTGTAAATCATAATACTTTCCCATTTCTAGCAGTTTTTCAGCCATTGCAAAGAAGTCTTTATAGAAAGACTCGATTGACTCATAAGAATCCAAAACATTACCTTCGTCTAACCAGCTTCTCCCTACATTCATTTGATGCAGGTTTGACTCTCGCTTGTTTAGTGTACAATTAAGTAAGATTAAACTTAAGACACTGTCAGGGTGTTGTTTAGCGTAGTTAGTAGCTAAAATACCACCAAATGAGTGTCCGATTACAATCCATTTATCTATCTTTAATTCTTGCCTTATTTCCTCAAGATCTAAAAGTAATCTTTTTAGTGAGTAATCTCCTTTCGGAGCAAGTGAAGAGCGACCACACCCCCGCTGATCAAGATAATGCATTTCCATAAAACTTTCTAAAATAGGGCCACCTGTCTGTTCAAAAGAGTAACTCCAATAACCAGGACCTCCATGTAAGAAAATACAAGGTAAGCCTTGTCCACTTTTGCTTATATGTAAGGTAGTACCATCACTTGTCATTAAATTTTTCATTTTATGAATCCTCCTTAAAGTGAACTTTTCATTATTAATAGTTCGTGACTGTTCATTGGAAACCCTACCTTAAAAACCTGGATATTCTATTCATGTAAGGTTGACATAACGTCTCATTATCAGTAGCAAAGACAAGGTGGTTCCCTACTCTCATAAGGAATCTGACTTTTTCTCTTTCTATCAATCTATGCAATTTTTTATACATTCCTATCATGGTGTGGGTTTTCGAGTTCTTGTTTGTTATTGGATTAGCCGAAAAACTGTATAAAATCTTGCATGCTCTTAACGTGGTTTTTTTCCGAAATGCTGGCGGGACCCCATGCCCATCAAGCTAATATTTTGAAGTGCCCCCAAAACGAAAATTTCATCTTTTCATAGGTGTCCATGAGAATTTAGTTCATTTTTTTCGTTTTGGGGAACATTTAATTTCTTAAGTTGATGGCAATGTGGCGGGACCCCAATAAAAAAATGAAACCCGTTAGGGTTTATTTGATATGCAGAATTTCCAATAATCTACACTGGTTTTTTAGAAAAAGAAAAAAGCCATTTTTGAAAATGACTTTTATTAACCTTAGCTTGATAGCGATGTGCTGTGCCCCAAAAAAAGTTTTATGCTAATCTATTTCTTCCCATCTTTCATGCTATAATACCCTAAATTAATCACAATTAAGAAATAACCACCCATAATTCCGGCAGCAAATGTCCATATGACACTATGGTGTTCAATCTCATACATAATAATCGCACCGAGTATCGCTGCTGCAAACCGATTAATCATACCAAGCGTCGGTGTTTTTGTTTTTTTTACAATGCTATCTCCAAACTTTTCAATACGCCTTCCTAAAATCCAAACACAATACATACTAACAAGCAAGCCAATGCTTGCACCTAAAAAATGGGGCGAAAAAGGCGTCATAATCCATCCTAATAACATCGTGCCTAGCAAATAATACATTTGTATTTTAAATGCCCTTAGTGCCATACGAATCATGCTGTACTCCTTTACCTTTCTCATTGAGACTTTATTACTATTTGGGCTCAAGGTTCTTCTTTTTTTCTTCTCGTATAATTTGATTTATTTTCATTAAGGTATCGGTCATTTGCTGCAAGGCTTCGATATCAATTTTAGAGAAGTATTTCTCAATAAGTAAATCATCTAGCTGAGACAATCGTTCTATATACTTGCTACCGTTAGGACCAATTGTAAGGAAATACTCACGTTTATTGTTAGGATTTGCGTGTTTCGAAATCATATTATGTTTCTCCAATTTAGATAAAACTTGGCTGACAGCACTTTTGGATATATTAAAAGTGGTCGCAATACTGTTAGCTGTAGTATTTTTATTTAAATTAATATAGATTATCATGTTCTCTTGCTGCCCTGTAAGACCAAACTCATTCTTTAACTCCTGAGATAGTAAAATGTTTAATTCATTGTAGGCTCGGTTCATGTCGGTAATTACTTCTTTATAAGAACTAGTCATACTATTCTTCCTCCAATCATTCTGTTATTTCATTGTACGCCGTTTTTTCGTTTTGACATATAGTTTAGTTTAGTTAACTTAACTATATAATACCTTTATGTTAGTGTAAAGGAAAAAGTAATCAAATTTGTTTTGATTACTTTTTTCGGAATTATAATAAAGGGGAAATTAGACGCATTAGGGATTCCAGTATTCGTTTTCGAATACTGCGTTTTTGAAATGATTTCCATCTAATTTCAGACGAATGCTTAAAGTCCTCTTCAAAATCACGTTTAATATCAAGAACTGTCTTAGATTCATAAAGTACGCTAATGATTTCATAATTTTGTTCAAAGCTACGGACATCCATATTTGCTGTACCAATTGTTGCAATTTCATCATCTACAAGTACAATTTTAGCGTGCACAAAACCATCTTTATAGCTGTAAATTGAAGCACCGGCTTTTAGAAGTGGTGCGAAGTATGATTGAGATGCTAGATCACTAATGATTCTATCTCTCTTCCCCGGATATAGAATACGGACATCTATTCCAGCTATTGCACTTAAACGTAGTAATGTTAATGTTTCTTGGTCCGGAATGAAATAGGGTGTTGCGATCCAAATTGCTTTCTTAGCAGAACCTATAACAGCAAGTAAAGTATTACGAATGTTTGTATCATCTGAACTTGGTCCACCTGCTACAATTTGAACAGCCCCTTCTGCATGAGAATTTTGTTTATCTGGAAAGTATGTTATATTCATAAATTGATTCCAAGAATAAGTGTTTAAACCATTAGTGGCATAGAGCCAATCCTCAAGGAATATTGCTTGTAATTTGTACAATGCTTTTCCTTCTATTCTTAAGTGGCTGTCACGCCAAATTGGGAATTTTTTAGAACGACCAAAATACTCATCGCCAACGTTGAGCCCACCTGTAAAACCAATCTCTCCATCTACAATGACAATTTTACGATGGTTACGATAATTGACTGTTTCAAGTGGCCATGACGAAAGAATAGGATCAAATGCCACAACCTCAATTCCTACATCTTTCATGGGTTGCAAGAAACGATTTCGTAATGAATTACTTCCGATCCCATCATAGAGAAAGCGTACAGTTACACCAGATTTTGCTTTCTTAATTAATGCATCGCGAATTTTTGTACCAATTTCATCTGCTCGATAAATAAAGTATTGAATATGTATATGATGTGTAGCATTTTCAATAGCTTGTATAATGTTTGTAAATGTTTGATCACCATTTGTTAAGAGTTTTGTTGTGGTATTATTGGCAACAGGACCGCCACCGAATTTTTGTACAACCTGTGTTAAATAAGTAGAGCGCTCACTTAATGAGGAAGTGAATGATAAATCTAGGCGTTTTCCTTCTAAAATTTCACGGAATAATTTTCTTTGCTCTTCTGAACGATGTAGATGCTTCTTTCTTCTCCAACGACTTCGGCCAAAAAGAGAGTACAAAATCACACCAACTACAGGAAAAAGTGCTAATACTAAAAACCACGCTAAAGTACTTTGTGGGGAACGGTTTTCGATAAAAATAATGAAGGCAATTCCTACTATTGTGATAGACAATAGTACGTCGACAAAGTTGTATAGTGAGATAATGGATGTATTCAACAGAAAGTGAACGATAGAGACAAGTGTAAATACAAATAATAATTGAACTTTAGGGTTTTTCATCTTTATAAAATTCACCTATTCTTTCTTAAATATAGGATTCGTATATGGAAGCTGTAACCTAACGTTTCTATTAGAGAGAATCACAGGGTTGCTACTCTAGTCCGTCATATCATTTACATAAAATATAATGGATTAATAAATTATGGGGTTTCTAAGGCTCGTTTCTTCAAATTTTCTCTAATGTATTGTCCGATAAATGGAATTTTGTGATATTCCATTTCCTTTTTAATGATGCTGAATAAAGTCGAGCTCATGAAAGCCAAAGAGATACAAGGGAAATCCCTTGTATCTCTTTGGCTTTAGATCTACTCTCTCTACACTGACTCAGTAGATAAAGAACCTTTTTGTTTATCTTTCCCTTTGAATACAACCAGTACCATAATTATAAGAGATACAAGTCCAAGAAACCCCATCGTCTGAACATATGAGCCTATCCCGTATCCTCCAAAGAAGAAGCTGCTACGAAATGCTTCTACACTGTACTTAAAAGGAGTCCAAGAATACAACCAGTGTTTTGTCACATCCGGAAGAAATTCGTGTGCCAGTGATAAGACTGGCATAGAGAAGAAGAAGACTACCATTAATATTGGTACCCCGACACGGCCAATCCAGTTGAGTACTGCACTTTGCAAAAGGAAGAACATGAAGCCAAAGAAAAGTAACAATAAGAACATTTCTCCTTGGTTCGGTATGTTTACATCGAGTATGGTATGAGCAATGAAAAGAGTTAAACTTGCAATTACTGTCACGAAAACAGAACCTGCAAGAATCTGTGATAGGACTGATTTTCCTGTAACGCGTCCGTTTGTAAACTTTTGGACAGCTATAAATAAGACTAAGGAGCTGATAAGAGTAGTAATCCATAAGATTTGTGTCAGCATTATAGGAATATTTCCATTACCTGTACGTGCTTGAACTGGATGAATCAACTCCGTTTTAGCAATAAATGGGTTTGCCAATAACTTTGCCTGTTCAGTTGTTAGTGTCATATTTCTTTGTGAAAGCTGATCAAGCAAGGTATTACGGATATTTTCGTTTATCCCTCCAATGAACTTATCAATCATTTGGCTCGAAACCATTGCGGCATTATAGTTCATTCCTTGATTCACCAAGACTTGTACCTCGGCTTGTTGTCCCTTAGGCGTGGTCAGCGATACAAGTTGCTGGGATATTTCTGCTGGAAACACGATGGCAGCGTAGTACTTCTTATCCTTCATCCCTTGCAATACATCTTCTTGCGTTTGTAAGAACGTCCATTTAACGGGACTTTGCTTATTCTGCAGAATTTGCTCTTTTATTTTATCTCCTAAATTTACACTTCCTTGTCCTGGTAAGTTCACACCTGTATCCTGTATTACCATAGCGATCGGCAAGTCTTTTGGTATAGGATTAACAGTTGATCCCATAAAAGCAAAACTAGCGATGATAACAGCAGCCATAATGCCTAAAACGCCACCTAGAATCATCTTTTGTTTGAAAAATTGCTTTACTGTAAGCATTTTAAATTATTCCTCCTAGCATTCATCCAACAAAAAGATAGATAACAAACAACGTGTAGTTTATAATAAAAACATGTTGTTTATAATGAAATTATATCGTTTTTGCTACACAATGCAATTTACATTTAGGGCATAAATGTAAGATAAGAAACAACCGGATGAAATTTGTTGTTTATAATGACAATAACGAACAGGGAGGTATAAGATGTTGAAAAAGGCGGATCTGCGGATTATTCGGACAAAGAAATTTATATATGATGCTTTTATCAAACTGATAGCGGAAAAGGGATACGATGCTATTACCATTCAAGACATCACAGATGAGGCACTCATCAATCGGGCAACATTTTACTCGCATTACAGGGATAAACAAGATTTGTTAACAAAGCTTAGTGAGAATGTACTAGAAGAGTTGACAAGTAAGATGGTCCTATATGCCCATGTGCAGGGACATCAAATAGATCTTTCGGAATTCGAGGGGATTTTACAATCCATATTTGAGTGTATATTAAAACATGCAGACTTTTATAAAAGCATGCTTGGACCTCATGGCATTCATGATTTTAACCTAAAAATGCAGCAGACTATTATGGATAATCTTGAACAAAATTTCATTGAGCTTAAAATTGAAGACCATGACTTAGATATTCCAAAGGATATGGTATTCCATTTCATCACTTCCTGTGTTGTTGGGATGGCAATTTGGTGGCTTCAAAATGACATGAAATATTCACCGAAATATACTGCAAAACAATTAGTGAAGCTTATGACTAAAGGACCCTTGTGTGCAGTGGGTTTTACTTTGTTTAATGAGGGCTAGAAGGAGCAACTGTGCCGGGAAGTGCAAAGTGGTTTCTAATAAATATATTAAAGAAGAAACACGAAGTTTTTTACTACTGTGTTTCTTCAAATTTTCGCTAATGGATTGCTCAATAAAGAGAACCTTACAAAGAAAGGAATAAAATATTCTCCTCGTAGTAAACAACTCAGTGGTATCAATGTATATATGGTGCCCTCTACTACCATAAGGAAGTTTCTTTTTTGAAAAATCTTAAGAAGATCTCTGGAGTGTTAGACGTTCTTTCATATTTAATTTGAATGTCCCATATGGATTTACGTGGGCATAGATAAGTGGTGTTAAAGCTCTAAAATCTTCTGGCACTAACTTTTGCAGTAAAGATTTATTTTTGTCTAAGAGAACTTCTTGAATCATTAAAGTATTGATTAATACTAAACAATTTTGACTGAAAGAACATAATCCAATATGGAAAGATTGGTATTTACAAGAAGAAAAATTACTTAACAACATAATCGGTAATCAATATATTGAGCGAATAAATCACATAGGAAGCACTTCTGTTAATGGGCTATTAGCAAAGCCAACGATAGATATATTGATTGAAATAACAGAAGACTGCGATTTGAAATTTTTAGTGAGTAAGTTAGAGAAAAACGGATATATTTTAGAAAAGCAACCACAAAAGCCAGTACCTCATATGATGTTTATGAAAGGCTATACAGAAAAAGGATTTGCCGAAAAAGTATTTCATCTTCATGTTAGGTATTTAGGTGATTGGAATGAATTGTATTTTAGAGATTTTTTACGACTGCGAAAAGATGTTACCAAAAAATATAGTAACTTAAAAATGAGCTTAATAGATAAATATGAACATAACAGAGATGGATATACTGAAGCAAAAACAGAGTTTGTTAACAAATACACTCCAAACTAATGAGCATATTATTTCCTATTGAACTTTTTATAAAGCAAGTCCTTGATATGCCAGCAAGGAATCCATTTTAATCAATCTTTTTTCAAAATGGATCCTTTTTATTTATCATAAAATGCTGATTTGTGAGGTATTTTTACTCAAACTTTATTCCAAAGCTACATTTTTTTCATTTTAGGGAGTATTTTGTTTTGTTAGCTTGATAGCAATGGGGTAGCACCACACATCCATCAAGCTAAAAAATTGTATCCATAAAACGAAAAAAAACGCTATTCTTTTTGTAGAAATATACAGAAAGGGTGGCGTTTTTGGTATGAATTTATCGATTTCTGATGAATTACAATTGTTTTCTAAAGAATTACAACAACATATGTCACCACATGCTCTGGATCAGTTAGCTAGAAAAGTAGGATTTGTTCAACGAAAAAGTAAATATCGTGCACAAGATTTAGTAGCTCTGTGTGTTTGGTTAAGCCAAAATATAGCTCATACTTCATTGGCACAATTATGTAGTCGATTAGAAGCTAACACAGGTATTTCTATGAGTCCAGAAGGACTCAATCAACGCTTTAATTCTCAGGCTGTACAGTTATACTAGCATATTTACTTCATCAACAATTTTGTTCCACTAACAAAATTACAACTTTGTATACAAACTATTTTCGTCGTATTCGTGTATTGGATTCTACACATTTTCAGGTTCCGGATAAATTCGCTTCTACATATCAAGGTTCAGGTGGTAGTGGTCAGTTTATACATGTTCATGTAGGATCAGGAAAACACAATGATAAAACTTATGGATCTACTTGTTTAACGTCTCTTCAATCGAACGATGTGTGTATACGGGATTTAGGATACTTCGACTTAAAAGACCTATATACTATAGACAAGTGTAATGCTTATTTTATTTCAAGATTAAAGCTCAATACACGGATATATCAGAAGAATAAAGAGCCCGAATACTTTCAAAATGGAACAATAAAAAAGCAATCTGAGTATATCCAATTAGATATGGAACAATTTATTGATCAATTACAATCCGGTGAAACATATGAAATTCCTGAGATTTATATTGGAATGTATCAAAAGCTCCCTGCAAGACTAATTATGTATAAATTAACTGATACGCAAATGAAACGTAGACAAAAGGATTTGGCAGCTAAAGAACACAAAAAGCAAATCATCTATAAAGAACGTAGCAAGCAGCTTAGTGCTATTAACTTTTACATTACGAATATTCCTTTGGAATATCTACCAAAGGAACAAGTATACGATTTTTACTCCTTACGA
>NZ_JAPHWH010000034.1:0-12540 GCF_026241455.1 Bacillus sp. DHT2
AAAGTAAAGTGGTTCAAGTCAGAAGAAGGCACCTTAGGATGTCTTTTCTTTATAAAAAAATCCCCACACATTGTGCAGGGATAAAACATTACCATACTTCAACAATATTAGAATTTATTACAGTTCCTTCTTCTAAATAACTATACTGAAGATCATTTAATACCATTCTATAAAATTCTTTATCTGAAATATATGGAGAGTTTAAATCAAACATATGCACATACTTCCTCAATTTTCATCGAAAAAATAATATCTTCTTTAATTTGCTTATCATACTTTTTAAAAGATATTCCTTAGGTCCTCAAGCTTCAGAAATTGCATATAAAAAAGTAAGCTGCTGTTCCGCTTACTTTTTTACCATTATCATTAATAAAATTTTCATCATACATTAATAACACTCCTAACAAATAATATATCTATTATGACACTGGTTTTTCCACAAAAAGTAAAAAAAGAATTCCCTTAAACTAGTATAATTTCACGTACTATATTTGATTGACTAAACCAAATTCTACAATAGAGCATATTTTAACCATTAGTCCCCTTATCCACTAAGTAAGCCAATGGTAATTTCCTTATTTATTCCTCTATCTTAGCTAGTGGTATTTCAAATTAGTATAAAACCGTATATTTTTCATCTATTCCTGGTAATTTGTCTTGACTGAAGGTTTTGAGGGTTTTTATCATGTGGGAAGGGTTAAGGAAAATGGCTGGAAGACAGATTTATCCCCTACTCTGAAAGATCACAAAAAAAGTAATCAATCAAAATAGGTAGGATAAGCGTCTTTGTTTTCACCATGCGGTCACTTGTAAGGTATCCGTATGTATAGACCCTATTCACTTAACAGTTTTCACCGTACACGACCCCTGCCTAAGACTTGTCCACTACACAAAGCCACCCCTGTGCGACAAGTTGATCGTGTTCCCTAGCACCGTAATGCTAATGGCTACCACCCGAACCTTTTAAGGTAGTTCTCACCTACCCTCACCGAATGAATAGGAATCCAGTGAGGGGTGCTGTTCTTGTAGGCGTATACTCTGTACCCCCTGCACGACTAACAGCAAGCCACGCCGTAACACGTTCCCACTAAATGTATGGCAGCACGGAATCACGGCTTATCAGTTTTTATTAACGTGGTTTCAGGCAATTCCACGTTGAATAGAAAACAAAAAAGACATCTCCAATTCCTAAATAACCTGTACATTCACAAGACTTCTAGGTTTAGAGATGCCCTTTATATATCTTTTGGACTACAAAATAATCAATTCTAGCATTTACTAGTTGAATTTTAGCCAAATCATAGATAAAATGGGTATATCAAAATAAGCCTCGGTGAAAAGGCATTTGTTGAAGATAGTGGTGGTACACTACTTAAACCTAAACCCTGTGAGTCAATACAGGTTATATCTAGTAAGTGTTGGTAGCAATTACTAGAATTGAGTCATTCCTGCTAAAGGTTGGTAGCCGATAGCAAATGGGAGTGGCTTTTTTATTTTCCTTTCATATTCAATTGTTTTTACTTTTGTTCTATCGATCTTCATTTATTTAAAATATCAAAATATGTTTTGTTTTGTAGAATGATGCTTGTTGTGTATTACGTTACAACAAGCTTTTTTGTTTGTAAATAAAGAAATGACAACTTAAAACTACGCATAAGTAGAAAAGTAGAACTACGAAAAAGTAGAAAAGTATACTTTTCTACTTGACTTTCAAATTTGGTATACCTATTCTAACTTACGCATAAGTAGAAAAGTAGACTTCAAACCCCATATTTATAATTCATTCCTCCTTGGAAACTTCAATTAACCCTTAATTACCAGTACATAGAGAAATCAATCATAAACTACGCATAGGTAGAAATGTATACTTTCTCACCTGAAAAATAACCCATTCTATAAATTACGTATAAGTAGAAAAGTAGAAAAGTATACCAAAAAAAAATACGCTTAAGTATACTTTTCTACTCTTTCGTTAAATTCGTTAAAAAAACATAAACTTTTCTACGGTATACTGTTGCGAATATTGTATGTAGATGTTACATTTTACTCAAAGGTATACTTATTCGGAGTTTTATGGAGGAATGTCGAAAATGACTAGACAAGCAACTACATACGTAATTGGTAACTTTAAAGGTGGAGTTGGAAAAACAAAAACAGCTACAATGTTGGCTTATGAAGCTGCCACAGTATTTAATGAAAAATGTCTTTTAGTGGATATGGATCCTCAGGGTAACGCTACAAGAGTCCTTGCTAAAACAGGTGACATTGAACAAATTGATAAGTCTATTACGGATGCATTTCTAAATCAAAATTTAGAGAATGAAATTATTCCAGTAATTGAGAATTTGGACATTGTTCCATCTAATACTTCATTTAGAAAACTATCAAAAATCCTCTTTGATATGTTCCCAGAGGATGAACTTGCACAAATTACATATTTAAAAAAATTACTAGAACCATTAAAAGATAAATATGATCGTATTTACATTGATGTACCACCAACAATCAGTGACTACTCAGATAACGCTATGATAGCAGCCGATTATTGTATCATCGTTCTACAAACACAAGAATTATCTTTAGAAGGTGCTCAAACATATATCGCCTATATGCAGTTCTTAGCAGAAACATATGATGCAGACCTACAAGTTTTAGGTATTATTCCAATGATGTTACATCAAGGAAAACGAGTGGATAATAAAGTATTACAACAAGCTCAGGAAATGTATGGTGGGAACGTTCTAGATACAATTGTGAGATATCAAGAGCGTCTAAAAGTGTACGACATTGAAGGAATTCATAAAAATGTTAACGTTAGCGGCAATATTGATATGTGGGATGAAAAAGCTCATCAACTATTCATCGATGTTCTTAGCGAACTTAATGAACATGAAAACTATTTTGCTACTATTAATGCTTAAGGAGGAGGCTCATAATGTCTAAAGCACCATTTCAACCTATAGTCACAAAACCTGGAAACACTTTAAATGACAAAGGTGTACAGATAAAAGGAACAAACGATTTCGGCCGTAATAATGATCCTGTTAAGAAAAAGGTTATGACTCCTATCATTAATAAAGGGAAAATACCTGTTCCTGAGAAACCAGATCAGCGTTTAGTTCCATCTAAAACTGCTAAAATTTCACCAGCTGTTTTATTAAAGCTAAATACTCTTAAACCGTTTATAAAAGAACAAGAAAGCATGGATAAGGCATCGATTAACAGTATTATTGATATGCTTCTTGAAAGCTACGTAAATACTAAGCTAACAACTCGACAGTCTGAAGGATACAAAGGGATGTACAAACACCTTTATGAGATGTTAGAGAAGAAATAAAACTAAAAGAAATTTTTCCTGTCTGCACAATGTTTTTTAGCATTTTCCATCCTACTATTATTGGAGATGAATTTCATGAGATTAATTACAAGAAATGGTGCTATTCTAGTGGACTTTGATTTATTTATAGAAAAGTAAGGCTGCGTAAAAGTTGATTTTAAACAGAATGAAGGCGAAAGGTAGTATTTATATGCTTTTCGTAACGATCTGCCTGAATGGGATTTCAATAAAGGTGAATTAATTCTAATTACCCACGATGAAGAGAAAGTTAAAGAGATATCCTCAATAATTTTAACTATATATGTAGGCGAGTTATTCTGTAAAGAATGCTTTAGAAAAAAGACGCTGAAAAATTATCTAACAAAGATACAAGCTATTGGTGTCATTATTTTTGGGACAAGACTCCACAGCATACTAAGAAATTACTTCAAAACGAAATTTTATATTCAATAAATGATATGGATTGGTCGATGGTAAAAAGTATAACCTCTGATAAATCATATGTGCTTTTTGGAGTATGTTCGGATTCTTGTATGACTCGTGAAGAATACGATAATCATGATGTAATTCAAAAAAAGAAGAAGTTAATGAACGATATATGGGAAGAGTTAATAACTGAAGAAGTAATGAATGGTCCTGAAGTTTTATTGGAAAAATTACTATGTGATCATATAGAAGTCATTGAAGAGGGTATGTTTTTTGTAGAAAGACAGTACAAAGTAGAAAAAGGAATAATTGACATTATCGCAAAAGATAAAAATGGTACTAAATGTATTATTGAATTGAAAATGGTTGAAGATGATAAAAGTTTAGTGTGGCAATCTGCTTATTATCCATCTTGCTTTAATGAAGACGTTCGTATGATTACAATCGCTCCCAATTATTCAAATAGAATATATAACGCTCTTAAAAATATAAATAATGTTGAAATGAAGGTTTTTGGCAAGGATTCAAACGGAAAGTTTGATATAAAAGATATTGATGGTGAAGAGTCTGTTTTAGAAATAAAAGAGGAAGCGCCTATTATCGTGTGAATGATTAAGCCCTACATATGTAGGGCTTTTTACATACTTACAATTAAGTAGAAAAGTATACTTTTCTACTTTTGCGTAGCTTATACAAATTCCCTCACCAAAACTTCCACCACGGCTTTTTCTTATCTTGTACAGCAGCAACCTCGGCGTGGTATTCCTGCATTATTCTCTTCGCCTCTTGGATCTCACGTAATGTTTTCATAAGAGTCTCGTCTCGTGCTTCCAGTCGTTTTTCAACCCGTTCATTATGTTCTTTTATACTCGTTTTGATTTCCTCGCTTCTCTGCTTTGCTTGCTCATTTAATCGCTTCTCCATCTCCAACATACCCTGATTCATTTCTTGCGCCATAACGCTGTATTGTTGCTGGAGCTGTTCTTGAATGTGGAATGGTATTAGACCTGTTTCTTTCGATTTTTCTTCATTAGCAACTAAATCTGGATTGATACTTTCCAACTTCTGCGCAATTATCTTCGCTGCCTTCTCTAACGTCATACCGTCATGCTTACCAATTTCAATTAGCCTTTCGATCACCATAACGTCATGCTCCGTGTATTGGCGTCTACCGCGATTATCTTTCTTTACTGCGAATCCCTCTCGTTGCAACACTTCCATATACTTTCTGAGCGTACTATCGGATATTCCTAGCCTTTTGTATACTTCACTAGCAGAATAAACAATTTCGTCCGTCATAGCGTCACAACACCTCCTAGTGACTGTATTCAATGAGGTGTTATAAAATCCTGCAAATAAAGAAACTCCAATGATTATTTTGCAATATGTGATTTATTCCGATTCTTTTTAAATATGACATTTCAATTAAAATTAGGTTCAAAAATGAATGATTATTGTATTTATATATGATGAAATCATTCCATCTATATATTAGGAGGTGTTTTTTATGGGTTGGAAATGGTTTATTCTTTTTGTCATTTTTCCATTAATAATTTTTATCTTTTTTTAAAAACGAACAAAGATAATTAAGAATAAGAAAATTAAAGAGATTTTTATTTTCTTTTTTGGATTAAGCGTTTTTTCATGGTTTGTATATTTTTCATCTCTTTTCTTACAATTATTTTTCTTAACCGAAGAAATTCATAGGAATATTGCAATAGATTGTGAAAACGTAAGCCAAACATCGCTCAGTATTTCCATAGTTCTATCAATGTTAATATTGCACTTCAAGGGAGATGCGGAAGAAGATAACCCGGCTTAAAAGACAGTTATATTGCTTTAGCAATCTCAACAAGCAATCTCATAAATAGCGGTATCATTTGGACAACTATATAACCAATTCCTGCACGAGAAATCAGGGAAAACCCTCGTTCCTGGCTACCAACCATAATGAACAACCCACCGCATAACGCTACAACGGACGCAATTGGGTAGGATACTGCCTTAATTAGAAAGATAACCGGTTCAAATGCATTTACAATACGCGTGTATAGTTGGCCATCAATATAATTTTTTATCTTTCCATCATCTGATTGCACATCTTTAAATACCTCATTTACATCAGGTTCGGATCCTGATGCAAATACATGCGGAATATCCATAATTTGGCTGAATATAATAGCACTACCGATCACAATACCAACTCGCACCGCCACGGGTGCGTATTTTTTTGCTTTCTTTTTGAACAAGCTCCACTTTTTCTTCGCTCCATAGTTACCATCCATAAAATCCTTGATGCTCATTGTCTCAGTTGCCATATGGACCATCCCCTTATTTTTAATGGAAATCAGTAACCGTAAAGATGTTACAATCCAATCCCTCGCAAAGCTTTTGAAGTTGCTTTCTTCTATATTCTGTTGTTGTGTACCAAATGAACTTAGGTGACTTCTCAAACACATTGCATTCAATTAGTTTTCTGTATTTCTGCATCTTCAAACGGTTTGCGCTCATCTTTTGCTCATGATCAACCTCTACAATATAATAACGGCCATTATCAGTAAATAAGGCATCTGCAATTATGGAAACAATACCTTTCACATTCATCTTCACTTCTTGCTTCCATGTTTTCGGACATTCATAGGCAATATAGATATCATTCCTTATGATGTAGTGGCGGAATTGATTCGAGCGTTTAAGTATTTTCTTACTCCCGATACGTTCACGCCCTTCCTTGTTGAGATAATAAACCTTTTCTCCATCCCTAAAGCTAGAAACGTATTCTTCTAGAGTCTTCATTACACGAGAAGCATTTCTGTCGCCACCAAGATCGTGAAGTACCTGGATTTGCTTTCTACTTAAGAATCCCAACTTCTTCAAGCTCAAGAGTATGCTTTCTAAGCGTTGTTCCTTCATGGCTAGTTTTTGCATCTTCATGCTCCTTTCTCGCTCTTATGTTAATGTGGGGCTTTATGATGTTATCAATCTGCTTATTATCGATATATACAGTCTGTAGGACCTTCCTCTCATTCGTTTGGTATATAGCCCTTCCTTTTATATTAGGGAGACTCTCTGCGCCGCCTTCATCAAGTACAGCACGGCTCCCTGCTTCCGTCTGTAATCGAAAACAAACTCGGGCGCCGATGTTTTGTCTTAGTTGCGATGGCAACGCCTCATTAGTCGGGTACTGCGTCGCATATACCAAGCGGAATCCCGCTGCCCTGCCACGACGACCGATATCAACAATAATGTCTTTGCACTCTTGATATGGCGCTATGTCGGCAGCCTCATCTACAATTACAAAGTACTTCGTGGGATCCCCGGCTTCTTTTATGTCTTCGTATCCTTTTTCTAGTAAGTATTCATTTCTAACATTCAGTTTAGTTTGCAATTCCCTTAGAGTCTCAAGGGCTTCCTCAGGATTCTTCGCAATTGATTCGACTTGCTTTAGGAATCTGTATCGGTTGAAAGATAGACCGCCCTTCAAATCAATAAGGAATAGCTTTATATTTTCTGTTTGGTTACGTACAAGTGCTGTAATAATAAGCTTTAAAACATTAGATTTCCCCATGTCCGTCATGCCGGCGGATATCATGTGCGAAATTTGATCAAAGTCGTGTTTTATTAATCCATCCCTCGTATAACCAATTGGGACCTCCCATCCTCTACATTGCCTCATCATGTTCTCTTCAAATTTCACAAATTCAGGAATCCCTTTCTCATAAACTCGTATTTTTAACAACCCATCATAAGAAATCTCAATTTCCTTTCTAACAATTTTTTTCTTGTTAATGATGTTTTGTATTTGTTTTAAAATATCTTTCCGCAAACGAAGAGATTTAAAGTCTTGTAGCTTAAAATCATAAACTTTGCTCTTGTGATTTAATCCGTCTTCTAAATGTTGTATTTTTTGTTCAAAATCAGAAAAGCTAAGACCAAGGGGGATTCTATACGCATACTCAACTCCCCAATCATTTCTCATCTTGCGAAGCAGCTGTATTGTCCTGGTCTCTTTCCCTTCCTTCACTTTTAAACCGCAATTAGCGCAAATTCTTTGTATCTTGGAGGCATCGTTTGTTGCTCCTTTTTGATGCATTTTTGATAGAAAAATTACTCCGCCAACTGCAGCTGAACTTACTAGCTCAAATATCATAAACTCACACCACCCTTCTTTTTGTATTATGCAAGAATAGTCCTTGAAGATTAGAAGAGATAAAAACAGCTATTAATCGTTGAAAATATTAAACTCGTAATGTCTGAAGTATTATTCTGTTAGCGAATTCTATTCGGAATAGGGGAAACGAAGTTTTAAAAGGTTATCAATTCGGAACGGTGAATCGTAATTTGTTTGGTATGGTAAATCGTATTGCGTACTGTTTGGTCTTTATGTCAGTTTTTTTCTAGCGTTTAAAAAAATGACGAAAAGGGCAAGCTATGCATGAGGTGGTAAAGGTGTTTGGATTAGGTAAGAAACGAAGTAAATTTGGCAAATGGTTAGATAAACAAGGAATCACACAAGGGGAATTAGAGAAAGCCGCTAAGCTGAGTAGAGGTACTATTTCGAAGGTGTGTAACGATAACAAATACATCCCTAAGTTTTCAACAATGACTCAAATTATAAAAGGTTTGAAAAAGCTAGGAAAAAGCATAAATGAAAATGATTTTTGGATGTAGCTTCGTAAAAAAACGAGGCTATTTTTACGCTCCAAAAAGAACAAAAGTTCGTGTTTGATGAACATAAATTACACGTATCTCGGCTGAACCCGTATTACAGAAGATGAATTGAAGAAAATAAAAAAAAGATCAAAGCTATGCCTAAAAAAACACGCCTGGATTTAAAAAACCAACGACGTTATTTTGGGACTTGTATTTTCTATGATGAAATAAACGATCGGTGCGGTATTCATTCAGTACGTCCATCAATTTGCCGAGCATTTGGTTATTATAATAATCTTCTTTGTTTTCGTAATCCGAAATTAGCTTCTAGAAGAAACTATATGACCAGCTCACATCCTGCCGGTATCTTAAGTGTTGATTTTACATGGAACGACTTTACTTAGGCGAAAAGTCAAAACTTTTTTAACGGGTCTAATCAGCTTTCTATTTGGGGAATATTGTCTTATCGTGGGTTTTATGTCATTTGGTTGGCGGGGCCCCATCGCTATCAAGCTAATAAAACAAAATACCCCCTAAAATGAAAAAATACGCTATTCTTTCTGTAGAATCATAGGAAAGGATGGCGTTTTTGTATGTCTATTTCTGTATCTAATGAATTACAACTATTTGCTCAAGAGATTCAAAGCTTTTTATCTCCAAATATCTTACGAGATCTTGCTAGAGATGTTGGTTTCGTGCAACGAACCAGTAAATACCAAGAAAAAGATTTAGTCGCTTTATGTGTATGGATGAGTCAAAATATTGCTACGACTTCTTTAACTCAATTATCTAGCCGTTTGGAAGCATCAACAGAAGTGCTCATCAGCCCTGAGGGATTGAATCAACGATTTAATCAAGTAGCTTAATTCAAAAAAGGAAACCCGTTAGGGTTTATTTCGTATGCAAATCTTTAAATTCCCTACACGTAGCCTTTAGAAAAAAGAAACAACCTCTACTATAATTGACGTTGTATGAGCTTAGCTTGATAGCGATGGGGTAGCACCAACATTTCGCGAATTTCGTACGCTAAAGGATAATCGACTTTTTTAGTTGAACGAAATTTGCAATTTTAAAAGGGCTTAATACACAAAATTATAATTAAATGCCTTAAAATGCACCTGAGGGTATCGTGTTTTTTGAATATGCATAAGAAATATGGTTTTATTTAATAACATACTCTGTTTCTTCTAACTCACCTATGCCTTTTTCCTCAGTTCTTCAAAATGAACATTTATAATAGTACCCTCCATTTTTTATTCACTCAGTTTTTAAACGATTTCTTTTTTCTCGTTGCAAGGTACTTACACTAATTCCCGTCATTCTTTCCACTTTCCTATAAGATTCAGTTTTTAACAAACCAAGAGCATGTTCTATTTGCTCTTTATTATATTTCTTCGGTCGTCCCTCTTTAAAATTAGGATTCAACCTGGCAATCGCTTTTCCTTCTTGTGTACGTTCTACAATCATATCTCTTTCAAATTCAGCAAATGCACTCATGATATTAAACATCAATCTTCCAGTTGGCGTATCTTCCACTACTCCCATATTAATGACATGAACCTTAACCCCTTTCTCAAATAACATTTTAATCGTTTGGATTGCATTTTCAGCTGAACGTGCAAAACGATCTAATTTTGTTACAACAAGTGTGTCCCCATTTTCTAGTACAGAAAGTAGTTCTTGAAATTTTGGCCTATCAAATTTTGTACCTGTAAATTTTTCAGAGTAAATTTTTTCACAACCTTCTTTTTCTAACATTTGAATTTGAGATTCCAAATCCTGGTTTAATGTACTTACCCGACCATACCCATATTTAACCAAAAACTCACCTTTTCTACGTTTACTTTTGACCATAAGTTTTGATGTAGGTCAATACACTGATTTTATCACATTTCAAAACCATGTTCAAAACTTTTAAGTTATGAACATGGTTATTATTAGATTTATATTTTTTCTCATAATCTCACGAGTGGAAATAAAAGTAAGTCTATGACCTATTTTTACACGTATCTCGGCTTTACCCCAAAATGAAAAAATGAGCTTTTTTGTTACAAGTTAGCACAAAATTTCGCTCTGGAAGTAGTTGTATTTTCTTAGCTTGATGGCGGTGTGACGCTCCCCTATAATGAATATATTGTTTGATCGTTAGTATTTTCTATAGGGAATGAATCCAATCGAATGTTGTTTACATACAATCATGACAAGAAAAAGAGCATCCTTAACATGTAAGGACGCTCTCTCTTTTATTTAAGAACAGAAGGCGAAGTCTTTTCTAACCATAGAATGCCATCATATTGTTCGATAGGAATCATGATTTCTTCTCGCTTTTTGACCCCCCAGTAACTTGCTGCAGTAGGGGTAAACATCCATGATGTTTCTGGTCGGTTACTTTCTCCCTTTAAGTTTACAAAGACATTTGTACTTCCGACAGTGCTGATTATTTTTTCAACACTTTGTTCTTCATGTTCAGTATGTACAGGAACAACGTTTTTAATGTCAGAATCCCAACTGCTTCCACTATACGCAAATACTCCAATCGTGTACATTTGGTTTTTGATGCGCTGCGGAAGAAAATCCATCATATTAGGACATACAAAATTGTGTTGTTGATACTTGGTATAATCTAATATCATTTTCGAATTTTGTTTTCGAATATGATAATTATGTCCCCATACAATTATTTTTTTATTTTTATATTGCATCTCAGTGAGCCATGCTAAGTTTTGAGCCATTTTTTGATCTCGAACATAATCTGGGAATCCTGCAATGTTAGAAGGGATAATACCTCCTTTTAATTTCATAAAACTATCTAGGTGTGTTTTAATCGCATCGATACGTATATTGATTGATCTCTCAAGAAAATTCACGTCATAAGTAGGGATAGGTGCAACTCGAGTCAATTCGGTTTTATGAGTCTGAATAAAAGCTTTTACGTTTTCAAACTTGTTGATTACGGGCTGTATTTCTACTTTATATTGATCATAAGGATACCCATCTTCTAAATTATAGTAATACTTATCCAGTTTGATTAACTCTGTTACTGCTAATTCTAGTTCATTCGCCACCTCAGGACTTAATTTTTGCAACCAGTCTTTCGCATACGAGTGGAATGAAGATCTATAAAACAAATTCATATCAAAACCAGCTAATGTTAGTGGCTTTCCTTTTTCTTTTTGTTCTTTCATATAGGTAAACAATTGTTCAACTTCCTCTGTTTGCCATACACCGTATAAAGATTGTTTCATCGCTTCAGTAGCGGTTAAGTTATCAAAATTTTGTTGAACCGTACTTGCTTCTGCAAATCCTGATTCAAATGCAATTACATCATATCCCATTTCTTCATGTAAGTACTTAATCATACGTATTTTGGATTGATTCATTTCCTTAGCACCATGCGTACTTTCGCCAAGTACAACAATACGCTTGTCCTGTACGGCCTCTTTTAGAAAAGATAAATCTTCTGTTGTTTGGGAAGTGGGTTCATTTAATCTTTTTGCATGTCCATTTAGCCATTCCTCCCATTTGGGTTGATCGACTGGCTTTTCTGCTGCAAATGCTACAGATGTGAAGGTAGTACAGGCAAGAAGCGTACTCATTAGCCCGATTTTCCATTTTTTACGCACAACAACGCCTCCAAGAATCATATTTTTAGAGATTGAATAGAATCTGTATCAAAAATTTACTAATATACCATTTTTTATAATAATACATATACAGATCCTAAACAATATTAATATTCTAAAAATTAGAAATCTACTTCGTACATAATGAAGAAACCTTCTATATGGGGTCACCATACATCACCATCGAGCTAAGAAAAGCAAATATCCTAAAACGATAAAATTGACACCCCCAGGTGAAAATATACAATTTTTGTTTTGGGGCGTTATAAAATTCTTAAGTTGATGGGTATGGGGTACCGCCACATCGCTATCAAGCTAAGGTAATATCAAGTCAATTCCAAAAGGAATTTTTCACTTTTTATAGGGGACCAGTATAAACTATTTAAAAATTTGCATACAAAATAAACCCTAACGGGTTTCATTTTTTTCAATTAAGCCGCTTGATTATCCGACATGGTACAATTATAAACGACACCTAATATATCAAAGACTGTTTTTTTC
>NZ_JAPHWH010000035.1:0-11893 GCF_026241455.1 Bacillus sp. DHT2
TGTTCATGTGTTTCTGTACCTCTTTATTTATATTGTTTTGAATGTATACTTTTCTTGCTAATTTTGATGATATCAGGGGAATTGGGATAAAGTCAATGTTTTAGAGGATTTGAATGTAAACAAATATACAAAAGTTTACATTCGAGAAAAGTAAAAAAGAGTCTTATTGATTTAGGACTCTAATTTTAAAAGTTATAAATATTTTTAAAAGCTTCTGAGCATCTCTTCAAACTTTTCTTTTTCTAACTGTTTAGCCATTTTATTAGCTTTTGCCTTCTTTTCAAATTCTTCTTTCCACTTTAATAATTGTTGATATGAGTTATAATCTATCCCTTTAAGAAAGGATAGCCATCCATTGATGTGATTTTCGATGTCTATTTTTTCTTGAATTGTTAAATTGTCATTATTTAATGAATTATAGATTGTAGCACGTAATATTTTTCTTTGTTTTCTACCAATACTGATTTTTCCTTCATCTGTTATTAATAAACCTGTGATTTTTTTAGCGTTTCCAGGTCGGTTCCGGTGCAAGAAATTCAAGATACATGCAAGTAATCTCCTAACCTTGGACATACTGATAGTATTACTCTAGAAAAAGGTGTGTGATCGATATGGAAAAGGAAAATTTGTTCAAATGGAAGCATTACCAGCCGGAACTAATCTTATTAACAGTAAGATGGTACCTACGGTACAATTTGAGCTTCCGTAACCTGGTGGAAATGATGGAAGAACGAGGCTTATCCATGGCTCACACAACGATTATGCGATGGGTTCATCAATATGGACCTCAATTAGAAGAGAAAGTACGACATCATCTTAAAACAACAAATGATTCATGGAGAGTCGATGAAACTTATATTAAAGTGAAAGGGCAATGGATGTATGTATATCGTGCCGTTGATTCAGAAGGGAATACCATTGATTTTTATCTAAGTAAATCAAGAGATAAACAAGCAGCCAAGCGCTTTTTCAAGAAAGCCTTGGCTGCTTCTCATATTTGTAAACCTCGTGTTATAACAGTAGACAAGAACCCGGCCTATCCCGTAGCGATTCAAGAGTTAAAAGAAGAGAAACATATGCCTGAAGGCATACAAATAAGGCAAGTTAAATATCTCAATAATATAGTGGAACAGGATCACCGTTTCATTAAGAAACGTGTACGTTCTATGTTAGGATTCAAATCGTATGAAACAGCCACTTCTATATTGAGCGGCGTTGAAGCCATGCATATGATGAAAAAAGGACAACTTAACCTACAGGTGAAGTCTGCACAAAATGAAGTTGGGTTCATACATAAGTTATTTGGAATTGCATCATAATCTGTCATTGAATAGGCCATGTAGGTTCTATATCTCTATCAAATGGTTTTTGCACCAGAACCTGTGGCTGTACCCCTTAACTAAGTTGTATCCATATGACTATAATAATCCCAAAAACTTTTGTTACGTAAGGTAGTAATAAAAACTATTCAATTATACTTAGAGTGGTTAAATTTAATGTTTTCAGTTGAAAAATCAGAATTCAGACAACGTTATACTTCGTTCGGTAAAAAATGTTAACTCTTCAAAATTTCGACAATCTTTTACAATATATTAACATATAATTAGTAGAGTTATTGGATATTAAATTACAGTATTAGCAATAACACGTTTCTCAATCTACTATGCATCTTAGTTAATCACATTACTAAAGAAATCAATTCAAATAGGAGAGTTACTTTAATTGAGAATTGAGATAGAAGAATAAGGTCAACTAGTGGTAGAAATCAGTTGAATAAATAGAAATATTGTTATTTATGCTATTTTTAATCATTTTTCGGAAGAACTAAGCATGTCATGAATTTTAAGTACGATATCTTGAGTTATACGGAATTGTTAATAGCTGTATTTTGTAAAAAAATCTAATGGAGGTAAGTAGATTGATAAGTAAAAAAAATATTAAAACTATCCCTTTATCAAAAGGGCAAAGGGACTTTTTTTTGCAGTATTGTTTGTATCCAGATAAATCTTCATATAACGAACCATTTGCTTGGCATGTTTACTCGGAATTAGATGTTTCACTTGTAAAAAGAGCTTTTATTGAAATTATCAACCGCCATGAGATTTATCGATCTATTTTTGCTATGGAGAAAGATCCTGTACAGAAGGTTTATAGTGAGCCGTTTCTAGATTTTAAAGTTATTGATATAGGTACTGAAGAATTATCTTCTATTAATCAAGAGTTGTATCAAGAGTCGTACAAACCTTTTGTATTGGAAAAAGAGCCACCGTTTAGAGTGAGATTGTTTCGCTATGCTGAAAATCATTATATTATGCTTTTAGTATGGCATCACATTGCTATTGACGGTTGGTCTATATCACTAATATTAGATGAGTTTGGAATAATATATAAACACTTAAAAAAAGGAACAAATCATGATTTGAAAACCGTTATATCTCAATATTCGAACTTCGTTTCTTGGCAAGAAAATTTATTGTTAAGCGAAACTGGGGAAACATCGAAGGTATTTTGGAAAAATAAACTTAAAGGTGAGATACCGGTATTAGAATTGCCGATTGATAAGAAGCGACCACCTGTTCCTTCGTATGAGGGAGGATTGGTGCCTTTTAAACTAAGTAGAGAGATTAGTGAGAGTTTACTTAAATTCTGTGATAAAAAAGGTTTTACTCTTAATACAGTCTTATTATCTCTTTACTTTGCTTTTTTACATCGTTATTCAGGACAAAATGAAATTATAGTAGGAACACCTAGATTTGGAAGACGGAACAAAGATTTTCGTAATACTTGTGGATATTTTGTTAATATGCTTCCTATTAGAATTAATTTTAAGGATGGTTATTCATTTGAGGAACTTTTAAATATTCTTAATGAGGAACTAAAGGATTGTGTGAAACACCAAGACTATCCTTTTTCCATGATGTTGAAGGAATTAGAATCAAGTCGTGATATTAGTTACTCACCTATTTTTCAAACTGGATTTGTGTTACAAAAGGCTAGTAGGCAAGATGCAGCGATTTTTTTGGGAAATTCTACGAATAAATTTAATTTACATGGACTAACATTGTCTCCTTGTAGTTTAGAAAAGAATATAGCCAAGTTTGATTTAACATTATTTATTGAACAAGAAAATGACAAAGCGATTTGTGGTAATTTCGAATATAATAGAGATATTTTTCATGAAGATACAATCTTGAGATTAATTCGTTATTTAGAGCAATTTATTGCATCTGTTTTACATAATTGTGAAGCAGGCATTTCTAAAGTTAATTTATTACATGAGGCTGAAGAGAAGCAATTATTGAAGGAATGGAACAATACAAGAGTAGAGTATCCGACAGAATATGTTATTCAAGAACTATTTGAACAACAGGTAGCACAAACACCAGAAGCAGTAGCCTTAGTATATAAGAATCACCAACTTACTTATAAAGAATTAAATGAAAGAGCGAATCAATTGGCTCATTCTCTACAGAAAAAAGGTGTAGGGCCTGAGACGATGGTTGGAATCTGTGTGGAACGATCTTTAGAAATGATTGTTGGTCTGCTTGGAATCCTGAAAGCAGGCGGTGCATATGTGCCACTGGACCCAACCTATCCAGAACAACGGCTTAAGTACATCTTGGATAACGCGGATATTAAACTGATGGTAACACAAAGAAATGTGAATGGGTGGTTACCAGAAGGAATAGCGAATATTTGTTTAGATGAAAATCAAGAAATGATTTCACAAGCGAGTATTACTAATCCAATAATTGAAGTGGCTCCAGAGAATTTAGCCTATGTAATCTATACATCGGGATCTACTGGGAACCCGAAGGGTGTGTTACTGGAACAAAAGGGATTATGTAATCTTGTTCATACTATTATTGACTTAATGCAATTAAATTCAAAGAGTAGAGTAATCCAATTTGCTTCCCTATCATTTGATGCGGCAGTATTTGAAATATTTACAACGCTTGTAGCTGGTGGAACATTGTGTGTAAGTAGCCAAGAAGATGTTATGCCTGGGGAACCATTAAAGAAATTTTTACAAAATAATAAGATTACACACGCTACTTTACCACCGACGGTGTTAAATGTGTTAGATGAATCCAAATTTGAACATCTCAAGGTAGTTGTCTCTGCAGGTTCAGCTTGTAGTGAAGAGATTGCGAAACGTTGGTCAAATCATCGTATATTTATCAATGCTTATGGTCCGACAGAAGCAACAGTTTGTGCGACTGCAGGAATTTATAAAGGAAATGGTCAACCTCATATTGGACGTCCAATTTCTAATGTGGAAGTGTATGTATTGGATCAAAATCAGCAACCTGTACCTATTGGTGTAGCTGGAGAACTGTGTATTGGAGGGGCTGGATTAGCACGTGGATATTTGAATCGTCCTGAATTGACAGAAGCAGCCTTTATTCCACATCCATTCAATGGTGATTCTAATGCCAAATTGTATCGAACTGGTGATTCTGTTAAATATTTACCAGATGGAAATTTAGAGTATATTGGTCGAATTGATAACCAAGTTAAAATTAGAGGTTTCCGAATTGAATTAGGAGAAATTGAAACCGTATTAGGCCAACACCCTATGATTAAAGAAGTCGCTGTATTGGCTCGGGAAGATGAAACGGGAGATAAACGATTAGTCGCGTATGTCGTAGGTGAAGGAAGCGTGCAAGACTGGAGAGAGCACGTAAAAGCACAACTTCCAAATTATATGGTACCAGCCCATTTTGTAAGAATGGATGCTTTACCACTGACGATTAATGGGAAATTTGATACTAAAGCTTTACCTAAATGGGATAGTGTAGTGCAGGCAAGTGTTGAGCATATTGGCCCTCGCAATGAGACGGAGAAAAAATTGGTGACGATTTGGTCGAATGTATTATGTGTTGAACAATCAACAATTGGTGTGCATGATAATTTCTTTGAATTGGGTGGACACTCTCTGTTAGCGACTCAAGTTGTTTCGCGTTTACAAGAATTGTTTCAAATTAAGTTACCATTAAGTGAATTATTCCAGTACTCTACTATTGAAGGCCTATCACAGCGGATAACAACGTTATTACAAGAGGATAAAGGCTATGAAATTCCACCATTACAACCAAAGGAACGAGGAGAACGAGTACCGTTGTCTTATGCTCAGCAACGATTGTGGTTCTTGGATCAGCTTGAACAAAATAGTTCGATTTATAATATTCCAACTGCGTGGCACTTGAAAGGAAAATGGGGAATTGAAGCATTAGAAAAAGGATATAATGCGCTGCTACGTAGGCATGAAGTGTTACGTACAGTAATTCAAGAAATTAATGGTGAACCGATGCAAGTTATCAAAGCTTATACCAAAAAATCGTTACAGGTAATTGATTTGCGTCACTTTTCGCAGGAAGAAAAAGAGCTCCAAATGAAGACTTTAACTCAAAGCGAAATAGAAACACCATTTCATTTAAGCGAAGGACCATTAATTCGAACTCAGTTAATTATTATGGAAGAAGAGGAACTCGTACTTCTTTGTACAATGCATCATATTATTTCTGATGGCTGGTCTATGGGAATTTTACTTGATGAATGGTTTGCCATGTATCAAGCATTTATAGAGGAGAAAACAGTGCAACTGCCACCTTTAGCACTTCAATATGCTGACTTCGCACAATGGCAACGTGATTGGCTAAAGGACGAGGCACTCGCACAACAATTAGAGTATTGGCAGAAAGAACTAAGCGGAGAGCTTCCAGTATTACAACTACCATTTGATTCTCCACGCCCAGCAGTACAAAGTTATAAGGGAGATACGTATCAAGTTACTTTACCAGTTGCATTACTGGATAAGATTAAAACATTTTCCCGGGAGGAAGATGCCACACTATTTATGACTTTGTTAGCTGGATATCAAGGATTTCTTTCACGTTATACCGGACAAAAAGATATTTTAGTAGGAAGTCCTATTGCTAATAGAAATTATAAGGAAATTGAAGAACTTATTGGATTTTTTGTTAATACACTTGTATATCGTGCAAACCTTACTGAGGATTTAACATTTAAAGAATTGGTAACACAGGTGAAAGAAAAAGCATTAAAAGCTCAAGAATATCAAGATGTTCCTTTTGAGAAAGTAGTTGAAGTATTACAACCAGAACGAAATGCTAGTCATTCACCAATATTTCAAACGATGTTTACTTTACAAACTCATTCAAGAAAGCTATCAAAAATATTAGATCATAGTTTAGAACCAATTCCAAATTATATGGCAGTAGCGAAGTTTGATTTAACAGTAGGGATGGAAGAAACTGAAGAAGGATTACAAGTAGCCTTTGAGTACAATACAGATTTATTTAATGCTTTGACAATACAGAGAATGGCTAAGCATTTTGAAAATTGGTTAAGTGAAGTGATGGATTCTCCTCAAAAATCTATTGGAAGTTTGAAACTGATGAGTAGAGGGGAAGAGAAGCAATTATTGAAGGAATGGAATGATACAAGAGTAGAATATCCGACGGAATATATTATTCAAGAACTATTTGAACAACAGGTAGCACAAACACCAGAAGCAGTAGCCTTAGTATATAAGAATCACCAACTTACTTATAAAGAATTAAATGAAAGAGCGAATCAATTGGCTCATTCTCTACAGAAAAAAGGTGTAGGGCCTGAGACGATGGTTGGAATCTGTGTGGAACGATCTTTAGAAATGATTGTTGGTCTGCTTGGAATCCTGAAAGCAGGCGGTGCATATGTGCCACTGGACCCAACCTATCCAGAACAACGGCTTAAGTACATCTTGGATAACGCGGATATTAAACTGATGGTAACACAAAGAAATGTGAATGGGTGGTTACCAGAAGGAATAGCGAATATTTGTTTAGATGAAAATCAAGAAATGATTTCACAAGCGAGTATTACTAATCCAATAATTGAAGTGGCTCCAGAGAATTTAGCCTATGTAATCTATACATCGGGATCTACTGGGAACCCGAAGGGTGTGTTACTGGAACAAAAGGGATTATGTAATCTTGTTCATACTATTATTGACTTAATGCAATTAAATTCAAAGAGTAGAGTAATCCAATTTGCTTCCCTATCATTTGATGCGGCAGTATTTGAAATATTTACAACGCTTGTAGCTGGTGGAACATTATGTGTAAATGACCAAGAAGAGGTTATGCCTGGGGAACCATTAACGAAATTTTTACAAAATAATAAGGTTACACACGCTACTTTACCACCGACAGTGTTAAATGCGTTAGATGAATCCAAATTTGAACATCTCAAGGTAGTTGTCTCTGCAGGTTCAGCTTGTAGTGAAGAAATCGCAAAACGTTGGTCAAATCATCGTATATTTATCAATGCTTATGGACCAACTGAAGCAACAGTTTGCGCAACCGCAGGAATTTATGAAGGAAATGGTCAACCTCATATTGGACGTCCAATTTCCAATGTGGAAGTGTATGTATTGGATCAAAATCAGCAGCCCGTGCCTATCGGTATGGCTGGAGAGCTGTGTATTGGAGGAGCTGGATTAGCACGTGGTTATTTAAATCGTCCTGAATTGACAGAAGCTTCCTTTATTCCGCATCCATTCAATGGTGATTCTAATGCCAAATTATATCGAACTGGTGATTCTGTTAAATATTTACCAGATGGAAATTTAGAGTATATAGGCCGAATTGATAACCAAGTTAAAATTAGAGGTTTCCGAATTGAATTAGGAGAAATTGAAACCGTATTAGGTCAACACCCTATGATTAAAGAGGTTGTTGTAATAGCTCAAGAAGATGAACATGGAGATAAACGATTAGTCGCGTATGTCGTAGGTGAAGGGAGTGTACAAGACTGGAGAGAACATGTAAAGGCACACCTTCCAAATTACATGGTACCAGCTCATTTTGTAAAAATGGATGCCCTGCCACTGACGATTAATGGTAAATTTGATACTAAAGCTTTACTTAAATGGGATCGTGTAATACAGACAAGTGTAGAGCATATCGGCCCTCGCAATGAGACGGAGAAAAAATTAGTAACAATTTGGTCGGGTGTATTGGGTATTGAGCAATCAACAATTGGTGTGCATGATAATTTCTTTGAATTGGGTGGACATTCAATGAAAATTATGGAGACATTAGTGAGAACATTATCTGAAGGCTGGAATGTAACAGTTAAGGATTATTATGAATTACAAACAATAAGTAAAATAGCAGAAAAAATCGATAATGGAACTAGCTCATATTTACAGTCGAATAAATCGCGGATACAATTTTTAAAGCCACCTAAGAAAAGAGGAGAAACAGAAAAATTACATCAAACATTTGACCAGAGTAGTGCGGTGTTGTTAACAGGTGTTACAGGATATTTAGGTATACATTTACTGGAACAATTACTTGATACTACAAAATGTAAAGTGTACTGTTTAATCCGTGGAAGAGATGAGGAAGAAGCTCAAGTACGTTTATTGAAAAACTTATGGTTTTATTTTAAAGACAAATTTACTAAGTATGAGTCATTAATAAATGAACGGATTTTTATTGTAAATGGAGATTTGACTGAGAAGAGATTGGGTCTAAACGAAGATATATATGTAACCCTTCATAAAAATATTAAGACTGTAATTCATGCAGCTGCTCTAACAAAACACTTTGGAGATTACGCCGATTTTGAGAGAGCAAATGTTAAGGCGTTAAAAGAGATACTAACATTTGTAGGGAATGACAAGAAGCTACATTATGTATCTACAACGAGTGTGTCCGGACAGTTTGCGTTAGGAGAAGAGGAAAAAGTATTTAAGGAAAATGATTTTTATATTAAACAAAATTATGAAGATAATGTCTACGTGAAAAGTAAATTTTTAGCAGAGCATGAGATTTTCAAAGCGATATCCAAAGGGGTCAATGCAAACATCTATCGAGTAGGTAATCTTACTAATAGATATCGTGATGGTCAGCACCAAACTAATATTGTAGACAATGCATTTATGAGTCGTCTAAAATTTATGTTGCAATACGGTGTTGTAACAAATAATTTATTATCGAGTAAAGTGGAATTCACACCTGTTGACTATTGCAGTAATGCAATTATTAGATTAATCACTTCGAATATAAATACTGATAATGTTCAGGAGTATATTTTCCATATGTATAATCATGAGAAACTGGAACTTAAAGATATGGTTGGAATATTTGAACAAATAGGGCATTCGATTGAAGTTCTTGATGATTCTGAGTACGAGCGAATCATGTTAAAAATATCTCAGGATGAAAATAGGCAAGAAGACCTTCAAATGCTCATGGTATCAGGAGAAAAGATGGATGAGCGATATAAAGTAGTAAAACTAGATTCAATTAGGACACAAAAGAAGTTAGAAATAATAGATTTTCAATGGCCGGAAATTAATATTGAATATTTACAAAAGATTGTAGAATATATGATTTCATCCGGTTTTTTATCACCAGATGAATTAGGAATATTACATGCAGTCACAAAATAATTGTATGTTTTAAGGGTTATTTAAAAATTAGTGAATAACATCTGTCTATCCCTTCTGTTATCGGCACTGCTTGTATAACGGGAGGGATTAGGTAGGAGATTAATTTTTTGTAATGTATATTGCGTATCTGAATATGTTATTTAGCTACTAGAAGATAAGGATGAGTTTTATAATCTCTATTTCAGTATTAATTGAAAACTCCAATTGTATTCAAGGGTTTATTGTGGAAGGGCATGCAGATTATGCTTCCTATGGTGAAGATATTGTCTGTTCGAATGTGTCTACAGTCACTATCGGCACGGTAAATTCAATAGAGAAGTTATGCCATGTAGAGATGGAGGTAGAGACTCGGGATGGTTATTTAAGGGCGATGCTCCCAACGAACAAGGCGTTCCTAAAGAGGCAAAATGATGTGCAATTATTACTTCAAGCTATGGTGTATACATTGCAATGCCTAGAAGAAAATTATGAAAAGCATATTCGTATTATTGTCAGGAAGATGTAGGATAAATGCTAAAGTTATAGAGCCCTTAGTTGTTCGTAGCGGCTAACAAATTAATTATATTTGGATGTATGAGAATTCTATAGAAATTAGTAAAACATATTATAAGCAACTCTTCAGTTTTTTATTGTCATACTAAATATAGTGAACATAATTTGGAATTTAGGGTGAGAGTTAAACAAACTTTAATTGAAGAATACAATATTCTAATGCTTAAGTATGATAATCAGTATTGAATTTATATCTTAGATAAGGAGAAATAATATGACACAACAGATAAATAATTCCAACTGGTTTACTTGTCTTTTATTGCGGAATCAGCCTAAATTAAGACTCTTTTGTTTTCCATACGCAGGAGGAAGTATGGTATACAGAGGATGGGAAAAAACATTTCCTGCTGATATTGAAATACATATTGTGCAACTTCCAGGAAGAGACAAACGCTTTTTTGAAGAGATAACACGTTCAGTAAGTAAAATGGTAGAAGGACTAAAACAAGGAATACAGCCTTATGTGAATGAGCCATTTGCTTTTTTTGGTCATAGTATGGGAGCACTCCTTGCTTTTGAATTAGCAAGAACTTTAGTGAAAGAGGAGAATGTTTCTCCACTTCACTTGTTTGTATCGGGAAAAGCAGCCCCACATTTAAAAAATATTCATCGAACTATTTATAATCTTCCTAAAGAGCAGTTTCTTCAAGAATTGAGTAACCTAAATGGTACACCTAAGGAAGTACTTGAAAATAAGGAATTAATGGAGATATACGAGCCGATTTTACGTGGGGATTTTGAAGTTTGTGATACGTACCTTTATAAAAGAGGGAATCTTTTAACCTGTCCCATATCTGTTTTTGGTGGATCACAAGATGTAAGAATTGATGAGAGAAATCTAAAAGCTTGGGGAGAACTTACAACAGGCTTTAATCAAGTACGTATGATAGAAGGGGATCATTTTTTTCTTCATAGTCAGCAAGACTTTATCCAAAATGCAATAATTAGTGATTTAAAATGTAATGTATAAAGATAGAATTTTATTTTAGAAAGGGTATGTTGAAAATATTATAGGAAACTAAATATTGTTGTATAGAGAGTGTGAGAGAATTTAAAATGATTAATATTTATGCGATTAAAAAGCCACAATTTATAGATGACAATAGATATAATACCTTATTAAATTTGGTATCTGCGGAAAAAAAGAAAAAAATAAATCGTTATGTAAAAAAAGAAGAAGACTATAGATCTTTGTTAGGTGATGTTTTGATACGATCTGTAATTTGTAAGCAATATAAAAATATTTAATCAAGATATTAAGTATGATTACAATGAATATGGCAAACCTTGCTGGAAAGGAAGTAATCATTTTTTCTTTAATATTTCGCACTCAGGAGATTGGATTGTTTGTATTGTGGATAAATTCCCTGTAGGTATAGATATTGAGCAAATATGTCCTATAAACTTAGAAATAGTTTCGCATTTTTTTCAGATGAAGAAGTAGAAGATTTAAATACTAGATCATCAGTCGGAAAAATTGATTATTTTTATGACTTGTGGACACTAAAAGAAAATTATATAAAAGCAATAGGAAAGGGTCTTTCGATTCCTTTGAATTTTTTTACACAATATCAAATAGATTCTAATTATAAATTATCTGTATGGGCAACTTCTAATCGGTTTCCAAAGAAAGTTATCATTAAAAACATGTCTGAAATTGTTCAAGAGGTTCTGGTGCAAAAAATCTCTTAAGCTTGGACATACTGATCCTATTACTCTAAAAAAGGGGCATAATCAGTATGGGCGGTTCTGGTGCAAAAACCATTTGATAGAGATATAGAACCTACATGGCCTATTCAATGACAGATTATGATGCAATTCCAAATAACTTATGTATGAACCCAACTTCATTTTGAGCAGACTTCACCTGTA
>NZ_JAPHWH010000036.1:0-11025 GCF_026241455.1 Bacillus sp. DHT2
ATGTAAGTTCATTATTCCGCAATTATTTATAAAAATTATCATACAAATGATCTGTATATCAAAGATGAATTGATGTGCAGATCATTTGTGTGAACAAAGTCCCTTTAACATTATGAAGGGACTTTTTTAAATTTCTACATACTTGAGGTGCCGTCACATCAACATCAAGTTAAAAAACTTTTTAATGTTTTAAAAGTTCTTTATTATTTATGATAAGTACGAATGTAAACTTTTAGATATTTGTTTACATTCAAATCCTCTAAAACATTGACTTTATCCCAATTCCCCTGATATCATCAAAAACAAATAAAAAAGTATACATTCAAATCAAAGCAAAACCTCTGGTCCAATCACTCTTTCTACATAATTCATAAGTTAATGTAAAAGGGGGTAATCCTATAATAGCTTTACTACAATTAATTAGACCATCCGCATTTAGAGCTGTAAAAGCATTTAACCAGAATGTACTTACAACACAAATTCAACAGATTACGTATGAAACTAAACAATTTGATTTAAAAGATGAGTATAATATATCCGATTCAACCTTTATTCCTAAAAGAAAAGGAGTATATGCTATTACTGCAGGTGCAGCATTTCTTGCTAATATTCCTTTTGATAATCCTCGTACTACAACCATGTTAATACGTGTAAATGATATCGATATTGTTAAAGAAGATCACTATTTCGTGCCAAAATTAGTTAGACGACCTCATGCAGTAAGAGTAAGTACTATTCTACAATTAAATAAAAGGGATAAAGTTCAAATATGGACAATTATTAGCGGAGGAAATATGACTATTTTGAATAACGAAGGAACACATTTTGAAGCAGCTAGATTTTCATCTCCATAAAATTTCATCAGTATAATCATAATTAACTAAGAATAATCTTTTTATTTTTAGTTATAAAAATAAAAAAAGAGCTTTTAAAAAAGCTCTTTTTTTCTATCTAATTATTCAATTCGAAGTGCTAAAATATCTCGACAATCTAAAACAATTACAGTTCCTGGTTCTGTTTCATTATCTACAAAAGTTGCACAAAAATTTTCTGGATTGAAATTAACAAAAATAACGTCTTCGATTGTATTCCCACTTAAAAAAATATCTACTTCTGTACCTAATTGTAAAACCGCTAACTGATCACATACGCATTTATCATGATCATTAAACATTTAAAAACATCCCCTTCTAGAAATATAGAATTCATTCTATTCTATGTTTAAATACAAGAAGAGCTTGTTTAATAACCTATATTCCAAAGAGATAGTATTTTTGGTTATGATATATTTTCATACATAGTTTTCTTCGGAGGTCGTGATTCCATAAAACATACTCCTCTCTCATTAAAATGTACTGCAATACCTGCATTATTGATTTATGTACCTATAAGGTAGGGTATATATAATTGCTTGTATCAATATAGGATACAAGCATATTTGGCATGCAAATATAAAGAATAAAGAGAGAAATAACGATATATACTATATTCATGTAAGATTTACATAACACACTTATCAGCAGTCCATGTATCTAGAAACCTAGAAAAGTCCCTTCATCTTCTGAAGGGACTTTTCATTCACATAATCAGTGTGATTGGTAGTTAAGAAAATAAACTTATTTTATTATGTTGGAGATGAAAATCTAGTAGCTTCAAAATGTGTAGTTGCAGGATCTGAAACGATTTCACCAACTACAGAACTTTGCACAAATACCTGTACTTGATCTCCTGTATTTAACTGAATGTTAGTAGAAACAGATACATCATTGTCAAATGGGATTGTACTAAAGAAATCATTATCTCGGGCTACGTCAGTATTGTTTACTCTGATGGCTATTCGCACTCTATAAGGATTGGTGAAAGTAACAGGACTAAATTGAACACTTGCAATAATAGAATATATACCTTTTATTTCTGGAATAAATGTGGAAGTAAAAGTACTATGTTCATTTATTAGATCATATTGTTCATTCGGATATAAAACTTGCACATCGGTGTCTGCAGGAACAGGTATAGATGCATTAGTAACATCCCTAACAGCCCTGAATGCTGATTGTGGTGTTGATCCTGAAGATCCCTGAATGGGAAGTGGAAACTCACAAGGATTGAAATGCAATCTATTTTTTGATGACATAAATAATCAAGCTCCTTTGTTTAAATTTAATATATTAAATGTAAAACGAGCTTGTTTTTCTTGTATACTTGTCTCTACTTGTCCAAAGGAAAGCAATACTATATATCGTATACATATAAAGTTTACATAGCCTATCATTATCGGTAGTATCCAAAAAAAGCTCGTTTATCTTGTTTCAAATAAAAAGCCAGCTTTTCTTTTTATCATTCAATTCTAATTTATTTACCAAACAGACGACTCCAAAGTGATTTCTTCTGTTCTGAAGCTGCTACGTCTTTATGAAAAAAATTCTAGAATTATTGTTGCCGCGATCAAAAGGTTACCCGGCTTCCTCCAGAGCAAGGCAATATTTACACAAAGTACTTGAGCCAATCCCCAAGTTCTTGGCTACCTCAGATCCCCAATAAGTTTGAGCTATAGTTACATTTTCTATAAGTTACTCTTCACTTCACGGTACAATTGTTCCTTCTACCCCCATAACAAGAAAAGGAACCTATTAGTAGGTTCCTTTTCTTGTTATGGGAGATTTATTTAATTATATATAAGTGTAAAACAAGTGTCCGACGCTCGTTCCACACTATAATATATGCTGTCCTATTCAATATAGTGCAATCAATTTTAAGTATCTAATTTAGTTTTTCTTATTTCAAAATGAGAAAAGTAACTATTATACAAGCCCGCACACAAATAGATATATTAAATATCATATTAAAGTAGAAATGAAAACACTCAAAAAACAAAAATAAATGGAGGTTTTTTAATTGAGTGAAAACAAACACGATCACAATAAAGATTGTAAGGTTAAAGCAGAAACACAAATTCCGTTCAGTGATACTCCAGCAACGCCTGTTCTTACAAGAAATCCAATAGTTAAAATTCCAGTTGTATTAGCAGAAAGAACACTTCAAATTGTAGTAGAAGCAAATATCCCACTTTGTCCACCAGCAGTAGAAATTAAAAGAGTGTTAAAAGATGTATTTTTACAACAATGTAAACTAGTACCTGTTGAATATGAACCAATTAATGAAACAGGGTATTTACGAGTAACAAGAGCAAAATTGTTTGTAGAAGGTTTTATTCGTAAAAATATTGAATATGCTGCTAAAGACTGCAATGGCGTGATTCATGATAAAATTGCAAAGGTTCGATTCTCTGGTTTTGCTGACTTAACTGCAAATGACTTTTCTTCTAACCCAATCATAGCTTTTTCTTCAGAAAGTAAAGCTCGTTTTATTAATCCAAAAAACACTGATGTTCCTCGTCTAGACAAATTCTTCTTTGAAAATAATGTTTTCTATAATGAACAACCATTTTGTGAAATAATTAGTGCAGAATTTTATGAGCTTGACTTCTCACCATGTGATAATGATCATGATAAACATCATGAAGAATCATGTGGTAAACATCATGAAAAAGCATTTGACCACTTACGTGAAAAAATCGTTCTTGATCTTACTTTGAAAGTATTACAAACTCAACAAGTAAGAATTGGTGGAACAACTGGACAATCTAGCTGCTAATTAAAAATTCTCATTAATATTCTTAAATCAAGTCAGTTATTTTGCAACATTTCATGCACTAAAAAAAGGAGAATCCCATATTCCTTTTGGGATTCTCCTTTCTTATTTAAAGATTGCTCACACAAATGATCTGTACATCAATTCACTTTTAATATACAGATCATTTGTATGATAATTTTTATAAATAATTGCGGAATAAACAACTTACATAAATGCTTTTAAAAGCTCTTGTACGAATGGAATGATTCCACCTACAAATTTTAAAACTGCCATTGCGATTTCCATTTTACTTCCTCCTTTATTCTCATATTAAGATTTTGTGAATCCTTGTACCTTTATTATAGTAAGCGCTTACAAAAATAGCAATACTTTTTTATAATCTATGATTTTTAACAATTAAATAAAGAGAGTTGGTTATCTAAAAAGATAACCAACCCCTTATTTAATATTAAAGAATCTGCGTTAATTCTGTATTCAAAACTCGTTGTGCAGTAATAATAACACCCTGAGGAGTTACTCCATAAACACTGTATAAGCCACCGTTTTGATTAGGGACAATTTCAACTTCATATTGTTCTGCTTGTCCCAAAGTAGAGTGAACTAAACTTAGAATTACAAGAGCAGAAGCATTAGCAGCTACAGAAAAGTTTCTCTGTTCAATTAATGTTCTTGTACCATCAAGTCTAAAAGATCGAAGTACCCCAGTAAGTGTACCTCCAGTACGATTGAGGATTTTAACCTTAGCTCTATTTGCATTAGCAGGCTGATTTCCTACATTTTCAATTGGACCAGTAGTGAAAGGCATTTTAAAATTCACCTCCTACTAAATTAAATAATTAGTAATCTACAGATTACATTATTATAATATTCAATACTTAATTAAAATGCTCTAAAACAATTAACCAATTTGTTTTAGAAATAAAAATTAGATTTACACAACCTATCAATTATTACTAGTAAACAAAAAGTTCACTTCTTATCTTTTTTCAAATAAAAAGTGAACTTTTCTTTCTATTATTAAATTCTAATTTATTTACCAAATAGACGACTCCAAAAAAATCTCTTTTGTTCTGAAGCTACTATTAGATGCTTGCTATCTTGTATTTCTTTTAATACTTGCATTAATTGAGTATCTCTTTGTTCTTCTCTTATTATCCTTTGAGCATCATTTTCCTATAAAAATTTGCTTTGCTGATCTAACCTTTGAATCAATTCTAAATTAAGTTGTTCTAATCGTTCTATACGTTCTGTTAATGCTTTTATGTGTTCTGTATCTGCTACGCTATCTGTAGCAACAGTTGCTAAGTCTTTATGAAAAAAATTCTCGAATTATTGTTACCCCGCTCAAAAGGATATCCGACTTCTTCCAGAACAAGGCAATATTTACGCAAAGTACTTGAGCCAATACCTAAGTTCTTGGCTACCTCAGATCCCCAAAAAGTTTGAGCCATACTTGTCCTCCCTCTACTCTAAGCTGTTCTATAGTTACTACATAGTGTTTTCCTTTTTTAAAAAGGTAACACCTTCTTTTTAAAATTTAAAGAAAAGTTTTTATTAGTTTTTACATCTATCAATTTAATAATTTATACAAAATTTTATACAAAAAAAAAGAAAATAACGAGGATTCCTGAAATCTCCGCTATATCAACAATGTATAAAATCCTGCAATAGAGGGTTTTCTATAGAAATTTAACATAGGTTAATAAACAAGCATTTTTCTTATTAAAACATAGAATAATATAACTCGTATTCGAAAAGGAGGTATAAAAAATGGGCTGTAGTAGCAACTGTTCGAAGCGTAGTAATGATTCTTGTAAATGTAAGCATGATAGTCATTCTTGTAAATCTAAATGTCATAGTAATTCTTGTAAATGTAAGAAAGATAAGTTCCGTAGATGTTGTTTTATTTGTTTTCATTGTGATCGCAAACACCAATAAAATAGTTCAACATTTTTAGTTTTTGATGAGAAATTATATAAAAAGCTTATCCCCTTGTAAAGAAGGATGAGCCTTTTATATTTGTTATCAATAATAAGACATTATGTTAACCTCACATGTATGTTTATTCATATCCGTTTTTCACAATTTAAAGATAAAGATTTTTATATACGAAGAAAATAAAATTCTACATAGAACTTCATTATGTGTTAACAACTGAACCTAATAGTCCAACCAAATCATCGGGTGATACCCCAATATAAATTGGTTGATACATATCTAGTCCCAAAAAAAATATATAAACATATTGTATTATAGTACAACTCTTTAACAAACACTCTAAAAAAGGAGCTATCTATATGCTTGAAGACAAATCTAAAGTTAATTACCCATATGAATTTACCGAAACTATAACAACACCAATTAAAAAACCAAATTATACAAAATTTAAAAATAGTACAGACACACAACCTCTTACTATTTCAAAACATTACGTTGAAAAACGTCTATACTCCGTAAGAATCGATACTCCTAAGAACAAATAATCAAAATTCATTAAGAAAACACGCCACACATGTATGTATAGCGTGTTTTCCTTGCTTTTGGGCAAGAGTGCTAGCCCCCAAGAACTTCGCGTTATATGGAATATAGGGCAAAAGAGAATCTTGAACGGATACATTAGCAGTTCGGCTCGTATAATTGCTTATCCAAGGCAGGACGGATATTGCTTGCTTTTGGTCTCTCCGCTTGGCACAATAGCACATGACCCGTTCCTTGCGGAATTTTTAGATATATATATAGTGAAAAAGGAAAAATACAAAAACTCAATAATATCAAGGGTTTAAAGATTCAAAAGATTATTTCCAAAACTCATACCATTTCTTATCTTTACTTGCTGCAATCATCTTCTTAACTTCCTGGACTTCCCTTATTGTTTTTATTAGCATTTCATCACGGCCCTGGTTCTTCGCCATGTCTTCGCTAGTATTCGTCGCTATAAGTACCTGGGATTCCTGTATCGTTTGTATAGCGCTCAATAACTCTGATTCTCTTTGTATGAATCTCTGGTCTTGCTCAGTTAATCGTTTGGTTAATTCCTGGAGCAAGTCATTTTGTTTTTCAATGACTTCTTTTTGATCTTGAATCATCGTCTGTAGCGTTGTAGCGTTGAAATCCGGTTCTTCATAGCGCTCAACTTCATGTCGATCCAATGGCAATACTTCAACACCTTGATGCCATGATACAATTTGCTTTGTGGCATTTTCTAGTGTCATATCTGTGTCGTTCTTTAGGTTTATAATCTTACGGAATACCATTACATCACTTTCTCTATATTTCCTATGCCCACGCTCGTTTTTTATGAAAGTGTAACCCTCTTTTTCTAACACGTCTGCATACTTACGTAATGTAGATGATTGGATAGCTAATTGCTCCGCCACGTCACTAGGACTATAAAACGTCTTCATAGCGTTTCACCTCAAAAATATATTCGCTATAGCAATGATATACCCTTTTTCCTAATAATTCACGTATCACTTGTTTGTATTTTTAACTTCCATAATCTTCACAGGAGTAATGTATTTAGTTCATATTACAGCCCCAAGCTTAGGGACACATATCGATTTTAAAATTAGATACTCCTTACTTCTCAATAACAACATCAAAATCTTTTTTATTTATACAAGATTTTATGCAAAAAAAGAATAGCGGGGATCCCTAGAGTTCCCGCTATTTCAACAATGTATAAAATCCTGCATATCGATTTTACATAGGAAAAAAGAAAGAACTTAATAAAAGCAAGGATTCCCCTTTGTCCTTGCTACCGATAATGATGCGTTATGTTAACCCAGCATGAATCTTTATTCATCACCATTTTCCACAGTTTAAAAGGACAACTTGTACCCATCTTTTGAATCCGGAGACCCCCAATTTTAACTCCACATCATATAAATATTTTTTTCATCAGAAAAGACACCTTTACAAGTGTCTTTTCTGATTGTTTTTTAGCAGAAGCAAGCAGCTCCAACTATGATTAATAATATAAAGAGCACAACAAGTAATGCGAATCCTCCAGCAAAGCCGCCACCACAACTACCACCAAAGCCCATAATAGTTCCTCCTTTAGATAAGAGGGGAAAACAAGGGGTCACTCATGTGTTTTAACGGATTCACATTATTTTATGTCTTTAAATAATATACGAGCAAGTCTTTTAAGAAATAAAAAAAAGACACTCTAATGAATGCCTTTCTTCAATGTAATCAGCATATGACCACACCCAAGGTTTTAAAACACCCTTTGCTTTTTGGCTAGAGTGCTGGCTCGTCGTGTGGGGACGAAACCCCACGTATTACGTATCAATTGTTTGAATAAGAGCTATTTTTGAACGAATGATCTAAGCGGTTCGGCTCGTATACTTGCTAGTCCAAGTCGAGAACCATTGTTTTGCTTTTTGTCTGTCGGCTTGGCGAAAAAAGCACACGAGCCGAAAAAAGTTTTGCAAGGACATAATAAAAAAGAAAAGACGGTAGTCTTTAGGTGAGGATTAACGAACCGCCTTTTTTATTATGAAGGTGGAGATTTTTGAGCGTTTTTTGCTCAAAAATACTACCTGTTCCTTGCGGAACTTTTAGCCATATATATAAGAGTGAGAAGAGCAAAGTGAAGAAATCCAATAATATCAAGGGTTTATAAGACATAAGGTGTTAAAAAAAATTAACACCTGTGTTAATTTTTTTTAACACCTAAAAAATGGATAATCATATGTGAAAAAAGATGTCAATATAAAAATTGACATCTAAAATAAATAAATTGGTAGTTTATGTTTTTTCTTATTACCTTCGATTTTGATATTACGTAGCGCTTTTGAAAAAATTTGTTGAGTTGCTCTATCAATATCATCTTTAGGTGAATTACATAATATATTGGGGTTAACAAACCAAGTTCTTGCTGAGCAAGCCCTTCCATCTTCAGTTATTACACCTGTTTCTGCAACTCCTAAAACTCCTTTTTCAAGCAATTCATTCATCATTTTTGAAATAGAAGTCCTTGTTTTCCCTAATTTCTTAGCTAAATAACTAGGAGACGCTGTATTCGGTTTTATATCATCATCTTCATTTTTTTCAACAATAACATTTGATTTAAATTCTAGAAATCTTGAAATATCAAATAAAAATGCTTTTTCTGGTTGAGTTAAATAACCAATTTCACATAAATAATCAATATTCTCTGTAATCATTTGGACAAATCTCACCCGATCTGTAGGTTTTTTCTTTTTACCAATAAAATACTCTTCTCCACCAGACATTTTACTTAATACTTGTAACATAATGACCCTTTCTTCTTCAGAAAGTCCACCACTACCTTCAAGTTTTTCATAAATACTATTAATTTTACTATCTCTTTCTTTTGCCTTTTTTTCAGCTTGTCCAAAATCAATATTTTTTTTTGTCATATGTTAATTCCTCCTTAATTGAGGGGAATCAACAAAAACACCTATTTTTTGCTATTTGATTATAAATCAAATTATGATAATCTATAATCAGATAAATGAAGTTTAGGTATTTTCGTAGAATACCCTATGAAAAGAGTCATGTTCCCGCATGACTCTTTTTTTCATTCTATCACGTTTTCAATAACCTTAAAGATAAAAACAAAGTTTCTTTATTTTTTACCGATCTATGTCCAATCCACTATGTCTATTCATTTCTCTTTTATGTTCACGTTCAAAGTGATTATCTATTCCCTTGCTATCCAATTCATTTTTAACAATCCCTCTAAACGCCTTAAATTGCTCTTTAAGAACTTTTTTCGTTTGTACATATAAAACTCTTATATTCATCTGTAAACCCTTTATATAAGCTCTTAATGAGCTGATTTCTCTATTTAATACACCAACTTCTTTCTGTAACTGACTTTTTTCTCGTTTCAATGTTCGATTTTCTTCCATCCACCCCTCTGCATGCACTTTTAAACTTTCATTCTCTTTCACAAAATCTGTTTCTCTCAAACGCTCATAATCTTTTTTGATAATAACAGCTGCATTCACTTGTTTTGTAAATTCTTGATATTGTTCCGGTGATAATACATAATTTCTTGTCTGTTTCTTTTTGATTTCAGCTTTCCCAAACATTTTATCTTGTACTTCTGTTATTACTTCTCTACGCAAAAATGGAACTTTAACAGGTTCATTTGGTACTTGATCCGTAGCACTATCCAATTCCATTTGCTGTTGTTTCACCTTTTTTTCTAACTCTATATATCGCTGACCAATCAGCTGTAACTTTTCACTTTCATTTTTTACTTGTTGTTCCACTGCTTCTAACTCTTTGTATTTATCAGCTACATGTGTTTTCACCATCTGTAATTCATTTACTTTTTCTTCAGCATGTTTCATATGATGGTCAAAAACTTCTAACTGCATTTCTTTTTCATATATTTGATTCTCAACGGTGGATTTCATTTCAGCATATTCCTTGTATTGACGGACTTTCATGTACTTATGTGAACCTACATTCGCTCGTTCAAATTCTGGAATTTGTTCTTTGGCCAAAGATTCAATATAAGCTGTTTCTGATTGTCTCCAATTTGCAATTAACTCCGTCCCTTTTCCTTTTACGCCTTGTTGTTGCAAGGCTCTATCCATTCCGACACGCCTCGTTAATCCTCGACTACTTTCGAAATTCGGTACATAGTTAATATGTAAATGCGGATTTGCCTCATCATCATGTAAAACCATGTTATAAACTGCTAGATTTGGATTTCGCTCTTGAAACGCCTCGGCATACTGTTTTAACGCTTCCTTTTTGGCTTCCCTATACTCTGGGTCATCTTTGCCTTCCCCAATCGCTACAACGAGTTCTCGTTGCTCATGTGTCTTATCGTCTTTATGTATTTTGTCATAGTAGTCATCAATCTTACGGTCATTTCGTTTTTGTTTCTCGTTATACTTATCGACCGCTTTTTGAAAGACATCCTTGTATACACTTCGGATGTCCTTTTGAACAAAGAAAATATTCTCATCTAATCTGTCCGGATCTATGCCAGGATTCCCATGAATATTTTCTCTGTTATTATGGCTCAATGAACTTTGGTGAGATTGATTAAATGAGATAGAACCCAACATAAAATGCCACCACTTTTCCTAGATTAATTGATACCATTAGTCTAGCAAAGCGACAAAATGGAGTCAATTAGAGTAACCCTATACGTATTTTGACGCTAACGCATCAAAATCGATAGGGGTCTGCGACGCTTTTCGGCTTTGCCGAGCCATGCACAGCATGGCAAAAACAAACCTTGGGCTTTACCCAAACCCACTGGGGAACTCTTCCCCAGACCCCATCCATCGAACACCCCAACCCCTCAATCCTTGAGGGGCTCCCTCGCCGGTTGGCAGGGTCAAAAGGGTACCTTTTGACAACCACAAGAGGGTT
>NZ_JAPHWH010000037.1:0-10641 GCF_026241455.1 Bacillus sp. DHT2
AAAGCCCAAGGTTTGTTTTTGCCATGCTGTGCATGGCTCGGCAAAGCCGAAAAGCGTCGCAGACCCCTATCGATTTTGATGCGTTAGCGTCAAAATACGTATAGGGTTACTCTAATTGACTCCATTTCGTCGCTTTGCTAGACTTATGGTATCAATTAATCTAGGGAAAGTGGTGGCACTTTATGTTGTTCTCTATCTCATTTAATCAATCTCACCAAAGTTCATTAAGCCATAATAACAGGGAAAACATTCATGGGAATCCCGGCATCGATCCATCCAGGTTAGACGAGAATATTTACTTTGTTCAAAAGGACATCCAAAGTGTATACAAGGATGTCTTTCAAGAAGCGGTGGACAAGTATAACGAGAAACAAAAACGGAATGACCGTAAGATTAAGGACTATTATGAAAAAATACGTAAAGATGAAAAGACACATGAGCAACGAGAACTCGTTGTAGCGATTGGGGAAGGCAAAGACGACCCAAAGTATAGGGAATCCAAAAAGGAAGCGTTAAAACAGTATGCTGAGGCGTTTCAAGGGCGAAATCCGAATCTAGCAGTTTATAACATGGTTTTACATGATGATGAAGCAAATCCGCATTTACATATTAACTATGTACCGAATTTCGAAAGTAGTCGAGGATTAACGAGGCGTGTCGGAATGGATAGGGCCTTGCAACAACAAGGCATAAAAGGAAAAGGGACGGAGTTAATTGCAAATTGGAGAACATTAGAAACAGCTTATATTGAGGAATTAGCAAAAGAGCATATTTCTGATTTTGAGAGAGCAAATGTAGGATCTCACAAGTACATGAAAGTCCGTCAATATAAGGAATATGCTGAAATGAAATCAACCGTTGAGAATCAAATATATGAAAAAGAAATGCAGTTAGAAGTTTTTGACCATCATATGAAATATGCTGAAGAAAAAGTAAATGAATTACAAATGGTGAAAATACATGTAGCTGATAAATACAAAGAGTTAGAAGAAGTGGAACAACAAGTAAAAAGTGAAAGTGAAAAGTTACAGCTGATTAATCAGCGATATATAGAGTTAGAAAAAAAGGTGAAACAACAGCAAAAAGAATTGGATAGTGCTACGGATCAAGTACCAAATGAACCTGTTGTGATTCCGTTTTTGCGTAGAGAAGTAATAACAGAAGTACAAGATAAAATGTTTGGGAAAGCTGAAATCACGAAGAAACAGACAAGAAATTATGTATTATCACCTGAACAGTATCGTAAAATAACAAAACAAGTGAATGCAGCAGTTACTATCAAAAAGGATTATGAGCGTTTGAAAGAGATAGATTTTGTGAAAGAGAATGAGAGTTTAAAAGTGCATGCAGAGGGGTGGATGGAAGAAAATCGAACATTGAAACAAGAAAAAAGTCAGTTGCAAAAAGAAGTTGGTGCATTAAATAGGGAAATCAGTTCATTAAAAGCTCATATAAGAGGTTTACAGACTAATATAAAGGTTTTATATGAACAGACGAAAAAAGCTTTTAAAGACAAATTTCAGACGTTTAGAGGATTTATCAAAAGTGAATTGGATAATAAAGGCGTAGATAATCATTTTGAGCGTGAACATAAGAGGGAAATGAATAAACATCGAGAGTTTGATATGGAAAGATAGGCGTGATAATGGTGAAAAAGAGAATTGATTTTTAACAGATGGAAACCTTTAACAACACATTTCATGTTATTATATAGAAAGACATATAAACGAGAAAAACCGCCCAAGCTTTGGTCGGCGAGGCGGTTTTTCATAATAAGGTTGGAATCAACCAATATATATTCTATATACATTCTAACATATAAAAGTTGATTCCTTCCACTAAGGGAGAGAATTATTTTATGACAAAAGTTGTAGATTTTGGACAAGCTGAAAAAAAAGCGAAAATAAGAGATAGTAAGATTGATAGTATTTATGACCAGTTGCAAGCAGGTGGTTACTCAGAAGAAGAGAAAGCAATGCTTTTACAGTTATTAAGTAAGGCGACTGGTGGAGAAGAATATTTTATTGCAAAAAAGAAAAAGCCAACAGATCGGGTGAGGTTTGTGCAAATTATTATGGATAATTACAATTACCTGAGTGAAATTAATTATTTAACCACATCTGAAAAAGCGTTTCTAATGGATTTAATACCTTATGTAGAATTTAAAACGAATATTTTGGTTGAAAGAATAAGTAAAGAAAGTGAATTTGACTCTGATAGTGCAACGCCTAGTTATCTTGCTAGAAAGTTAAATAGAACTAGAGGGAAAGTATCAGAGTTAATGAATGGTTTAATGAAAAAAGGATTATTAGCAGTTGCAGAAACTGGAACAACTACAGAAGATGGTCGTATTTGTACAAGTCGTACGTGGTTTGTAAATCCAAATATTATGTGTTGTTCTCCAAAAGATGGAGTAGATAAAGCAACTCAAAAAATCTTTAAAAAATCACTTAAAAATTTTGTAACTGAAGATGGTAAAAAACATAAGTTGCCAATTTATTTATTTTAGATGTCATTTTATATTGACATCCTTTTTTTTATTAGTATTTTCCATTTTTTAGGTGTTCCTTTTTGGGTACACAGGTGTTCCCTTTTGGGTACACCCTATATCTTATAAACCCTTGCTATTACTGACTTTCTTCACTTTGCTCTTCTCACTCTTATATATAGGGCTAAAAGTTCCGCAAGGAACAGGTAGTATTTTTGAGCAAAGAACGCTCAAAAATCTCCACCTTGTCCGCTTTGCTCCCTCCTTGCAAAACTTTTTTCGGCTGGTTTTTAGCTTTCGCCAAGCCGAACAGACCAAAAACGAGGATTTAGATTGCTCGACTTGGACTAGCAATTGTACCAGCCGAACCACCCAGTTCTATCGATTTAAGCAATCAGCTTTTTCTATATGTAGTTACGTTAAGTTCGTGGGGTTTAGTCCCCACACGACTAGCCAGCACTCACACCCAAAAACAAGGGGAAACATCGAAAGGAAAGGAACTCTCTTTGTCTGAAATTATAATTTGCTGTACTTTTATTGGGGATTTTATACATATAGAGAAGCCCTAATTAATAATAATTAAGGGGTACGGAAATGATTCGAGGAATGAAGGTAACACTTAAATTCCTTATGAATTAAGCCTATTTTTCTTTTTTGGGGATAGGAAAACATCTAGGAGGGATTTTCTTGAAGAAAATAGTTATTACATTACTGACTTTTGTTTTGGCGATCATTCCTATTACTGCTTTTGCTGATACGACATCAACTTCAGTTTCAAAACAAACGCCTTCAACACAGATTATGGTTCAATTAAAAGACTTGCCTGTTATGATTGATGGTGTTAAATATGCACAAGATGATTCGCATGTAAAGAATGTAACTCAGTTTGTTTTCGATGACGCTGCAAAAGCAGAGGGAGTAGTCTATGGGTTTACAAATCAAGACCGTTTAAATGCTCATTTGCAGAGTGCTGTTGTTGAGCGTAAAAAGGATACTAAGAACAATACGATTACAGCCCAAGCTGTTTATTATAAATCGTATTTTTATCAACATTCTAATTACGGAGGGAGTTACTTTGGAGCTTCCAGTAATATTAGCTATGTCGGATCAACTTGGAACGACAAAATCTCTTCGTTGAAGGCGGGTTACAATCATAACTGGACAGTTATGTGTTGGGATAGTAACTACAGAGGGGCAAGATTCTGGGTGCAATCCGGTATCAATGTTAGCTATGTCGGATCAACTTGGAACGATAAGGCGTCTTCCATCTTCTTTACTAATTAGACTGAAGGAATAATTATATTTTTTGTGAGAATCTTGCTTATGCAGGATTCTTTTTTGTTGTTTGTTTCAGGGGTATCGCCAGTATTTCGGAAAAACCCCACGCTAAGCAAAAAATACAATAAGCCGCCCATATGGACGGCTTATTTACATAAAAATCGAAAGCGGAAGTCAATGTATCTTGTTTATTTAACATTAGCATCCGTTTGTTTCACAAACAAAGACCATTTAATTTAAAAACTTATAAAAAATGGTTCCAATTACTACTACACAACTAGTTCTTTAATGGTGTTAAGTATCCCTTCTGAATAAGAACCTATGGTTAAACGCCCATGTCCATTTTTTGCCTCACTTGTAGCATTCTCAAGTAAATAACCGAATTTTACAGCCTGTAACATTTTCAAGTCATTACCACTATCACCGAAGGCAATTGCATTTTGTCGGTCTATCTTAAATTTTGCTAATATATATCTCACAATCTCGTCTTTTCCAGTCCCTAAAGGGATAAAATCAATATCATATGCATTCTCTGGGTCTCCAGCCAAAGGATTACATTGATTGATGTTTATACTAATTTTAAAATCACTAGCAACTTGTCTAATATGGTTAAGGTTTAATTGATCGTCCTTTTCATTCTTGCTGAAATAGTAGTAATTGCTTTTGTATTTTGATGCACCCATCTGTGATTGGCTATCTAAAGCAATATTTTTAGAAGCTAACAAATCAACTATCTCTTTTATTTTATCGGGATGGTAATTGCCATTATCAAACCTGCTAAGCCATTCTTTATCAATTTCACCTTGTTTTAATTTGTTGAAATAATGAATTTCTGTTCCCAAATCACTTGCAATAAAATGAGGAAGATACTGAAATCCACCCCTCTTCATTTTTTCAAGAACAGCCTCAATGTTACTACCTGTTACCAAGCCAAAAAGTAAACCAGAAACCCTACTTTTTTCTACGATAGTCTGTTCTAATTCTTGTATTTGACTTTTTCGTTCGGCGGTTAATTGGTGAGGAAAGTACGTTTCATCAAAATCACTAAATACAATGTACTTAGGATTTGGTATTTCTGGTAAAGTTCTAAATAGATTGTAGTCCATAGAGTAACCTCCATAAATTCTTCTCTCATTCACCTTCATCTTACTATAAATATCCAATTACTTATATAACTAAACTGCCAGTTAATTGAACAAGAAACAATGTATACCATATACATGCTCGGTTAACATAACGTCCTATTATTGGCATTGAAAAAGGATCTTCAATTGAAGATCCTCTTATTTTAAATGAGAGATATTTATTTTAAAGTTATTGAGTGTAAATTTTTGCAGATGCATAGCATGGTGCCAAGCTGTCGCATTGTAAATATATACGATATTTTCCATTTTTAAGGCTTGTATAAGGTGGATTACGAGGGTCAACACGACTCCCTTCACTCCACAAAGTTTTGGAAAAAAGGACTCCTCCTGTAGTGTCATTCTTAACCCACATTTTTACATCTGCACTACGATAATTAATAGCTTGAAAATTTAATTTTTGATACGGAGAGGTAATATAAATTGGGGCCGAACTTACAGTTCCATAACCATCTAATAAGGTAGAAGATGAAGCAGCATCTGCTTTAGATTGTGGAAAAAATACAAAAAACATTGAAAAACATAAAACAAATATTAACAGCCATTTCTTTATAATCCCTTGAGATAATGTCATTTAACCATCTCCTTTATAAGTATTATTTTTAAATACCAACTAGTTGGTATTAATTAATGTATTATATGCTGAGGAATGTGCTAGAATTAATTAAATATTCAGTTTCTTTAAAAAAGGGGGGTTGCTATAGTGAATTATCATCAGAAACAATCAGAAGAGACAATTAACAAATTAATGCAATCAGGAATTGAATTGTTTTCTAAACAAGGCTATTCTAGTACAAGCATTGATCAGATTGTAAAACACGCTGGTTATTCTAAAGGTGCTTTCTATGCTCATTTTCCTAACAAAGAAGAGTTTTTACTGAAGCTGATAAAAGAAGGTATTGATTTTTATTTTGAGGATTTAAAAGAAGCTCTTAATGAAAAAGATCGAGATTTACTAAATAAATTTAAAAAACATAGCATGCGTTTGGTGAATGAGGCTTATGAAAAGGGGTCTTCTCCTATGCTTCTTCAAGGATGTATGATTTCGAATGAATTACCACAGATAAAAGAGATACTTATTCTCCAGATGGAAGAATGGAGGACGTTTACTACACATTTTATTCAAGAAATGAAAAATGAAGGCATTATTGGAAGCTTATTGGATGCTAGAACCTTAGCAACAGCTGGAATGGCTCTTTTTAATGGGTTTAATTTGCAATATTTTGTTGATAATCGAATTCAAATACAGGACATGCTAAATGTTTTTGTTGAATTACTCCAAGTCCAAGAACCTAATAAAAAAGATGAATAAGATTATGAATACTTTATAGATGTAAAGTTAACATAACGCAAAATTATCGGTAGCAAGGACAAGCGGGAATCCTTGTTTTTATTGGGTTATTTTCTCTTTTTTATGTGAAATCGATATGCATAATTTTATACATTGTTGTAATAGCAAGGATTTCAGGGATCCTTGCTATTTTCTTTTTTTCTTTTTTCTTGTATAAAATCTTGTATAAATTTGATTATGATTGTTTCAAATCATAGTATATGCTTAATTTGTCTAAATTTTTTTGTGTATTCTTGTTTATTTTTTGTTATGTTTATTTTAAGTGTTGTTTATTTATATTATATCGCCGATATATCGCTTATAAAAATAGAAAGAGGTGGTAGCGATGGCCGATACGGGCGATACAGAAATTGAATTGTTAGAGGGAATCCCTAAGGAATTAAAAAGTCATGATATTGCTAAAACATTTGGAATTGCTGAAAGTACAGTTAGGAAATACGCCCAATCTCTTGAGAAAGCAGGGTATGTTTTTCGAAAAAATGAAAATAACACAAGAATTTTTACCGATATAGATGAGTTAACGTTTAGAGATTTGATTCAAGCTAGAAAAGAAGCTGGAGTAAACCTTGATATGGCGGCTTCCGTAGCAGTGATACGAAGACAGAAGCACAAGTCACCGATACAAAGTGTGCAACCGTTGATAAATAAGGAATCAAAAGATGATTTGATTTCGCACAAAATGCGATATGAGATTCAGAAATTAGCAAATTCATTTCAAAAGCAAATAGAACAAATTGAAGAACAAAATCAAATGATAATCTCTAAGTTGCAAGCATCTGAAGAAACTGAAGTTGAAATAAAAAAACAGTTATTGGAATCTCAAAAAAGGGAAAAAGAAAAAGATCAACAAATTGAAGATATGCAAAAAATGATTGAATATATTTCAGAAAGAGATATAGCTTTTGATAAAAAGATTGAAGAAATTTATCAAGAAGCTAAAAAACCTTGGTGGAAGAGATGGTAAGACACAGGGTTTAATATTTGTTGTATTTTACTTTTTTTAACAAGTTGTTTTGAATAGTAAAAAAAAAAGTTTATCTTTTTTATAAGAGATAATTTTTTATAAAATGGAAGTAAAAAGAAGTGTGTGTATCTATGGGTAATAAAGGAGATGATTATACTGAAAATCTTTTTCTATTTCTTAATTATTCTGTTATTTCTTGTGGTTGATTACTTTTGGTTAGAAGATGAGAGCAAAAGATGGGGATGGTTTAAAAATAGAAGTAAAAAGCAAAAAACAATCTTTTTTACTCTTGTTCTTCTCTTAACTTTCATAGGATACATACTTCTTGATGCTAAATACTTTCTTTCGTAAGCTAAAAGAACCCAATTTTTTTGAGAATTTAATAGTTTATATCATCCACTTTAATAAGTGGGGTTATGGTAATTAGTGAAGTATATATTTTGAATAGAAACCTATACCTAATATTGATAATATATAATTACAATTAGAACTGAGTAATTTTTTGTTTATAAAATAGGGAGGTTTATCATATGTAATGGATCATATTATTGCAAATAGTAGTTTTGATTTAAAAATATATTATGTTTTACTACAAATAGCTTCATTGTTAACTTTTAAAAAGACTGTATTGATTGAAGAAAAGAAAAAACAGTTAATACTACAGATACAAAAAGAAAAGAAAATCCCTAATAATCCATATAAATTGTAACACAAAATAAAAGACGACTTTTAAGTCGTCTTTTATTTTGCAAGTATTTTTATTTTTTATAGAGTCTATAAACTTTTTATTTATAGTGTTTTGAATGTATACTTTTCTTTCTAATTTTGAGGATATCAAGAGAATTGAGTTAAAGTCAATGTTTTAGGGGAAATGAATGTAAACAAATATTTAAAAGTTTACTTTCAAAAATAATAAAAAACAGTAGTGCATAAAATCACTACTGTTTTTTATTATTTTTGAACGAAACTCCCAGCAGATGATAACCCTTTGGGGTAGCTTATCAATGATTTCAATAGCACCCCTCACAAATACATTATTGCGCTACTCCAAATACATTGAGTTCAGCCACACTTGTCCATGGATTATTGTTTATCTCGCTTAAGGCACGCAGTCTAATATAGCGACCTGTCTTGGTTGCAAAGCTGACTTCTTTTAAAGTGGTATCATTTGTAAAGGTACCTGTAGCTACAGCTGTTCCCCAATTCACTCCATCACTACTGACGTAGAACTCATAGCCCTTAATTGTTCCGTTCACTTGGCCGTCTTGTCTTGGCAGGTAGTTGAATTTGGAGAGGCTATAGGTTGCACCTAAATCAATTTGAATCTCGTGCGGCATTGGAGCTACAGGGCTCCAGTTCGTATGCCAAAACGTATCTTTGTTTCCATCAAAGGCATACGTACCCAAATTGTACTGAGCATAACTGTCTACAGATTTTAGTTTCCAATTTGTTTGAGGAATCCAACTAGCTCCTTTTGTCGTGACTGCTACATTCATAGCAGAACCACTTGTGCTTGTCGTTGTAATCGTTACTCCCGATTTTTCTCCAGTGTAGGTATTACTGTTCGGATTGGTGTCTGGACCAAAGGAAGCAGCATGATTTTGATTCGTGTAATAGAATGGGTCTTGGTATTCACTGACAGATTGCTCTATATCAATAAAAGGATGAGGGTCACTATCAGTATTATTCATGGATTCATCAATATGCCAAACCGCTATGCCACCAGAATTTGTTGGCAAGCTTGCATCATATCCAACTTTTTCGCGATTCTCAACTAAAAAATAAGTATTATCCTTTAAAGGAATCTTTAAAACATTATAGTTATTTTGGATGGCATTTAGAGTAAAATTGTTGGTGGCATTTACTACAGTTGGTGTTACAAATCCTAATTTTACTTTCGACCAGGCATCCATATGATCGGGTGTAGCTCCATAATCTTCTCCTTGAAGACTATTCCAGGCTCCATTAGCCATTATACTTAGACCACCCACATGATTATTAACGCCATATAAATCTGGAAGGCCCAAGGAATGACCTAATTCATGAGCAGGAATACCAATCGTTGCCATATGACCATATTGTTTTTCACCCTGCGTCGTATACATACCTGATACTGTAACACCATCGTGATTTGTGTTAGGAGCATACCACTGATGTGCCCAAACATTTGGCACTGAACCACCACTAGCCTCTTCATTGCCAGCAAGAACAGTTACAATGTAGAAGCTATCTTTAGAATTGATGACTTGATCATTATTAGTATCAAAACTAGCAAAATTCACCTTAGGATCAGCTTTATCCAGTGCATCTGTTATAACCGTTTTAATGTCTTTTCCCGATGTATCCGGATGAGCGTAATCTAATTTCACTTTAACCACCCCATCATTTTGCGTACCATATGTTTCGGATGCCGGAGTGATCTGTGCTTTTCCATTACTCACCTCATTATAGTAATCCTTTACTGACTTTTGATTTGCAGCAAAAAATCTGTTGCTCCAATCGTTGTCGCTATATGCGATATCAACATCTGTAAACCCAATTAACACAACAAGTAATTTTTGAGGTCCTGAAACTGGAGTGACAGTTCCGTCAACATTTTCTGGTGATCCCGTAAATTCTTTCATGAGCTCCTGTTTTTTCTTTGCTTGAGGGTTGTATTTCTTTATCCATTTGTTCAAATTGTTCTCATTTACCGCTTTTGCAGGTTTCTTGTCAATTTTATATTTTTTTCCCGTCGATTTCAGTTCGTCTGATGTAAGTTCAGCGTAATTCCAATACCCCTTCTGATCTTGTAAAAGTACGTCGCCATCCTTTGTGCTTGCCCAATGGAACCATTCATCTCCATGCACTGTGGCTTGAAACGATTCGCCTGACGGTTGTTCCATTTTAACAACTCCATCGTATGCTGGTGCGGCAAAGGCGTTCGTTTGAAAGTATAAAACACAAATCAAGGAAAAAACGGACGTGAACAGGAATTTAAAACTTCTTTGCATAAACCTTCCTCCTTTTAGAAATTGTTATCATGTGGTAATGGTTTCCTCTATAGATTCATGAAGATCGCCTCCCCCGTTAAAAATATGCAACAGCATAATTTAAATACCATTTTATGGTAAATCCATATAGTTTTTTGTATTCGGTATAGTAAAATGCCTCGAAAACTATAAGAATTGACGAGTGGCTCAAAAAAGAAGTAATCGTTGCCGTACCCCTATTACGCACTTAATAGAAAAATAAAATAATTAAAGATAGTTGTGTCGTGTCTGTCAACGGTAAGCGGACAGAATGAAGCGAAAGCGAAATGAAGGAGCATTAAGGAGTTGACAGACTCACTATGCAACCCTCTTGTGGTTGTCAAAAGGTACCCTTTTGACCCTGCCAACCGGCGAGGGAGCCCCTCAAGGATTGAGGGGTTGGGGTG
>NZ_JAPHWH010000038.1:0-10626 GCF_026241455.1 Bacillus sp. DHT2
TCCACCCCCTTTAAGACTTCCTTGTCTTTAAAGGATTTTTTTAACTCTTTTACAGAAATCGCTGCATTGCTCATACTTTTTTCCTCCTTATAAAAAGCACCTTGCGGAGCTAGATTGCCTATACTCTCCTATTTAGTCTGACTGATAATCTGTATAACTTAGTACCGAGTTAAAAATATAACTGAATAGCGAAGGTGGCAATTCACATTTGTAACCAGCTATTCAGTCGGTATTATCTATTACATTTATTTTTTTCCCAATCGTTTCATGATACTCTGATTCAAATCTTCACGATACTTGGCGACATAGGTTTTAGCGTTTGCTACTAGTTCGTCGGCAAAGGACGCCACGTCGTCCCCAGTGATTTCCAGCACTTGTCTGCCTTCCGCCGCACCGGCTTCGAATAACTCGATTAATTCATATTGTATGTGCAGCATATCCATCCCGTTGCCCGCTGAGAAATTCCACATGTAGTTTTGAATTTTCTTAAATACAAACTGGTAGTCCTCTGGAAGGGCTTCAACCCGTGCCATCATCATTTTGTACTCTTTTTTATTACCAATCATTTTTTTGAACATTTCCAACATGTTATTTTTCCTCCTTTTTTATAAAGCTGAACAAGACACTCCAAAAATATCGGACGGAATATCTTATGAAGCTAGATTGACTTCAAGACATTAATTTTTGATGATACAAAATCCCATTTTTTCCAAAACAATTCAAGTTCCTGGCGGCCAGCCTCATTAAGTGAGTAAAACTTGCGGGGCGGCCCCATATCTGACGGTTTCTTTTCTATGTTCACAAGTTTTTTCTTTTCTAATCGCACGAGGATGGTATAGACCGTCCCTTCCACGACTTCGGTGAACCCAAGCTCGTTCAGGCGGCGGGTAATCTCGTAGCCATAGGTTTCATGGCGGCTGATGATTTCCAGCACGCAGCCTTCCAGCGAACCCTTCAGCATTTCAGTTAAATTTTCCATGTTTAGATCCTCCTCTCCCTCCTCTATTTTGTCTGGCTTATATTCAGTATAACAGAGTACTAAGGTGAATTTTTACTAAATAGCTTTTGGAAAATCACTCTATTCAGTATTACTTATTACACGTATATTGTATCACTTAGTAGAAAGTGTCAACTATTTTTCTTAAATTTTTTTTGCAACCTAACTATTCAGTGGTGTCAGTATCGAGTGTGACTTACTACAGGTATATCGTAACACGTAGTAGGTATGCCGTCAACTGGATTTTCTAAATATTTTTAAAACCAGCTATTCTCATTGTCATGTTAGGTTAGGTTAACATAACGTCTCATTATAGGCATATTAAAAGGATCTTCTGATTGAAGATCCTTTTAGCTTTAGCAGTTTGTTCAATTAAAGCGCCCGTTAGCTGAATAAGTCCTTATTCAGAGGAAAATCATACCACCATTATGTAATAAACAGCGGCACCCTTTAAATGCTGCTTATCAAGGAGACCAGCTTATTCATAAAAAAACTTTTGAAAGTAAATGGATGAGAGATTTACATAAACAAATCGAAAGGAAAGATCAAGAAAACAAGGAGGAGCTTTCATTTAATATTGATAATAATGCACTAATTTTTGAATCTGTAATTAATAACATACTTTCTTTAGTAACTTCCATGAGAAATGACAGGAGCAATTCTAACTATTTATTAGTTTGTTTAGGAGTATTTTAGCTACCCTTAATGAAGAAGGCAAAAATGTGATATTAAACATAGTGAAAGAAGAACTAGCTAACTTCAATACAACTAACACGCAGGTATAAAAAATTCATAAATTGTAGGAACCGTTCCACAACTATTCATATTATGTAATTACTGTATGCCAAAATCCCCTTTATTGGTATGACCGAATAAGATATCTAAACTAAATTATATCAATCACTAATAATTGTCTTCTTTTTATCATACTCAATTTCAAACTTAATAATCTTCTCTATTATTAAGTTTAAAATACTCATTATCTTCTCTTTCCTCAATGTATCATCGTAATCCTCTTTTCAATGCTGGAGTCAATTGAATACGCTTCTGCTTTCCTGTTTTCTTTTCTCTCATTGAAATATGACTACCTTTTAAGTCTCCTACCTTCAATTTGAAAATATCGCTAATACGTAATCCTGTATTAATTCCCATTACCAAAAGAATATAATTACGCTCATTCTTTTCCTTGAGGTGCTCTTTAATTTGTTGTATTTGATCTGGATCACGAATAGGTTGAACAAAATTCATAGATCATCCCCTCCATACTGACTTTCTACCTCATACACTTCTAACCTAAGAGCAAAAGCTAGCTAGACTTTACGTCTATCTGTATACTCACTCATGCCACTCTCGTTATAAACCATGTAGTCAAATACTTCTTCAGCTTCTACATAACGCTTTATAATAATGTCTCTCTGATTCTTACTAAAACGACTTAACGTCTTATCAATCTGAAAAGATAGACGTTTTTATCTTTCCTCTCGCTTACTCAATCCCAAATTGGCCAAAGCAACTTCTTCAGCTAGTTTACCTACCATTTTTGTTGGGCCATAATATCTTATTTCACAAGAAGCTGTAACCCTCATTTCTGATCATCCCAAACTGTCTATAAATACGAACGTCTTCAAGAATCTTTTCTAAGCGAGCATGCGTTGCTTTACGATCAATCTTTGGCAAGAAAGTTAATTGATTCATACATAAACACTCCTTGTCTATTTTATTAATAAAATATAAAAAAGCGAACACCAAACTACAGAGCAATATTGCTAACGCTCTTTATAGTTCAATGTCCGCCGGTTCTTCCAGTAGGACTAAATATTCGAGTTTCCTGCACTTCGACATCTATTATATCCTTCGATACATTTAAGATTCAAACATCTTACCATTAATATTTATATATAACTTCTATAGAAAATATCCACTAAATTTCAACTTACAAATAGTATATTGACCCTATTGTTCTTCATATAAATAATAATTTCTATCCTCTGGTAGATGCAAAATAATTATTTTTCTATTACCTTTTTGAAATTCTATAGTATGACCATTTTCACCAAGATATTTCCAGCCCTTAGCTTTGTTTATAGGAATAATACTATAATATCTATAAACATTCGGTTTATCCTCTTTAATATAAATGGCTGACATCGGTACAGGAAAATCGTCAATCTTAGAATCTTTATTAGATGTAAAAAGAAATATTAAGCCACCTAACACCGATAGACATACCAAAATAATTATATTTTTTCTTTTAACCCCTTTCATAATAATCACTCCCTTACTTCAACTGTCGAGAATGCCGTGCCGTATTCCTCATTATTTAACATAACCATGATTAAGTTTGGTTAGCTTTTCATTGATGTCAAAAATTCTTACCCTAATATCTTTAACACCAAACGATTGAAGTCTGTTTCTATGCATTTCAGCATATTTTTCAGCATCTTGTTTTTCTTCAAATACATAGATACCTCCAGCTTCTTTTGTGTCTTGATTCTCTGTCCATATTTTCCAATGGAACCCTTCTTCTTCGTTAATACTATTTGCTAAATCCCAAAATGCTTTTGCCATCTCTTCACCAAAAGGACCTTCAAACGCAAAATCAACTTGTAATAGATATGCCATTTTCAATCACTCCCATTTTCAATATTTCTCAATGTAAAGTTCACCAAAAATTTTTTTAATTTGCTAGCTACCAGATAAAAGCCCCCTTTGTACAAAGGATTTTAATCCATTTTTCGGTGATGGATACATTTCTTCAATTTCTTTTGAGAACCGTCACGCTCCTTTTTCGAGAAACGTTGCTAGTGTAGAGACTGGGTGCTCTTGGATATTTTTCACATTTAGTAAAACTTGTTTTAATCCTATAATATAATTTTCTAACGATACAGCATTTTTAAGACCTAAAGTTATTTTTTGATACACGGATTTTTCAGGTGCCTAGCAAAATAAAATTTCGAAAGTCTTCTCAGCCTTCAAAATCAATAGTAGTATCATATTATTCTCAACATAATCGCAACAAATTCGCAACATTTTTCATGGACAACAGCACACTTTCTCAACGCATTTAATATCATAATATTAAATATCAAAGCGAGGTGCTCAAAATGACTTGGTTAATCATCTTAGGGTTCATTCTATTATTAAATATAAGTGGTATAAAATCTTATGGTATTCATGTTATTTTTAAGGTAAATTCAGATACAAAAGCTAAGCCAGGTTGGTCTTTTTCAAATAAGATAGATTTTCAAACGTTAAAAGGTTTATTAAAAAAGAAAAATTTAAATAATCTCAAAAACATTACACTCGGTGAACTCTTTATTCCTGTAGATTTACTTAATAGATTATTAGGTAAAACACTAATTTTCCTCATTTTATTTTTTTACTCACAGTATTTTGGTTAAATACATTATCAGTTAGTTTCATATATCATTAGATACATGAAACTAACGAAACAAAAAACCGCCTGTATAGGCGGTTCTCTTTTACGCTTCCAATTTTGCTACCATTTCATCCAATACATTTTCCTTCAGGTACAAAAACGCTGATTCCTCTTCACTCGTCATTCCTCGATGATTATGTATACCGTCCAGCAATAACCACTCCGCATCCCCTACAATGTTTCTATAACGCATCTTGTCTTCCTCGTAAACTAACATCATCAGCATCTCTTCGGTACTAGCTATTGCCAGTTGTCTTTCGAACTGATCTACATAAAACAACGAAATGGTATCACTCACTCGGTAGATTTCGAATTCGTATGTATGCTTGCCTTGTTTGACCTCCACGTTATACCACATTAACTCCTGTCCGCCTGACATTGATATTTCGTATAAGTTCGAATGTGTTTGCACCATTATTAAGTTCCCCTTTTACGTTTGTTTTTCGCCTTACATGTAAAATTTTAACAGATGGATATTAACGGATTGTAAAGTGGGTGTGAAGTCTCGATTAAACAAAAAACACCTCCCTTTACGAGGTACCCTATCGCACATAGCATGTACGGTAGGTAAATATACAAGCGAAATGAAATAAATTTCCATCTATTGTATTATGCGTAATTTATAAGTAAAGGAATGTGATTATTCGTGAGCTTAAATAACGGAAGAAATTGTAACCATACTGCGATTTCTTGTTCAGTTCCTGGTTCCGTTTCCGTTCCGGAAAATGTGAGCAATATCACAATTATGGAGCTACGAGTTCCCACCGAAGCAGTAGCAGGACAAAGAGCACGCGTTCAACTAGATGCAACAATCGGTACAGAAATTTTTGCCGTTCCAGGAGATGAAGTTACTTTTAGTGTCGATGCCATTACGTATCAGCTATTCCGTAATGATGTACCACTTACAGATATACTTGTATCCGGAAACTATAGAACTAATACGGGTGAAGAGACGCTCTATACCTTTAATTTTACTTTTTCGTGGGTGGATTTACCGGGAGACACGGTATTTCCGCCAGACCCGATACATTACCGAATTGTAGCGAATGTAGGGGATTATTTTCATGTAGCAAGAGCTCAAGTTAGAAATCGTGAGTTTGTTGGTGTGGTTCATCCTGTAGATCCTATACTTCCGTCTGATTCTATTTAAAACGGACTAAGCGCGCTATGTAATAAATAAAATCGACTCCGATTACTGAACTGCACCCCAATTGTTAATTGTTAGACACAATTAACAATTGGGGTGCAGTTCAGTACAAATCCGGTTTCTTTTTCGTTATAATAGACCCAACATTTTAAATTATAAACACAAGACCTCTACAGTCGGAATATCCGCTTGGGCCCACTTTAGCTCTAATAAATTATTAACATTAACCCATTTGAGTTCTGCATGTTCAAGTGCTTTAGGCACACCGGACTCTATGTATGCTTCATATGTAGTTAGATGAACAATAATATTCTCATACTCATGCTCAACTTCTTCTATTTTTTCACCTACAGTAATAAAACAACCTAGCTCTTCTTTAATCTCACGTAATAGTGCTTCTTCCGGCGCTTCTCCTTCATCAATTTTCCCACCAGGAAATTCCCAATAGTTAGGTAATGACATTGTAGGAGAACGTAATGCACATAGTATTTCATTTTGTTTATTGAATATTACTGCTCCAACAACCGATACTTTTTTCTTCATCTCTAATCACTTCCTTGATATCGTTTCACTCTTTTGCGTTATCTCATCTTCCCGTTTTATTCTGCTCTAGCTTTTTCTTTAATTTCGCAACATCTTCATTTTTATTTAACACATGTAACTTGCGATGACAATTTGCACCTACTCCAACAGTGTTATAAATCGGGTCTTCCCCACCATCCGATAGCCATTTTACATGATGAGCTTCTAAATATGGATTCCCTTATTTATCTTTGAAAGGAGCATGCTGTTCGCACAATTCACATATACCCTGTGCACGCCTCTTAGCCAACTCAGCTACATATTCATTACGCTGATATGTTTTCGTTTTTTGTAAATCGTTTGTTACTAATAGATATTACCTTTGTAGCACGGTCCTTTAGTTCTTCATAATTTAATCCTCTTGCTTCTTTCATTTCTTGCTCTTGTCGAATCTGAACAATATTCTGAGGAAGTACTACATTCTTAGTCAATAACTGGATTGGAAAAACCCATACTTTTCTATTGATTCCTTGCGTATCCTCCTGAATCTCTTGAAAAGGTTGCTCTATAAGCTTTACTTGCCCCATAAAGATATGTTTATCTGTTTCAAACGCTTCCAATAAATAAACGCCTACTCCATTTTCATTAGAATCATGTAGAGTCTTGTTTTGATTTCCTTCTAAAACTTAATCCCCTTCTTTCCCCATTCCCGTGTAATATAGTATATCTTCATTCCAACGATCATCGTAAATACCCTTTGTATGATCAGAAAATAATACTAATGTATTTGCTCTTTTAGATTTCCTCATTCCCCCCATATTTCCACATTTGAATCTCTTAGAAATTTCGTTATTATTCTAGATTTGACCGATTACAGATGTTCCGAACGAGAAAGTTCACTACGGTGCGACAGCGCTCCCACTTTTAGGAGGGGCGTGTCAATAAACACAACTTTTGGTTATTTGTTGCTTTAAAAATAAAACTGTTAGACAAATGTTGAGAAATATAGAAACTTAATTTCTATTACATTGTATTCCTGCTATCATTATTTATAAGAATATTTGAAAAAGGAGGGGTTTTCATGAATGTCAAAGTTAAGGGGAATGAACAAATTAAAGAACTATTAAATAATTGGTATCAAGAAATACGTTCACGTAATATAAATAATGCCCATTGTTTAAAAGAAGAAATTGATACTCTTATTCCCAATAAAAAGGCAGACTCAAGCTTATTACTCTACTATTACCTGCTAGATTTCGGATATAACTATTTAGTAGATAATTTGAGTATTTCAAAAAATAGTTTTGATAAAATTGAATCCTTTGATATGCCAACTGATAATTCCCTAGCTTACTACTATCATTTTTATAAAGCTATTCATTCTAACGCAATCGGTAATTATAATCTTGCTAAAGAGCACTATGATAAAGCTGAAGTATTACTTAATCACATCTCTGATGAACTTGAACAAGCTGAATTTTACTATAATTTAGCAACATATCATTATCATATTTACCAAGCACTCTTAGCCATAAAGTATGGGACGAAAGCTAGAGATATATTTTCTGAACACACTGGTTATGAACTCAAAACAGCTTATTGCGATAATTTATTAGGTTTAGCTTGTACACATTTAAGAGAATTTGAACTTGCTGAAGAATATTTTATTACGGCAATGGGGACATTCCAAAAGCAAGAAAATGAAAAAGCAATCTTATTAGTTCGTCATAATTTGGGTTTAATGTATGCCAGTCAAAATATTTCTAGTTCAGCAATTCGATATTTATCAGAAGTTGTTGAGAAGAAGCCCCATCATTACAAAGCAATTTTTGTTAAAGCAAAAGAACATGTCAAACTAAAAGAAGAAGAAATTGCATCCCAACTCATTGAAAAAGGGTTAACCATCTGCAATGACTTAGGTAACAAAGAGTATCAATATCGCTTTACAATCCTAAGAGAAATGAACAAAAAATCTCCTGCTGAAAAACTAGAAAAAGGAGTACTAGCAGGAATGGACTACTTTAAAACAGAAAGGTTATGGGAGTACGTTCAAGAATATACCGAGGCATTAGCAGTTCAGTTTCATAACGAAGGAAATTTTGAACAAGGAAGCAAATATTTCTATTTAAGTTATGAAGCTAAAAAAGAAATTTTTAAAAAGGAGGCGTTAAAGTGAAAAAAGTATTATTAGGAATGCTGTTGATTACATTTCTAGCAGTAAGCACACATACTTCAGTTGGAACTCAAACAGTTACTAATCTTATACAAAGTTTAGCCGACGGTGATACAGGTTGAATTATTAACAAAAAAGAACGCAATCCCAAAAGTGGGAAAGCGTTCTTTTTTATAATCCCGTACCACCCTTTTTAACTTTAATGACATTTTTACTTCTTGTGAGATTGCAAATCATTTTTCAATACATCCCAAAGTGGATTCTCTTGACGTATTGGCTTACCTTCTTCGTCCCATTTTATCTTTCCTGTTCCGAGTTCATAATTCATTCCTGTCCAAGTATCTTCACGAAATGCGTAGAACGATTGATGCCAACCTTTTTGATTGAATATAGAAATAAGGTCTTTCATATATTGAGTGGCTCCTGGAACAGTACGATTAATTCCAAATTCCTCAGCAATAATTCGATTAGATGGTGCATGATTTTTCTTAGACCACTGGTGAATAGGATGCGAAAATTTTTCTAATCCCTTTTTATTCCACATAACAGGTTTCTCTAAATCTCCTACTTTTACAATCCCAGGATATTGATACTCTTTATTTTGATTTTCTCGTTGACTTGTTAATTCATACGGCTCATACATATGAAATGCGTAAAGCATTTTATATTACAAACGGTGATCCTTCTGGAAATTAAGATAAAAAAACATTCACCTCTCTAATCAATGTGAGCCATTTCCAAACGTTGAAAATTTGTTATACACTAGGAAAATAGCAAGCAAACTATTCAATAGCAGGTGAAAAAATATGTATGATGTTACAATCATCGGTGCTGGAGTAAGCGCTGTTTTTATGGCTTATGCATTAGCCCAAAGCAACAAAAATATCTTAATTCTTGATAAAGGTAAGCCATTAGAATATCGAAATTGTCCTTTAGAACAAGGGGAATTATGTAACTGTAATGCATGTGACAAATATTTTGGTTTTGGTGGTCTAGGAAAATCTGAAGGGAAATTTAATTACACAAACGGGTTTGGAGGAGAACTTGAGAAAAAAATAGGTAAAGAAGTTTTTATAAAACTAATGGATGAAGTAGATAAGATCCTATGTCGTTTTGGTGGAAATTCAGTTCTAAAATACTCCACAGACAATCCAAATATCACCAAAAAAGCCGAGGCATGTGGTTTACAAATGCTAACAACACAAGTAAGGCATCTAGGCACTACACTTTCGATCGACATTTTTCAGCAACTCTACAAATATTTACGTGACAAGATAGATATCCAGTTTCGCATAAATGTACAACATATTGTTAAACAGAAACAATATTTTAAAATTACTACAAATCAAGGAATAGTTCATTCTAAGCAATTAGTATTTGCAACTGGACGCTCCGGGGCGGATTGGTTAAAAGAGATGTGCTCTTCCCTTGAAATTGCACAGGAGCAGACCCGTGTAGACCTAGGTATTCGAGTAGAGATGAAAGAACATCAATTACGCTCAATATTAAAAGACACATTTGAAACAAAACTCTCTTATCAAGATGACAATTTCACAGCAACTACCTATTGTATGAACCCCAAAGGGCGTATTGTTCGTAAGTATGAAGAAGGTTTAGTTATGCCTGATGGACAAAATTTTCGAGAACAAAGAACCGGCACTTCTAACTTAAATTTCACGTTATTTATCCCACGTTATTTCCCTACTCTGACAGAAGCAAATTTATACGCGAGTACAATTATAAAAGGAATTAACCAAGGACGAGATCGAATTGTTGTACAGCGTTTGGAGGATTTATTGAAGGGACAACCTACCTTGGAAAAGATGATGAAATATAATCATATACAACCTACACTACAGGGGGATTATGGAGATCTTAATAAAGAAATCCCTCAATTATACATTGAAGGACTCAAAGAATTTTTACTACGTTTAGAACAATTTATCGGAGAACCTATCGATAAGGATACTTTACTATATGGAATTGATGGGAAATTTTATGCTCCTACGATTAAAATCAATGAAAGGTTTGAAACAACTATTACTGGATTATATTTAATTGGAGATTGTTCAGGTATTACTCATTCATTATCTCAAGCAGCAGCAAGTGGCCTATATGTAGGAAAGTGTTTATCTAATAGCTCTGCACTATAATTATAAAGAATAGTTAATTCTTCATATACAACAAATAACATCATTACTTGACACTCCCCCCTAAAGGGAATAGTAGGAAAACCTTATGGTCTTATATCATATTCCCATTTATGAGTGCATTCTGTTAATATGTACCCTACTTTTCCTATTAAAAAGCCTAATTTCTCAATTGATTGTAGAGAAATTAGGCTTTTT
>NZ_JAPHWH010000039.1:0-9545 GCF_026241455.1 Bacillus sp. DHT2
TATTTAGCCAACTGGACGCAAGGGAAAGAGTTAAAAGATAAATCCAAATTGCTAAAAGAAGTACATGAAACGTCTGTGGAATTTATTGAAACAATTGAAAGTATTTTAGATAAAGAAATCAATAATAAAAAAGGGAAAGAGGTAGATAGTATGGCAAAAACAGTGTCAGATGGTTTATATGCATCTCCATATCATGAGAAAGCCCATTTGGTTACAATCGAAGTGTTGTATAAAGATGTTCAAGATATGTATGGTGGAAAAATACACATGATGGATGCTTTTACTAAAGAGATTACTGACATACCAATACGGAAGGAAGAAGAACCAAATCAAGAAGGTTTATCTGTATCTTTAACGGAAAAAAACGGTAGTGTAAAAGATGTTCACTTAAATAAAATTTTGCAACCAGATTTATATGAGACAGTCCATAATTCTGTTTTTGAGGGGAAAGAAAATTCGTTTGTTGTACATCAAAAGGATGCACAGATTGATTTAAATGATCTAGTCAAAATAGCCATATATGATAAATGGGTACAAAGAGAAGTGGATTTTGTAGATAAAGCTGAGGATCCAAAAGAGTTAACGTTTAGTGAAAAAGAAGTAGAGTTATATAAAGAAATGAAACAGGAAGGTTATGCACCAATTGAGTCATTAGAACAAAAATTACAACCACTTCCTCATACAGCTAAACATGTTACAGCTTCGATGGAGAAAGAATTAAGTGGAAAATATGAGGCTTTTAAGCGAGCACAATCTCATGAAACAGTAAACGATATTGATAGTATTATTCATCGTGTACAAGTGGAAGAGCGTTATTTTGCAACGAAAAATGTAGCAATTGATAATGAACTCATTACCCAAGAATCTGTCAATCAATTAGAAAGTAAAGTACAAGAAAAGCTGAATAAAGAGGGAATTACGGCTACTAAGCAGACCGCATCGAAATTGGTTGATCGGGAAAAACAATATGAACCATTCTCGAACTTTACGCAATTCCAAAATGTTGCAAAGAAAAAGAAACAAGAGGTGGAATTAGGACGATAAATGGCTTGTTTACACAATTTAATAAAGAAACAATGTCATCACTTATCGTTGAGAACGAGAAGTGATTTTTTATTTTAAGGAGGAATGAAAAATGAATATAAAAGAACAAGTCAAACAAGAAGAGGTAAAAGAGGCCTTGTACAAATATGCGTTGAAAACGGCTGGAAAAGAAATAGAAAGGTTCCCTGAAGGGAATATGCATGAAAAACAACGAGGAGTTGAGCCTGGTGTGACTCGCTTTGCAATTCCATCTGTGACAAGCGCAATGGACTGGGGGCAAGGAGATATCACAATTGATGTTCATCATGATACGGGGAAAGTAAAAGTATATGAACAAGAAATAGATGGTGAAAATTGGTCAAATTCTTCTCTTCGACTTACAGGAGAGAAGTTGTTGTCTGATGTGGTGAAAAATTTGATAAAACAAAGAGCGCTTGAGCGGCAAAGAATGGACGAAACAGCCAATCTAAAGATGGAAAACCAAGTAGAACAGTCTTTCCCATCTCTAGAACCATTAGATAAAAAAGATCAAGTGGTAATACCTAAAGGATTGCCTAAGGAGGCTTATAAAGAGTCATATAAGGAACAAATTTTAGAAGAACTTGCCCCTTCTCAGGATGAGATACGTTACAAGGAACAATATCAGGCAGAATTGCTTATGTTATTAGGAGTTGATAATGAAAAGGGATCAGATCCAAATAAACAAACCACATCAAAAGAAAAACAGGGTAATAGTCCAGGGCAACAAGAAGAAACGTATACGAAAAGTCGGGAAGAGCGTGTCAAAGAAATGAAAGAGTTTGAGAAGACACATTCATATCCTGAAGTATACCGGTTGAAAAAGGAAGCTCTTCAGGAGTTAAAAGGAATGAATCTAACAGATTCCCAGCGGGAAAAGTTGTCCGGCATTGAAAAAGCCTTAGATCAAGAAAAACAAGAATATGATAAAAACAGTAAAAAAGAATCGAGCCAGGGGAAAGAACCAAAAAGTCAAAATAAATTCGCACAACTTTTTCATCAGTTTAAAAACGTAAAAAAGAAAGAGCAGCCAAAAGAAGCGGAAATGGAACATTCTAGATAGATATAGGTTGAGGAGAGTACTGTTAAACAGTGCTCTTCTTCTTTTTAAAAGCGAAAGGAGAGAAGCGAATGGTAAACATTGTTGAGATTGTAGATATTGATTATACGGGTGTATGGGCAGAGACAAGGAATGCTGAAGAACTGATTTTTATTCTGTTCCCAAAAGAAAAAATTCAATTGGCACGTGAAATATTGTCAGAGAAAAAGCAAATGTATGTGTTTTTGCAGAAAGATTGGGAATGGAGAAAGATGTCATGAATCCATGGCTATTTGCTGGCTGTATGTTACTTGTAGTCGTGGCATTGAACATTTGTTTATGGATGGGGCAATGTGTGATGAAACGCTTCAAAATGCGGAGAATCAAGCGTCAAAATTAAAGATGTTACATACATGAGGAGGAATGGGTAATGGGAAAAACATTATTTATTGCGGAAAAGCCAAAAGTTGCATACGAATTATTGAAATCACCACGTTTTCGAAATGCAGAGAAACATATGGGGAGTAAACCTTATTTTGGATACTTTGAGAACTATCAGTACATTATTAGTTGGTGTTCCGGTCATTTATTAGAGCTGAAGCATCCAGAAGAAATAGATGAGAAATACAAAGAATTTAAATTCAAACACTTGCCCCTTTTGTTAGAGCCGGAATACAAAGTGAAACCGGATTATATCGAACAAATCAATACTTTAGTAGAATTGTTGCAACGTCAGGATGTAGATCATGTGGTCAACGCTTGTGATGGAGACCGTGAGGGTGAGCTGATTTATCGAGAAATGTATGAGTATGCAGGTGTAGATAAACGACAATCTCGCCTCTGGCTGGCTTCTTATGAACCAGCAGAATTAGAGGCAGGGTTGAACCGGTTAGAGCCAGGGGAACATTATGAAGGGCTTGCAAACTCCGCAAAAGCAAGGCAATACCTGGACTATCTTCTCGGAATTAATGTAACAAGAGGATGTACAACGAAACTTGCTAAAAATCAATTTTTATTAGCAACGGGGCGTGTGCAAATGTGCTTGTTACATGAGATTTGGCACCGTGAGATAGCCATAGAGAATTATAGAGAGCAAACCTACTATAATCTGAAACTCATCACAGACAATGGTTTAGAAGCGGTCATGAAGACAGAAGACCAATTATTAGATCCAGCTCCTTTACAAAAGCTTGGGACAAAACTAGTCGGTACAGCTTTAACCGTAACGGAGTTTAAAGAGAGTACCAGAAAAAAGAAACCAAAATTGTTATATAACCTAACGGATTTGTATAAAGAGGCGCATTCGAAATTGAAAGTGAGTGCAGAAACCGCAAAAAAACATATTCAGAGTTTATATGAAGAAGGTTGGATTTCCTATCCTCGTTCGTCATCCAGGCATTTGCCAACGGAAAAGGTAGGTAGAGTACAAGAAGTATTCCAAGCCTTGCAGTCTACCAATTATGCAGATTTGATTCAACTTGTGGATATGCATACCATAACAGAGAAACATGCCACATTTAATGATGAACTTGTAGATAGTCACTTTGCCATCATCCCGACAACCAAACCATATGACGGGACCAATAGAAAACCATTAGAAATTCAATTATATGATTTGATTGTAAAGCGATTTATAGGGAACTTTATGTCACCGGCTGTTTATTTGGTGCGTGAAGCACAGTTCATGGATCAAGATGAAACTATATACAGTACAAAAGAGAAAGTTCTTCAAGAGAAGGGATTTTTAAGCGTATTTCACGAGGACATAGAAGAAGGGTCTGTGGAAAGCTTTCAAATCCCTTTTTTATATGAGGGAGACTCATTCCAAATCGTAAAACATGACTTAATGCAGTCGAAAACAAAGAAACCAGCATTTCATACTGAAAGCTCCATTCTAACGTTTATGGAGACCGCCGGTCGCAAGTTAGATGATGACCATTTAAAAGAGTTGATGAAAGGAAAGCGGATTGGAACAGTCGCAACAGAGGAGACGTTTATTCCTAAGCTTGCGGCACGAAATTATATCACAGTTACCAATGGCCAAATTCGTACTACGAAAATTGGTCGTGCATTTGTAGAAAAATTTCCGATAGATGAAATCAAAAATCCAGCTTATACGGCTGAAATGGAAGGGATGATTCATATGATCGAAAAGAAGGAAATGCCATATGGTGAATTTGTGGAAAATACGAATACATTTGTAAAAGAAACAGTTGCAAAGCTAGGAGAAACAGAAGAAAAAGTGGCAGATGAAATGATTTTGAATTGGAATCAACAAATTGAAGTATGCCGTTGCCCATGTAAAAAGGGGAAAATCCTTCATAAAGGAAACTTCTATGGATGTAGTAATTATCCAGAGTGTGAGATCCGTATGCCAAAAAAAATTAAAGAAAAGGCGATTCCTGAAGCACAAATAAAAAAGCTATTTGAAAGTAAGAAAACGGATCTGTTAAAAGGCTTTAAATCCGGTGAGAAAGAGTTTTCAGCGTACTTAGTATTCCGAGAAGGCAAAGTACAATTTCAGTTTCCAACGACAGAGGAGCTATCTCTAGGGAAGTGTCCAGAATGTAAAAAAGGGGATATTCTTCACCGAAAGACATTTTTCGGGTGCACAGAATATAAAAATGGTTGTAAGTTCATGTTGCCAGCAAAAATCAAAGAAAAAGCGATTCCCCCTTCTCAACTAAAAAAGATTTTGACGGGGCAATGTTCAGACTTCATTCAAGGATTTAAAGGAGAAAAGGGTGAATTTACAGCGGCACTTTACTTGGATAAGGAGGGGCTAAAGTTTCGTTTTCCAACAATGGAAGATCGTACACTAGGGAAATGTCCCCTGTGTAAGAGCCGAGTGATTGTAGGTAAATCAAATTACTTATGCGAGCAATATAAAAAAACTTGTGAATTCATTATTCCAGGGGTCGTGTCTGGAAAGAAAATTAGTAGTAACAATGTGATCAAAATATTAGAAAAGAACATGACCGATCAAATTAAAGGGTTTGAGTCCAAAAATAATGGGAAAAAATTTGACGCTCGGTTATCCTACAGTACACAAGAGAAACGATTAAAATTCTTATTTGGCAAATAAAAATGAGAGGGTGTGAACGCATTATGAATTTTATAAGAGAAATGAAAGAATTTAATATAAACCTTCAATCAAGTTGTGATCCGTTAGAAATTTTGTTTTTTGAAGAAAAAACATTGCAGGGAAGAGTTTTTCATGACTATAGATATTATCGTTTTTTTTCTAGCTTATTCACAATAGAAACCCTTGCACATTATTTAGAGGGTGAAATGGAGTTTCAAGATATTTTGGAAGAAAGAGAAAAACCTGAAGAGAATTTGCCACATTTGGATGAACTTTTACTCAAATTGGAACCTAGATTGGAGCATATAAGAGCAAAAAAAAGACCCATGTTAGATCTTAAACAAACGATTATTATGAATGCACTGTTACAATCAGATTCTGTGTATATTCCCATCGTGTGTTTTGGGAGATCCATACACAAATATAAATTATTGACTTTGTTATCGATTGTTGACTGGTCATGTGATGTTATACATTCATATGGTTCAGGTTGCTGTGATACAACGGTGTTGATCGACCTAGACAAGGAGTTTCACACGTCTGAATTCGAGATTATGTTACCCTTGCAAGAAATGAAGCATCTAATTTGTAAATTAGAAGAAAACAAGCTATTCAAATACTCGTCGACTGATGAAGATAATGTGGTAGATTGGATTCATTTTACTGAAAATTATTATATAGAAAAAAATCAAAAGGTAATGAAACTGATGAATGAAAAGCTATGCTGTTATACGGTTACTAAAAACCCATTTGATATTTTCACAGAGCCAAAGGACAAAAATATAGGGAATATGATACCGATAGGAGAGAACTGATACAAACAGTTCTCTTTTTTTATTCTTGAAACCATTCACAACAAGGGGAGGTGCCAACATGACATATCGACTGGCAGAGGAGGAAGTCATGAAAGCAAAAGATGTGGATTTGTTGTCGTATTTAGAGGCCAAAGGAGAAAAATTTCAAAAAGAGGGAAACTATTACCGACATACGGAGCATGATAGCCTTATTATTCGAGATAATATGTTTGCGTGGAATAGTCGAGGAGAGAAAGGATATGGAGCAATTAGTTTTGCGAAAATGTATTATGGTATGTCTTTTCAAGAAGCTGTCCGTGATGTGAATCTTGGTGATTATCCAACCTTTACATCATCTAAGGAAGAAGAGCCAAAACAAGATGGGCCATTTCGTTATCCAGGGCATTTGGAAGTCCAGGATAAACAAGCGATTAAGCAATATTTAACTCAGGAGCGGAAAATTGATTCCCGATTAGTCAATTGGTTGATTGGGCAGGATCTCGTTGCACAAGATAAAAAGAAGAATGTTGTGTTTAAATGGCGAGAACAAGGTGGAACAGGAGATATAGTAGGCGCAGAACGTCAAGGGACAGTTAAGATGGAAAATAAACGAGGTTCTTTCAAGCAAATTTTGCCGAATGGAAAAACACATACAGGATTTATGGTGGATGTTGGGAAACCAACATCCATTTATTATTTCGAGAGCCCGATTGATCTTCTTTCCTATTGGACGTTACAACAAAACCGTCTTCAAAATGCAAGGCTGATTAGTATGAATGGTTTAAAGATGAAGACTGTTTTACGTACATTTAAAGAGACAAAAGATGAAGGATTTCCCGTGAATCGAATTGTCCTCGCAGTAGATAATGATAAAGCGGGGAAAGAATTTACGGAAAAGATAGGAGCTTTAACGATTACACCACGTGTCCAAATGCATCTTCCATCACAGGAGAAAGATTGGAATGATGCACTGAAGGCAGTCATACAATCAACTGAAAAACAGCAACAGCTTTTTAAACAAACGCAACCGCAGCAAAAGAAACTAACACCAAAAAAGGAGATGGAGCGAAGTGTCTAATACATTACCAATATCAGGTATATTACAGCTTTTTTTGTATGGAATGGGTCTTTATATTATCTTTCATATTTTAAAATGGAGTGTTGGAAAAATACGTGAAATTCGAATTCTGAAGAGAATGGCGAAGTCGGGGATTCGTTACATTGACAAAATGGATGGATTTCAATTTGAAGTATATCTAAAGGCTCTTTTTCGAGAACTTGGATATCGTCCAGAAGTCACCAAACGCTCTTGTGATTACGGTGTAGACGTCATATTTAAAGGGAGAAATCGTATTGTAATCCAGGCGAAACGATATGGGATAAAGAATCGAGTTGGGATTCGGGCTGTACAAGAAGTATATGCAGGAAAAGCATACTACAAGGCTGACGAGGCATGGATCGTAACCAATAGTGTATTTACAAAACAAGCTGAAGAATTAGCAAAAGTATGCCAGGTGAAACTTATTGATCGTTTTGAGCTTCAGAATTTGATTACCAAAGTGAATCCAGAACAAAAAGCGAAAGATGTGTATCAGCAAGTCAATCCAGCAGAACGGAAATGTCCGGTTTGTAAAAATCAATTAGTCATTCGATATTCAAAGAAAAATGATAATAAGTTTTTTGGTTGTTCTCAATTTCCATCTTGTACACATACAGAAGTGGTCAATAAATGAGTTGAAAGCACTTTATTCAGCTCATTTTTAATTTTATTCAAAAAAAGAAGTTCTTATGAAAAAACGACTTCTCAGATTCCTTTGTAACGGATTTAATCATTACCCTCAATGCAATAGGTATCCGTCAAATTAAAATCTTATTTGAAGAGATTTAAGGACCTCAAATGATGTTTTAAAGTATTTCTTGTTGATTTATATAAATTTGCACGTATTCTCCCGTTATTAAAAATAAAAATTCAGAAAATTTAACACATAGACCTTGTAAGGTTGTGGAAAGAGAGTTATAATGACCTTATAAGAGCGTATTTGATAAGGAGTGATTACAATGAAAAAGAGGTCAGTTGAAGTAATCCAAGACGTAAGACATTTCCTTACAAAAGCTCAAATTGGTTTCGATCTTAGCAATTTTAAGTATTATCAAATGTTTTGCAAGGCATTAGAAGCAACAGGGACACCGTATCATTTGCAGGTCAATGAGTTAGAAAAAAATATGATAGTAATCAAAATGATGTAAAGAAAAGGGGAGATCAATGATGAAAATCAATACGCCGGAGTGGTTATCTTTGAGTAAGGAAATAAAGGTTAAACTCATTCGTTTAGCTATTTTAGAATCAAGATTTAAGCATCAAAAATAAAAACCCTCCGTTGCAAAAAGCAAACAAAGGGTATTTGAATGAGTATCGTACTGTGAAGGAATCTAGTACATTCGCTTCACTAACAGTATAGCATAAAAAGAAAACAACAAAGGAGATATTCATGAAAGAAATCGAAAAATACATGACACCAAGTGAAGCATCATTTCATTGGGGGATTCCTCGTGAAACACTAAAGCACAAATTCAGCCCTTCAGGTATGACTGAAAAGAAAGTAGTAGAGTTACAACGGATGTTAGATGAAGGTTTAATAAAATTCTTTTTACACCCAAAAGGAAAACGAAAAGAATGGATTATTAGTCGTCAAGCTATGTATGAATGGTTTGGTGAACCTAAAAAATAGAGGAAACTAAGGGAGGAAAAAACACATGTCTTTAAATCGTACAATTTTAGTTGGTCGTCTCACGAAGGATCCTGATTTGCGTTACACGCCAAATGGGGTTGCGGTCGCAACATTTACGTTAGCTGTGAATAGACCGTTCACAAACCAGGGACAAAGAGAAGCTGACTTCATTTCAGTGGTTGTTTGGCGTAAACAAGCTGAGAATGTAGCAAACTATCTAAAGAAAGGTAGTTTAGCTGGTGTAGATGGTCGTCTTCAGACACGTAATTATGAGGGGCAAGACGGGAAGCGCGTATATGTTACAGAGGTGGTTGCAGAGAGCGTACAATTTTTAGAGCCACGTAATAGTGGTGGAGGAGAACATAATTCATTTAATCAACAGCCAGTAGGAGCTGGTTTTGGTAATCAAGGTTCGAACTCATTTAATCAAGCTAGTAATTCTGGATTTAAAAAGAATGATGATCCATTCTCTAATTCAGGTCAACCAATTGATATTTCGGACGACGATTTACCATTTTAATGGGGGAGATCTTTGTACAAAAGGAGGAATCAATAGATGGAAGAAACACAGTATCCCTTTTCACAAAGGTGTAAAGAGATTGCTATTATGATTGTAAGCTTTTGGTTTATAATGTTTTCAATCTTTGGAGAAAGCTTGTTACAATGAAAAATGGCATAGGGTATAAAATATAGAGCTATAGATTATATGAGACCTGTGGTGTGATGTCAAGTAATGATTCTAGTAATTTAAACACTTAATTTGTTATTTCAGCTTAAAAAAGGCAATACGAAACTAGACCATTAACAATTTGTAAATTAATGGAATATAGAAGGAG